>NZ_JBVHVX010000001.1:0-581010 GCF_055564615.1 Agromyces sp. NPDC029043 | reverse complement strand
GCCACGCCCGTTCGCCTTCCCGCTTCCCTCTTCTCCCCCCCCCCCCCTCCCCCCCCCCCCCCCCCCCCCCCCCCCCCCCCCCCCCCCCGCACCGGATCCCACCTCACCCTCACCGAGAATTGAAAGGACGTTCGTCATGTGCGATGTCATCGATCACGCGGTTTCCCGCCTTCCCGAGTCCTCCCGCCGCAGGTTCCTGCAGGCCGTCGGAGCGTCGACCGTGCTCGGCGGCCTGTCCCTGGCCGGTGCCACGTCGGCCTCGGCCGTTCCCGGAGAGGGTCGGGCGAGCACCTCGCGCTTCCGGACGAAGTTGGTGCTCCTGGGCACCGGCGGCGGTCCGACGATCCTCAGCGCGGAACGGGTGGGCGTCTCCACCGCCGTGGTCTACGACGGTGGTCTCTACTTGGTCGATCTCGGACACGGTTCGCACATGCAGCTGACGAAGGCCGAACTCGCCGGGCAGGGATTCGGCGGGCGCGCATTCACGAACGTGCGAGGCATCTTCTTCACGCACATGCACTCGGACCACCTGGCCGAATGGCCGGCGGTGTACTCGACGGGCATGACCAACCGCACCGGCGCTTCGAGCGACCCCATCCGCGTCTTCGGCCCTGGCGACCGCGAAACGCTCTCTCGCGTGTTCCCGCCGGGCCGTCCGACGCCTCCGATTGTGAACCCGGAACGCCCCTCCCCAGGTATTTCCGCGATGACCGAGTACCTCGACCAGGCCTTCGCGGCGGATTTCAACGACCGCATTCGCGACAGCGGCGCGCCCGGCCCGTGGCCGCACTTCAGCCTGAGCGACATCGACATCTCCGCCCTGTGGGCGGTGGACGAGGCCGGCATTCCGCCCCGGGTGTCACCGTTCCCTGTGTGGCAGGACGGCAACGTCTCGGTCACCGCTACCCTCGTGGACCACCGACCGACCGCGCCCGCGTTCGCATTCCGATTCGACACTCCGGACGGGTCGGTCGTGATCTCGGGCGACACCGCGCCGAGCGAGAACCTCATCGAGCTAGCCCAGGGCGCCGACTACCTGGTCCACGAGGTCATCGACCCCGCGTTCGCGGATGAACTCGCCGCAGTCATCGGGGGCACCGCGGGGCAGGCGGTCAAGGCACATCTGCTCGCGTCCCACACCACCATCGAGCAGGTGGGTCGCGACGTCGCAGAGCCCGCCGGTGTTCGGACGCTCGTGCTCTCGCACATGGTCCCGAGCAATGTCGATGTGAAGCGCCTCCGCGCAGCACAGCGGGGTTTCAGCGGCGACCTGGTCATCGGGGAGGACCTGATGCAGCTCGGAGTCGGCGCCCCGGCATAGGACGAGGTGGCACGCTCTCGGGAATTCTCGGCCGCTCGACGCGGTCGTCCCCCATTCGCCCGTGAGCGTGCCACCTCAGAGCGTCTTGCAAGAGCCGAGGACGTCACGGATGATGGTCGCGCGGCTTGTCGGGGTCGGGTCACTCGACAGTCAGATCGCCTGGAGCACGACGAAGGTCAGCGCCGCGTACGCGACGATGAACACGATGTCGGGCACGCGAACCAGGCGACGGACCACCGGCACCAGCATGGCGAGCGCGATGCTGCCGAGCACAGTGACAGACGCCGGCAAATCGGCCTCAGCGCCGATGCGCACGTTGGAGTGCAGCATCGCGACCGAGGTCGAGGCGAGCAGACCGCAGATCACGGGCATGATGTACGTCGACACGTTCCGGATCAGCAGCGAATTGCGTGCCCGGTCGTAGCCGGCCAGAAGCGCCACGGCGATCGCGCTGCACGACCCCACCGCCACGAAGCACGCGGCAGCGGCGACGAGCAGCCCTTGGTCCTCGCCGAGCACGAATCCGATGCCTGCGGCGATCTTCACGAGGATCGGTCCTGGCAGCGCGTTGGCCACCGGAACGACCTGGCCGTAGAAGACGCTCGAGTCGAGATTGCCGCCCGCGACGAAGAAGCCGTCGGCGACTCCGACGTACGCCTCGCCGCCGCCGAAGGACGTCACCGTCGACGCGAGGACGAGCCCGAGGAATCGCATCGTGTCGCCGACGGGTGGGACCGCCAACGCCATCGCCAGACCTCCCGCTGTGAGTGCAGTGAGCACGGCGACCGAACGGATGGCGCGCCTGACCTGACCTGGTCGCGGCTCGTCCGGCTCGGATTCGTCGAGCCGGTGGCGACGCAGGTACTGCCAGAGCGAGAGGACGGTGATCGCGATCAGAGCGACGAGGACCAGGCCCAGCGCCGAGAGCTCGGGCACTGCGGAGCTCCCGCCGATGCCGCCAATGTCCATCCCGAGCTGAACGGTCTTCCCAGCG
The DNA here is from genome assembly GCF_055564615.1 of Agromyces sp. NPDC029043. NCBI lineage: Bacteria > Bacillati > Actinomycetota > Actinomycetes > Micrococcales > Microbacteriaceae > Agromyces > Agromyces sp. NPDC029043. Next base: position 578,695 of record NZ_JBVHVX010000001.1, on the reverse strand, counting down.
CCGCTGGCAAGGAAGGCTGCCACCGCGATGACGATCGGCACGGCTCGGATCCGGTGCCCCGGCGCGAGCACCTTCACCACGTAGTGGGCGAGAAGGTACAGGATGAACGCGGTGACGCCCAGCGATGCGAACTCGATCGAGCGGATGGCGCCGGGCCCGAGCTGCGCGAACACTGCGAGCAGCGTCACCGTGGCGGCCGTTCCCGGCAAGGCGACGAGAAGGGCGCCGCCCACCGAGAGTCTCGACCCGCCGAGGCGGGCTCCCGAGAGCGCCGCCAGCTTGACGGGCAGCGCCCCCGGGGTGATGTTGGCGATGACCGTGTCTTGCACGAATTCGCCTTCGCGGAGCCGGCCCGGCCGCACGAGTTCCTTCTCCATGACCGGGATCAGGGCACTGCCGCCCCCGAACCCGATCACGCCGACCTTGAGCATCGCGAACAGGTGGCTCCAGCCGGCCCGCACGCGTGACTCGGTGCCGGTGTCGCCGGTCACAGCGACGCCGTCACCTCGAGCGGCAGGTCGGCCACGGACGAACCGATCCGAAGCCGGTACTCCCCCGGCTCCTCGACCCAGCCGTCCTGCCAGTACCCCAGGTCGCGACGAGCCACGCGCACCAGCGCGGTGACGGATTCACCCGCGCCGGCGCGGACGACCGCGGATCCGACGAGCCAGCGTGCGGGACGGTCGACGCGCGAGTCGGCGCGCTCGGCGTACACCTGCACGACGTGCTTGCCGGCCCGGTCGCCCGAGTTGGCGAGCCGCACCTCCACTGTGGCGTGGTCGCCGACGAATCCGTCGGTGCTCGCATCGACGAGCTGCCATGTCGTGTAGCCGAGTCCGTGTCCGAACGGGTACGCCGGCTGCCGGTCAGCCCGGAGCCACGCTCGGTATCCGATGTGGATGTCCTCGTCGTAGGTGAGGACTCCGTCGACCGGCGTGACGTCGATGACCGGAACGTCGTTCTCCTGTGCCGGCCAAGTGGTCGGCAGGCGGCCGCCCGGCTCTCGGCGTCCGGTGAGGACGTCGCCGATGGCGTTGCCGTACTCCTGTCCGCCGAACCAAGTCAGCAGCACGGCTGCGACATCCGTCCGGAAGGGCAGCAGCACCGGGGAGCCGGAGTTCACGATCACGATCGTTCGAGGATTGGCGCGAGCGACCGCGCGGACAAGGTCGTCCTGCCGGCCCGGCAGTGCGAGGTCCGTGCGGTCGAAGCCCTCCGACTCCACACGCGAGTTGGTGCCCACGACGACGATCGCGACCTCGGCCGCGGCGGCTGCGGCGGCCGCCTCGGCGATCAGCGCCTCGGGATCCGTGTCCGCCGGCTCGGTTCCGACGACGATGCTGAACGCGTTGCTCAGGCCGCCACCGAGGTGCGTCGGGGTGAACTCGATCCGGATCCGACGTCGCCGGCCGGCCTCGAAGGCGGCGGGGACGGAGACCGACGGCGGAGCCAGGAAGGCACCCGCAACGTCGTCGTGCTCCGATTCGGCGGTCGCCTCGCCCAGCAGCTCACCGTCGACGTAGATCCGGCCGGTCCCGACCGACGCGAACCCCAGCCGAACGCGACCGGACTCGCTGGGCTCGTACTCGGTCTCGAACACGATCGAGTCCATGCGTGCGATCGGGGCGTCACCGCCGAAGTAGACCAGGCCGCTCGCGAGCCGGTCCTCGGCGAAGATCACCCGACCATCGGCGTCGAGGAACTCCACGCGAGCCCCCGGGCCGCCGGTGGCCGGGTTCCGCATGCCCTCGCGGTCCAGCTCGGCCAAGCCCTCCTGCACGATGGCGCCCAGCGAATAGGAGACCTGCGCCTGCGGGAAGGCGCTGGCGATTCCCTCGAGGGGGGACACGACCTTCTCGGGCAGCACGGTGGCGCTGCCACCACCTTGCGTACGTGCCTGTCGGGCGTTGTGCCCGATGACGGCGATCCTCGACGGCGGCGCGAGCGGGAGGATGCCGTCATTCTCGACGAGCACCGATCCCTCGACCGCCGCCTCTCGGGCGAAGGCCACGCCGTCCTCGACGTGCGCGGGTTCTGCCGCGACGGGCTCGTATCCCTCGAGCGCCCCGACACGGGCGGCGAGCAGCAGGATGCGTCGCACCTTGCGATCGATCGCCGATTCCGGGACCTCACCCTGACGGACGGCCTCGACCAGGGCATCGCCCCAGGCGCCGTCGGGCCCGGGCATCGCGAGATCCTGCGCGTGCTTGGCGCTCTCGATGCTGCGCACGGCCGTCCAGTCGCTGATGACCACGCCGTCGAAGCCCCACTCGGAATTCAGCGGCGTTTCGAGCAGCTCGTTCTCGGTCGCGGTCGCGCCGTTGATCGAGTTGTAGGCACTCATCACGAGCCACGCGCGCGACTCGACGATGGCATCCTCGAAGGCGCGCAGGTACACCTCGCGGAGCGCCCGGTCGCTGACGCGGACGTCGGCGGTGAAACGCTCGGTCTCGAAGTCGTTGGCGATGTAGTGCTTGGGTGTCGCACCGACCCCGTTCTCCTGCACGCCGCCGACGTATGCGGCGGCAAGCCCGGCCGTGAGCACCGGGTCTTCGCTGAACGCCTCGAAGTGTCGGCCGCCGAGGGGCGAACGGTGGAGGTTGATGGTCGGGCCGAGCACCACGTCCACGCCCTTGCGTCGCGCCTCGACCGCGGACGCCGCGCCGTACCGTGCCGCGATCTGGGGGTCCCATGACGCCGACAGGGCGGTCGCCGACGGAAGGTTCAGCGACGGCGAGCGCTCGTCCCAGACCTCACCGCGTACCCCGCTGGGGCCGTCCGAGACGAGGATCCGGCGCAGGCCGATCTTCTCGATGGGCCAGGTGGTCCAGAAGTCGCGGCCGGTCAGCAGCCGCACCTTCTCCTCCAGCGTGAGCCGCGCAAGCAGTTCGTCGAACCTGGAGAGGTCCACGTCGGGCGTCGCAGTGGCAGCGGGATCGGGGGTGCGGGCAACGGTGTCGGTCATGGTCGTTCCTCTCATGAAGCTTGGATCGGATGCTGCGCGGGCAGCCGCACGGCATCGCTGCCTCGGTAGCCGAGGCGCCATGCGCGCGCCCATCGCGGCGTGCTGGTAGGGGGAAGCGGGTCGGTATAGATGTGCCATCGACGGCCGTCGGGCTCGGGATCGCCGCTGATGCGTTCCTGCAAACTGCGCGTGCGCGCGTCGGGGTCGGGCGGGTCGAGGGTCCACCCGATGAGGGCGCCCTCGGTCGAGCACGTGAGTGACAGCGCGCCGCCCGCGTCGGAGGTCACGGTCGGCGCGTCGGTGACCTGCCACTCGCCGCCGGGGCGCCACGCTTCGATGAGGTCGTCCTCGTCGATCAGTCCTGCGTCGCCGACTCGGTTCAGCCAGTCGTCGAGGGCCTCCGAGAGACGCACGCGGGTTGCCGCGTACTCCGGGTCACCGGCCAGGTCGCGGGTCTCGTGCGGGTCCTGGGCGAGGTCGTACAGTTCCTCGTCGGGTTTCCGCGGGCCGGTGACCTGCCGCTGCAGCGGCGTCAGCCGATCCGGGGTCTCTCCCGCCGCGCGTTGCCGCGCCTCGTCATTGACGTACTGGCGCAGCTGTCGCCAAGTGGAGAAAGGCTCTGCGTAGTGCTGCAGTTGCATCGGCGAGCGATCCGGATGCCGGTGCCGGATGTATCGGTACCGGCGGTCCCGTACGGTGCGGGAGCAGTCTCGCTGCTCGTCCATCCGGTCCCGTCCGCCGAACGCGTACTCGCCCTGCACGAGGTCGGCGCCGTCCTCGTCGAACAGCGGCTTCGCCTGCATGTGGGCGGGCACGTCGATCCCGGCCATGCGCAGCATCGATGGGGCGAGGTCGGCGAGGTGCACGACATCCGTTCGCGCCCGCCCTCCCGCGATGCGCGCGGGCCATCGCACGATGAGCGGCACCCGCAGCCCGGCCTCGGTGGCCCACCGCTTGGCTCGCGGGAACCCGGCACCGTGATCGCTCCAGAACACCACGATGGTGTCCTCAGCGAGGCCATCCTCGTCGAGCTGCGCGAGGAGGTCGCCGACCCATCGGTCCATGACGGTGATGAGGTCGTGGTATCGGGTCCACGCGGTGCGGAACACCTCCGTGTCGAGGTGGTACGGCGGTACCGGCACCTGTTCTGGATCGTGCCGTTCCGCGCGCGACAGCCCTGAGGTGACTCGCGAGAACGCCTCATCATCCAGGTAGATCTGCGACTCGTGCGTCGTCATGCCATGGAACGCCGCGAAGAACGGCTGCTGGGGATCCGGTCGGTCCCGCCAGTGCGCGATCGACATGCACGCGTCGAACGCCGTTCCCGGCACCTCGACCTGGAAGTCGGTGAACACGTTGTTCGTCGCGTAGTACCCGGCGCTCCGGAGGTACTCGCTCAACAGCCGCACCTCGGGTGGCGGCACCGCCTTCGACCGCATGTGGTGCGTGCCGATCGACGTCGGGAAGCACCCGGTCATCACCGCGGAGCGGGACGGCGCGCACACCGGCGAGGTCGCGAATGCGTGGTCGAACCGCACCCCTTCGGCGGCGAGCTCATCGAGATGGGGCGTGCGCGCGGCATCCGCGCCCGGCCATACGCCGCGATAGCAGCCGAGGTCGGGGTTGATGTCGTGCGTCGAGATCCACAGCATGTTCGGCCGCCGCGACGCCGTCGGGCGGTCGGCGCTCATGAGCCGGTCAACCTCGACAGCACCGAGAATCGTGCGTCGGCGACGTCCACCGCCTCGATGGGCTCATCGCCGACGGCGGCTTGGGCGTCGGCCAGCTTGACCTTCAGCTGTTCACGGATCTCGGCGTAGGCGGGATCGTCGTAGACGTTCCGCAGTTCGTGCGGATCGACTTCGAGGTCGAAGAGCTCCCATTCGGTGGGGTACTCGAAGAAGCCGGCACCGGCGAGCCCGACGCTGCGGTTGTAGTAGCAGATGAGCTTGTACCGGTGATCGCGGAAGCCGTAGTGTGCCGGCGCCTTGTGGAACCAGTCGTCGTTCTCCCAGTACCGGTAGTACATTCCCTCCGCAGGGGGACTGGTCGGTTCGCCGGCCACGTCTCCCCAGAAGCTTCGACCCTGCATCCGTTCGTGGTGCGGCGCGCCCGCGGCATCCAGTACGGTCTGCGCGAAGTCGACGTTGGTGACGATGCCCTCGTGCACCGAGCCGGCCTCGATCGCACGCGGGTAGCTCATGAGCAGCGGCATGCGAAGCGACTCCTCGTACATGAACCGCTTGTCGAACCATCCGTGATCGCCCAGGAAGAAACCCTGGTCGGAGCTGTACATCAGCAACGTGTCGTCGAACTCGCCGCGGTCTCGCAGCCAGTCGATGAGCCGGCCCACGTTGTCGTCGACGGATGCCACACAGCGGAGGTAGTCCTCCATGAACCGCTGGTACTTCCAGAGCGCGAGCTCCTCGTACGTGAGACCCTGCGGAGGCGCGACCTTGAGGTCCTCCATGTTGATGTAGTCCGCGATGCGCATGAGCGCCCGCCGAGCTGAGGCTGAGCGCGTGCTGTAATCGTCCCAGAACGTGCCCGGAACCGGAATCGGGTCGGAGTACATGTCGGCGTGCTTCTCGTCGGGCTCCCACGGGCGGTGGGGTGCCTTGTGCCACACCAGCAGGCACCACGGCTCGTCGCCCTCGAGGCTCTCGACCCAGTTGATGGCGAGGTCGGTGATCACGTCGGTGGCGTACCCCTGCTCGTGGCGGATACCGTCAGGTGAGAGGAACCGCGGGTCGAAGTACTCGCCCTGGTTGATGAGCACGTCCCAGTAGTCGAAGCCCTGCGGGTTCGCGTCGTGGTCCTCGCCCATGTGCCACTTACCGACGATGCCGGTGCGGTAGCCGGCTTCCTTCAGCTGCGAGATGAACGTCGGCTGGCTGGCGTCGATCGGCGTGAAGAGGGTTGTGACGCCGTTGACGTGGCTGTAGGTGCCCGTCAGGATCGAGGCGCGGCTCGGCGAGCAGAGCGAGTTGGTGACGAAGCAGTTCTCGAACCGCACGCCCTCCGCCGCGATCTCGTCGATGCGCGGCGTCTCGTTGACGACCGAACCGTACGCGCCGATGGAGTGCGCGGCGTGATCGTCGGTGAGGATCAGGACGATGTTGGGGGGTCGGTGGCCCGACTGGTTCATGGGTGGTCCTTTCGGTGGTCTGTGATTCGGCCCGGATCAGGCGGTCGCTGCCAGCTGGGCCCAGCGCTGCTCGCGCCGCACCTTCTGCTCGCGCGGGTCGGAGACCGGGGATGCGGCGAGCAGCCGCTGCGTGTACGCGTCGCTGGGCCGCGTGGTGACGTCCTCGCCCAGACCGAACTCGACGATCTCGCCGTGGTACATGACCGCGACCCGGTGGCTGATGTGGCGGACCACCATGAGGTCGTGCGAGATGAAGAGGTAGGCCACGCCCGTGCGTTCCTGGATCTCGATGAACAGGTCGAGCACGCGCGCCTGGGTGGAGAGGTCGAGTGCCGACACGGGCTCGTCGCACACGATCAGCTTCGGGCGGAGAGCGAGGGCCCGGGCGATCGCGACACGTTGCCGCTGGCCGCCCGAGAACTCGTTCGGCCGCCGGCCGGCAGCGTCCGACGGGAGGCCGACGGCGTCGAGCAGTTCGCGGACGCGCGAGCGGGCCTCCTTCCCGGCGATCCCCTGCACGGTGAGGGGCTCGGACAGGATGTCCTCGATGGTGAGCGCCGGGTTGAGCGACGTGTACGGGTCCTGGAAGACCGCCTGCAGGTCGCGACTCACCGCGCGTCGCTCGGACTTGCCCAACCCGACGATGGACTTGCCCTCGAACGTGATCTCGCCACTGGTGACCGGCGCGAGGCCGAGGATGGCGCGACCGAGGGTGGTCTTGCCCGATCCCGACTCGCCGACCAGCCCGACCGTCTCACCGGGGCGAATGTCGATCGACACTCCCTTCAGTGCTCGGAAGGGGGCGCGGCGCCGCCGGCCTGGGAACTCGACGACGAGGTTCGAGACCTCGAGCAGCGTGTCAGACATTGGTGGCCTCCTTACGGGTGCCGGGCGTGGCCTCGTCGGCCGCGTCGGGGATCCGCCCGGTGTGGAGCGCGGCCTTCTCGGCATCACGTAGGTTCCGCGGCACCGTCCCGTCGAGCGTGGCCGACAGGAGTGCCTTCGTGTACGGGGCGGTCGGGTTGAAGAATGTCGACTCGGTCGCGCCGTCCTCGACGACCTCGCCCCCGCGCATCACCACGACGCGATCGCAGAGGTCGGCGACGACTCCGAAGTTGTGGGTGACGAGCACCATCGACAGGCCACGCTCCTCCTGGAGGCTCCGGAGCAGGTCGAGGATCTCGGCTTGGACGGTCACGTCGAGCGCGGTGGTCGGCTCGTCGGCGACGATCAGGTCGGGATCGCAGGAGACGGCACCGGCGATCAGCACGCGCTGGGCCATCCCTCCGGAGATCTCGTACGGGTACGCCTTCATGGTTCGTGCGGGATCCTTGATGCCCACGCGCTCCAAGAGCGCCACCGCTCGATCGTGCGCCTCGGCGCGGGAGATCTTCAGGTGCTTCCGCATCGGCGCGATGAGCTGGTGCCCGATCGTGAACAGGGGGTCCAGGTTGGACATCGGCTCCTGGGGAACGTATGCGATCTGACGACCGAGTCGGGCGCGCTGGAGCCGCCCGCCACCCGCGAGGAGGTCCTCGCCGTCGTGGTAGATCGCACCGCTCTGGATCACGGCACCTCGCGGGAGGAGGCCGAGGATCGACCAGGCCGTCTGGGTCTTGCCCGATCCCGACTCGCCCACGAGGCCGACGATCTCGCCGCGGCCGACATCGAACGAGACGTTGCGGATGACGCTCGTGATGGCGTCCTGGCTCGTCGGATACCCGACCGTCAGCCCGCGCACGCTCAGCGTCACGTTCTCCGTCGGCGGGGCGAGTTCTGCGATCGCGGCCGTGAACGCCTTGATCTCGGCGGACGGCTCGCGCCGCAGTCGCGGGACGCTCGGCTTGTCCTCGAGGGCGTCGCGGAGTGCGTTGCCGAGCAGGACCAGCGAGCCGATGGTCAGGGCGATGGCAACACCCGGCCAGATGATGAGCATCGGGGCGATGTAGATGTTCCGGAACGCCTCGCTGAGCATCACACCCCAGGTGGGGACGGTCTGGTCGCCGAGCCCGAGGAACTCGAGACCGGACTGGATCGCGATCGCGATGCCGGCGACGAGGGCGGCCTGGATGATGATCGGCGCTCGCACGACGAAGAGGATGTGCTTGCTCACGATGCGGGTGTCGGAGAGGCCGCTGACGCGGGCCGCATCGACGTACAGTTCGCCCTTGACCTGTCGGACGCCGCTACGCACGAGGCGGTAGATGCTCGGCGAGATCAGGAGACCGAAGATCGCCATGGTGATCCAGAGCGAGGGGCCGACCACGACCCGCATGGCCAGCAGGATCATCATGTTCGGCAGGGCCATGATGAGGCTTGTGGACAGGTCGCTCAGGGTGTCGAACCACTTGCCGTAGTAGCCGGCGATGAGCCCGGACACCAGGCCCACGACGACGGCGACGACCAGGGTGATCGCGGCGCCGGCGAGGGTGAGCCGGCCGCCGTAGAGCAGTCGGGAGAGCACGTCGCGGCCGGCGGAGTCGGTGCCGAGCCAGTGCTCCGGGCTGGGCGGGAGGAACGCCTTCGAGAGGTCGGCCGCGTTCGGGTCGTAGGGCGCGATCCACGGCGCGAGGATGCTGGCGAGGATGACGAGTGCGAGTAGGGCGATGGCCGTCACACCCAGGGGGTTGCGCAGGAGTCGTCGGGTGAGGGAGCGCCCCTTGCCGGCCTCGGCCGCTTCGAGCGCGTCCGCGGAGAGGACGTCGGTGGTCATGAGACACGCACCTTCGGGTTGATCCAACCGATGAGGAGGTCGATGAGCAGGTTGATGATGACGACGAGCGCCACGCTGACCGTGACGACGCCCATGACGAGCGGGAGGTCGCCGCTCGTGGTCGCGTTGACGATGGTGTCGCCGAGGCCGGGGAGCGAGAAGACCCGCTCGACCACGACGGCGCCGCCGAGGAGGGCGACGAACTGGAGACCGAGGATGGTCAGCCCCGGCGTGGCGGCCCCGCGGAGCACGTGACCGAGAAGCACGGTACGTTCGCTGATGCCGCGGCTGCGGAGGGTTCGGACGTAGTCGCGACCCTCGACATCGATGAATGCGCTGCGCACCTGCTGCGTGACCGCGGCAATGGCCGCCAGCGAGAGGGCGACGACCGGCAGGGTGATGGTGTAGAGCCATCCGCTCACCGAGGTCGTCACAGGGACGTAGCCGGTGGCGGGGAACCATCCGAGCTGAAGTGCGAACACGATCACCAGGACGAGACCGAGCCAGAAGTTCGGGACCGCCGCGCCGATGACCGACAGGACCTGGACCACCCGGTCCACCCACCCGCGGCGGATGGCGGCGATCACGCCCAGGATGGTCGCGAGGATGGCGGTGACGATGATGGTTCCCATGACCAGCGAGAACGTGACCGGGAGCCGCGAGAACACGGTGTGCCAGACGGCCTCGCTGGTGAACCATGACGTGCCGAAGTCACCACGGACGGCGCCGCTGAGCCACTCGACATAGCGCTGGAGGATGGGCTGGTCGAGGCCCAGTTCGGCTTCCTTGGCGGCGATCTGCTCCGCGGTGGCCTGGTCGCCCAGGATGCGGATGGCGATGCCGCTGCTGTTGACGTTCATGAGCAGGAAGGTCAGCGAGGAGGCGACGAAGACCAGGAGGATGCCGCCGACCAGTCGCCGGGTGATGAAGCTCAACATTGAGTTCTCCCTTCAGGTGGTCCGGGGGCCGAAGCCCCCGGACCGGTGCCGGTCGGTGGTTATCCGCCGACCGAGTAGTTGTAGATCGACGGGGCGGCCTGGCCGGCCTGCGGCTCCACGTTCAAGCCAGAGCGGCTGGCCACACCCTGCTCGACGCGGTACCACGGCGCGTTCCACGCGTCGGTGACGACGATCTCGTTGATGCCCTGGACGGCCTCGTCGTAGGCGTCCTGATCAGTAAGGCTCGCGAGGGCCGTGTTGGCGAACTCGTTGATCCGCGGGTCCTCGGTCTTGAACACGTTCCACGGCGAGTTCGGCAGCAGGAAGCGGCTGACGGTGCCCCAAGCGGTCGGTGGCTGGGCGAACGACATCCACGACATCGCGTACTTGCCCTGACGCAGGACCGGCACGAGATCGGTTGCCGGCACCTCGTCCCACTTGACCCGGATGCCGACGGCGGCCAGGTCCTGCTCGAGGGAGGCGACCATGGCGGGATCCATCGCCGCGGAGCGAGGCATCGTGACGTCGAATCCGTCACCGTAGCCGGCATCCTCGAGAAGCTCCTTCGCCTTCTCGGGGTCGTATTCGTACGTGCCCTCCAGGTTGTCGAGGAAGGCTTCCGAGTCAGGGTTGAACTGCTGGTTCGTCGGTTCGCCGTAGCCGAGCTCGACTGCCTTGAGAATGTTCTCGGTGTTCACGGCATAGTTGAGCGCCTGACGGACCTCGACTTCGGCCAGCGCCGGGACGATGGCACCGCCACGGTCGAAGATCGACAGTCCGTACCAGTTCACCTGGAACGTCGTGACGTTGAGACCAGCGCCCTCAGCTTCCGGGATCGACTTGGGCTCGATGATGCCCGAGTCGACCTCCCCGGACTTCATGGCGTTCATCCGTGCGGTGGGGTCGGCGATGGGCTTGATCACCAGGGTGTCGAAGAAGTCCCACTCGGCCTCGGCATCCCAATAGTCGTCGCGCTTCGTGTAGGTGTACTCCGACCCGGTCACCGTCGCGCTCCGGTCGAGCACGTAGGGGCCGGAGCCGATGGGCTCGGTGTCGACCGTTGCGCTGTCGAACTGCGCGGGGCTCGCCATGTAGCCGGCGCTGTTGCCGAGGTACTGGAAGATGTCGGGATCGGGACGTGTGAGGACCAGCTCGATGGTGTCATCATCGACCACCTGGACGGACTCGAGGTTGGACAGGTTGGCGGCGAACGGCCCACCTGCGTCGCGGAAGCGCTCGAGGTTCAGCTTGGCGACGTCGGGGGTGAACTCCGTCCCGTCGGAGAAGGTGACATCGTCACGGAGGTCGAGGGTAGCGCTCAGTCCGTCGTCGGAGAGCGCCCACTCGGTGGCCAGCATGGGTGCCAGCTCGCCGTCGGGCATGCGACGGATGAGCGTGTCGAAGACCGGCTGGAAGAACTGGGCGAAGTTCGCCTCGGCGGCCTGGGCGGGGTCGAAGCTCGTGGGCTCCACCACCGCGGCGATGGTGAGTTCGGGCCACGAGGCAGCCTGGTCGCTGCCGGAGGATGCATCGGTTCCCGAGCAACCAGTCAACGCGAGTGCAGTGGCCGAGGTCAGCGCCACCGCTCCCAGCGTGATGCGGGTGAGCCTGTTCACAGAGAACTCCTTTGTCGTGTGAGACCGGCCGTTCGGCCAGTGGAGGCGAGAATAGCACTTTTCACATAGTGCTACAACCCAACGGCAGAGAGAGTCGAGATTCTCATATGTGATTAGTGTTGTACTCGACGTCCGCGACGAGGTCCGACTCCGTCCCGCGCCTACTCGCCCGCCAGTGCCGACCAACGCGGATCGGGCCAGACGGCGCCGTACCGTTCGATGTATCGGCGGATCCTCCGGCTGGTGGTTCGCAGCCAGGAGATGTGCAGACTCGCCAACTGGTTGCCTCGGCTGTCACCGAGGTAGGCGGCCTCATCCATCCAGTCGGCGTCGAACGGCTCGACGACGACGCCGGGCAACAGCATGTCGGCAGCCCAGTTCGCCTCCTGTTGTTCCCGGTAGGCCAACTCGGTGTCGACGATCCGCAGGGCGATGACCGGCGACACCGCGCCGGCCAGGACGAAGTGCCGTTGGAAGTGAGCGTCCATCGGTCGCTCGGTCGGGGTGAACGGGGCGTCGACCCAATCGAGGAATGCGCGGAATCCCGCCTGCGTGAGTGAGTACACCTTGGCGTCGGGGCCGCTGCGGTCGGTGTCCACCTCGTACTCCAGCAAACCGCGCTCGACCATCGTGGCGAGCTGCCGGTAGATCTGCGAGGCCTGGGGCACGTACCCGTAAATCCGGCCCGTCTTCTCCAAGTACTTGCGGATGTCGTAGCCTGCGCTCGATCGTCGCGCGAGCAGCCCGAGCAATACGGATTCGAGCAGGTTGAGCTTGGTCACCGGCCGTCCCTTCCTTCCATCGCCCGGGCGGGGGCCCGGCTGCCTCGTGTATGATACAAATCACTTAGCTTCGAGCGATGCGATCCTGCGCCTTGTGCGGAATCAGTTCGAGTTAACTGCTCATCACTATAGAACGCAGCCCGCCTGCGGCGAGGAGCTCGGATCAATGACGACCAATATCCTGCTGATCACGGCCGACGACATGGAAGGAACGACGCCAGGGGCGTTCGGCGGCCCGTCCGGCGTCACGCCCACCCTCGACCGTCTCGCGGCCGACGGCATGATCTTCGGACGGGCCCACGTGCCCATCGCAGTGTGCCAGCCGAGTAGGTCGGCGATGCTCACCGGGCGCTGGCCGCACCGGAACGGCGCCGAGGGCTTCGAGCCGATCCATGACGACGTCCCCCTGCTCACCGACGTGCTCCGGCCGGCCGGGTACCTTTCCGGGATCCTCGGCAAGGTGACTCACCTCCAGCCGGTGGACCGATTCGAGTGGGATCTCGCCGTGGACATGGGCGAACTCGGCATGGGCCGGGATCCGCGGCGGTACGCCGAGGAAGCGTCCGGGTTCATCACGGGCGCCGGCGACCGGCCGTGGTTCCTCATGGTGAACGCCCATGACCCGCACCGCCCGTTCCACGGCGCCGAAGACGTCGGCCGTTTCTTCGACGAGCAACAGCAACAGGGCATTCCGGCGCCGAGCCGCGTCTTCGGAAGCGACGAGGCCGATCCCATGCCCGGCTACCTGCCCGATCTGCCGGAGGTCCGCCGCGAGTACGCGCAGTACCTGAGCTCGTCGAGGCGATGCGACGATGTCGTCGGGGCGGTACTGGATGTGCTCGAGGAGGCCGGTGTCGCACACGACACTCTTGTGGTGTTCCTCTCCGACAACGGCATGGCGTTCCCCTTCTCCAAGGCGAACTGCTACCTGCAGTCGACCCAGACACCGCTGATCGCACGCTGGCCTGGCCGCATTCGACCCGGCTCCGTCGAGCGCGACGCGTTCGTGAACATGCTCGACCTCTTCGCCACGTTCTGCGAGGTCGCAGGCGTGGATCCTGGTACGACCGACGGCGGGAGCATCCTGCCGCTGCTGACAGGCTCCCGGGCCGCGGGACGCGACCATGTCGTCACGGTCTTCCACGAGACGGCCATGAAGCGCCGCTACGAGATGCGCTGCCTCCAGGATGACGAGTACGGCTACATTTGGAACGCCTGGGCGGACGGCACCGAACAGTATCGAGCAGAGAACATGATCGGGCTCACCTGGCCCGCCATGCTCGAGGCGGCCGAGGACGACCCTGCAATCGCGGCGCGTGTTCGCTTCTACCTCGATCGCGCCGAGGAGGAGTTCTACGACCTGCGGGCCGATCCCCACAGCCTCCGGAACCTGGTGACCGACGACCGACATGCCGAGGAGCTCGATCGTCGTCGCGCTGCGCTCCGGTCGTGGATGGAGGAGGCGAGCGACCCGCTCCTCGCCCGGTTCGACGCGGTCCTCACCGCCCGTTCGGTGACAGTGAAGCCATGAGCGACAGCGCCCCTGCGGAGTCCGGCTGCGCTCCCTCGTGCTCGTGCGGTGCACCTGGACGATCGGAGTTCCTCTCCATCGGCGTCGGGCCGGCACGCCGGCCGTCCTTCGTACCACTCGAGGATGCTCGGCACCGCGTGGAGCAGGTTCGAGTTCCAGGCGGCCGGTTCCAGATGGGCGACTCATCGGGTGACCGCAACGCCGCCGACGGGGAGGTGCCGATGCACGAGGTCGCCCTCGATGCGTTCGTGATCGATGCCACGAGCGTGACCAACGAGGCGTTCGCTCGATTCGTCGAGGACACCGGCTACCGCACGGAGGCGGAGGTATTCGGCTTTTCGGCGGTGTTCCACCTGGCCATCGCCGCTCCCGACGAGGACGTCATGGGACCTGCCGCGGGAACGCCCTGGTGGTTCGGCGTCCGCGGGGCGGATTGGGCGCACCCCGGCGGTCGTGCCTCCGGCATCGACGCCATCGGCGACCACCCCGTCGTCCACGTCAGCTGGAACGATGCCATCGCCTACTGCGAGTGGGCTGGCCGCCGTCTGCCGACGGAGGCGGAATGGGAGTACGCCGCGCGAGGCGGTCTCGAGTCGAAGAAGTACCCCTGGGGTGACGACGAGGTCGACGCCGGAGGTTGGCGCGCCAACATCTGGCAAGGCGAGTTCCCTCGCCGCAACACCTGCGAGGACGGCTTCCTCACCACCGCGCCGGTGCGCACCTTCGACCCCAACGGGTACGGGCTCTGGCAGCCCGTCGGCAACGTGTGGGAATGGTGCCACGACTGGTTCCACCCCGCCTACTACCGGGCCTCGCCCACGTCGAGTCCGACCGGCCCGGTCGATGGCATCAACCGGGTTCTTCGGGGCGGCAGCTACCTGTGCCACATCTCCTACTGCAACCGGTACCGCAACTCCGCGCGCTCGCAGAACACACCCGACTCGTCAATGGGAAATGCTGGCTTCCGGACCGTCGCGATCCAATAGTCGCAGTCGATCAGCGGCTCGGACTGGGCGTTGCTCACGGTTAACTCACGGTTTTGGGGAACTCACTCGGGCTCATTGCGTTTCACGTCCGGCGTGATTCCGCGGCTCGTGAGCCTGAGTGAGCCACCATGAACCGGCACTTAGGAACTTCTGCTTCCCAAGCAGACAGCGCGGGTTCGATTCCCGTCATCGGCTCGTTGTGATGTCTCAGGACATCGTGAACGGCTGAACCCGCGGATGACGCGGGTTCAGCCGTTTTTCGTTGCTGGTTGGTAGGTCCGTTCCGGGTCGATTCGGTGCTCGCTGAGCACGGTGCCGTCGGGGTCGATCACGGTGACGTTCGTGTTGTGGATCAGGACGATGACGTCGGTGCCGGCGTGGGGGCGGCCGATGCCCAGGTGCAGCATCCGGTTCGCATACCGCAGTGAGACCTTCCCGCCGGGGTCGACGCGGTCGTAGCGGACCCGCCACAGGTTCGGGTCCTCGGGTGCGCTCGGGGTGGCTTTCGGGATCAGCTCGTACGCGAACGCCGGGGTGCGCCGGTTCAGCGATCGGTGCGGGCGCTGCTGGTTGTAGTAGTCGCGGAAGCTGTCGAGCACGTCCTGCAGCTCCTCGATGGTCGCGGTGGGTCGGGCGGTCAGGTGTTTTTTCAGGGTCTGCCAGAGCCGTTCGATCTTGCCCTGGGTGGTCGGCTTGTAGGGCAGCCCGTTCTTCTGGGCGATGCCGTACAGGGCCAGCAGGGTCTCGAACGCGTTCGGGTTCCCGGTGCCGGTGATGGTGCCGGCGTACCGGGTGGTGTAGACCATGCCGTTGTCCGTGAGCGTCGACGCCGGATACCCGTGCAGGTCGCCCGCGGTGGTGAACGTGTCGGTCACGGTCTTCCCGGTGATGCGGCGGTGGGCACTGAGGTGCAGCAGGTAGCGGGAGTGGTCATCGAGCCAGCCGATGATCTCCACCCCGGCCCCGCTAGTCAGGGCCCAGTGGGTGAAGTCGGACTGCCACATCTGGTTGGGCCGGTCCGCGGCGAACCGCAAGTACGAGCTGCGGGGCCGCTTCTGCGGCTGCGGTTCGATCCGGCCCGCGCGGGCGAGCACCCGCCACACCGTTGACCGGCTGACCTGATGCCCTTCGCCGGTCAGGTGGGTGTGGATCGTGTCGCAGCCGGCATCCAATCCCATCCGGACCAGCTCGTCCCGCAGGGCCAGGATCCGATCGCGCACCGCTGTCGGAGCGCGGGTCGGTGAGGACGCGGGTCGTTTCGAGCGCGGCTGATACGCCGCCTCGCCGTCCTCGAGCCACCGATGATGCAGCTTGTGCACGAGCGTCTTCGACACCCCGTAGCGGGCGGCGACCTGGCCGTAGGAGAGCCCTTGCACGGTCACGGCCTTGATCAGCAGCTCGTACTTGCCCACCGTTCACGATGTCTTGAGACATCCCGCCGCGAACCACCCCGCCGTTCACGATGTCCTGAGACATCCGTTCACGATGTCCTGAAACCAGACACCGTCATCGGCTCGTCGTAAATTGCCTGCTCAGAGGCATTTTCCGTGCTCCGGCAGCACGCGTGCAATCCCACATATCGCACGGAAACAGTCCACACGGATGCACTTCGATAGGTTTACGGTGGTGATCCGGGATTTCGACTCCAACGGAGTCGCGACTCTCGATTGCAAAATCGCTCTCGTAGTCACTCAATAGTCACAAGTTCCCGCGGACAGCCGCCTCAGCAGCAGCCGCCCGAACTCGACACGCTCGCTCGCGCGCGTCGTCGGCGCGCGCAAGTCTGACCCCGCGCGGGACTACCGAACCTCGGGCTCTGTGCGGTCGGCCGACTGAGGCGAGCACAACAGCGTCGTCGTCAGTCTGCGCCGACGGAAGGACGAGCCCTCAGCGGCACGCTCAGGTGCGAAGTTCGTGTCGGAGCGGCTTCAGCCGGCCTGGCGCGTCGGTGGCCGGTTCCCATTCGCAGGTGAAGCTGCCCTGGTAGCCGAACAGGAAGCCGAAGCGGTCGTTGTGCACCTCGAGATCGACGTGGAACCGCTCGTCCGCGTCGTCGTAGCGTTCGCGCAGGGTCGCCCGCCCGCTGAAGGACATTGGGAAGCGGAAGCCGATGACTCCTTCGTAGAATCGCTGCGCGTCCGAGGTCAGCAGCAACCCACCGTCCTTATCCAAGGTGAGGTCGAGGTCGACGGCGAGGTGCTGGTGCGTGCCGAGGTAGTCGACGATCCGATCACCGGCCAGGATCATCGTCGCGTCGAACCTGCGCCGCCGTCCGCCGACGGTGTACTCGCGTACGAAGGTGACCGTCTCACGGCCGAACGGGTCGACGTAGGGGTAGTTCTCGATAGTGAAGGGAACGTCGGTGCCGACATCCGGTACCAGGATGTTGCGGAGCCGGCCGATCTGCAGGAAGGGCACGGTCCACCACGGGCCGCGCCGAATCTCACTCATTACGCCCCTGCCGATGCAGGCCTCGCCGCGGTCCAGGCCGACGCCGAACCTGCGCTGCATCATCGGGTGCAGCCGCGCGAACGCTTCGGCCCCGAGTGCGCTCTCGAACATGGAGGTCATCGCCGCGTCTGCGGGTCGGGCAGTGCCGATAGCGTCGCCGGCGCCGTTCGCAGGTGGTCGGCGCGCCTTCGCTGCCCCTCAGGCGCCCGCCGGCACCGGGACGCGCGGGGGCGATCCGGTCGCCACAGCCAGGCGGCGCTCGCCAGCGGCCAACGCTCCGGCGGTGCACCCTGCTCGAGCCAAATCCGGAGCCGGTCGAAGCTCCAGGCCGTGGCCCACCCGATGACAGGTCGGACCAGCACATCGAGCGGCCCCCAACCCGGCTCGTAGTCGTACCCGGTGATGAAGCGCACGCCGCCGGGCACCGGCTCGTACCGCCAGTAGCCGCGCCCGGAGCGGATCGGTGAGAACCGGTCCGGGGTCTCCAGAACCGAAGGGCGGAGGTGCGGGTCCCGTCCGGGCGGGAGACCTCCCCCAGGTTCACTCCCGTGCCGTGCACAGTGCGAAACGGTGTGCGGCGGACGTACTCAAACCGCGCGGCACCGGCCTCGGCGACGCCCGCCGGCCGGATCTCGGAGAAACGGACGTCCCACCTCGCATGCTGGGCCGGGTCCTGCGTCGCAGCCCAAACTGTGTCGAGGTCCGCCCGGATGGTCGTCTCGACGTAGATGCTGCGGGAAGACACGCCTCGACACTAAACGAGCAGCGCGCTTCGGATCCCTCAGCCCGCTTCGGCAATTCCTCAAACGATCGGTTACTCGGCCACGCGACGGCGACGGCCGAGGGCGAAGCCAACTACGGCAGCACGTCCGCTGAGTCCTACGACCGCCAGGACGCCACCGACGATGGCCGTCTGCGTCAGGACGATGAATCCGCTGGGGATGAACGCCGCATCGGAGAGCGGCTGGTAGGCGAACCATCCGAAGGACGCTGATGCCTGAGGCGCGACGAGAATCACCACCGCTCCAGCCACTACGAGAACGCCCGAAAGGATAAGCGCTACGAGTAGGGGCGCCGGCATTCGCTGTATGGCGGCACACTACTGAGCGTCGCCACCTTCTAGGCTCATCCCAGCCATGATCCTCTTCGCACTGATCACCGTCTTCGACCTACTGGTCTCTGTGTTGCTCGTGGCGGCCCCAGCCCGGGTGAACGACGTGCTCGACGCGATTCAGCACCGAGCACTCGGACCGGGCCGGGGCGTCATGCTCTCCAACGGGCTGCTTCGGGCAGTTGGGCTGTTCGGCCTGCTGCTGTCCTCCATCTTCGTTGCCGCGCTGATCGGGTTCTTACTGGCTCGTTAGCCGGTCCGCGTTCGCGTTGGAGATCGCCCCGCCATCCCCGGTGCGAACGGATGGCCGTTTCTCCTCGCGCATCCGGCTCGAATATGGTGAACGGCTGCGACGGGCAAGGTCGGCCACGGTGCGCGGCACCAGCTGCTCACCGCCGCCGAGACATTCGACTCGCTCGAAGCGACGTGGTGGGCTACGCGGGCGCGAACCGAGCTACGCGCGACGGGCTGGGCTTCAGAGATTTCTTCCGCCGAAGAGCTCACCCCGCAGGAGCAGGAGATCGCGAAGCTCGCTGCCACGGGGCCCACGAACAAGCAGATCGGCCAACGCCTCTACCTGTCGCCGCGTACGGTCGGCGCACACCTGTACCGAGCGTTCCCGAAGCTCGGCGTCACCTCACGCGCCGGACTGCGCGACGCCCTCAACACCCATAGTGCCGAGTCGGGACCTGGGGCTGACAGATCCTGAGCATGACGAGTCTTCGCTCGGACGTGCTGACGCTCCTCGTCCTTCCCCCGGCCGTCGTCAGCATGCCGTTCGAGCCGCTCGAGACTCCCGACGCCTTCGCCATAATGGGTCCTAACCAACCGGCCGTACCGTCCTGGGAGGGGTCATGCCGTTCCGCACGATCGCCACGTTGCAGTCCTGGGTTGAGGAGTTCAGGACCCTCGGGCGTTCGAGTTTGAGCTCGATTCGGGTGATCCCGCAGGATGGGGAGGGTGGTGCCGACACCGGTCTCGTGGCGGTTCGTATACCTGATTCCCCGACCGAGATCGTCATCGAGCCCCCGTCGCCCACAACAGGACCGGAGTGGTCGATCACATTCGAACCTCGCGAGGAACCAGTGACCTTGGGCGCTTCGGCAGTCGCCCGGATGGCGGCGGAAGTCGGAGCGCTCGCGGAGCTGTGCGCGTTCCTGCAACGCAAGTCAGACGAGTTCCTCGCCCGGTGATCACCAACTCGGTACCTATCTTCGCCGTCTGACCTCGGAGCAGGCCGCCTGAGCGGCTGCCCTTCTCGCCGACACCGCGGCATCAACGATGAGCTGCGCCGGAACATGGAAGCCGGCTCCCGCGACGTTACGCTCGAACCGAGCCCGTGAGCGCGAAGCAGACGGGCTAGTGGTCACTTAATGGTCACAAATTCCGCATCACAGTGATTCACTCGAGTTCACACTCCCCCAGGTTCCGGGGCTCGTGAGCCCCGGTGAAGCCGATGAATCACTACCGGATAACTTCTGCTTCCCAAGCAGACAGCGCGGGTTCGATCCCCGTCATCGGCTCTTTTCTGATGTCTCACGACAGCGTGAACGGCTGAACCCCGCGGATGGCGCGGCTTCAGCCGTGTTTCGCTGCCGGTTGATACGTACGTTCGGGGTCGATGCGGTGCTGCGCACGGTGTTCGCGTCCACACCGAGCGCATGGGCGATGTCCTTCGAGGGCGGCAGTCGCTCGTCGGGCGCGGCCTCCCCGTCGGCGATGGCTCGATCTCCGCGGCAACTTGCTCGTAGATCGGTCCGATCGTTTCGATCGAGGTTGACATCGATCATGATGCTAATCATAATAGCGTCATTGGTAGGAGCGGCAAAGATGACCATCTTCCTGACCGGCCGTCCGCCAGACCACTCACGGCCCGACGGACGAGACGGAGAACAGCACGACGAATCGCTCGCCCGGAACGGTGAGCATTCGGCCACGCTCGATGCGCAGGTCATCCGCGAAGTGTCCACGGTGCGCTCCGCGCGGCCCGACGTCGAAGACACGCCGCCGGTCATCGAAGACGGCGTGATCGCCGATGCCCGACGGCGCACCCGGCGACGACGGGCCCGGTACGGGATCACCGCAGCGGTCTCGGCGCTCGTACTCGGAGCCGGGGCGTTCATGATGCTGAGCGGACCCTCCGACACCGATCGCACGACGGTCGACCCGGAGCCTGGAGGGGCCGCCTGGCCGGCGCCGCCGGCCGATGCGGCCGAGGTCGTCGCCGAGTGGGTACAGTTCCACGCGGGTTGGGCGTACGTCTACGACGACGGGCGTGTGTTGTGGCGAACTGATGGCGGCCGCATCACCCAGCAACGCCTCAGCACTGAGGGTCTCGACCTCGTGCGCGAAGGCGAGATCGATCCGGCGTCCTTCGTCGTCGGCGGGCGTGACTCGATCCCGGCCTACGCCTGGGCGGAGCCGGTGCCGATCGTGTACCGGCCGTCGAACTACGCGATCTGTGCGATCGACAACTCGTCAGAACGCGGGGCGGCCGGTCCCCCGGCCGATCAGGTCGAAGCTCGTCTGCCGGTGGCCGTGCGGGCGCTGGTCGCCGGAACTGCGGGGAGGTTCAGGCATGGCGATTGGGGCGGCAACCCCGGCCCCCCAGGTGGCGCAGGCCCCATGCAGATGTGCTTCATCCTCGGCGCGGAACGAGCGAGCGCGGTGTGGGCGCACACGAGCGCCGACCCGAACGTGCCCGGGGCGGACGGCGTGATGCAGGTCAACGACCTCACGTTCGGGACGTTGAGGATGACGGACGGCACGACAGCGCAGTTCTGGTCCCTGCCGATCCTGCCCCACGGTGTCGGGGGCAGTTGGGGCGGCTGAGCAGGCCATCACCCGAGGAGGGTCGACATGCCCCACAATCGCAGGAGCCGCGCACTCCGCCCAGCCGTCATCGCCGCGGTGATCGGCGCCCTGTCGCTCGGTTCGCTCTTCGTCGCGAGTCCGGCGGCCGCCGACGACGAGATCACCTACGGTGATGTCCTCTCGCACTTCCAAGCGGCCGAGGGCGCGGGAAGCGTGATCGATCAGCTCGCGGGGCCGCCGGCGGCCGACCTGGCCGGTCCCGCGGCCTTCTTCGAACACGGCATCCGCCCGTTCGCCGACTTCCCGTGGAACGGGTCGTCAGTATGCGAGCACGACTGGCAACTCCTGGTCTTCTCGTTGATCGTCGGCGCCCTCGAGGGCGAGCCGCCGGTCAAGCGTGAGGTCGGAGTCGCAGTGCTCGAACCCGTCATGGTCGACCTGTACCTCGACGGCACGAGACTCGACGACACCGTGCGCTCACCGATCAAGCGCCTGATCAGCGGCATCGCCGCCCTCGAGGACGGAACGATCGTCGAAGTCACCGACGGGTGGTGGACCCAGACCGGTGCAATCCGCGCACCCGGCGACCTCGCGATCGGGAGCCACACGTTCGGCGCTGTGATCACCATTCCCGATTTCGGCGAGTTCGTGCTGGAGGAGATCACCTTCTCGGTCATCGCCTCGGGCACGGGGAGCTGTCTCTGACCCGCCGAGCTCGGATCGGAGGTGTGCAGATGTCGCACCATCGGAGCCTGGCCGTGAGAATCGGTGCGGTGCTCGCCGTCGTCCTGCTGGCCGGGGGCTGCACCGCGACGAGACCCCTCGACGACACTGCGTCGGCGGCCTCACCGACCACGCTCGCCCCGCTCCTGCCCGCCGCGCCATCGGAAGCCGACCTCGCGGTGGACCAGCAGCTGGCAGCGGTGCTGGATCAGGAGTTCGCCTCGGACGACTACGCCGGGCTTGCCTCCGTCATCGTGCTCGCCGATGGCCGGACCGCGTACGAGCGGTACTACGACTCGGTGGCGACCGACCACCACCACGTCTGGTCGGTGACGAAGAGCATCATCAGCACGCTGGTCGGCATCGCGATCGGCGAGGGGAAGATCCCCGGGGTCGACGCGACACTCGCCCAGCTGCTGCCCGACCACGCCGAAGACATGACAGCCGCCGTGGCCGGAATCACCCTGGAACAGCTGCTGACCATGACCGCCGGCCTCGCGGACGACCTCCCGAGCTCGGACGACGCAGTGGCCTCCATCCTCACGAAGCAGGCATTCGACCCGGGCATCCAGTTCTCCCACGCCAACAACAGCGCCCACCTCGTCGCGGCGATCCTCGTCGAAGCGACCGGCAGGCCGCTGCTGGAGTACGCCCGATCCACGCTGTTCGACCCATTGGGCATCCCGACCCGCCCGGCCGATCAGCCCACGTTCGCCGACTGGTCGGACCTGGCCGATCCCTCGGGCTTCGGGTGGTACGTCGACACCCAGGGAATCAACCTCGGGGGCCTCGGCATCTCGCTCCGCGCCCAGGATATGGCCAAGATCGGCCTGCTCTACCTCAACCACGGAGAATGGCAGGGACAGCAGGTCGTCCCCGCCGCCTGGGTGACGACCGCCACAACCGAGCACGTCCCGCTCGACGCCGGCGTCGAGGGCTTCGCTCCGACCGGTGAGGTGGGCTACGGCTACCTGTGGTGGACCAGCGACGTCGACGGCGACGCGGCCTATTCGGCCAACGGAAGCTTCGGGCAGAGGATCCTCGTGGTCCCCAGCCGACACCTCGTCGTCGTCACCCAAGCGAGCTTCACGTCCACAACGCGCGATTGGGCGCCCGGCGACACTGCACTCAACGACGCCCTTCATCTCCCTCATCGTCCCTGCCCTCGGATAACCCTGCCCACAACAGCCGGACTTCGATGAGCCCGAAGGCCGGCCCGCGGTATTCGATGTCGACCGCTTGGGAGCAGTGAAGCAGACTGGTCGACCGTTGGCCGCCCCTCGACCTCGAGCAGCTGGCGTTCCCCGCCGCTCCCCTGGGCGCACGCACGCGCGAGGTTCAACCCACATGCCACGCGGTCTGCCCCCATCGCGACTCGGGGCATGCCCCGATGGAGGCTCGGCATCGTCTCCGTAGACTGACCGCCGTCATCCATCGAGATCGGGGGTGCGTCGACGTGTATGCCTCGAGGACCGGACTGGGAACCGCCCGAGCGGATGCGTCCCCGCGCGCGTCAGGGATCGCCTCGATCCTCGTCGGCACGGTGTGCGGCGTGGTGTGGGCCGCCGCCTTCCGGGCGTACATGTCCGAGATCGCGGGTGGAGGGTCGCGATTCGACTGGTACGGCACGTTCGTCGCGATCCTTCTCGCCGGGGCGATCACGGGCGCATTGCTCGGGCTCGCCGAGTACTTCCGCCGTACCGGCGGCAGGCCCCACTGGCGTTGGCTGGCCCTCGCCCCGCTCGCGTTCGCGATCCTGCCGCTGACGATGCCCGACGCGATCCTCGCTCTCCTCACCATGGGACTCGGTGGTGGAGCCGTGGCCGTCCCGCTCACCGGGATGGCCGGCGGATTCGCCGTGTCCGGCCGTGGTCCGATCTGGGCTCGGCTGGTATGCGGTGTGCTCGCCCTTGCCGTCCTCGCCGGCATCGTGGCCACCGTTCCCGCCGTCGGCGGCCTCCGACTGGGGCTCGACCAGCCGCGCGGCGCCTGGGTGGCGATACTGGGGGCCGGATGTGTCGTGGCGCTGTGCCTCGCGTGCTCGATCCCATTCCGTCGAGTCGAGCAGGCACCCGACACCTCGACCGCACGCGATGCAGTCGAGGTCTCCTCGCCGATGCGCCACGAGACCCGGCGCGCCGCTCGATGATGCCGTCGTTCATGCCGAGCGCGTCCGCACCGTTCTCGATCGCGACACCGACCAGTTCGGCCAGGTCCGCGCCGGCCCCGAGGGTGACGACCTCGATTCCCAAGTCCACTGCCCGCTCGACCACCCCGGCGCGGGCAGCGGCACCGTTGCCCGAGCGCGGATTCACGAACAGCGCCCGCGACGGGACCCGGAGGAGAGCCACACCGAGCCCCCGACCGCATCGGTCCAGGCGCCGGGGGTCAGCCGCGGATGATCTGCTGAAGGACCTGGAAGGCGACAGCCACGACGAGTGCGTTGTAGCGAATGGCGAAGACGGTCAGCCTCCATGCCTTCGTCGTGCTCCTCGTGATCACGGCAGGCACGCCGTCGGCAGCGTGATCGGAGCCTTGCTCGCCGTCCCGCTCACGGCGCCGTGTGGGGCGGAGTCCAGGTGTGGGACGGCGATGACGTGCCGGCGCGGTGGGCGCGCCCGAAGGCTCGCGGCATCCTCGCGTCCTGAAGGGGTGCTCTCTACAATCGGCGTCAGGCAGAGAACGGGGATCAGATGTCCAGCGCCGCGTCCGATGGAGTCGCCTCGACGACCCGGACCACGTTCAGTCGCTCCACCCGGATCGCTCAGCACATCGACGCCGACGTCGCCACAGTATGGCGACTGCTGACCACTGGAGTGGAGTACCCGAGGTGGAACTCGACGGTCGTCTCGCTGGACGGCCGGATCGCACTCGACTCGACCATCAAGCTCGTCTCGAAACTCGACCCGAGCCGCACACTCACGCTGAAGGTCAAGGAGTTCGAGCCGAACGCGCGCCTGACGTTCGGCAATGCGCTCTTCACTCGCACGTGCTCCCTCACCGGCGAGGCTGGAGGCACGCGAGTGGTGATCGTCGAGCGCATCGGCGGTCCGTTCTACCCGTTCGTCGCTCGGATGATCCCCCCACTGGAGAAGAATTTCGAGCAGTTCACCGCCGACCTGAAGGGGGCAGCGGAGGCCGCCGCGTCCTGACCAAAGGGATCCGCGAGCGTCGCCGAGTCGATGAGCGTCGCTACCCGGAGGCCCTCAGGGGCTCGAGGGCGGCGAGGACGAGGTCGAGGCCGAACATGAACTCCTCGGCCGGGTCGTAACCGGACGCGACGAGCGCCGCGGCCGACTCGTTGAGGAAGGGGAACTCGTCAGGAGGAAGCTGGGGCAGGTAGACATCCTCGGTCATCTCCGCGAGCTCGTCGGCGGTGTCGAACGGCAGGCTGGCCTCCTGCAGGGCGTGACCGTAGACATAGCTGTTGAGGAGCCAGTTGGCGTGCGTCGCCGCCAGGACCGAGAAGCCGGCAACTCGCAGGCAGGCGGTGAACGCCTCGCGGTGGCGGAGATTCGCGGGCCCCGGCGATGTCCTCGACTCCATCAGGCCGATCGCCCAGGGGTGGCGTGCGAGAGCCTGTCGGGTCGATACCGCGAGCCCTCGCATCGCCGACTGCCAGTCGGTTCCTCCGGGCGGGAGTTCGATCTCCTCGAACACGACGTCGATCATGGCGTCCAGCAGCTCGTCCTTGCTCGCCACGTAGTGGTAGAGCGACATCGCGCCCGCACCCAACGAGACAGCGAGCCGGCGCATGCTCAGCCCGTCGACCCCCTCGCGGTCGGCGAGCCGGACCGCCTCGTCTACCAGCCGCCGTTTGCTCAGCCCCGCCTCGGACGCGACCTGGCGTTGTCCCTTCGCAGCCACCGGCCCCCCTCCGCTCGAACCGCTTGACAATCGTACAGCGTACGCGCCATAGTACGGTGTACGACGTACGGTGTACGGGCCGGCGGATCCAGCTCGGACGTGAGGAGTCTTCTATGGGAATCGATCAGGGACCGCATGCCGCAGCACCCTCTGGGCCGCGGGCGAGTCGGGCTGGGGCGGCGACGACGATGCGGGCCGCCGTCCAGCACCGCTACGGCCCGCCCTCCCTGCTCCAGTCGTCCGAGGTGGGCATTCCGTCGCCCGGTCGAGGCGAGGTGCTCGTCCGTGTGAGGGCGGCCTCGATACATCCGGGCGACTGCTTCGTCATGACCGGGGAGCCGTACGTGGTGCGCCTGGTGTTCGGACTCCGCCGACCGCGCCACGGCGTCCCCGGTAGGGATCTCGCCGGCGAGGTGGCAGCGGTCGGGGACGAGGTCACGGCTCTCCGCCCCGGCGACGAGGTGTTCGGTTGGAGCACCGCGGGAACGCTCGCGGAGTACGCCTGCGCCCCGGCGGCGAACCTCGCGCCCGTGCCGGCCCCCCTGTCGGTCGCGGAGGCGGCCGCGGTGCCCACGTCGGCCGTGACGGCGTTGCAGGCACTGCGCGACATCGCGAAGGTTCGACCGGGCCAGACGGTGCTGATCACGGGCGCGTCGGGCGGCGTGGGCTCCTTCGCCGTGCAGATCGCCAAGGCATTCGGCGCCGAGGTGACGGGTGTGTGCAGCACCCGCAACGTCGAGTTGGTCCACTCACTCGGTGCCGACCACGTCATCGACTACACGAGGACCGACTTCACCCGCGCCGAGGAGCGCTACGACGTCATCCTCGACAACGTGGAAGCCCAGCCCCTGGCGGCCGTCCGCCGAGCGCTGACGCCGATCGGCACGCTGATCCCCAACAGCGGTCGCGGCGGCCGCTGGCTCGGGCCCCTCGGCCGGATCGCCGAAGCGCGTGTGCGGTCCGGGTTCACCCGTCAGCAGCTGAAGCCCTTCACCTCGTTCGCGAGGCGCCCGGACCTGCTCACCCTGGCCGAGCTGCTCGCGAGGGGGCAGGTCAGGCCCGTCATCGATCGCACCTACGCCCTCGACGAAGCCGCCGACGCCCTCCGCCATGTCGCGGACGGCCACACCCGAGGGAAGGTCGTGATCACCGTCTGACGACCGGACCGACGAGAACGACCCAGGCTCCGCGCAGGCCCGCGCGACCCCGCCGCCACTCGGGCGGACGGACCGCTCGAGTCGAAGGAAAGAACCGATGACCACCACGACGACAACCCCGAACCAACTCGACGATCCGCCGATCCCCGTACGGGTCAAGCTGGCCGCGGCATGGTCCAGCTTCATGTTCCTGTACGTCTACGTGGACTACTACCACCTCTACAAGCCCGGCGCGGTCGACGACATCCTCGCCGGCGTCGTCTTCGAGTTCGACATCAGCCCCCCATTGCTGACCGCATTCCTCGCGCTGATCGCGATCCCGGCCCTGATGGTGATGCTCTCCATGACGCTGCCCGCCCGAATGAACCGAGCCACGAACCTCGTCGTGGCGTCGCTCTACATCCCCGTCACGGTGTTCAACGCGGTCGGGGAGTCGTGGGACTGGGCCTCCTTCTTCGCCCTCTCCATCGGACTCGAGTTGCTGCTGCTCGCCTTCATCCTGCGTTCCGCCTGGGCTTGGCCTCGAACGTCCGCCGCCCTCAGCCCGGTGTCGGCGAGGCGATCACTGGCCGGTGGGCACCGCCCGTGATGGCACCGTCGCGCCGGAACCATCCTCATCCGTCAGGGTTTCGTAATCGTGCGGTCGGGGTGGCGGGCGATCGGCCCGCGTAGCGTCGTGGATCGGAGGCGGGCCGAGGAGCTCGCGGAAACGAGGGCATCATGGGCGCACGAGCACACGGGCACGTCTCCCGTGTGGGATGGGTCGTGCTGCTCGCCGGTGCGCTCGCGCTGGCCGGGTGCGCGACGACGGATGGCTCCGGCGCTGGCGCCGACCCGGCGGCCACGTCGCACTCCGAGGCGATGACAGCGGAGCCGATGGACGGCGCGACGGAGACGCCGGCGGCATCCGCCGAGTCGATGAACGATGCGGAGGCGGCGCCGGCCGAGGGCGCCTACCTCGACTACGAGGACGGCGCGATCGAGGCGACGCCCGGTGCGAAGGCGCTGTTCTTCCACGCGAGCTGGTGCCCGAAGTGCCGGGCGCTCGACGAGGACCTGAAGGCGCAGGGCGCACCCGACGGGCTCACCGTCTTCAAGGTCGACTACGACTCCCGCACCGACCTGCGTCAGCGATACGGCGTGACGCTCCAGACCACGATCGTGTTCGTCGACGAGGCCGGCGAGAAGGTCTCGAGCGTGGTGCTGTACGACGACCCGTCGGTGGAGTCCCTCGTCGCGGCGATCCCCTGACCCGATGACCGCATCACTCACCCTCGCGCTCGCGGCGGGCGTTCTCACGGTCGCGGCGCCGTGCGTGCTGCCGCTCCTGCCGGTGGTGGTCGGCGGCGCGATCGTGCAGGGCGGAGACGCGCGTCGTGCGCGGTGGCGCCCGTACGTGATCGCGGGGTCGCTCGCGGCATCCGTCGTCGCCTTCACGCTGCTGTTGAAGGCGACCACCGCCCTGCTCGGCGTGCCGCCGCAGGTCTGGCAGGTGGTGTCGGGCGGCATCGTGATCCTGCTCGGCGTCGACCTGCTGTTCCCGCAACTCTGGGGCCGGGCCTCGACCGGGCTCGGCCTCGGCGCGCGCAGCGGCGCGATGCTCGACCGGTCCGTCCGCCGGCAGAGCGTGGGCGGCGACATCCTCACCGGCGCGGCCCTGGGCCCCGTGTTCTCGAGCTGCAGCCCGACGTACGCGCTGATCGTCGCGGCCGTGCTGCCGGTCTCGTTCGTCGAGGGGTTCGCGTACGTCGTCGCCTACGCGATCGGCCTCGCGGGCATGCTGCTGCTCATCGCACTGCTCGGCCGGCGCCTGGTGCGCCGCCTCGGCTGGCTCGCGAACCCCGACGGATGGTTCCGCCGAGCGATCGGCGTCGTGTTCATCGTCGTCGGCGTGATCGTCGTCACCGGCCTCGACAAGCAGTTGCAGACGTGGATCCTCGATGCCGGGCTGTACGATCCGATCGCACGCCTCGAGGAGGTGATCGGTGGCGGCTGACGCAGACCTGCTGCTCGACGGGCGCCTCGTGCTGCTCGTCGACGACGACCCGACCGTACTCGAGGTGTGCCGCAGCTACCTCGAACAGGCGGGCTTCCGCGTGGCCGACGCCTCCGATGCCTTCGCCGCCCTCGATCGCGTCGCGCGCGACCGTCCCGACCTCGTGGTGCTCGATCGGATGCTCCCAGGGCTCGACGGCATCGAGGTGTGCCGCCGCATCCGCGCATCGTCGCCCGTGCCGATCATCATGCTCACCGCGCTCGGCGCCGAGGGCGACCGCATCGCCGGACTCGAGGCGGGCGTCGACGACTACCTCGCCAAGCCCTTCTCCCCACGCGAGCTGACCCTGCGCGTCCGCACGGTGCTCCGACGATCGCTCGCGGTCGAAGCCGCGAGCATCGCGCCGTCCCACTCGGCGACCGCCGTGATCGAGCGCGGCGGCCTGCGCATCGACACCTCCGCACGCACAGTCGATCTCGACGGGGCACCGATCGCACTGACGGCGCGCGAGTTCGATCTCCTCGCGTTCCTGGCGCGCCGGCCCGGCCACGTGTTCTCCCGCGACGAGCTCCTCCGCGCCGTCTGGGGCTGGAGTCACGGTGACCTCTCGACCGTCACCGTGCACGTTCGCCGGCTCCGGGAGAAGGTCGAGGCGGATGCCGCGCACCCGCGCCTGCTCGTCACCGTGTGGGGCTACGGGTACCGGTTCGATGCGCCCGAGGAGGCTCCGTGACCGGATCGGACCTCCTCCTCGTGGTCGCCCTGTCGGCGGTCATCGCCGCCGCGGTCGGAGCGGCGGCCTGGCTCGTGCTTCGATCGATCGCCCGGGCGCCGATCGTCGTGCACCTGGTCACGGTGGTGGTCGCCGCAGTGGCCGCGGTCGTCGGCGGAGTGCTCATCGCCGCACAGGCGATGTACCTCTCCGAACACGACGCCCGCATCACGATCGCGATTGCCGCGGCCAGCGGAACGGTCGCCGTGGTCACCGCGTCGATCCTCGGGTCGCGCATCTCGCGGGCGGCACGTACGCTGCGGTCCGCGGCGGAGGACGTCGGGCGCGGTGTGCCCGTGCAGCCGCGACCGCTGCCGGTGCGCGAGTTCCGCGAGGTGCTCGACCAGCTCGCGGCATCCGATGCCCGCCTGCGCGACGCGCGCGAGGCGATCACCCGGCAGGAACGCGCACGCAGCGATCTGGTCACCCGCATCGCGCATGACCTGCGCGTGCCCCTGGCCGGGATCCGCGCGCAAGCCGAGGCGCTGCAGGACGGACTGGCACCCGACCCCGACCGCTACCTCGCCCAGATCGCGGCGCAGGTGGACCGCGTCGACGCGCTCGTCTCCGACCTGTTCGCCGTGTCCCAGATCGACGCGGGCACGCTCGCGCCACGGCGCGAGCGCATCTCGCTCGCCGACCTGGCCAGCGACGCCGCCTCGGATCTGCGCACGATCGCCGACGCCGCGGGCATCCGGCTCGACGTCGAGGTGGCCGACGCGGGCGTCGTCGAAGCCGATCCCGGCCAGCTGACCCGCGCCGTCGCCAATCTGCTGGCGAACGCACTGCAGCACGCCCCGACCGGAGGGCACGTGCTGTTGACCGTCCGCACCGAGGGCGACCGCGTACTGCTCCGTGTCGAGGACGACGGGCGGGGCTTCGCGCCGGGCGAGGCGACGGTGGCGTTCGAGCCCGGATGGCGCGGATCATCAGCGCGTTCACCGCACCACGTCGACCTCACGGGCGGCGCCGGGTTGGGGCTCGCCATCGCCCGCGGCATCGCCCGAGCCCATGGCGGCGACGCGAGCGCCGCCAACCGACCGGAGGGCGGGGCCCGTGTCGAGATCGGACTGCCCGCGGCGACAGGAACCGGCTCACGGAGTCACTGAAGGTCGCCGAATCGAGGCCACCTCGATCCGCTGGGGTCAGCCGGGGCAGCCATGACGGCGCCCTCGCATACGGCCGACTGAGGGTGCGGCCGTCATCTCGCGTCCGAGGCCCGCCGCCCATCAAGTGCCAGCTCAGCCGCACGCCGGCCCTCGTCGATCAGGCGAGGCACATCCGTCATCCTCCACTGGGCCATACGTTCCATCTCCGGCTGGATGAGCACCACGGACGGATCCCTGACGAGTTCGGCGGTGCGCGTGACCGTGCGCATCATGCGCACGGTCTCCCATTTGGCATGCAACCGCACGACGATGAGGCGGTCGGCGCCCAGCCCACGAGCAGCGGCGATGGGAACGTTGTCGACCATCCCGCCATCGGCGAGCAGGGTGCCTCGGTGCGGAACCGGTGGGAGCAGACCCGGCACGGCGATGGTCGAGCGCAGGGCACGGCTCAGGGGTCCCGCGTCGATGACCACAGCACGACGGGTACGAAGGTCCGTGGCGACCGCCGCGAAACGGCGAGGCAGCTCCTCGATCAACGGGTCGCGGCCGAGCACGCGGCGCACCGCGTCCTCGATGCCCCGCGTGTCGAGCAGGCCCCACCTCGGGCGCATCGACCACGCCGCGACGCTCCGCCATCGGAACTCGCGCGTCGCGTGCTCGATCGTCGTCAGCTCGAGGTCAGCGGCATAAGCGGCGGCGACGAGCGCTCCGGAGCTGGTGCCGGTGACGATCCCGGGTCGTACGCCGCGCTCGGCCAATGCCTGGAGGACGCCGACATGCGCGGCGCCGAACGCGCCGCCACCGCCGAGCGTCAGCCCCAATGAACGATCGTCGCTCACGGTGCCGCCGCGCCGCCGCATCCTCGAAGGAGCCCGCCGCGATGGTCAGGGGCACATCCGGTTCGAACCATGGGCCGAGCGTACAGCGCCACCTCCCTGGGCAATGCAGAGCGTGCGAAACGACAGATGATGGTCCATTCGATGTTTCGGAGTCAAGCCCAAAACATATTTGTTGACGGCTCCTACTTATCTCTGCCTACCATTCCGAGGGTCGCTGGCCGGCGGAGGTCCGGCACGCGCCATCCAGCTCAGAATCATGCAAAGGAGCATTCATGCGCACATCACGTCCCCTGCTCGCCGGTGTCCTCGCACTGGCCTCTGTGGCCATCGTCCCGGGCACGGCGTTCGCGGCCCCGGCTCCGCCGGCCGACCCGAACGCGTCCGAGCACTCGGCGGTCATCGGCGACAACACGCTGCGAGCACTCGCCGAAGCCGCCGGCATCGAGATCGGCGTTGCCGTCAACGCCGACCTGCTCGAGAACAGCGTCAAGTACCGAAACATCGTCAACACCCAGTTCTCGAGCGTGACGGCCGAGAACGTCATGAAGTGGGAGGCCCTGAACCCACAGCCCGGCGTCTACGACTGGGCGGCTGCGGAGGCGCTCATCGCGAACGCCGAGGCGAACGACCAGGTCGTCCGCGGCCACACGCTCGTGTGGCACAATCAGCTGCCGACGTGGCTGACGACCGGCGACTACAGCGCCGAGGAGCTGCGCGCCATCCTCGAGACCCACGTCAAGACGGTCGCAGCGCACTTCGCCGGTGACATCCAGCAGTGGGATGTCGTCAACGAGATCTTCAACGACGACGGCACGTTCCGCGAGACGATCTGGTACCAGGCCTACGAGGAGCTCGGCCTGCCGGGCGAGCAGTACGTCGCCGACGTGTTCCGCTGGGCCGACGAGGCCGACCCTGAGGCCCTGCTGTTCTACAACGACTACAACCTCGAGTTCACCGGCCCCAAGAGCAATGCCGCGTACGCGTTCGTGCAGGAGCTGCTCGCCGCCGGCGTGCCGATCGACGGCGTCGGCTTCCAGGGTCACCTCGATACGCAGTACGGGTTCCCCGACCTGCAGAACAACCTGCAGCGGTTCGCCGATCTCGGACTCGAGGTCGCGCTGACCGAGGTCGACATCCGCACCTTCGTCACCCAGAAGCCGAACGGCACGTACACCAACACCCCTGCCGACCCGGCCGAAGGTGCGCAGCAGATCGACTGGTGGGCGCGCACCCTCGAGGCGTGCCTCGCGGTGGAGGCGTGCAACTCGTACACCGTCTGGGGCGTCTCGGATGCGAACTCGTGGATCCCGGGCTGGTTCACCGGCCAGGGCGCGGGCCTGCTGTACGACATGCACAACAACCCCAAGCCGCAGTACGACGCACTTCGCGAGGTCCTGCGCGAGGCAGTCTGACGACGATCACGCTAGGCCCACGAGGGGCACGTCCATACGGACCTGCCCCTCGTGGCGATCGGGAGGGCGGACCCCATGCGGCACGGGGATCGGGCAGTCGCCCGGTCCCCGCGTCCCATTCAGGAACGCCCCGCACAATGATTGAGAGGCGAACATGAGAACCGATCTGCCGGTCGTCCCCTTCGGCCGCACCGAACTCGAGGTCACCCGCGTCGGGTTCGGCGCCTGGGCGGTCGGGGGCCCACGCCGCGGAGACTGGGCCTTCGGCTGGGGTGCGCAGGACGATGACGAGTCGATACGGACCATCCGGCACGCGATCGAGAGCGGCGTCAACTGGATCGACACCGCGGCGATCTACGGGCTCGGGCATTCCGAGGAACTCGTCGGACGCGCGATCCGCGGCTTTCCGGCCGAGGACCGACCGTACGTCTTCACCAAGGGCGGCGTGGTGTGGGACGACGACGACCACACGAAGCCGTCCCGGCGGATGGCGGACGCGCGTTCCCTGAAGCGCGAGGTCGACGACTCACTGCGGCGCCTCGGGGTCGAGCGGATCGACCTGTACCAGGTGCACTGGCCGCCGACGGACGGAACGCCCATCGACGAGTACTGGCAGGCGATGCTCGACATCCGGGCGGCGGGCAAGGCGCGCGCCGTGGGACTCTCGAACCACTCGGTGGAGCAGCTCGAGCGTGCAGAACGCCTCGGTCATGTCGACTCGCTCCAGCCGAAGTTCTCCGCGATCGCGTCGCAGAGCGCCGCCGACGTGCTGCCCTGGTGCGCCGACAACGGCACCGCGACGATCGTCTACAGTCCCATGGGATCCGGGCTCCTCAGTGGTGCATTCACGGCACAGCGCGTCGAGCGGCTTCCCGACGACGACTGGCGCAAGCGGAGCGAGGACTTCACGGCGAACCTCGACGGCAACCTCGCCATCGCGGAGGCGCTCGGCAAGGTGGCGGACCGACACGACGTTCCGCACGCCGCCGCCGCAGTGGCGTGGACCCTCGGCTTCCGGGGCGTGACCGGCGCCATCGTGGGAGCCCGCCGCCCGGACCAGGTCGATGGATGGCTGCCCGCCGCATCGCTCGAGCTCACCCCCGAGGACTACGCCGAGGTTCGCGCGGCGGGCGCAGCCGCCAGGCCGGCCTGAGCACCGACCGGCGACCTCTGCGACAGGACCTCCGGTGGGCGGACCTACCAGACGGTGCCGCCGCCGACCGAGATGCCGCCCCACGTGAGCGCGATGAAGATCGCGGCGAATACGACGGGCGCGATGCCCTTGCCGTTGCGTGCGAGGCCCTTGAAGAGGCCGATCACGGCGAGGACCGCGGCGATGATGGAAAGGCCGCCGCCCAGGATCAGCCCGATGAACAGCGGGATTGGCATGAGCACGAGGCCGGCCAGTGCGACCCAGAACGCGGCCCAGGCGGTCGGGTTGGAGCGGGGTTCGACGGAGGACGACATGCGTCCAGTATGTCGCGTCCGTGGGCCGCGGGCCGTGAGACGCGGCGGCCGCGCGTCAGGCAGTGCATCACCTGAGCTCGTCGATGAGGGCGTCGAGTCGCCGCGCCCGGGTATCGGGGCGAGCGGCCGACTCGATCGGGTACAGGCGGCGACGGCGGTCCGCCGGGGGCAGCCCCTCCCACCGCTCGAGCAGGTCTTCGTCGGCGAGTCGCGCCGCGACATCCGGGGGAAGGAGCACATCGTCGTCGTGGGCGGGCCGCAATCGGCACTCGACCACGGCCCCGGCCTCGGCGCCGATGCGGCGGAGCAGCGACCGTCCGGCCCACACGAACGGTCCGTCGACGACGGGCGCTCGGGTCACCGCGAGGTTCACGGAGACGCCGCGGATGGTGCCTTCCAGCCGGCGCGAGCCGGCCTGCCGTGCCGCTTCGGCGAGCTCCTCCGGGATGCGGATGACGGTGTAGGTGCTGCGGCCCCACGGCACGGGCTCGATCGACGCCACGAACGCCGTCTCGTCAGGCGGCATCCGCTGCCCCACCCGTCGAGCCCGCGTCGTGCAGCGGGAGGTGGCCTGTCTCGGCCACGATGGCGGACCGCTCGCGAGTGCGAGCGAGCATGCGGATCACCCCCGTGAGCCTCGACGGTGCAGCCGGAACGTTGCGAACCGGGCCGTGCGAGAAGACTACGCATTCCGAGGATCCGCCGCGCGGGCGGGCGCGATCCGCGCGGCGATCGCACCGGGGCGGCCGTGGACCGGCGCCGCAGCTGTCAACCCCCTTCAGGCGCCTCGGGCGCCGACGTACGGTCGCCGCATAACCCGAGCATCAGGGCCACCAGCCCTGAGGGAAGGAGGAGAGATGAGCGCGACATGGGACGCATGGAGCTACCGCTCCTCAGCCGCGCGCACGCCGCAGACCGCAGACATCGTGGGGTACGAGGTGCACGCGAGCGACGGTCACATCGGCAAGGTCGACAAGGCGAGTTACGACGTCGGCTCGAGCCAGATCGTCGTCGACACCGGTCCATGGATCTTCGGCCGGAAGGTCCTGCTGCCGGCGGGGACGATTGACCGGGTCGATGACGCCGACAAGAAGGTCTACGTCGACCTGACCAAGGACCAGATCAAGGCGTCGCCCGAGCTCGACGAGGGAGTCACGTGGGAGGACCCCGCGTACCGCGAGCGAGTGGGCGGCTACTACAGCGGTCTCTACCGCTGATCACCGAATCCACACCGCTGATCACCCAATCCACGCGCCCGCCGCCCCGACTGCACCGGTCGGGGCGGCGGGCGCCCGTCATCTCGAGCAGCGAGGGCCTCGCCTCCACACCGCACGCGCTCCAGTCACCGACGTGGGCCGACCTTCCGTACTGACGGAGGTCGGACTCTGCTATGAAGGGTAGATCCCCTGCCCTGCCAGTGATTGGATGAACCGATGGATGCCAGCGGGCCGCGCAGCCTGATCCACGCGCGCAGCGACGACGACACGGCGGGCGGGTGACGCGGTGAACACCGCCGCGCTGAAGGAGACGTGGGCGCTCGCGCAGAGCCTCGGCGACGAGGTGCCCCTCTACTTCTACTCGCACCTGTTCCTGTCCCACCCCGAACTGCGGAGCATGTTCCCCATCTCGATGGCGACGCAGCGCGACCGGCTCGTGGGGGCGCTCGGACGGATCGTGTCGAGCGTCGACCAGCTCGACGAGGTGGTCGACTTCATCGAGCAGCTGGGGCGCGACCATCGCCGCTTCGAGGTCATCGCCGCGCACTACAACGCGGTCGGCGCGTCCCTGCTCGCCACGCTGAAGCACTTCCTGGGCGAGAGGTGGACCGTCGAGCTGGCGTCGGACTGGGCCGAGGCGTACGGCGTGATCGCCACGGTGATGGTGAAGGCGGCCGAGGCGGCGGAAGAGACCAGTCCGGCGTCGTGGTCGGGCGAGGTGATCGCCGTGGAGCGGCGGGGCCTCGACATCGCGGTCATCCAGGTGCGCCCCGAGCCCGAGTTGCCATTCCTGCCGGGTCAGTCCATGGCGGTGGAGGTGCCGGCTCGCCCGCGGCTGTGGCGCTATCTCAGCCCCGCCAACGCCCCGCGCGCCGACGGCACCATCGAGTTCCACGTGCAGATGGTCGCCGGCGGGCAGGTCAGCAGCACCATCGTCCGTTCGCTCCAGGTCGGCGAGACCATCCGCCTCGGTGCTCCGGTCGGCCAGGAGCTGACCCTGAACGAGGAGGAGAAGCACCGCGACCTCATCATGGTCGCGGGCGGCACCGGCCTCGCCCCGCTGCGCTCCCACCTGGAGCGGATCGACCAGGAGTGGCAGTCGACCGGCCGGGCGCCCCGCGTGCGGTTGTTCCACGGGGCGCGCCTGCCCTGGAGCCTCTACGAGAACCGGCTGCTCCAGAACCTGGCCGGCAGGCCCTGGTTCGACTACACGCCGGTGGTCTCCGACGACCCGAGCTTCCCAGGCCGGAAGGGCCTGGTCGGGGATGCCGCGGCCGAGAGCGGTTCGCTGCACGGGCTGCTCGCGCTCGTGTGCGGGTCGCCCGAGATGGTCCGGCACACGGTGTCCCGCCTCCGTGCCGCGGGTGTCGCGCACACCGATGTCCGCTTCGAGCAGTTCGCGACCCTCGACGAGGACAGCCACGACCTGCACCACCACACCCACGAATCGCAGCCGTCCGGGCTGCCGCAGAGCGACTAGGGGGACCACTCATGGAGCAGAACGGGACCGACCCCGACCACGTTGCCGACACGTCCGGCACCGCACCCGAAGATGCCCTCGACCTCGCGGTGAGCCACCTGCCCGACACCCGGACCGTGGACTTCACCATGAAGGTCCGGGGCGGCGCGTACGACCGGCTCGAGGTCGACACGTTCATGGGTCGGCTGTCGCAGGCCGTCACCGAGGTCAGGGCCGCTGCGACGAGGGTCCGGCAGGAGCTCGCCACGCTGCGCGCCGAGAACGCGAAGGGCGGCACGTCTGGTGCCGACTCCGAGGATGAGATCACGGCCGGTGCGGTCGGACTGCTGACGCAGGCCCAGCTGATCGCCGACAAGGCGGTCGCCGACGCCGAGCTGTACGCCCGCGACCTGGTGCTCACGGCTCGCAACCAGTACCGCGAGATCCTGGAGCGCGCCGAGAGCACCGCCAGCCAGACGACCGCGACGATGCCGACGCAACCCGGCCCTCCCGTCCCCGAGATCGAGTACGTGCGGACCTACGCCCAGGTGGCGCAGATCCAGCTGCGCTCGGTGCTCGATGCGCTCACCGAACAGGTCGACCGACTGGGCAACCTCCCGCAGCCCTCAGGCGAGTCCGCACCCCAGGCCGGTGCCCAGCCGGACTCCGAGGACGGCCCCGCGGGCGAGCCGGACTGGACGCCCTCGACCTCTGCCGCGACCGCGACCTCCACCGCGCAGGCGGCCGGCGAGGAGCCGGAGTGGGCCCCTTCGACGTCGCGGCCGACCGGCGAGCAGTCGGGCTGACCTGCGCCTGACGCCGGGAGGCAGTCGACGTCCGCGTCGCGGTGGTCGACTGCCTCCTCGTCGGCGTCAGGCGGCGACGGTGGGCGGGTTGTGCGCCCAGAGGTCCGGGCCGAACACCTCGTAGTTGATCCGTTCGCCCGGGATGCCGCGATGGATGAGCGTCTCGCGCATGCTCCGCATGAACGGCAGCGGGCCGCACATGAACACCGTCGCGTTGCTGGGCAGTTCGACGGCGCTCAGATCCATGAAGCCCGGCAGCGCGGGCTGCAGCGTCGGGGCCTCCGACGCGTCCTCCTCGTACCAGTTCTGCGCTCGGGCATCGCCCATGGCGAGCACCTGGCGCCGGAGCGATTCGTAGAGCGCGTGCGTGTCGTGGCTGCGGTCGGCGTGGAACAGCCGCACCGTTCGCTGCGGCTGGCGACGAGAGAGATCCTCCAGGATCGCCGCGATCGGCGTGATGCCGATGCCCGCCGAGACGAGCACCAGCGGGGCGTCCGACTCGTCGAGCAGGACATCGCCCGCCGGCTGGGAGACGTCGAGGATGGCACCGGGCTGCGCGTGCTCGTAGAGCCAGTTCGAGACCTGGCCGTCGGGTGCCCCATCCACGCCGCGCACCCGCTTGATCGTCACTCGCAGCGAGTCGCCGCGCGGCCCGGACGAGATCGTGTACTGGCGCGGTTGGCGCGACCCATCGGGCAGGTCGACGGCGATCGCGACGTACTGCCCAGTGTGGTGCGAGGGGACCATGCCGTCGACGGGAACCATGAGCAGCGAGAAGACGTCCTCGGATTCCTCGAACCGTTCGACCACTCGGTACCGCCGCCACGGCTGCTCGGGGTCGGTGCCGCCGAGTGCGTAGAGCTTCGCCTCCTCCGCGACGAGCGAGACCCCGAACAGCCAGTACACCTCATCCCATGCGTTGTGCACCTCCGGGGTGACGGCATCGCCCAAGACGGTGCCGACGGCCTCGAGCAGGTACTTGCCGACGATCGTGTAGTCGCGCGCCTTGATGCCGAGTGACACGTGCTTGTGCGCGATCCGTCGCATCACCGGGCTGAAGTCGGGAGCATCGGGATCGATCAGCTGCACCGCGAAGGCGACGACGGATGCCGCCAGCGCCTTCGGCTGGTCGCCGATCGCCTGGTTCGCGCGGTTGAAGACCCGCAGCAGTTCTGGGTGGGCGGCGAACATCGCCGGGTAGAACTCGCGGGTGATCTCCTCGGCGTGCTCGGCGACGACCCCGGCGGTGGCGCGGACGATCGCTTCGGACTCTGGTGAGAGCTGCATCATGTTCCTTTCCGTTCGCGAACGCATCGGTTCGAGTCTGGCGTCGCGGATGCGCGACGCGCCAGTCGGTTGCAGCGGATTCGGACGAGCCCGCGGCTAGGGACGGGACGTCGGCGCCGTCGACGCCCGGGGCATGAGGGTCGGCAGGGCGAGGCGGATGCCGCCGCCGGCGCCGTCGGGCGCGAGGAGCAGCTCGAGCGCCGTCGCGGCGATCTGCTCGAACGGCGTGCGGACCGAGGTGAGCGGCACGGGCAGGCGCGAGACCAGCGGGATGTCGTTGTAGCCGACGATCGAGAGGTCGGCGCCGATTCGCAGTCCGAGGCCGCTCGCCGCCGTGAGCACGCCGAGCGCGAGGTTGTCGTTCGCCGCGAAGACGGCCGTGGGCCGGTCGGGGCGATCGAGCAGGCGCGTGCCGGCGGCGATGCCGTCGTCTATGCCGTACCCGACCGAGAGCATCCGCTCCTCGACCACCGGGATTCCCGCCTCACGCAGGGCGCGCTCGGCCCCGGCCCGCCGATCGCGCGCGCTCGAGGTGAACCACGGCCCGGTCACCATGGCGATGTCGCGGTGCCCGAGATCGACGAGGTGCCGCGTGGCGAGGTAGCCGCCCGTCTGGTCGTCGCCCAGCGACGACGGGCTGATGCGGTCGGTGCGCAGCACGAGCACGTGCGGGATGTCGCGGGCTCGGAGCGATGCGGGCAGCTCGTCGTCGAGCCGTGCGGTGGCGAGGATGACCCCGTCGACGCTGCGGTCGAGCAGGGTCTCGGTGGCCCGGCGCTCATCCTCGGGCTCGTCGCCGCAGGTCGCGACGACGGCGAAGTAGCCCCGTCGGCCGGCGGCCTGCTCGATCGCCTGGAACATGAGCGCCATCACGGTGTCGGTGAGGCGAGGTACAAGCACGCCGATCGTCGCGGTCGCACCGCGCCGCAGGCTCGACGCGAACACGTTGCGGCGGTAGCCGAGCTCCTCGGCGACGCGTCGGACACGCTGGGCCGTCTCGCTGCGTGAGGCCGGGGTGCGGTCGTCGAGGATGCGGCTGACGGTCGAAACGCTGACTCCAGACGCCAGGGCGACCTCGCGCAGGGTCACCGGCCCCCGTTGCGTGCGCTCCACGCTCCACCTCCTGCCACCGCGAGTCTACGGGCGGCACGTGCGGTCGCTGCGGGTCGAAGGATGCCGCGCCCCGCGCCATCCGGAATCAGGTGTTGACATCGACTCACATGTCGAGCATACTTGCAAACGTTCCCGCAATCGTTCCCGATAACGTTTCCATCCAGCGGGTCTCGACGAAGAGAAAGAGAAGGAGTCGAACGATGGCACTCGACCTTCGCGGACTGAACCCCGCCCCCGTGACCCCGTTCACCACCGACGGCGACATCGACTTCGCCGCCATCCAGCGCCTGGGCTCGTGGCTGGGCTCGATCGACGGCGTCAAGAGCCTCGTCGTGCTCGGCCACGCCGGCGAGGGCACGTTCCTCACCATCGACGAGCAGCTCGACGTGATCCGCGCGTTCGTCGACTCGACCGACGGCCGCGTGCCCGTGATCGCCGGCATCACCGGCGAGGGCAACAAGGTCGCCGCGCTCGAGGCCGAGCGTGCGAAGGCCGCCGGCGCCGCCGCCGGCCTCGTGTACCCCTCGCACGGCTGGCTGCGCTTCGGCTACCAGAAGGGTGCGCCGCAGAGCCGCTACCGCGAGATCTACGAGACCAGCGGCCTGCCGTCCATCCTGTTCCAGTACCCCGACAACACCAAGGCCACCTACGACCTCGACACCCAGCTCGAGATCGCCGGCCAGGAGGGCGTGTTCGCGACCAAGAACGGCGTGCGCAACATGCGCCGCTGGTACACCGAGATCCCCGCGCTCCGCGCCGCGTATCCCGAGCTGCAGATCCTCTCGTGCCACGACGAGTACCTGCTGCCGACGATGTTCGACGTCGACGGCCTGCTCGTCGGCTACGGCAACATCGCTCCTGAGGCGCTCATCGAGCTCATCGAGGCGGGCAAGGCGCAGGACTACCCCCGCGCCCACGCGATCCACGAGCGCCTGCTCCCGGTCACGAAGAACGTGTACCACCGCGGCTCCCACATGGAGGGCACCGTCGCTCTCAAGTGGGGCCTCGTGCACCGCGGCATCCTCGACCACGCCACGGTCCGCACCCCGCTGCTGCCGCTGCCGGATGGCGCGGACGCCGAGATCGCCGCCGCCTTCGCGTCGGCGGGTCTCGAGAAGGTCGCGGTCACGGTCTGATCGCGCGGCAGGGGTCGGCGACGTCCGGCCCCCGCCCATCCCTCACCGATCCCGCCGACGAGGCGTAGGATCGGCGCCGTCGAAGTGCGGCACCCGAGTCAATGACGACTGAGCGGCCCGAGCCGCACTCCGAAGAAGGAGGCTCGCCATGAGTGAGCGCACCAAGACCCGCCACACCTCCACCACCCCGGGCACCGGATACGGACGCGTCTCGACCGAGTCGATGCGCACCATCGTCGAGTCGAGCGGCCGGCGCCGCTCGTTCTGGCAGCAGCTCGCGCTGATCGGCCCGGCCTTCGTCGCCGGCGCATGGCAGTTCGGCCCCGGCAACCTCACCACCGCCGTGCAGGCCGGCAGCGGCTACCAGTACACGCTCATCTGGGTCATCGTCGTGTCGACGATCCTCATGATCTTCCTCACCGACATGAGCGTGCGGCTCGGCATCAAGTCGCCCGTCTCGCTGATCGCCTCGATCAAGGACCACCTCGGCAAGCCCGTCGGGGTCATCGCCGGCATCGGCGTGTTCCTCATCACCCTGATGTTCTCGGTCGGCAACGCGGTCGGCTCGGGCCTCGGCCTCTCGATGCTGTTCGGCGGCGCGCCCATCATGTGGACCGTCATCTGCACCATCGCGGTCGCCTCGCTCCTGCTGTTCCGCAACGTCTACCGCGTGATCGAGAAGGTGCTCATCGTGATCGTCGCGGCCATGGCCGTCGCGTTCGTGCTCAGCGCCTTCATCGCCAACCCCGACTGGGTGCAGGCCGCGTCCGGCCTGATCCCGACGGTTCCGGATGGCTCGTGGCTCCTGGTCGTCGCACTCGTCGGCACCAACTTCAGCGTCAACGCCGCGTTCTACACGTCGTACGGCACCAAGGAGCGTGGCCGCACCGAGGAGCAGTACCGCGACGTCACCATCGTCGACACGATCCCCGGCATCGTCGCGCCCGGCGTCATGACCTCGCTCGTCATCGTCGTCGCCGCGGCCGTGCTCGGTGCCACCGGCCAGGCCGCCGACACGATCGTCGCCCTCGCGGGCATCTTCGAGCCGCTGGCCGGCCCCGTCGGTTCGACGCTCTTCGCGCTCGGCTTCTTCGGCGCAGCGTTCTCGTCGATGATCGCGAACGCGACGGCCGGCGGCACGATGCTCTCCGACGGCCTGGGCCGCGGTGCCTCGTCGGGCTCGCGCACCGCGAAGATCGTGAGCGGCACCATCCTCGCCTTCGGGGTCGCCGTCGCGCTGATCTTCCAGCAGGCGCCGGTCCAACTCATCGTGATCGCCCAGGCGCTCACGGTGCTCGTGGCGCCCGTCCTGGCGGTGCTCATCATCGTCATGGCGAACCGCCGCAGCCTCATGGGCGAGATGCGCAACCGCTGGTGGCAGAACGTCTTCGGCGTCGTCGGCCTCGTCTCGGTGGTCGCGCTCTCCGTGCGGCTGGTGATGAGCCTGCTCGGCGGATAGCCGGAGGTGCGACACCCCCGTTGCCCGGGCAACGGGGGTGTCGCCGTCCCTCCGTGCTCGGTAGGGTGCGGTCCATGGACGACCGTCGCGGTGCCGCGGATGTCGCTGACCGACGGGTGCGGACCTGGCTCCGCGCCGCGTCGGTCGCCATCGCGGCGCTGGTGGCGTTCGCGAGTCTGCTCGGCCTCGTCGCGTCATGGCCCTACCGGGAGGAGACGCAGAACTGGATCCTCCAGGCACGAGGGCAGGACCTCGGCAACCTCATCGCCGTCGTGGTGCTCGTGGTGAGCGCGATCAGGATGCACGCCGGTTCCGTGCGCGCCGCCCACGTGTGGATCGGCACCATGTTCTACTTCCTGTACGCCTACCTCGTCTACGCCTTCGCGGTGCACTTCGGTCGTCTGTTCCTCGTCTACGTCGCGATCCTCGGGCTCGTCTTCTACGCGCTGATCGTCATGCTCGCGACCAGGAGGTGGTCGGCCGAGTACCCGCGCGGGGCGGCCCGCTCGTTCGCGGGCTGGGTGCTGATCGGCACCGGCGCGCTCTTCGCCCTGCTGTGGTTGAGCGAGCTGATCCCGGCGACCGTCTCCGGGCAGGCACCGCCCGGACTGGCGGTTGCGGGGCTGATCGTGAACCCCATCCACGTCATCGACCTGTCGGTGGTGCTGCCGGGCATGATCGTCATCGGAGTGCTCGCGGTGCGCGGGCGGGACGTCGGCCTGTTCCTCGCCGCGCCGGCGCTCGTCTTCTCGGTGCTGATGGGCGCGAGCATCGTCGCGGCCATGGTGCTGGTCGTCGGGAGCGGCGACGCGAGCGGCCTGGTGCCGATGGGGCTCGTCGCGGTCATCGTCGGAAGCAGCCTGGCCGCGGCCATCGCGTTCCTGCGCCGCGTGCACGACAGCGGAATCCGCTCCGCGGCCGACGGTGGCCGTATGCGGCGGCACTCCTGAAGGAGGCATCCATGGCCGCCGACGAACGCGAACTTCTAGCCCACACCGCTCAGTGGAGGGGTCTCCTGCGCCTCGGCGCCTGGGCGGCGCTGGCGAGCGTCGCGCTGATCGTCGTGCAGGTCGCGATCTACCTCGCCTGGCCGCCGCCGGTCGACACCGCCGAATTCTTCGAGCTGCTCCTCGACGATCCGCTCATGGGCGTGATCGCGCTCGACGCGATCTACATCGTGAGCAATCTCCTCGCGTTCCTGCTCTACCTCGCACTCGCCGTCGTGCTGTGGCCGGTCTGCCGCTCGGCGGTCGTCGTTGCGATCGCCTTCGGGGTGCTCGGGATGGCGGCGTACATGGCATCGCCTCGGCCGGTCGAGATGCTCAGCCTCGCCCGGGCGTACGGTGAGGCGGGCGACGCCGAGCGGATCGCGCTCGTCGCGGTGGGCGACGGCATGCTCGCCACCTGGACGGGTACCGCCTTCGACATCTACTACTTCTTCAACCTCGTGACGCTGCTCGTCTTCGC
Source organism: Agromyces sp. NPDC029043 (assembly GCF_055564615.1). Taxonomy (NCBI): domain Bacteria; kingdom Bacillati; phylum Actinomycetota; class Actinomycetes; order Micrococcales; family Microbacteriaceae; genus Agromyces; species Agromyces sp. NPDC029043. The sequence goes on along the minus strand of NZ_JBVHVX010000001.1, from coordinate 534,354 downwards.
CATCCTGATGTTCCGCAGTCCCGCGTTCACCCGTGCGACCGCGGTGTGGGGCGTGATCGCGGCCGCGTTGATGGCGGTCCCCTCGAACTTCGGCGTGGTCGGCGTGGTGTTCGCGCTGGCGTCGCTCGTTCCGTGGGCGGTGTTCGCGGTCCTGGTCGCACGCCCGTTGCTCCGGCTCGCCGCGACTCCCCGCCCGCGGGATGGCGCCTCCGCAGGTCCATCCGTCACGCGACCGCAGCCGGGAGGGGGCGGCGATGGGTGATCCAGTGGGCGACATCACTGATCCTCCTCGCCGAACCGCTCCGCGTGCTCGACGGCAAGGAGATGCCGCTCATCGAGCTCATCCCGCCCGTGCACCAGCGCGTCGAACTGCAGGGCGGAACGTTCGACGGCATCCGCCATGTCGAGGGCTGGGTGCCGCAACGGCTGGTCACGGCGACCGGTCCGAACCCGCTGCCGCGCTGAGCGGAGGCGCGTCGACGACGCGACCGCCGTCGCTCGCGACCGGGCGGACAAGCACTCGACGATCCCCCAGTCAACGGGTCGCGTCGCCGCGGACCGACGCATAGGGTCGGACGTCGGTCGACCGTTGAGCTGCCGAGGAGGTCGAGCCATGACTCATCACCGCATCGTGGTCGTCGGAGGGGGCAACGCCGGGCTCTCGGTCGCGGGCCGGCTGCGTCGGCACGGCGTCGACGACGTCGTCGTCGTCGAACCGCGTGACGAGCACCGATTCCAGCCCCTGTTCTCGCACGCCGCCGGTGGCGTCGCCCGCGCGAGCACGACAGTACGGCCGCAGGCGTCGGTCATGCCCAGAGGCGTCGGATGGATCCGGGATTCGGTCGCGGGCCTCGAGCCCGACTCCAGCACCGTCGTCCTCGAGTCGGGCCGCCGGATCACGTACGACCACGTCATCGTGTGCCCGGGGATCGAGTTGGACTGGGACCGCATCCCCGGCCTCAGCGACGCGCTGGCGACGCCATCCGTTGCCTCGCACTACGAGTTCGAGCTGGTGCCGAAGGCGTCGCGCCTGCTCCGCGACCTCCGCGGGGGTACCGTCGTCTTCACGCAGCCGCCGGGGCCGGCGAAGTGCGCGGGCGCATCGCAGAAGCCCATGTACCTCGCCTGCGACTACTGGCGCGCGACGGGCGTGCTCGGCGACATCCGGGTCGTGATGATCGTTCCCGATCCGACGGTGTTCGGGATCCCCGAGATCGACCGCGAGCTCGAGCGGAAGATCCAGGAGTACGGCATCGAGTTGCGATGCGGCACCGAGCTGCGCTCGGTCGACGGGGCGGGCCGCGCGGTCGAGATCGGCCCCGTGGGCGGCGGACCCGGCGAGCGCCTGCACTACGACGTGCTCAACGCCGTGCCGCCGCAGGCGCCGCCCGACTGGCTGGGCGAGACCGGCCTGGCGGCGGCCGGGGACCCGGCCGGATTCGTCGAGGTCGACCCCGAGACCCTCCGCCACGTTCGCCACGGCAACGTCTGGGCGCTCGGGGATGCCGCCGCAACGCGCAACTCGAAGTCCGGCGGCGCGCTGCGGAAGCAGACCAAGGTCCTCGCCGAGAACCTGATCGCGGTGCTCGACGGGAAGGAGCCCGCCGCCCGGTACGACGGCTACACCGTCTGCCCCATCACGGTCTCGCGTTCGACGGTCGTGTTCGCCGAGTTCGACGACCGCTACCGACTGAAGCCCACGATCCCGTCCTGGACCTCGCTCTCGCGCGAGCGACGCCTCTCGTGGGTCTTCGATCGGCACATCCTGCAGTGGGTGTACTGGCACATGATCCTCAAAGGTCGCGCCTGAGCCCTCCCCCGTCGAACCTTGACACGAGCGCCGGGCGCGGGCAGGGTCGAGCCCATCGGGTGAACGCGGGGGGACGGGCATCATGACGGATGAGACGCGCACATCGGTGATCGGGACGCCGCTGCCGCCAGCACGGACGCTCCCGTTTCCACCGGCCGCATCGGGCAGTGTCGCCGGACGCACCATGCAGGAGTCCACGTACAGTCCGAAGCCGCCTGAGCGTCACCTCCCGGCGGATGCCCCGAACATCCTGATCATCCTGATCGACGACGCCGGACCGGCACTGCCGACCACGCTGGGAGGCGCGGTGCGCACTCCCACGCTCGACCGGGTGAGGGCGAACGGGGTGGGATACAACCGGTTCCACACGACGGCCATGTGCTCGCCGACTCGGGCCTCGCTGCTCACCGGCCGGAACCACCACCGCGTCGGGAACGGCCAGATCGCCGAGCTGGCCAACGACTGGGACGGCTACTCCGGACACATCCCGAAGAGCAGCGCGACCGTGGCCGAGGTGCTCCGCCAGTATGGCTACACCACGGGCGCGTGGGGCAAGTGGCACAACACGCCGGCCGAGGAGACCACGGTGGCCGGCCCCTTCGATCGATGGCCGACCGGCTACGGGTTCGAGTACTTCTACGGGTTCCTCGCCGGCGAGGCATCCCAGTACGAGCCGAACCTCGTGCGCAACACCACCTCGGTGCTCCCGCCGAAGTCGCCCGAGGAGGGCTACCACCTCAGCGAGGACATCGCAGACGACGCCATGTCGTGGCTGCGGAACCACAAGGCCCTCGCGCCCGACCAGCCGTTCTTCATGTACTGGGCGACCGGTGCGCTCCACGGGCCGCACCACATCATGAAGGAGTGGGCTGATCGGTACGCCGGCGAGTTCGACGACGGGTGGGATGCCTACCGTGAGCGCGCCCACGAGGGAGCGAAGGCGGCGGGATGGATCCCCGAGGACGCCGTGCTCACTCCGCGGCCGGACTCCCTCACCGCGTGGGACGACATCCCCGAGCATCAGAAGCCGTTCCAGCGTCGCCTGATGGAGGTCGCGGCCGGCTTCGGCGAGCACGCGGACGCGCAGGCGGGGCGGCTCATCGACGAGGTCGAGCGGCTCGGATACGGCGACGACACGATCATCATCTACATCTGGGGCGACAACGGATCCTCGGGAGAGGGCCAGAACGGCACGATCAGCGAACTGCTCGCGCAGAACATGATCCCGTCGACGGTCGACCAGCACATCGCAGCACTCGAGGAGCTCGGCGGACTCGACGCGCTCGGCACCCCGGCCACCGACAACCAGTACCACGCGGCGTGGGCGTGGGCGGGCTCGACGCCGTACCAGGGCATGAAGCTGCTCGCGTCGCACCTCGGCGGCACGCGCAACCCGATGTTCGTGCAATGGGCCGGCCGGATCGAACCCGAGCGCGTGCCGCGGACCCAGTTCCACCACGCCATCGACGTGGTCCCCACGATCTACGAGATCCTCGGCATCTCGCATCCCGAGAACGTCAACGGCATCCCCCAGGACCCCATCGACGGCATCAGCCTGGCGTACTCGATCGACGACCCGGATGCCACAGGCCGCCGCCGCACCCAGTACTTCGAGATCATGGGCAGCCGCGCGATCTACGCCGACGGTTGGATGGCGTCGGCGCTCGGCCCGCGCCTGCCCTGGGTGCCCGGTTCCCCGCCCGGGATCCACACCTGGACGCCCGACCAGGACGCATGGGAGCTCTACGACCTCGAGCACGACTGGAGCCAGGGACGCGACCTTGCGGCCGAGCACCCCGAGAAGCTCGCCCAGCTGAAGGAGCTGTTCGCGATCGAGGCGGCGCGGAACGACGCGTTGCCGATCGGCGGCGGGCTCTGGGTCCCCGCCATGCACCCCGAGGACCGGATCACTCCGCCGTACACCGAGTGGGAGATGAGCGGCGACACGGTCCGCGTGCCGGAGTTCTGCGCGCCGGCGCTCGGCAACCGCCCGAACACGGTCACCCTGCAGGTGCATGTGGGCGACCGCGCCGACGGGGTGCTCTACAAGCTCGGGGGAGCGGGAGGCGGCCTCACCTGCTTCTTCGACGACGGCGTGCTGACCTACGAGTACAACCTCTTCCTGATCCAGCGCACCCGGATCGCCTCCGAGGCGCCGGTCGCCGCCGGCGACGTCACGATCGAGGTCGAGACGCGCTACGTCGAGCCTCGGCCGGGAGGTCCGCTGGAGGTCGTGCTCCGTGTCGACGGGACCGAGGTCGGTTCCGGCACGGTGCCCGTGAGCGCGCCCCTGCTGTTCTCGGCGAACGACTGCCTCGACATCGGGCGCGCGTACGGCGGGGCCGTGTCGCGGCACTACGCCGACCGCATGCCGTTCGCATTCGACGGCCGCATCGACCGGGTCCACATCGCCTACGCGGCGCCGTGATCCGCGCATCGACCGGGCAGGACCGCCCGTGCGCGTCGGCTCGAGACATCCGGCCGAAGGGCTTGAAACGGCGCCGCGTCAGGCGCACAGTGGAATGAGCGAGGGAGGGCCCCATGCGCGACCTGAACGTGTATCCGGATGTCATGCCGATCCTCTCCCCGGGCCGGCACCGATCACCGCGGCGGGGGGCGTGCTTCATGGAGTTCGCGTCGTACCTCGCCGGTGAACGCTGGAGCGACCATCCCGCGTGCACGCACGGCACGCTCGCGCACCTCGCCCGGCTCGTCAACGACCGCACGAGCGACGCCGCGCGAGCCCGGCTCGCGCCCCTCATCCCTGCGGTCATCGGGCTGACCAGCGACGATCCGCTGCTCGACGTCCTGCTCGCCGTGCGAGCGGCCGGTGCCGCCGTGCCGATCGCCGCCGAGGAGCGCCAACGGTCGCAGGCGGTCGGACTGCGCATGGCGCTCAGGGTGCTCGCCGAACGCGACGACCAGCTCGCCGTCGAATCGCGCGAGTACGCCGAGTCCGCCCTCCGCACCGCACCCGCGGCCGACGAGTGGGCGACGCGGTTCATCGACCAGGTCGGGCCCGGCCGCACCGCCATGTCGCAACGACAGTGCCGCGACATCGTGACCGGCGCGGTCGACGGGATCGCACGCGCCTGCGTCGCAGACCCGGACGATCGACTCGTCGCGCTGCTCACGGCCGCGGTGTCCGACACCGCACGCTTCGTGGGGGTCTCACCTCCCGGTCGGGACGATGCCCTGCGCGCCGCGCGAGCGCCTCGCGAGCACGTCCGTCGGAATGTCGAGGTGCGCTGAGAGGCGACCCGCCACATCGCGACGCGTCCGGCCGAGGCGCCGAGGCTCAGATCGCCGCGCGAAGCCGCTCCACGGCGGCGGTCTCGGCCTCCCACATCGCCGTCACGAGCTCGCCGACCGCCGACAGCTCGTCGGCGCCCTCGTCGCGCCCGCGCTGGAGCTCCCAGCGCGCTGCGGCCACGTCGGCGGCATCCTCCCCGCGAGCGACGAGCTCGTCGGTCCGGTCGATCAGCGCGCGGAGCTCGTCGCCCGGCGGCAACGCCGCGTCGACGATCGGCTCCCACGCCTCGGCCGCGGCCCGCCACGCATCGGCGTCGAGCTCCCGGCCCAGCAGCTCGGTCGCCTCGTCGAGGAAGTCGGCGTACAGGCCGCGCAGGTGCGCGCCGTGGGCGGCCTCGCCGTAGATCGAGGCGCGGAGGCTGCCGATCCCGCGCCCGTCGGCGAACACCGTCGGCCATCCCTTCGCATTCCGGGTATCCACGGTCATCCGCGCCCACTTCCGCCACGCCGGCAGCGAGAACGAGTCGGATCGGTCGCTCAGGTGCTCGACCTGCAGCCGCAGACCCTCCTCGACCGCCGTCCGCAGATCCAGGTCCAGGTCGACCGGTTCGGGGTCGAGGGTGATCAGCCGGTGCTTGTACGAGCCGACCCGGGCCCGGGCCGCGGCCAGTCGGTCCCCGTCGACCGTGATCCTCGCCGCCGAGCGGTCGTCGATCGCGTAGCGGTCGCCGGTGCGCTCGTAGACGATCACGGGCGGCCCGCCGTAGCCGCTGCGCCATTCCGGCTGGAACCGGTGCCCGAGCGTCGCCGTGTCGACCCAGGCGATGGCCGGCAGCCCCTTCGCCAGCCGGGCGTCCAGTGCCGCGGCGGCCGACTTCGCGCCCGCCGTCTCGTCTACCTCGGCGTGCAGGCCGAGCCGCTCGGCGGTACCGCGGACCCAGCGGTCCGGGTACTGCCACAGGCGCCCGAACCCGAGCGTGAGCACACGCGCGCGGTGCGGGAGCGAGTCGAACTCCCACAGGATGTAGCCCGCGCCGAGTCCGCCGCCGACGCCGAGCACCATCGCCTCGGTCAGCGGCTCACCCGTGTGCGGCGCGACGACACCGATATTGGCGAGCACGTTGGCCACCGCGGCCGTTTCGCCGTGGACGCCGCCGCGCAGGTCCCACGACGAATCGGCGCCGAGGATGGTGGTCACCTCGCCCGATCCGCTTCGGCGTCATGCGGGCGTGGGATCCGCACCATCCGGATCTCGCGCACGCCGTCGTCGACCTGCGTCGTGCCGTCGGCCTCGAACCCGTGCTTCCGGTAGAACGCCTGCGCCCGGGGGTTCGGGTCGGCGACCCACAGCGCGGCGGCGGCGTCCGGCTCGAGGACGGCGTCGAGCAGCGCCGGGCCCGCACCCGAGCCGAGTTCCTCGGCCACGACGTAGAGCACGTAGAGCTGGAACGCCCAGCCCTGGCCCTCGTCCTCGACCGGTCCGGCCATCGCCGCCCCGATCACCGACCCGTCGCGCTCGGCCACGGCGATGCGGTTCGCACGCCCGCGCTCCTCGGTGAACACCGCGTTCCAGAATCGCTCGCGGGCGGGGAGGAGTCCGGGGTCGTCGAGCACGCGATCGGGCACGACGCCGCGGTAGGTCTCCCGCCACGACCGCACGATCACCCGCGCGATCTCCGCGGCATCCTCGGCGCGAGCGGAGCGGACGGACAACTCGTGGTCGGCGTCCGTCGCGCCTGTAGCGGCGAACGCCGCGTCGACCGCGTCGGCGAACGCCGCGAGCGAGGGGAACGTGAGGTCGGGCGACACGGACGCGCGCGGCTCAGGCGTGGCGCCCCATCCCGGACGGGCGTGCCGGCGGTCGATCCACACGGTCGGCAGCGCGGCCGCCTTGGCGGGCACGTGATCGTGGAAGAGCGACTGAGCGACGTGCAGGAGGCGACCGCGCGCGCCCATCTCGTCGATCCGGCGGAGCAGTGCGGCGAAGTTGGCCGGATCGGGCTTGTACGACCCGATGTCCTGCGCGGTGAGGATCCCGTCGAACTCGACTCCCAGCCGGAGGTTGCTGCCCTCGAAGCTCCTGCGGTCGACGTTGGAGAGGATGACGAGCCGGTAGCGCCGCTTCAGGCGCGCGAGTGCCTCGGCGGAATCGGGGAATGCGGGCCAGTCGGGAACCGAGGCGGCGAGCGCGTCGGCATCCGCCTCCGCGACGTCGAACCCGAGCCCTGCGCCGGTGCGTCGGAACGCCTCGCGCAGCACGTCGGGGTACGGCATCCGCGGGTTCTCCGCCTCGACGGCGGCCTCGTGACCGGCGTACTCGGCGAGGAGGTCCTCGTCGGCGAGCGACCCGTCGTGACGGCGCGCTCGGGGCCCGAGGACTTCGGCGATGCCGGCCTCCCAGTCGATGAGCGTCCCGTAGCAGTCGAAGCTGAGCACCTCGAACGTCGTGAGGTCGAGCGTCATCGTCACCTCCGACCGGCACGCCGAGCGGCCCCCGCTGCCATGAGGGTACGCCCCCAGACCGTGGACCGGCAGCCCGTCCCAGCCGACTGGCCTCCGAACGGGGGCGGCGAGAAGCACAGACACCGACGCTGCTCATGTGGAAATGTAGGCGGGGATGAACGACGTCACGGAGTCCCCCGCGCCGCCGAACGGCGGCATCATGGTCATCCGCGTGTGGAACGAGCCCGATGCCCCGAACGGCTTCCGGGCGCGGCTCACCTTCGGCGCCGGTGAGGACGCATCGCGCTCGACCGTCTCCGCCGACGCCGACGAGGTCGCCCGGACGGTGCGGGAGTGGCTCTCCACCTTCGCCGGGCCGCCCGAGGCCGACGCCCCCGGGCCGACCGGCTGACGAGGCGCGCATCGGATGGGCGTCTCCGTGAGGGGTTGACAACCCAGGCGTGCGCGCGCCAGCCTGAAAGCTCCAGCAGATAGAGACCACCCTCGGGACCCGAACCTGGGATGGCACCGCGGGCGGTCTCGGCCGGGGGGTACTGGTGGAATCATCATGCGTGCCGAGGTGGCGCCTCGGCGTACTGGGACACTGGCGTCTCGTCCGCGATGCGGTGACCGTCGACGTGGGCGCACGCCAGCAGCGGTGCATCGCCGCGCTGGCGCTCTGCGGCCCCCGCTCGCGCGGCAACCTCGCCGGCCTCCTCTGGCCGGACAGCTCGGAGGCGCACGCGGCGGGCAACCTGCGGACCTGCCTCTTCGAGATCTCGCACCGGCTTCCGTCGCTGGTGCGATCACGGTCGGGCGTCCTCGAGCTCGACGACGTCGCGGTCGACCTCGACGACGTGCATCGCCTGATCCACGACATCGAGACGAGCCGAGGTCTCGCCGTGTCGGCCGACGCCGTCGACGCGCTCGCCGCCGCGGAGCTGCTGCCCGGGTGGTACGACGACTGGGTGGTCTTCGAGCAGGAACGGCTCACCTACCGCCGGCTCGTCGCATTGGAGGCGCTCGCGGAGGCCGCGCTGGACTGGGGCGACGGCGACCACGCGGTTCGCGCGGCCGAAGCCGCCGTCGCCATCGAGCCGCTCCGCGAGAGCTCGCACCTGCTGCTCATGCGCGGCCACCTCGCCACTGGGAACCGCGTCGCCGCGTTCCGGGCGTACGAGCACCTGCGGAACCGCCTCGAGCGCGAACTCGGCATCGGGCCGTCGTGGGAGTTCGCCGAGGTGCTGTCGCGGGCGACGGATGGCGCGACGCGCGCCCGTGCCCGCGGCCCCTCGGCAGGCGTGCCCTGACCGGAGTGATGCGCCCGACGCGCGGCCAGACCGGAGCGACGCGCGACCGACCCCAGTGAGACCACGAGATCGAGAGCACCACCCGGAGAACGGAGCCGTTCCATGCGAGTGAACATCCGCATCGCCTCCATCAGCGCCGCCGCCGCGATCGCGGGCATGCTGCTGGCCGGCGCATCCCATGCATCGCCGGTGGAGCGGGCCGCGAACCCGTCGACCGGCGGGGGCGACCGGAGCTCGTCGAGGCTCGACACGATCGCGTCCGCGATCCCGAGCCCGGCGAACCCGGTGGCGGCGGACCATGCGATGTCGAGCGTGCACGCGGGCAGGACCGACGCCAAGGGCGTGGCCTCGGCGATCGCCACGAGCGACTGCGACGGATGCGCGGCGACGTCGACCACCTTCCAGGTCATCCACTACGACGCGGCGAGATCCGCCGCCGCGGCCGACAACAGCGCCGCCGCCTGGGCGAGCTGCGTCGACTGCTCGACCTCCGCCGTGTCGGTGCAACTCCTCATCGTCCGCGACCCGGCCGGACTGACCGTGAACAATCGTGCGCTCGCCCTCAACGTGGCATGCGAGGCGTGCGCGACCTCGGCCACCGCGATCCAGTTCGTCCTGGCCGGCGGTCCGAAGCGCGAGCTGACGAGCGGGTCGAGGGACCTGATCGCGCAGCTCGAGCAGCAGCTCGCCGAACGCCTCGCCGGCTCCGCCACATCGTCGAGCCTGCGCGACGAGTCGACGGTGCGCGGTCTCGCCGACGAGACGGCGCGGCAGCTCGAGGAGGTCATCGTGTCGGACCTCGGCGGAACGACCGCGCAGCGCTCGATCGACGTCCAGGTCGCCGGGTGACCCCGATAACGCGGCGATAACGCGAGGTCCCTTTCATGGTGCCTGAGGACGATCCGTCGGGGATCGCCCACGGAGTGAAGGGGTGAGTGGAACATGCAGCACCTGACCATCACCGAGCTGGACGCCCAGTCCGTCGAGCTGCTTCCCGCCAGGGAGACGCTGTTCTGGGACAACTGGTCGGCCATCTACGCGACGAACTCGTCGGTCGCGCTGAACGCCGCGACGGTCGCGTCAGCAGCGTACAGCGCCGCCGTGCAGACCATCGTCGTATCGCAGTAGTCCTCACAGGGATCGGCCCGGTGCCTGCTCCGGCAGGCCCGGGCCGGCAGGAAGGAGACCGACATGGATGACCGCGTCATGACCCTCGAATCACTGGATGCCGAGACCGCGGAACTGCTCCCGAGGCGGGAGACGCTCCACTTCGACTTCGACATCAACGTCGCCCCGGTCATCGGGGTCAACATCGCCATCGCGGTGAACGCGGCGACGATCGGGTCCGTGGCCAACGCCGGCGCGTGGCAGGAACTCGTGTCCGTCCAGTACTGATTCCTCGGCACCCCGCGGGGCGCGCGCCTCGGCGTCCATCCGCCTCGCGGGGTCCGATCCGGTCCGGAGGTGCGTCATGACGATGCAGGCCGCACCGGCGCCCGGCAGCACGTGGCGTCGCTCGCCGGGCGTCACGGTGCTCGGACCGGTGAGCGGGTCGGGCCTGAACCATCCCACGAGCCTCGTCCGGCGCGCGGACGGACAGGTCATCCAGCTCTCCGAACTGCTCACGCTGATCCTGGTCCTCGCGGCCACCGACGCCGGCAAGCCCACGGCGGAGCTCGCACGAGCGGTCAGCGACCAGTACGGGCGGGAGCTCACCGCCGACGGGCTCACGCACCTCATCGACACGAAGCTCGCCCCGCTCGGACTCATCGAGGACGGCTCGAGAGGGTCGAGCACGACCGCGCCCCCCACGGCCGATCCCCTGCTCGCGCTGCGGCTGCGCGGCACGATACTGCCGGCGGGGGCGGTTCGGCGCATCTCGGCCCTGCTGGCGCCGCTGTACCATCCGTCGGTCGTCATCGTGGCCCTAACGGCGTTCGTGGCCGTCGACGTGGCCGTGCTGGTGACCGGTGACGGCCTGGCCGCCCTCGAGCAGGTCCTGCTCACGCCGACGCTGCTGCTCGCCCTGTTCGGGCTGCTCACGCTGGGCGCGCTGGTCCACGAGCTCGGCCATGCCGCGGCCTGCCGTTACGGAGGCGCCCGTCCCGGCGTGATCGGCTTCGGCCTGTACCTCGTCTTCCCGGCCTTCTTCACGGACGTGACCGACAGCTACCGGCTCGGCCGGGCCGGGCGCCTCCGCACCGATCTCGGAGGCCTGTACTTCAACGTGCTCTGCGTGATCGCCGCGGGCACGGGCTACCTTCTCAGCGGGAACGGGCTGCTCCTGCTCATCGTGATCCTCATGCAGTTGCAGATGCTGCAGCAGCTTCCGCCGACGATCCGCCTCGACGGGTACTTCATCCTCGCCGACCTCGCCGGCGTGCCCGATCTCTTCGCACGCGTGCGACCCGTCTTCCGGAGCCTGCTGCCCGGACGCGCGCCCGACCCCAAGGTCGCCGAACTGCGGCCCGCAGCCCGGCGGATCGTCACCGCCTGGGTGCTGATCGTGATCCCCCTGCTCGTCGCCGTCCTGCTGTGGACGCTGTGGATGCTCCCCGGCATCCTCGCCTTCGCCGCGCAGGCGGCGACCACGCATGCGCAGAACGCGGTCGCCGCGTGGGGCGACGGTCAGCCGGTCGACGTCGTCCTCGCCGTCCTCTCGATCATCCTGCTGCTGCTGCCGCTCGCCGGCCTGGCCATCGTGCTGGCGAGGATGGCCCGCATGCTCTGGGGATGGCTGGCCCGCACCATCCGCAGAACGACCCCGAGTTCGAGCCGATCGACCGATCATGTGGAAAGGACCGCAACGATGAGCACCTTCAGCCCGGTATCGTCCGACCGGACGCCCGCACCAGTCCAGCCCGACGGCGCACCCCGCCCGACGGAACCGCCCCGGATCGCGGTGGCACCGGAGCGCGCACCCCGCGAGCGGCCGGCCGAGCCGCCGCCGGAGCCGATCGAGCGACCGGCGCCACGACCCTCCTTCATCGCCGAGGAGCGCATCGCGCTGCCCGCGACCGAGGGGCTGCGCGGCGCCGTGGTCCGCGCGACGGGCCTGCGCGTGCGCCCCTCGGCAACGGAGGCGGATCGCCGGCGTCGCATCGAGCAGGTCAGCACGCAGTGGCCGCGCGCGCGCACCATCTCGGTCGTCAACGGCAAGGGCGGAGTCGGGAAGACCGTCACCACCGCCATGCTCGCGGCGGTCTTCGCGCGCAACGGCGGCACCGGCGTGCTGGCGTGGGACAACAACGACACCCGCGGCACCCTCGGCTGGCGTACCGAGAAGAGCGCCCACGACGCGACGGTGCAGGACCTGATCCCGCAGACCGGTGCGCTGCTCGCGCAACGGGCGCAGATCGCCGAGATCGCCCGGTTCGTGCACCACCAGACGACCGACAAGTACGACGTGCTGCGCTCGAACCCGGCGCTGCTCGCGACGAATCAGCGGCTCACGCGCGAGCAGTTCGACGCACTGCACGAGGTGGCGACGAAGTACTTCCGGATGGTGCTCTTCGACTCGGGCAACGACGAATCCGCGCCTCGATGGCTGCGCATGATCGACGTCACCGACCAGCTCGTCGTCGCCACGACGGCTCAGGGCGAGTCGGCCGAGTCGGGTGCGCTGCTCCTCGAGGCGCTCCACGACCGGGATCCGGCGTCGGCCGCGCTGGCCCGGAACGCCGTCGTCATCGTGCTGCGCGCCGAACAGGAGGCGTCGGCGGCCGACGTCAAGCGCGTCGCGCAGGGGTTCGCGCCGATGGTGCGGGCGGTCATCACCGTCCCATTCGACCGGGCACTGCACGCCGGCGCCCTTCGATTCGATTCGCTCGCGCCGGAGACGCGCGACGCATGGCTCCGGGCCGCCGCCGCGGTCGCCGAGGGTCTCTGACGGGGCTCCGGGTGGGGCGGATGGCGCGTCAGGCCGCGATCGCGTCGGCCTCGACGGCCGCGCGCGAGGCCGTGCCGGCCTTCCAGGTCAGATAGCCGCCGTCGAGGTTGACGGCATCGCGGCCCAGCTGGGCGAGCAGGCGCACCGCGGTGTGCCCGCGCTGGCCGACCTTGCAGTGGACGACGAGGCGGCCCGACGGCAGCTCGTCGGCGCGCGTGCGCAGCTCGTCGAGCGGGATGCGGAGCGAACCCGGGATCGCGCCGTCGGCGACCTCCTCGGCCGTGCGCACGTCGACGACGGTCGCGCCGGCATCGACCGCGGCGTCGAGCTCGTGCCACTGGATCGACGGCGTGAGCCCCTCGAACGCGTTGAGCGCCACGTAGCCGAGCATGTTCACCGGGTCCTTGGCCGACGAGTACTGCGGCGCGTACGCCAGCTCGAGGTCGGCGAGCTCGGACGCGGTGATGCCGCCGGCCATCGCGGTCGCGATCACGTCGATGCGCTTGTCGACGCCGTCGCCGCCGACCCCCTGGGCTCCGAGGATGACGTCGGTCGCCCCGTCGACGATGAGCTTGAGCGCCATCTGCTCGGCACCCGGGTAGTACCCGGTGTGCGAGGCCGGGTGGGTGTGGATGACACGGATGTCGCGGTCGCGCGACCGCAGCAGCTTCTCGTTCCATCCGGTGGCCGCGACGGTGAGGCCCATGACGCCGACGACCGCGGTGCCGAGCGCCTCGCGCACGCGGACGGGCCGCCCGGTGATCGCGTCGGCCGCGAGCCGGCCGTGGCGATTGGCGAGGCCCGCGAGCGCCACGAGCCGGGGCTCGCCCGTGATCGCGTCGACCTTCTCGACGGCGTCGCCGATGGCCCAGATGTGCGGGTCGCTGGTGCGCAGCGCCTCGTCGACCCGGATGCCGCCGCGCGGGCCGAGCTCGAGGCCGGCGCCCTGCGCGAGGCTCGTGTCGGGCCGCACGCCGATGGAGCCGAGCACGAACTCGGCGGGCACGGTGGTGCCGTCGCTGAGCGTTGCGGTGTCGGCCCCGAGCGCGGTCACCTGCGTGCCGAGGCGCACGTCGACGCCGGCCTCGCGGAGCCGGTCGGCGACGGGCGACGCCATCTCGGGGTCGAGCGGCGGCAGCACCTGGTCGCCGAGCTCGACGAGCGTGACGTCGAGGCCGCGGTGGGCGAGGTTCTCCACCATCTCGAGGCCGATGAAACCCGCGCCGATCACGAGCGCGCTGCGCGGTGCGACGTCGAGGGCCGCCATGGCGGCGTCGACGTCGTCGATGTCTCGCAGCGTGAGCAGGCGCTCACCGCCCGCGATGGGCGGGCGGACGGGTGTCGCGCCCGGCGAGAGCACGAGCGCGTCGTAGTGCAGCGTGGTCTCCTCGCCGGTGGCGAGGTCGCGTGCGCGCACGGTCTGCGCGTCGCGGTCGATCGAGACGGCCTCGGTGCGGACGCGCACGTCGAGGCCGAAGCGGCTGCCGAGCGAGGCCGGCGTCTGCAGGAGCAGGCTCGACCGCTCCTCGATGACGCCGCCGAGGTAGTACGGGAGCCCGCAGTTCGCGAACGACACGTGGCCGCCGCGCTCGAGGACGGTGATCTGCGCGTGCTCGTCGAGCCGTCGGAGACGGGTCGCGGCGGACATGCCGCCCGCGACGCCGCCGATGATGAGGTACCGCTGGGAAGTCATGAGCCCATCGTACGGATACCCCTGGGGTATTGTCAAAATAGCCCCAGGGTATCGTCAGCGCGGACGCCGCCGGCCGCCTCGGCGCGCCGTCCAGGCGAGGTAGGCGCCGAGCGAACCGAGCATCCCGAGCCCGGTGCCGAGCATGACGCCCTCCCACGACCGGTACCGACGCTCGCTGGCGACGAGGCCGCCGACGCCCGAGATGAGCGCAGCGCTGATCATGCCGGCGACCAGCCGATTGCCGATGCGCTCGGCCCGGCCCATCAGCGGCTCGAGCTCGGCGGCGCGAAGATGCACCTGCATCCCGGCCCCGTCGGCGTGCCCGAGGAGCCGTCGCAACGCGCCCGGCATCTCGAGCGCGAGCTCGCCGAGATCGGCTGAGGCGCGCGCGATGCGCCGGGCGAGCACGCCCGCGCTGAACCGCTCGCGAGCCAGCCGCTCCGCGTACGGTTCGAGCGACTCGCCGAGACGGAACTCGGGATCGAGCCGGAGCGCCAGCCCCTCGATGAGCAGCAGCGCCTTGAACAGCAGCGCCATCTCGCGCGGCAGCCGGAGCCGGTGATGACGGAGGATCGCGAAGAGCTCCGCGATCATCCGTGCGAACGGCGTCTCGCGGAGCGAGTGCAGGCGGTACCGGGAGAGGAAGATCGCGAGGTCGTCGCGCAGCACCTCGCGGTCGACGCCCGTCGAGCCCGGCGACATGTTCACGAGGGATGCGCCGAGGAGGTCGGCCTCACCCCGCACGAGCGCTATGAACAGCGCACTGAGGTGACCCCGGAGCTCTTCCCCGATCTCGCCCACCATTCCGAAGTCGATGAGCGCGATCGTGCCGTCGTCATGGATGAAGAGGTTGCCCGGGTGCAGGTCGGCATGGAAGAAGCGGTCCTCGAACGTCATCTTCAGCACGATCTCGGCGCCCTTGCGCGCGACGCGCTTGCGGTCGACGCCGGCCCGGTCGAGCCCCGCGGAGTCGCTCACGTTCCGGCCCCACATCCGCTCGAGGGTCAGCACTCGCGAGGTCGTGTAGTCCCAGAACACCCGCGGGATGACGACATCGGGGTCGTCCGCGAAGTCCTCGGCGAAGCGCTCGGCGTTGGCCCCCTCCTGCAGGTAGTCGAGCTCCGCGCGGAGCGTCTGGGCGAACTCATCGGCGATGCCCGGAGCGTCGTAGTCGCGCGCGAGGCTCCACGTGCGGCTGGCGCGCAGCGCGATGTTCCGGAGGATCTCGAGATCCTCCTGCACCTGGGCCACCGCGCCGGGGCGACGGACCTTCACGACGACCGGAGTGCCGTCGCGCAGCGTCGCCGTGTGGGCCTGCCCGATCGACGCGGATGCCATCGGAACGTCGTCGAACGTCGCGAACAGCTCCTCGGGCTCGCCGCCGAGCTCGCGGCGGATCACCGCGCGGATCTGCTCGGTCGGCACGGGCGGCGCCGAGTCCTGCAGCTTGGCCAGCTCGTTCGCCAATGCCGGGGGTACGAGGTCGGAACGCGTCGAGAGCAGCTGCCCGAACTTGATGAAGGTCGGGCCCAGCTCCTCCAGCGCCCGGCGGACGTGCTCGGGCGACGCCTCGGCGTTCGCCGGCTGGGATCCGTTGCGCCGGAACGGCTTGAGGCGCCCCGCCCCCATGAGCCCGGCGAGGAAGCCGAAGCTGTGCCGCCGCAGCACCGCGGCGATCTCGCGATAGCGCGCGGTGTGCCGCGTCTCGGCCTGGCCGACGCTCACGCCGCCGCACCTGTCGTCATCGCTCCACCCCCGTGGGTCCGAGGCTACGCCACCCGGTCCCGCACACGAAAAGGGACCCCCGCCGTGTTCGACGAGGGCCCCGCGCGATCTCGGCGTCAGTCGCCGGCCGCGCCGTTCCCGGCCTTCTCGTCGGCGACCGAGCCGGCCTCGTCGGCGGCGTCGCCCGCACCCTCCGGAACACGGGAGCCGTCGCCCGCGCCCTCGGGAGCACCTGCACCGGCGCCCTCGCCGGTCCCGACACCTGCGCCCGCGTTCTCGCCGGCGATCTCGAGCCCGCCCTCGGCGTGCTCGTCGGCGTGCTCCTCGGCGACCTCGATGCCGTTCCCGGCGTGCTCCTCGGCCGTCTCGAGCCCGGTGCCGGCGTGCTGCTCGCCCCGGCCTGCCTCCTCCGCCCGCTCGGAACCGACCTCGGCGTGCTCGACGCCCGTCTCGCTCACGTGCTCAACGCCCGTCACCTGCTCGAAGACCGCCTGCGCGGGCGCGGGCAGTACGCCCGCCGCACCGGCCGCACCGGCTCCGGTCACGCCGGCCACCGCGGCCGCCGTCGCTCCGACGGCGATCTTCGCTGCGAGGCCCAGGCCTGCGAACCACTCGAGTGCCAATCTGCTTCTCCTTGCCGACGACGCCGTGAGGGCCGGCATCGCCATGTCGGGGTTCTCTCGGGGGAAGGCCCCGACGGTCGACACGCGGTCGAGATCGAGGCGGGATGCCACCGCGGCGCTCGGCCGCGGTGGCACCCCGAGTGAGGACGCCCGGAACTCGGCGACGGCCACGGCAAGGGGGGAGAGCTCGTCGCGGGCGTGGGGGGTACGCCCGCGGAGCACGGCCGCGGCCTCGTCGTCGGTGATCCGGTGATTCCTCATCTCACTCCCTGCCATCGCCCGCGCCCCCTCCAGGGGTACGGCCCGGAGACAATCTCCTCCGCAACGTCTCGAGCGCGCGGCGCTGCAAGGCCTTCACGGCCCCGGTGCGCTTGCCGAGCACGGCCGCGACCTGCTCGATCGTCAGGTCGCCGAGGATCCGCAGCACCATGACGTCGCGCTGGTCGGGCGAGAGCCCCTCGAGCAGCGCGCGCGTCGATTCATCCGCCAACCGCGAGAGCGCCTCGTGCTCGGCGCTGGGCGTCCGGCGCTCGTCGAGCTCCTGCTGCCACTCCTCGTGCTCGCCCCGCCGGGAGCGCCGGCGCAGCTCGTCGGTCAGCCGTCGGTACGCGATCGTGAACACGAACGCCCGGAACTCCGGCTCACCGCCGGAGAACGCCCCCAGGCGGTCGAACACGGCGAGGAACACCTCGCTCGTGAGGTCGTCGGGCTCGCGTGATCCGCGTGCGCGGAGGAACGCCGCGACCGCCGGCGCGTACTCGTTCCACAGGGCGGTCGAAGCCCAGCGCGCTCCGGCCTGGGCGGCCAGTAGCACGGTCTCGAACCCGTCGGCGCCGATCGCGCTCGGGCGGACGCGAGCCACGCGCTCCGCGGGGAGCGAGGCCCGCGCGAGTGCGCCCTCCGGCTCGGTCACCCGCCCGAGTGTAGGCCACCCGAACAGGGGATGGCAGTCCCGTCCACAGCGGCGGGGGGGGGGGGGAGCCCCGCGCCCCCCCCCCCCCCCCCCCCCCCCCCCCCCCCTGCGCCCACCCCCCCCCCCCCCCCCCCCCCCCCCCCCCCCCCCGCCCCCGGTCAGAACTTGGAGCCGAGCGCCTTCGCCTTGATCGCCTCGAACTCGCCGTCGGTGATCACGCCTTGGTCGCGCAGGGCCTGTGCCTTCGTGATCTCCTCCGCGGGGTTCGCGAACGAGATCTTCCGGTACTCCTCCTGGCTGTACTCCTGGTACTCGACCTGCTTGCGCGCCGACCGCTCGGCCATGCCCTTGCCACGCACGATCAGGTAGACCAGTCCGGTGATCCATGGCAGGAACAGCAGGAGGAGCAGCCACAGCGCCTTGAGCCATCCGTTCAGCTGATGGTCCCGGAAGATGTCGATGACGATGTAGACCAGCACGAGGATGTACGCCACGTAGGCGAACATCCAGAAGAAGAACCAGATCCAACCCCACAGGTCCACAGCCCGCCCCCTTTTCGACACCGTCCTCCGGCCTGGCCACACGCTACTCCCCCGCGGTCGCGGTCGACGGTCTTTGGTCCCGTACCGGCGCCAGGGGCGCGCCTATCCGAGCCGACTCAATCCGGCGAACAGCTCGTAGACCATGAAGCCCGGCCACACGAATCCCTGGAAGAACGCGCCCACGTACTCCCAGAAGCCCTCGGCCTGCCCCCAGAACCATACCCACGATCCGATGATGCCGAGGAAGTAGACGAACCCTCCGCCGGCCCAGCCCGCGCTCGAACCCCTGTCGCTCATGGCGCACCTCCTGGGCCGACGCTACGCGCGAGCGTGTCGCTCGCTGTGGGCCGAAGGGCCCGCACGACCGGCGCGGTCAGCGCGCCCGCTTCCCCCCGCTTCCACCGGGGCCGCCGTCGTCGCCCTCGCCCTCGCGCTCCCACTTCGTGCCCTCGAGGTCGCCGCGCAGCGTGCCCGTCACGTCGTCGACCGCGGCGCCGACGGTCGGCGCGAATCGGTCGGGCGTGAACCGGTCGGCCAGCCCGTAGTCGCGCAGCACGTCGATGACCGGGTCCTTCATCTCGGCGATCACGAGGCGGATGCCGCGCTTGGCCAGCCAGTCGTCGACGTCGACGAGCTCGTCGACGGCCGTCGTGTCGATGTCGGTGATCGGCTCGGCCGCGAGGATGACCGTGTGGATGCCCGGCCCGGCCGCCTCCACGCGCGACCGCACGAAGTCCTCGAAGATGCCCCCGTTCG
The DNA here is from genome assembly GCF_055564615.1 of Agromyces sp. NPDC029043. Lineage (NCBI taxonomy): Bacteria > Bacillati > Actinomycetota > Actinomycetes > Micrococcales > Microbacteriaceae > Agromyces > Agromyces sp. NPDC029043. The sequence goes on along the minus strand of NZ_JBVHVX010000001.1, from coordinate 515,399 downwards.
CGAAGAACAGCGGCGCGTCGAAACGCAGGATCACGACCCCCGGGATGCGCTCGCCCTCGGGGTTCCGGGAGAGGTCGTGATAACCCCGCAGTCCCGTGACACGGCCGAGCTCGGCCCGGTACGGCTGCCACGCCTGGATCACGAATGCGAGCAGCGACAGGCCGATCGTGACCGTGATACCGCCCAGCACCCCGAAGGCGAAGACCCCGACGAACGCGGCCGCCGACAGCAGGGCGTCGACGCGATCCATCCGGACCAGCCGGATGAAGCCGCGCACATCGATGAGCCGCGACGCCGCCATGATGACGACCGCGGCGAGCGTCGCCGACGGGAGGAAATCGGTCAGCCAAGGAGTGAGCAGCATGAAGAGCATGATCAGGACCGCGCCGACCACGCCCGTCAGCTGCGACTTCGATCCGGCCTGCTCGGCGACCGGCGTGCGCGACGACGACGCCGAGATGGGGAAGCCGCCGAGCAGGCCGCCGGCGAGGTTCGCCGTGCCGATCGCCGCCATCTCGCGGCTGCCGCTGACGGTCTCGCCTCGGCGCGCCGCGAGCGTGCGGGACAGCACCGCGGAATCGGTGAACGCGACGAGCGCGATGCCGGCCGCCGGCAGCGCGAGTGCCGCGACATCCGACAGCTCGAGCCCGCCGAGCGCGGGCGCCGGCAGGCCTTGCGGCAGCGCGCCGACCACCGGCAGGGCGTCCGAGAGACCCAGCACCGCGGTGAGGACCATGGCCGCGACGACCGCGACCAGCACGCCAGGCACGCGCGACTTCACGACGGTGAGCACGATGATGACCGCGAGCGAGCCGAGCCCGAACGCCAGCGCGACCGGCTGCACCTCGCCGGCCGCGATGCCCTCCCAGATCGCAGCGACCTCGGTGAACGGCGTGTCGGCGTCGGTCGAGAAGCCGAGCAGGGTCGGCACCTGCGAGATGATCACGATCAGTGCGACCGCGTTGAGGTAGCCGATGCGGATCGGCTTGGACAGCAGGTCGGTGACGAAGCCCAGGCGGAGGATGCCGCCGAGCAGGAGGATCGCGCCGACCATGATGGCGAGCAGGCCGGCGAGCGCGACCGCCCGCTCGTCGTCGCCCATCGCCAGCGGCAGGATCGCGGCGGCGATGATCGGAGCGAGCGCCGAGTCGGGCCCCAGCACCAGGATGCGGCTCGGCCCGACGAGCGCGTACACGATGAGCGGCACGATGGTGGCGTAGAGGCCCGTCTCGGGCGGCAGCCCCGCGACCTGCGCGTAGCCCATCCCGGCCGGGATGAGGAGCGCGGTGACCACGAGGCCGGCGCGCAGGTCGGACACGAGCCACTCGCGGCGGTAGTGCAGCGCGGTGTCGACGCCCGGCAGCAGCCGCCGCATCCGCCCGCCCGTCGTCGCGCTCATCTCGGCCCCCAGGGCTCCATCATGGCGGATGGCGGCGACGACGTCAGGAGGCGGGAGACGGACCGCCGGCGCCGGCGCTCGCCGCGGCGTCGGCACGCCGCCAGATCGGCGGGTGCCGCAGCCGGTTCTCGCGATAGAGCCGGTACGCGAACGGCGCCCACACGATCAGTGCCACGCCGGCGCCGATCAGCATGCCGGCGACCGTGTCGGACACCCAGTGCGCGCCGAGGTACATGCGGCTCAGCATCATGAGCACCGTGTACGCGGCGCCCGCGACCCACACCCAGGTGCGCATGAAGATCAGGCCCAGGGCGGTCGCGATGACGGCCGCGTTGGAGCTGTGGCCCGAGGGGAACGAGCCGAAGTCGGGATGGACCAGGATGTCCTCGGGTCGCACCCGCCCCACCAGCACCTTGACGACCTGCGTGACCGCGCCGCTCGCGACGACGGCCACGACGAAGAACGTCGCTCCCCACGGACGGCGCCAGAGCAGCAGCGCGACCACGACCACCGCCGGCACGACCACGCCGGAGACGGCGCCGCTGCCGATCCAGTCGAGCGCGAGCGCCGGCGCGGTGAGCCATGGGACCCTGCCGGCGACGAGGGCCGACATGATCGCCGACTCGAACCCGAACGACTCGCGGGCCCGGTCGATCACGATCACGATGCCGACCGCTGCCACAGCGATGATCGCGAAGACCCCCGCCGCGATCCAGGGGCGCCGGCTGATGCGGACGGGCGCCGGCGCATGGTGCGCGTGCGGTTCGGCGGGCGAGCCCTGGTCGGCGGCCTTCGCCTCGTCTCCGGATGCCGCCGGCACCCCGCTCACCTCATCTGCGTCGTCGCTCATCGCGCCCCCATGCCTCCGCCCGGCGGTCGGACTCCTCGACCTGGTCGGCCGAGCCGACGCGCACCGTCCGCCACGTGTCGACGATGATGACGAGTCCGAGTACCGAGAGCGAGAGGAAGATCGAGCCGACCGCGTCGGTCGCCCAGTGGTAGCCGAGGTAGATCCGGCACGCGGCCGTGAGCAGCACGATGAACGCCGCGGCGGCGAAGGCGAGGGTCGTGATGACCGGGCGGCGATGGCGCGAGAAGACGAGGTACGTGCCGATGAAGAGGAAGTCGGCGACGCCCATGACATGGCCCGACGGGAAGGAGGACGTCGGGTCGTAGCCGATCATCATCTCGTCGGCCGGCGGACGATCCCGGGCGATGATGGGCGCGAGCAGCTGCACGATGATGACGCCGAGGATCATCCCCCCGGCGAGCAGGATCGGCCGCCACGCGTGCTTGGCGAGGAGGCCCCAGGCCACGGTCGTCACGAGGATGATGATGGGCATCGCGATCGGGCCGAACACGATCGCGAGCACGATCATCATCGTCGTCAGCCAGCCGTCGCGCCCCGACTCGAGCCACGCCTCCACGGGCGCATCGATGTACGACAGGTCGTCGGACTCGGTGATCGAGTCGAGCACGATGAAGAACCCGACGAGGCCGAGCACGATGAGCGCCGCGCCCGTGAGGTAGAGGTTGCGCTTGGCGGCGGCCGAGAGGTAGCGCTCCTCGACCATGAACCGCTCGTGGAATCGGCGCAGCCGACCGGGTTTCTCGTCGGCCTCAGTGCCGGCATCGGTGGAGTCGGTCACCGCTGCTCCTCCTCGTCGATCGCCCCGCCGTGTGCGGGATCCCCACAGTATGGCGCGAGGACGACCCGCTCGTCGCCCGGTTGACGGCGCCCCGCTCAGGTGTCGCGCTCGACCGGCGCGACGTCCTCGCGGTGGTCGTCCTCGCCGCCGGGCGGGAACTCATGGCGGTCGGGCTTCCGACTGAGATACAGGACGCTCACGAGGAATCCGCCCCAGACGAGCGCGATCGCGAGGACCAGGAAGAAGATCGCGGTGCCGGTCATGGACGGCCTCCCTCCCTGGTGGTGGACGCATCACGGCGTGCCGCACCCTCGGGCAGCGGAGGCCACGGCCGGAAGGCGTCGGGCCGTTGCCGCCACGGCACCACCGTGAGCACGACGGCGCCGACGATGATGGCGAGCACCGCGCCCCATCCGACCGCGAGCAGGTACCAGTCGGGATACCCGGCGTAGCCCTCGACGATGAGCGTGATGATGCGGGAGACGAGCATGTAGCCGAGCACGACCGGGGCGAGCACACCGGCGAGGATCGTCCACACGCCGCCGACGCGGAAGGTCGACACCGAGTTGAGGTGGAACCGCAGCTCGGGCCCGCGCCGCAGCACCCAGAAGACGAAGATGCTCGTGATCACCGCCGACGCGACGATGCCGATGTTGTTGGCCCAGTTGTCGACGGTGTCGAGCGCGAGCAGGCCGGTCGTGGTCGAGAACAGCAGCACCGAGAGGACCATCGACACGAGTCCCACCCGCACCGCCGCCTGCCGCGGCGACAGCCCGAACTTCTCCTGGAAGCCGGCCGACACCACCTGGAGGACCGACAGCAGCGACGTGAACCCGGCCATCGTCAGCGAGCCGAAGAACAGGATGCCGAAGATCGGCCCGCCGGGCATCTGCGAGACGATGGCGGGGAAGGTGATGAAGGACAGCCCGACGCCGGTGAGGCCCTCGAGCTCCGCGACATCCACCCCCTGCTGGAAGGCGAAGAAGCCGAGCGTCGCGAACACGCCGATGCCGGCGAGGATCTCGAACGACGAGTTCGCGAACGCGACCACGAGGCCCGGCGTGGTCAGGTTGGCGCGCCGCTTGCGGTATGAGGCGTAGGTGATCATGATGCCGAACGCGATCGACAGGGAGAAGAAGATCTGGCTGTACGCGGCGATCCACACGTTCGGGTCGGCGAGCGCCGCGAAGTCGGGCGTGAACAGCGCGTTGAGCCCCTCGGCCGCGCCGTCGAGGAACAGGGCCCGCACGACGAGCGCCGCGAACGCGACGACGAGCAGCGGCAGGAAGATCACGTTGACCCGCTGCACGCCCCGGGCGACCCCGGCGGCGAGGACCGCGATCGTCACCCCCCAGATCAGCACGAGCGGAATGAGCACGCCGGGCACGAACGTCAGCGAGAAGCCCGGGTCGCTCGCCTGCAGGTAGTCCCCGACGAGGAATCCGGCCGTGTCGTCGCCCCAGCGGAGGTCGAACGAGAACACGAAGTAGCTCGCGGCCCACGCGATCACGACCGTGTAGTACAGCGCGATGACGAAGCAGATGGCGACCTGGAACCATCCGAGGCCCTCGAGCCACCGCTTGCCCGCGCCGCCGAGCCGGCGGAACGCGGTGGGGGCAGCGCCGCGGAACCGGTGCCCGATCGCGTAGTCGAGGAACAGGATCGGGATGCCCGCCGTGATGAGCGCGACGAGGTACGGGATCAGGAAGGCGCCGCCGCCGTTCTCGTACGCGACCCCCGGGAACCGCCAGATGTTGCCGAGGCCGACCGCCGAGCCGATCGCGGCCAGGATGAACCCGACCTGTCCGGTCCACTGCTCGCGCGGCTGCGCCGCCGTCGTTCCACCGTCTGTCGCCGCTGACATCGAGCCTCCTCGGTCGCCGTCGCCTGCCAGCACCGTATCAACGGTGGGGCCGACCCCGCAGCATCCGTCGACGTCCGCGCGCGCGACGCATCCGCTCGGGTCGTCGGGTCAGTAGCGCTCGGCGACCGTGAGGCGACCGGATGCCGCGGCCTCGGCGAACGCGGCGTAGTCGCGCTCGTTCTGGTCGGCGTAGTCGACGGCGAACCGCGCGATCGCCTCGTCGAACCGATCGGAGGAGCCGAGGTACGACGCGATCGCGACCCGGTCGCCCGCGCGCGCGTGCGCACGGGCCAGCGTCTGACCGCAGGCCCGGGCGTAGAGCTCCGCGCCCCGCGGGAGGATGATCTCGATGTCGGCCGAGCCCTTCCAGTCGTTGAGCTGCCGCAGGTAGAAGTCGCGCTCGACGCCGTCGGGGGCGAGCACCCGCTGCCAGCCGAGGAAGAGGTCGCTCGCGGCCTGCATGAGCCGCTGCCCGCGCACGACCCGCTCGCCGTGGTGGTCGTACCGGCTGGCCGGCAGGAACCGCTCGAGCACCGACGCCTCCGCCTGCTTCGCCTGCAGGATCAGCGGGTCGGCGTCATCCCGGCCGCGCAGCAGCACGATCCAGGCGCGCGTGCCGACGCTGCCGACCCCAACCACCTTCCGCGCCATGTGCACGTACGAGAACTCCTCGATCGGATGGCGCTCGAGGGGCAGCGTCGACCGGTACTCCACGAGCATGCGCTCCATCCAGCGCTCGATGTCGCCGCGCGTGCCCTCGCCGACCCCGAGGTCTTCCACGGGCATGATGAGCGGCGGGTCGGCGGCGATGCGGAGCTCGCCGTCGACCACCTGGACCAGCTTCGTGAACGCACGGACACTGGTGCGGGTGCGGGCCTTCGCGAGCGTGGCCTCGGTGCGCTTGACCTGCTTGGCGTCGACGCGGTTGGCCGCCGCCTCCTCGCGGATCCACTGCTCCACCCGCTCGGCGTCGAGCCGGTCGTACCACGCCTCGAGCACGCCGGCCCGGGCGGCCCGGCGCATCTGCTCCCGGTACCCGGCGACCGCGGCCAGGACGGCCCTCGTCCGCTCCCGCGCCGAGAACCCGCGATGCCGCCCGGCGATCTCGACGCTCGCGGCGAGGCGCTTGACGTCCCACTCCCACGGGCCCGGCAGCGTCTCGTCGAAGTCGTTGATGTCGAAGATGAGCGCGCGCTCGGGCGTCGCGAAGACGCCGAAGTTCGAGAGGTGCGCGTCGCCGCAGATCTGGGTCGTGATCCCCGAGACCGGGGTGCCGGCGAGATCGGAGGCCATGATGAGGGCGGCGCCGCGGTAGAAGTTGAACGGCGACACGAGCATTCGGGCATACCGGATCGGCACGAGCTCGGGCACCCGCGTCACGGCCTGCTGCTCCAGCAGCGAGACCGGATCGGGCCGGTCGGACGGAGCCGTCCAGCCGGCGTGCGACGAGCGCGGCACGCGGCGCCGGGCTGCGCGTCCGGCCTCGGCCCGCGCGGCGAAGTCGCTCCGGGGTGGGGCGGCGACCGCGGCGGCGGCGTCGTCCACCGGTCCCGGTGCGGTGTCGGTCGCGGGGTCGGGTGCGGTGTCGGTCACGGGGTGCCTCCTTCGGGTCGGGTCGCGCGCTCCGGGCGACGGCGCGCGGGTGCGTCATCCGGGATGCCGCGCGAGAACAGCAGCGCCCCGAGCGCGATCGCGATGAGTCCGACGAACGCGATCCGCAGCGACTCGATCTGCGCCTCGCTGTACGCGTCGGCCAGGGTCTCCGCGTCCTCGGCGGACAACCCGGCCTCCTCGCCGATCTCATCGACGCTCGACGCGGGCACGAGGTCGACGCCGCCCTCGGTCGCCTCCGCGACGGACTGCTTGACGTCGTCTGGCAGCTCGCTCTCGGCGACGGTGCCGGCGAACGACGTGGCCAGCGCGCCGATCAGCACCGAGCCGATGAGCGCGGTCCCGAGCGACGATCCGAGGTTCTGGAACACGCCCTGCATGCCGCCGACCGCGCTCGACTTCTCGGGACCCACGCTCGACATGTTGACGTTGCCGAGCTGCGAGGCGAGCAGGCCGAGTGCGGCGCCCGCCGTGAACATGCCGATGCCGAACGCGGGGATGCGCAGCTCCACGTCGACCGACGCGAGCAGCACCACCGCGGACAGCGCGAGGACCACCTGCCCGACGCGGACGATGCGCCGCGGCGACCAGAGATTGGAGAGCCTGGTCCCCGCGAACGAGAACAGGATGAGCGAGATCGACAGCGGGAAGATGCGCAGGCCCGTCTCGAGCGCGTCCATTCCGAGCGTCATCTGCAGGTACACGGGGATCATGAAGAACAGCCCCGCGGTCACGGCGTACTGCGCGCCGAGTGCGCCGAGTCCGCTGCGAAGCCGTTCGATGCGGAAGAGCGTGACGTCGAGGAACGGCGAGCGGCCCGTGTCGATGAGCCGCTGCTGGCGGCGGAAGAACCACGCGATCAGCGCGCACCCGGCGAGGATCAGCCAGGTCGTCAGCGACACCCCGAGCGGGGCGATCGTCACGCCGCCGATCTCGGGCGACTGCAACGGCTGGATCCAGCCCCACACCTTGCTCTGCAGCATGCCGTACACGATCGCGACGAGGCCGGCCGAGGAGAGCAGCACGCTCGGCAGGTCGATGGGCGTGCGACGGGGCGGCTGGCGGTCCGCGATCCGGCGGGCGAAGAGCACGACCCCGGCCATCACCACGACCTCGCCGATGAACACGTAGCGCCACGAGAAGTAGGTGGTCACGAATCCGCCGATGAGCGGACCGGCCGCGACCGCGGCGCCCGACGCCGCCCCGATCATCGCGAATGCGGTCACGCGCTGCCGACCGTCGTAGTTGTCGGCGATGAGGGCGGCGATCGCCGGGATCACGAGCACGGCGCCCATGCCCTCGACCACGGACCATCCGGCGAAGAGGACGTAGATGTTCGGGCTCAGCGCCGTCGTGAGGGAGCCCACCGCGTACACGATCGAGCCGATGACGAACGCCCGCAGCCGGCCCCACACGTCGCCGAGCTTCGCCCCCACGAGCATGAGCGCGGCCATCGTGAGCGTGTAGAAGGTGATCGCGGCCTGCATCGCCGCGACCGTGGTGTCGAGGTCCTCGACGACCGTCGAGATCGACACGTTCATGACCGAGCTGTCGAGGACCATCACGAACTGCGCGGCCGAGAGCGCGGCGACGACCGACCACGAGGCGTGCGCCTCGCCCGAAGGCGCGGCGACGGTCTCAGGCTGCGGATCGGAAGGGCTCATGGTGGTATCCCTCTCGGTCGAGGATCGCGATCGTGGCCTCCGGCACCTCGACGAAGATGCCGGGGAGGTCGTTGAGCGGCTCGGACACCACGACGTGCGCGTGCTCGCCGAACCGGCTGAGCCGCTCGGCGTCGGGATACATCTCGCGGATGGTGGGAATGTCCACCGAATGGAAGAGCGTGCGCGAACGGCCCTGCGACGAGTAGCGCAGCGCCCAGATCGTCGCGCCGTCCGCGACGGCGATCGTGCCCTGCATCGGGAAGAGGATGCCGTGCTCCCGGCCGACCCGCTCGACGTGGTCGACCGTCGCCGTCAACGCCTTCACGGGGTCGTCCACGAGCCCGAAGGTGATCGCGAGGTGGAAGAGCACCTCGGAGTCGGTCGTGCCCTTGACGTGCGGGTACAGCGAGGGATCGATCGCGAACGTGAGGTCGCGCTTGACCTTCGCGAACTCGCCGAGGAAGCCGTTGTGCATGAACAGCCAGTTCTCCCAGCGGAACGGATGGCAGTTCGACTGCTGGATCGGCGGCCCGCCCGCCGCACGCACGTGGCTGAAGAACAGCGGGCTCACGATCGACCTCGACAGCTCCCGCACGTTCTCGTCGTGCCACGCCGGCTCGATGCTGTGGAAGACCGCCGGGATGCTCCCGGACACCGCCCCTTGGGGATACCAGCCGATCCCGAACCCGTCGCCGTTGACGGTCTCGGCGCCGAGGGGCGAGTCGAGCGACTGCGCCACGAGCGAGTGTTTCGGGTCGAGGATCACCGCCGACGCCTGCAGCGGTTCACCCGAGTACGCCAGCCAGCGGCACATATGCGCTTCTCCCTCCGCCGTGGCGTGCACCTCGGCGTCCCAGCGCCAAGTCTGGCGGCCACGGCCGTTGGGCCGTGGGTCCAAAGTCTCACTCGGCGGGCGGAGCGGGAAGCGGACAGGTCGCCGCCTCCGTCATGCGCTGCGTCGCCTGCTCGAGCGACCAGGGCAGCTCGACGAGCGGCTGCTCGCTCCCGTCGGCGGCGTCGGCCTTCGACGCGATCGAGGCGAGCGCGAACGCCGCCTCGCGCACGAGCGCCTCGCCGCCGGTCGAGTTGTTCAGCGCGAGCACGACCGTCAGGCCCGACTCGGCGTCGGTGAAGGCGGCGGTCAGCGCGCCGGTGGACTCACCCGCCACCCCGCGCATCGGGCCGTACTGCTGTCCGCCGATGCCCTGCCCCTGCCAGAGCGGAGTCGATCCGCCGAAGGGCTCGACCGTCCACACGCGCCGGGCGGTCTCCTCCTCGAACAGCGCGCCGCTCGCGAACGCCTGGCTGAACTCGCGGGCATCCTCGAGCGTCGAGCGGGCGCCGCCCGCCGCTCCCCCGATCGAACTCGATCGCTCGGACACGTCGATCAGCGCCGCGCAGTCGGCCGTGCCGTCGGGAAGGATCCCCGCCGAGAATCCGCCGAGCGCGCCGGTGAAGTCGGTGTCGGTCGGAGCGGGCAGCGCCGTGGCATCCATCTCGAGCGGGTCGAAGACGTACTGTTCGGCGAGTTCGCTCCAGCTCCGCCCCGTGTGCTGCTCGAGCGCGGTCGCGAGGAGCAGCATGCCGGTGCGCGATTCGCTCCAGACGCTGCCGGGCTCGCCGATCCTGGCGAGCGCCATCCCGCTCGAGATCAGCTCGCCGCTCGGCCAGACCCGCGCGGGGTTGCTGACGAAGTGGCGGCGCAGCGACGGGTAGTAGTCGGCGAGGCCGGACTCGTTGCGGCAGAGCTGCTCGACGGTGATGGAGCCGATGCCGGGCAGGCCGCGGATCATCGACGCGACCTCGTCGTCGAGCTCGATCGCTCCGGCGTCGACGAGGCGCAGCATCGTCGCGCACGTGATCTCGCCCGTCGCCTCGGTGAGCTGGAACCGCGTCTCGGCGGTGACCGGCGCGGAGCCCTCGGCGAATCCCACGGCTCCCGTGCCGACCGTCCAGCTGCCGGCCCAGGGCGCCCACACGCCGGCGACCGCGCCGCTCGAGCCGCTCAGGCGCACGGCCTCGGCGAGCGCGGCGTCGAGCTGTTCGACGACCTCGGGCGCGAACTGCGCATCGACCTGCTGGTAGTCGGCGGACGGCTGCCCGGGAGGCATGCAGGAGGAGAGGCCGACGATCGCCGACACGGCCACGACGGTCGCGGCGATCCTCCGCCGAACGCGTGTCACCACTGCAGCCACCGTGCCCCCCGACGTGTGTCCGATGCGATTGTAACCCGCAGCGTCGGCCCTGACGTGTCGGCAGGGTATCCCCTCGGCGGATCGCCGCGCGAGTCCCCGTCTGCGTGTCCCCCGATCGGCACCGGCCGGGCCGTGGGCCGATCATCGGTGCCGGGCCGGACCCGGCGATGACGCCGCTCCGCCGCTACTCGACCACTGCGGCCTCGGCCGGCCCGATCTGGCGCATCGCACCCGACATGAACCGCTCGACGTCGCGATCGACGATGATGTCGCGCGGCACGAGCGGCCGTGCGAGGTAGAGCCCGTGGAGGCTCGTCAGCCGGGACAGCGCGACGTACGTCTGCCCTGGGCTGAACACGCGCGAGCCGAGGTCGACGATCGCGGTCTCGTAGCTCGCGCCCTGCGACTTGTGGATCGTGACGGCCCAGGCGAGGCGCAGCGGAAACTGCGTGAACTCGGCGACGATCTCGCGCTCGAGCTTCTTCTGCACCGGGTCCCACGAGTACCGGTACTTCTCCCAGGTGACGGGCTCGACCTCGTGCTCCTCGCCCTCGACCTCGACGCGCACCGCGCCCTCGAGCGACGTGACGGTCCCGATCGTGCCGTTGACCCACCGCGGGGCCTCGCCCCAGCCGCCGGTGTCGTTGCGCAGGAACATGACCTGCGCGCCGACCTTGAGCTCGAGCTTCTCGTCGGCCGGGTAGCCTCGCCCGCCGAACTCGCCGTTGACCTCGGCCTCGTTGGCGATGGAGTGCCCCGGCAGGCGGTGCAGCGCCGTGCGGTTGATGCGATTCACGGTCTCGTTCGTGGTGGCGAGCGTGATCGCGCCCTGCTCGGGCAGCGGTCGCCGCGCGCCCGTGTCGTTCAGCACGCCCGCGATCTCGGCCGTCACCATGCCGTGCCGCACCGCGTTGAGCATGTGCTTGAACGCGTCGTCGTGTTGCCGGTGGATCTCGCCGAGCTCGTAGATGCGCAGGTCGGCCTCGTTCCAGACGTTCGCGTCGAAGAACCACATCGAGCGGTACGTGTCGGCGAAGTACCGCCGCTCGTCGCCCGACCCGGGCACCGGCGCGAGCTGGTACGGGTCGCCGAACAGCACGACCTGCACGCCCCCGAACGGATCGTGCGGGCGCTGCCTCGCCTGTCGCAGCGAGCGGTCCATCGCATCCATGAGGTCGGCGTTGACCATCGACACCTCGTCGACGACGAGCGTGTCCATGGCGTTGAGGAGCTTGCGGACCGCGTCGTTCTGGTCGATCTCGTGGTCGGCCACGACGCCGATGGGGAGCCGGAACAGGGAATGGATCGTCTGGCCGCCGACGTTGAGCGCGGCCACGCCCGTCGGCGCGCAGATGACGATCTGCTTGCCCGTGTACCAGTTGAGGTGGTTCAGCAGGGTGGACTTGCCGGTGCCGGCGCGACCCGTGACGAAGACGTGCTCGCGCGTGTGCTCGATCGCATGGAACACCGCCTGCTGCTCGGCGGTCAGCGTCACGTGCTGCACGGGTCGCGCCTTCGGTTCGGGGTCGGTGCCCGGTCGGGCGGGTCGGATGCCGCGTTCGGCGTCTTCACTGTAGACCGGCCGGCTGGACGGCAGGGGGCTGCCGCGGCATCCGTGGACCCACGGGTTTCGCTGTGGACGACCGGGAGCAGACAGGGCCCGTGTCTAGACTTGCCGGGTGGGGAGATCGGGCCGACGCGATGGCCGCCTGTCGCCGGCCGCGATCGCGGGGTGGACGGGCCTCGCGATCATGCTCGGCGGCGCGTTCCTCGCCGCGCTCGGCGGCCTCAACCAGACGATCTACGGCGCCTCCTCGTTCGTCGAGCGGTACCTGGGGGCCATCGCGAACGACGACATCGTCAGCGCGGCCGCCACTCCGGGGGTCCGGCTCGACGAGGGCGCGATCGCCGCGAGGGGCCTGCCCGCCGACGTGTCCACGGCGATGCTGCGCTCCGGGGTGGTGGAATCGGGTCCCGAAGACGTGCGGATCGTCTCCGACGTCGCGCACGACGATGGCTCGCACACCGTGACCGCGAGCTACCGGCTCGAGTCGGCGATCATCGAGACCGCGTTCGACGTGCGGCCGATCGAGCCCCTCTACGGCGTGCTCCACCGGTGGGAGTTCGCGACCAGCCCGCTCGCGGTCATCGAGGTGACGGCCGCGCACAATCCGCTCTTCACGGTCGGCTCGCTCACGCTCGACACGCGCGCGACCAAGACTCCGGAGGAGCTCGCCGCGTTCACGCACCAGGCCTCCTATCTCGCCATCGCGCCCGCCGTGTACGAGTTCGGCTACGACTCGACGCTGCTCGAGGCGGTGCCGACCGAGGTGGTGGTCGAGCCCGGCGCGACCGTGGCCGTCACCGTCGACGCGCTGCCGACGGCCGCGTTCGTGGATCGCGTGCAGGCGAAGGTCGACGAGTACCTCCAGGAACAGTGCGCCGGCCAGGCGGTGCTGCAGCCCGCGGGCTGCCCGTTCGGCGTGGTCATCGACGACCGCGTGGTCGGCGAGCCGACATGGACCATCGTCGCCCCGCCCGAGGTCACGCTCGTGCCGGGCGAGACGACGTTCGAGATGCCGGCGACGCCCGGCGTGGCCCGCATCACGGTCGACGTGCAGTCGCTCTTCGACGGCGAGCTCTCCACGCTCGAGCAGGATGAGGCGTTCACGCTCGCACTCGACGCCACCGTACGGCCCGACGGCTCGATCGCCATCCAGCTCCGCTGAACCGAGCTCGATCCCTAGCCTTCGAGACGCTCGATCCCCGCGACCGCGGCCTCGACGATCCGTTCGATCGGCACGTCCACCGCGCACACCACCGCGCGCTCATCGGCGGCGGGCGGCTCGTACAGCGCGAGCTGCGACGCGAGCAGCGTCGCCGGCATGAAGTGCCCGGCGCGGGCTCCCATGCGCTCGGCGAGCAGCCCCGGGTCGGCGTCGAGCGCGACGAACACCACGTCGGGCGCGGCCGCGCGCAACCGGTCGCGGTACGCGCGCCGCAATGCCGAGCACGCGACCACGACGCCCGGGCCGGTCGCCTCGGCGAGCGTGGCGCCGACGAGGTCGAGCCACGGCATGCGGTCGGCGTCGACGAGCGGCGTGCCCGCCCGCATCTTCGCGATGTTCGCCGGCGGGTGCAGGTCGTCGGCGTCGACGAACGGCGCGCCGAGCCGGCGCGCGAGCGCCGCGCCCACGGTGCTCTTGCCGGCGCCCGAGACGCCCATCACCACGATCCGGCGGATGCCGTCGTCGCGGCGCGCCATCGGCTCGCCGCTCACTGCACGCCGTCGCGTTGCGCGAGCGCGGCGAGGCGCGCGTTGTACTCCTCGAGCTCGGCCTCACCGGTGCGGTCGGCGTGCCGGTCGCGGCGCCGGCTCTCCTTGGCGTCGGTGCGCGCCCACTGGATCGCCACGGTGATCGCGAGCGCGACGGTCGGGATCTCGCCGATCGACCAGGCGATGCCGCCGCCGAACTGCTGGTCGGCGAGCGCATCGGTGCCCCAGCCCATCGCGCCGTACCAGTCCGCGAGCAGCAGGCCCGTTCCCATCATGATCGCGAGGCCGAAGAACGCGTGGAACGCCATCGTGCCGAGCAGCAGGACGAGCCGGAACGGGTACGGCAACCGGTACGGCACCGGGTCGATGCCGATCAGCGACTGCACGAACAGGTAGCCCGTGATGAGGAAGTGCACGACCATCCACTCGTGCCCGATGTGGTCCTCCATGGTCCACCGGAACAGCGGCGAGTAGTAGAACACCCACAGCGATCCCGCGAACAGGACCGCCGCCACGATCGGGTTCGCGATGATGCCGGCGAAGCGCGAGTGCACCGCGAGCAGGATCCATTCGCGGCCGCCGCGGCTGCCGTCCTTGCGGGGGCGGATGGCGCGTGCCGCGAGCGTCACGGGCGCGCCCGGCACGAGCAGGACCGGCACGCCCATCGTGAGGACCATGTGCGCGAGCATGTGCGCCGAGAACAGGTACTCCTCGTACACGTTCACGCCGCCGCTCGTCACCCACGCGAGGAGCAGGAGGCCCGCGACCCACAGGACGGTGCGGTACACGGGCCAGTGGTCGCCGCGGCGACGCAGCCGCATTACGCCGGCGACGTAGAAGAAGATGCCGAACCCGCAGAGCAGCAGCCACAGCAGGTCGGGGCTCCACTCGGTGAGGTAGCGCCACGCGTCGGGCCAGGGCGGCAACGGCTCGCCCGTGAGGATCTCGGCGGGCGTGCGAGCGAGCTGGCCCGCCGCCTCCTCGGAGACGGGGGTGGCGGTGCGCGCGAGCGCCGCGGCGACCCCCGACGCGAGGCCCATGAACGCGAGCTCCACCACGACGAGCAGCCAGAACGTGCGGGTCGTCGACGCGCCGGCGCGCGTCATCCGCCCGATCATGACCCGGCGCTGCGCCGCTCCGAACAGGCCGAGCGCCACGAGGGCCGCGACCTTCACCACCACGAGGAGGCCGTACCCGGTGGTCAGCTGGGCCCAGGTGCCGATGCGGAGCGCCGCGCCGGCGTAGCCCGAGATCGCGACCACGATGAAGCAGATCAACGCGACCGTCGAGTAGCGCGCGAGCACGACCGCGAGGCGATCGCCGTCGAGGCTCGGCTTCAACAGCACGAGGGTGAGGAGGCCGCCGAGCCACGCGGCGACGAACGCGAGGTGCAGCCCGAGCGCGACGATCGCCTCGTTGTGGCCCGCCGTGCCCGCGGCGTGGCCCTGCTGCGCCATGGGCACGAGGGCGACCACGGCGAGCGCCGTCACGAACACGAGCGCGGTGTGGTTGCGGACCGCGAAGCAGAGGACGGTGACCGCCGCCGCCACGAGGGTCGTCGTCAGCCAGGCCCGGCCGAGCTCGATCGACGTCGCGAACTGGCCGAGCTGCTGGCCGAACCGGTCGCTGAGATCGAACGGCACGCCCGTGACGAGCGTGAACGTGAGCACGCCGGTCGCGGCGCTCGCGACGGTGAGCACGGCGGCCGACGCCGCGGCCACGTCGAGCGCGAGGCCGAACTCGCGCCGCTTGGGGCTCAACGCCCAGACGGCGAGCACGAGCGCGCCGATCATGCCGGCCGCGCCGAGGTTCACGAACAGCTTGGCGACAGGGACGCCCCAGCGCGCGACCGGCCCCGGGTCCTGGATCGGGTACGGCGCCGCTCCCCCGCCGTACGCCAGCGCCGCGACCATCGCACCGAGTGCGACGGCGACGAGCGCGGCAGGGCCGAGGACGCGGACGGAACGGGGCACCGGACAAGCCTAGGCGAGCCGGCTGGGAGCGGCCCGCCCGGGCCCTGCTCGCTTCGCCCCGCGCCATCCGCCCCTTGCGGAGACGACACGCCGAAGGGGCGCACCGGATGACCGGGCGCCCCTTCGGGAGTCTCGGGATGCGTCGTGCGACGCGCCGCGAGTTACTTCGCGGCGGCCTTGAGCTTGGAGCCCGCGGTAACCTTGACCGAGTTGCCGGCGGCGATCTGGATGGTTTCGCCGGTCTGCGGGTTGCGGCCCGTGCGGGCGGCGCGGTGGGTGCGCTCGACGGCGAGCCAGCCCGGGATGGAGACCTTGGTGCCCGATCCGACCGAGTCGGCCAGCGTGTCGAAGAACCCGTTCAGCACGGAGTCGACGGTGCTCTGGCTCTGGTTCGTCGCCGCAGCGATCTTGGCAACGAGCTCGGACTTGTTGAGCGACTTGTCAGCCATGGAATGTCCTCCTCGGACCTTCGCTGTGTCTACAGCTGTCGTGTGGATACGCGGAGTCGACCTCGCGATCGCCCCCGTGGCCGTTCAGGCCGCCTCGAATGTAGCAGAGTCCCGCGGAAACACGCGGATTTCCGGGTCTTCTGGGCAGGTTCGTCCGGGGGTTGACGGATGGCGCGACAGCGCCCTCGACGACGAGAGGGGCGCCCCGGATGATCCGGGACGCCCCTCTCGGAAGCGGATGCCGCTGCTTACCAGCTCGACTTGGTGATGCCGGGCAGCTCGCCGCGGTGCGCCATGTCACGGAAGCGGACGCGCGAGACGCCGAACTTGGTGAGCACGCCGCGGGGGCGGCCGTCGATGGCGTCGCGCGAGCGCACGCGCACCGGCGAGGCGTTGCGGGGCAGCTTCTGCAGGCCGACGCGGGCGGCCTCGCGGCTCTCGTCGGTGCCGTTCGGGTCGACCAGGGCCTTCTTCAGCTCGGCGCGCTTGGCCGCGTAGCGGTCGACGACCACCTTGCGCTGCTCGTTGCGCGCGATCTTGCTCTTCTTCGCCATGTCTTAGCGCTCCTCTCGGAAGTCGACGTGCTTGCGCACCACGGGGTCGTACTTCTTGAGCACGAGACGGTCGGGGTTGTTGCGACGGTTCTTGCGGGTCACGTAGGTGTACCCGGTGCCGGCCGTCGAACGGAGCTTGATGATCGGACGGATGTCCTGCTGCTTCGCCATTAGAGCTTCACCCCACGAGCCTGGATGTCCTTGACGACGGCCTCGATGCCACGGGCGTCGATCACCTTGATGCCCTTGGCGGACACGTTCAGGGTGACGTTACGACGCAGCGACGGCACGTAGTAGGTCTTCTTCTGCACGTTCGGGTCGAAGCGGCGCTTCGTCCGGCGGTGCGAGTGCGAGATGTTGTGTCCGAAGCCGGGAGTGGCTCCGGTCACCTGGCACACTGCTGCCATTGGTCTTCCTCCAATACCGAGGGGCCGGACGGCCCCTCCCAAGGTCACTTGTCTGCAGACGAGCCCCTCCGCTCGCGCGGTAGATACAGGGGGATTCATCCACGGTCTGGACGGTGGAAGCGCCCAGCCAAACGTCGAGTCTAGCAGAGGGCCGGATCAGGCCCGAATCCGATGTCGCGGCATCCGACCCGTGGTCGTGGGCTCAGCCCGCCGGGATCGTGCGACGCGAGAGCAGCGCCGCGACGAAGAAGCACACCGCGCCGAGCACCGTGCCCGCGTTGGCGAGGACCTCGTTGAGCAGGTCGCCGCTGTCGGGGATCACGTACGCGCCGACCGCCGAGGCTCCGAACGCCACCGATCCGGCCAGGTTCAGCCAGGTGCCGTGCCAGGTGCGTGCGTCCCTGTCCCAGAGGCGACCTCGGTCCTTCGTGGCGACCACCGCGAGCGTCGACGACACCAGGAAGGCGATCGAACCCCAGGCGTCGGGCCGCCATCCGATGCCGACGGCGTCGGGCCGGGCGATGGCGGCGAGCAGCGCGGCCGCGGTCGAGATGTTGAACAGGAGCGTGCCGGCGAACTGCACGGCGGCCGCCCACCAGTCCGCGCGGTCGGCGGAGTTCATCCTGGCGTGCGGCAGGATGCGGCCGCTCAGGCCGAGTTGGATGAACGCGGCGAGCGTGAAGAAGATCGAGCCGACGAAGAACGTGAGGTTCGCGCCGACCACGCCGAGCCAGTCGGCGTACCACGGCAGCGCCCCCGCGAAGAAGCACGCCGAGCCCACCGCGAAGCCCCAGGCCTCGCGGCGCAGCCGGCGGATCGCGGCCCGGCCCGGTGCGGTCATCGACTCAGTGGTGGAATGCCGCGCGCGGCCCCATGTCTGGCATGGGGGAGGCGAGCTTCTCGAGGTACTCGGTGGACTCGCGGATGTCGTCGAGCAGTTCGTCGGCGAGATCCATCGTGAGGCCGTTGCGCACGACGATGCGCTGCACCGTGACGTCGGCGAGGTCGTCCGGCATGGGGTACGCCGGGACGAGCCAGCCCTTCATCCGCAGCCGGTCCTGAAGGTCGTACAGGCTCCACTTCCGGCGATCGGCATCGCGCAGCCGCCAGGCGAACACCGGGATGTCGCTCCCGTCGTTCCACATCTCGAACGGCCCGAGGTCGCCGATGCCGGCGGAGAGGTACTTCGCGACATCCTGCGACGCCTGCTGCACCGCCTGGTAGCCGTCGCGCCCGAGCCGCAGGAACATGAAGTACTGCAGGAGCACCTGGGCACCGGGACGTGAGAAGTTCAGCGCGAGCGTCGGCATGGAACCGCCGAGGTAGCTCACCTCGAAGATGAGCTCCTCGGGAAGGACGTCGCGGTCACGCCACACCACCCACCCGATCCCGGGATACACGAGCCCGTACTTGTGGCCCGAGGTGCTGATCGAGTGCACCCTCGCGATGCGGAAGTCCCAGGGCAGGTCGGGCTGGAGGAACGGCGCGACCATCCCCCCGGATGCGCCGTCGACGTGGATCGGCACGTCGATCCCCTTGCGCTCCTGGATGTCGTCGAGCGCGGCGGCGATCTGCGCGATCGGCTCGTAGGTGCCGGTGTAGGTGACCCCCATGATCCCGACGACGCCGATGGTGTGCGCATCGACGTAGCGATCGAGGTCGTGCCCATCGAGCGTCGGATGCTCCTCGGTGATCGGCACGTACCGCGGCTCGACCTCGAAGTAGTTGCAGAACTTCTCCCAGCAGACCTGCACCGCGCTCGACATCACGATGTTGGGCCGCTCCGTCGACTTCCCGGCCGCACGCCTGGCCTGCTGCCAGCGTCGCTTGAGTGCGAGCCCGCCGAGCATGCACCCCTCGCTCGAGCCGATGGCGGAGGTACCGATGGCCCGGCTCGGATCGGGTGCGTTCCACAGGTGGGCGAGCATGCGCCAGCAGTGCTCCTCGATCGCGGCCGTGCGCGGGTACTCGTCCTTGTCGACCATGTTCTTGTCGAACGAGTCGACGTAGAGCCGGCGTGCCTCGTCGTCCATCCAGGTGCCGACGAACGTCGCGAGGTTCAGTCGCGCGTTCCCGTCGAGCATCGTCTCGTCGTGGATGATCTGGTACACCGTCGACGGCAGCGACTCGCCCCCTGGGAACTGATCGCGCGACTCCACCGTCGCCTCGCCCGGCCTCAGGAACCTCGGCGTGAGCTCGTCCCCCCGGTACCTGCGTCCCTGCTCCACCATGACCGTCCCCTCCCCCGTCGACGAACCCGCCCACAGTAGACGCGCCGCAGAGCGGCCGTTGGGACTTTCGGTCCGGCAGGCGGATGCCGCGGTCCGGCCGGCGCTCAGGCGTCGGCGTCGAGCGTTCGGGAACACTCGGCGCAGAGCCCGAACACGTCGACGACGTGCGCGGCCCTGGTGAAGCCGTGCTCACCCGCCACGCGGCGCGCCCAGGCCTCGACCTCGTCGGCCGCGATCTCGACCGTCAGGCCGCAGTTGCGGCAGATGAGGTGGTGGTGGTGCCCGGTGCTGCACGCGCGGTACAGCGACTCGCCCTCGGGCGACTGCAGCGAGTCGGCCTCGCCGCTGGACGCGAGGTCGCCGAGTGCGCGGTAGACCGTCGCGAGTCCGATCGGCGACCCGCTCGCGTGGAGTGCCGAGTGCAGTGCCTGCGCGCTGATGAACCCCTCGGTGCCGTCGAGCGCCTCGCGCACCGCTTCGCGCTGCCAGGTGTTGCGTTTCATGCGATCCGTGCGTCCTCCGCGGTCTCCACCGGGATGGGAGCCCGCCTCGAGGGTAGTCGCCGCAGCTGGGAGCCGCCGAGGGCGAGCAGGAAGAAGGCGGTGGCGGCGAGCGCGATCGAGGGGCCCGCCGCGACGGCAGCGTAGCGCGAGACGAGCACTCCGAGCACCCCCGACGCCGCGCCGATCACCGGGGCCACCACCAGTACGCCGCGGAACGTGGGCACCACGAGCCGGGCCGCCGCGGCCGGCGCCGCAAGCAGGGCGATGGCGAGGATCGCTCCGACCGCCGGCAGCGAACTGACGACCGACGCCGCGATGAGCGCGAGCACGAGCAGCTCGATCGGCCACTCCCTGAATCCGGCGGCCCGGAACCCGGCACGGTCGAACGTCGAGAAGACGATGCGCGTGCCGAATGCGGCGACGAGGGCGACGGATGCCACGAGCACCGCCGTCGCGAGCAGGATGTCGCCGTCGGTCACCGTGAGGATCGAGCCCACCAGGAACGACTCGGGCTGGACGGGAAGCCCGGGCACCACGGCCTGCAGCAGCGCGCCCGCCGCGAACCCGCCCGTGAGGACGATGCCCGCCGCGACCTGGGCGCCCTGGCGGCGCGCGCGCGCGATCGCCGACATCACCGCGACGATGGCCACCGCTGCGACGGCGGCGCCGAGCGGCACGCTGATCCCGAGCGCCGCCGCGGCGACCGCGCCGGGGTACGTCGCGTGCGTGAGCGCCTGCGCGAAGAACGTGCGGCGGCGCAGCACGACGAGGGCGCCGACGAATCCCGCGCCGGCTCCGATGACGATCGCGGCCAGCAGCGCCCGCTCGAAGTAGCCCATCAGCGCTCCCCCGCCGCCGCCTCGATGACCGCGTCGAGTCGCGCCCCGCGCGGTGCACCGGCACCGGAGCCCGCCCGTCGCCGGCCGTCGGCCCGCGCCATCTTGTCGCGCACGAGCCGGATCGCGAGCAGCACCCCGTAGACCAGCACGAACGCCGCGACGACCGTGCTGCCGGCCGGGAGGTCGATGCCCGCGCCGACCGACACGGCGAACCCGAGCGACAGGCCGACCCAGGCGCTCACCGCGCCGACCGCCGCCGCGGCGGGGAACAGCCACCAGAGCCGATCGGTGAGGAGCCGGGCCGACGCGCCGGGCACGATCAGCAGCGCCAGCACGAGCAGCGTGCCGACGGTGCTCGCGCCGGCGACGACGACGAGGGCCACGGCGCAGTTCAGCACGAGGTCGAGCACGAGCGGGCTGTCGCCCGCGGCCCGGCCCGCCTGCGCGTCGAACGCACGGAGCACCTGCTGCTTGAGCGTGATGCCGACCGCGAGCGCCGCGGCGAGCGAGACGATCACGAGCGGCAGCACATCCTGCGGGGCGATCGTGAGCACCCGCCCGAAGAGCAGCGCCTCCAGTTCGCCGGCGTAGTCGTCGCTGCGCGACACCACGATCACGCCGACGCTGAACGCGCCCGTGAGCACCACGGCGACCGCGGCATCGGAGGTGACCCCGGCACGGACGAACAGCGTCAGGACGACCGCGCCCGCGAGCGCGGCGATCGCGGCGCCGGGCACGAGTCCCGAGGTTCCGCCCACGGCCAGCCCGATCGCGAGCCCCGGGAAGACCGCGTGCGTGAGGCCGTCGCTGATGAACTCGAGCCCGCGGAGGTTCACGAGCACCCCGACGAGCCCGGCGACGACGGCGAGCACCAGCAGCACCACGAGCGCGCGGCCCATGAACGGCAGCGCGTAGGCGCCGAAGAGGGCGTCCCACGCGGTCATCGGGCGCCGCTCCCCCGCGTCGGCGGTGACGACGGACGGCCCGGCGCCGCGTATTCCCGTAGCGGCATCAGTGGCCCTCGTGGCCGGGCACGACGAGCGTGTGCTCGTCGAGCTCGACCTCGACGCCCTCGAAGCACTCCTGCACGTTCGCGAGCGTGAGCACGTCGTCGATCGCGCCACAGCTCAGCTGCGACCCGTTGACGAGCAGTGCCGCATCGCACACCTCGCGCGCGAGCTCGAGGTCGTGCGTCGACACGATCACGGCGACGCCGCGCTCCTTGAGCGCCCGGAGGGTGCCGATGAGCGCGTCGCGATTCGGCTGGTCGAGCCCGTTGAAGGGCTCGTCGAGCAGGAGCAGTCGAGGCTCCGCTGCGAGCGCCCGGGCGAGGAAGCCGCGCTGGCGCTGGCCGCCGGAGAGCTCCCCGAACCGGCGGTTCGCGAGGTCGGCGAGGCCGACGGTCTGCAGGGCGTCGCGCACGACCTGCCGGTCGTGGCGTCCCGGCCAGCGGAACAGGCCCAGCCGCCGGTACCGGCCCTGCGTCACGACCTGGGCGAGACTGATCGGGAAGTCGGGATCGAGCTCGACCGACTGGGGCAGGAACCCGATCATGCCGTTCGAGGCATCCGAACGCCCGTCGATCCGCATCTCACCCGCCGTCAGCGGGACGAGGCCCAGGATGCCGCGAAGCAGCGTCGACTTCCCGGCACCGTTCGGACCGATCACCGCCAGCGCCTGGCCCGCGACCACGTCGACCGACACGCCGGTCACGCCGCTGCCGCCGGGGTGCCGGAACGCGGCATCGCGGAGGCGCAGGACGGGAGCGACGTCGGTCATGGCGTCATCCTCGCAGGGCCTCGGGCAGCGTGGAAGGCTCGACGCCCCACGACTGGAGGATCAGGCTCGCGTTGTGCACCTGGCTGCCGACGTACGTCTCGCCCTCGGTGCCCGGCCGGCCGAGCGAGTCACCGTACAGCGCGTCGTCGCCCGAGTACACGGCGACGCCCGCCTCGCTCGCGATCGTCTCCGCCGCCTTCGGCGAGATCGACGCCTCGGAGAACACGGCGCCCACGCCGGTCGCGCGGATCCGCTCGACGAGCGCGTCGATCTCGGCCGCGCTCGGCTCGGCGTTGTCGTCGAAGCTCGGGATGACGCTGCCGACGAAGGTCACGTCGTAGGCGTCGAGGAAGTAGGTGAACGCGTCGTGGTTCGTCACGAGCAGCCGCTCGTCGACCGGCACCTGGGCGACGTTCTCCTCGATCCAGGCGTCGAGGGCGTCGAGCTGTGCGGTGTACTCGGCTTCGCTCGCCCGGATCGCGTCGCCGTCGATGCCGTCGACGTCGGCGAGGCCGTCGGCGATGTTCGCGACCATCCGCTCGGCGAGCTCGGGGTCGGTCCAGATGTGCGGGTTGCCCTCGTCGTGGGCGTGCTCGTCCTCCTCGTGACCGTGCTCGGCCTCGTCGGCCTCGTCGGCGTGGTCGTCGCCCTCGGCGTGGTCGTCGTGGTCGTCGTGGTCGTCCTCGGTGGATGCGAGCTCGATGCCGGTGGCGGCGTCGATGAGCACGCCGTCGAACCCGGACGCCGCGACCGCATCGTCGAGCCAGCTCTCGAGGCCGCCGCCGTTGACGACCAGCGCGTCGGCCGAGCCGAGTGCCATGAGCTGCGCCGCCGAGGGGTCGAACGAGTGCGCGCTCTGGCCGGGCTCGAGCAGCCCCGTGACGTCGGCCTGCTCCCCCGCGAGCTGCCGGGCGAAGTCGGCGACCTGCGTCGTCGTGGCGACGATCTGCGGCTCGGCGTCACCGGCGGCCGATCCGTCGCTCGCGCATCCGGTCAGCGCGAGAGCGGATGCCGCCGCGAGGGCGGGCACGAGCAGGCGGGCGCGGCGGGATGAGGCATCGGGCATGACGCAACCGTATCGCTTATTGATAATGGTTGTCAAAATCAGTTCATCGGGTGAACGGATGTCGCGTGGTGACGGAACATTGTGGACAAGGTTCTCCGTTCGACGGTGGTCCGTGCGAGAGTGTCTGCCGTGGAACTCGCCACGATTCCGATCGCCCTGCACCCGTTCACCGTCGCCGACGCCGAGCGCCTGCTCGCCGGCGACGTCGACCCCCTCGACGGCTGGGAGGGCGGGTACTCGTTCACCGACGAGCCCGAACTGCTCGCCGAGTTCGTCGGCACCGTGCGCCGCAACGGCGACCCGGCGCCGTTCGGCCCGTACCTGGTGCGCCGGAGCGACGGGGGAGTGGAGGATGGGGCGGCCATCGGCGGCGTGAACCTCTTCGGCCCTCCCGACGAACGCGGCGCGGTCGAGTTCGGTTTCGGCCTCGTGCCCGCGGTCCGGGGCGAGGGCCTCTCGCGTCACGTCGTGGCCGAGACGCTCGAGCTCATCCGCTCGACCGGTGCGGCGATCGCGCGCGCCGAGTGCGAGGTCGCGAACCTGCCGGCGCGGCGCGTGCTCGAGCAGGCG
This sequence comes from Agromyces sp. NPDC029043, assembly GCF_055564615.1. Lineage (NCBI taxonomy): Bacteria > Bacillati > Actinomycetota > Actinomycetes > Micrococcales > Microbacteriaceae > Agromyces > Agromyces sp. NPDC029043. The sequence continues at coordinate 491,369 of NZ_JBVHVX010000001.1, read as the reverse complement.
GGCCTGGTCGAGGTCGCCCGCACCGACGACGCGGTGACGCTCGAGATCCGCCTGTAGCCGCTACTCGAGCAGCAGCGCGGGCTCCTCGATGATCGAGGCGACATCCGCGAGGAAGCGGCTGGCGACGTCGCCGTCGACCACGCGGTGGTCGAACGAGCCGCCGATCGTCGTGACGTAGCGCGGGCGCACCTCGCCGTCGACGACCCACGGCTTCTGCCGGATCGTGCCGAGCGCGACGATCGCGACCTCACCGGTGTTCAGGATCGGCGTCCCGGTGTCCATGCCGAAGACGCCGATGTTCGTGATGGTGATCGTGCCGCCCTGCATCTCAGCCGGCTGGGTCTTGCCCTCGCGGGCCGTCAGGGTCAGCTGCTCGAGGGCCGCGGCGAGCTCGACCATCGACATGGCCTGCGCCTCCTTGACGTTCGGCACGATGAGCCCGCGGGGCGTGGCCGCCGCGACGCCGAGGTTCACGTAGTGCTTGACGATGATCTCGTCGTCGGTCCACTGCGCGTTGACCGTGGGGTTGCGACGCGCGGCCCAGATCATGGCCTTCGCCATGATCAGCAGCGGCGAGACCTTGACGCCGGCGAAGTCGGCCGAGGCCTTCAGGCGCTTGACGAACTCCATCGTGCGCGTGGCGTCGACGTCGACGAACACGGATACATGCGGTGCGGAGTATGCGCTCTGGACCATGGTCTGGGCGATGGCCTTGCGCACGCCCTTGACCGGGATGCGCGTCTCGCGGTCGGCCGGCAGCTCGGGCGTCTGGATGTTGCGGAACACGCTCGCCTGGCTCGCCTCGCGGATGACGTCGTCGCGGGTCACGTCACCGATCGGGCCGGTCGGCGTCACACGCGAGAGGTCGACGCCGAGGTCCTTGGCGAGCTTGCGGATCGGGGGCTTGGCGATCACCGGCACACCGTCGTCGGGGCGTTCGACCGGGCGCCCCGGTTCAGCGACCGCACCGGTCGCCGGCGCCACGGACGGTGCGGCGACGTCGGCCGGCGACGGCGGGACGAGGTGCTCGTGCGCGCCGCCTGGAGACGGATGGCGACGACGACGGCTGCGCGATGGACCCGTGCTTCCATGGCCGACGAGCACCGCACCTCCCTCGGCCTCGGCGGCGGGGGCCGCGGAGGGTGCCTCGGGCGAGACGGCCTGCGGGGCCGGCGACGCCGGCTCGGCGGGAGACATGCCGCCAGCGGCATCCGTTCGGATGACCAGGATCGGGGTGCCGACGTCGACCGTCCGGCCCTCCTCGACGAGGAGCTCGGCGACCGTGCCCTCGAAGGCGCTCGGCAGCTCGACGAGCGACTTCGCCGTCTCGATCTCGACGAACACCTGGTCGAGCGCGATGCGATCGCCGGGCGCGACGCGCCACTGCACGATCTCGGCTTCGGTGAGTCCCTCGCCCACATCGGGAAGGGGGAACCGGATCTCGCTCATCGTGCTCCTCGGGTGGTCGATCGGATCAGTACGCCAGCGCGCGGTCGACGGCCTCGAGCACGCGGTCGGCGCTCGGGAGGTACTCGGTCTCGAGCGCGGCGGGCGGGAACGGGGTGTCGAACGCTGAGACGCGCAGCGCGGGCGCCTCGAGCGAGTAGAAGGCGCGTTCGGCGACCGTCGCGGCGATCTCGGAGCCCACGCTGACCGAGCCGTACGCCTCCTGCGCGACGACGAGCCGACCGGTGCGCTGCACGGAGTCGACGATGGGACCGTAGTCGATGGGGGAGAGCGACCGAAGGTCGACGACCTCGAGGCTGCGGCCTTCTCCGGCAGCGATGTCGGCGGCCTGCAGGAGGGTGGCGACCATCGCGCCGTGCCCGACGACCGTGACGTCGTCGCCCCGCCGCACCACGCGACTCGCGTGCAGTGGGGACCCGGAGTGGTCGTGGTCGACGGGACCCTTGGGCCAGTACCGGCTCTTCGGCTCGAAGAAGAGGACCGGATCGTTCGAGGCGATCGCCTCCTGGATCATCCAATACGCGTCGTGCGGGCTCGACGGACTGACCACCCGCAGGCCGGGCGTGTGCGCGAAGTACGCCTCTGGGCTCTCCTGGTGGTGCTCGATCGAGCCGATGTGGCCGCCGTAGGGCACGCGGATGACGACCGGCATCGACACCGTGCCGTCGTGCCGCAGGGTCTGCCGGGCGAGCTGCGTGGTGATCTGGTCGAACGCGGGGAAGATGAACCCGTCGAACTGGATCTCGAGGACCGGGCGGTAGCCGCGCATCGCGAGCCCGATCGCCGTGCCGACGATGCCCGACTCCGCGAGGGGGGTGTCGAGCACCCGCTTGTCGCCGAACTCGGCGAGCAGCCCCTCGGTCACGCGGAACACGCCGCCGAGCGCGCCGATGTCCTCGCCCATGAGCAGCACCTTCTCGTCGGAGCGCATCGCCTCGCGCAGGCCGGCGGTGATCGCCTTGGCCATCGAGAGGGTGTGCACGCCGCGGAGCCCGCCCGCATCGGCCTCGGCGGGCGCACCCGCGAGCGTCTGGGCCGTCTCGACGGTCATGCCTGGTCTCCTTCGAACGAGTTCTCGTACTCCTCGAGCCACGCCGCCTGCGCCTCGATCAGCGGATGGGGCTCGCTGTACACGTGCGCGAAGATGTCGCGACGCGGGGGAGCGGTGATCTCCAGCGTGCGTGCGCGCACGTCGGCGGTGACATCCGCCGCCTCCTCGTCGACCTCGTCGAAGAAGGCGGATGGCGCACCGCGGCCCTCGAGCCACGTGCGGTAGCGCGTGATCGGGTCGCGCGCCGTCCAGTACGCGACCTCGTCGTCGGTGCGGTACTTCGTGGGGTCGTCGGCGGTGGTGTGCGCGCCCATGCGGTACGTGACCGCCTCGATGAAGGTCGGCCCGTCGCCCGCACGGGCCTCCTCGAGCGCCTGACGCGTGACCGCGTAGCTGGCCAACACGTCGTTGCCGTCCACGCGGATGCCGGGCATGCCGAAGCCGCCGCCGCGGAGCGAGAGCGGGCTGCGCGACTGCCGTGAGACCGGTACGGAGATGGCCCAGTGGTTGTTCTGCACGAAGAACACCTGCGGAGTGTTGTAGCTCGAGGCGAACACGAGCGCCTCGCTGGCGTCGCCCTGCGACGTCGAGCCGTCGCCGTAGTAGACGAGCACCGCGGCATCCGTCTCGGGGTCGCCCGTGGCGGTCGCGCCGTCGAACTGGAGGCCCATCGCGTACCCGGTGGCGTGCAGGGTCTGCGACGCGAGCACGAGCGTGTAGAGGTGGAAGTTGCCGTTCTCCTCGGGATTCCAGCCGCCGAGGGTCGCGCCCTTTAGCAGCCGCAGGATGCCGACGGGGTCGAGGCCGCGGACCATGCCCACGATGTGCTCGCGGTAGGAGGGGAAGATGTGGTCCTGCGGGCGGGCGGCGCGGACGGAGCCGACCTGCGCGGCCTCCTGGCCGTGGCTCGGCACCCACAGTGCGAGCTGGCCCTGCCGCTGCATGTTCGCGCCCATGACGTCGAGGCGGCGCGAGAGCACCATGTCGCGGTAGAACTGCTCGAGCGTCGCGTCGGGCAGCGCCTCGACGAGGGAGACGTAGCCTTCAGCCTCGGGGGTCGGACGCAGGTCGCCCTCGGGCGTCAGGAGCTGGACCGTCGGTGCGGTGAAGTCGCGTGAGGGGGCTGCCACCGTTCCACGGTACCCGCTAGGTGGAGGGCCCTTCTTGTGAAGGTCCGACAAGCTCCCCGAGAACCCTTAGGAGTACGTCCACAGACTCCGGTTCGCCGACGGAGACCCGGATGCCGTCGCCGGGGAACGCCCGCGCGACGATCCCATGCTCGAACAGACGCTCGGCCACTTCCGTCGTGCGGTCGCGCGTGGGCAGCCACACGAAGTTGCCCTGCGCCACGGGAATGGCCCACCCCTGGGCGACGAGCGCGTTGCGGAGCGCGTCGCGCCGCTCGACGAGCGCGTCGACGCGACGGAGCAGCTCGGCCTCGGCCTCGGGCTCGAGCGCGGCGAGTGCGCCGGCCGTGGCGACCCCGGTGACGCCCAGGGGGATCGCCGTCGCCCGGGCGGCATCGAGGATCTCCACCGGCCCGATCGCATAGCCGACGCGGACGCCCGCGAGGCCGTATGCCTTCGAGAACGTGCGGAGCACGACGAGGTTCGGGTGTCGTCGGATCAGCCGGCTGCCGTCGACGGACTCCTCGCCGCGCACGAACTCCGCGTACGCCTCGTCGAGCAGGACGAGTCGGTCGGACGGCACGCGCGCCATGAACCGGTCGAACTCGTCGCGCGTGACGGCGACGCCGGTGGGGTTGTTCGGGGAGCACACGATGATCACCCGCGTACGCTCGGTGACGGCGTCGGCGAGCGCATCGAGATCGTGCCCGTGGTCGTCGCGGTTCGGCACCTGCACGCTGCGCGCGCCGGCCACCGTCACGAGACCGGGATAGGCCTCGAACGAGCGCCACGAGTAGACCACCTCGTCGTCGGGTCCCGCGGCCGCGAGCACGAACTGGGCGAGGAGCGCCACCGACCCGGCGCCGACCAGCACCTCGTCGGCCGTGACGCCGTAGCGCTCGGCGAGCTTCTCGCGGAGCGTGAGCGCCGTGGCATCCGGATACCGGTTCACCTGGGCGGCGGCGGCGGCGATCGCCCGCTCCACGGCCGGAACGGGCGGCCACGGGTTCTCGTTGCTGGAGAGCTTGAAGCCGTCGGCAGGAGCGGGGCGGCCCTGTCGATACGGGGGGAGGGCGGCGATCTCGGGGCGCAGGCGTACGTGTGCGGTCGTGGGCTCCGGTGCGGTCACGGATTCCACCGTACCCCTTCGGCGTGCCGGGGTCCGCTGCCATACTCGGGGCATGCGCTTCCTGCTGAAGGTCCTCGTCTCGGCGTTCGCACTGTGGCTGACGACGCTCATCGTGTCGGGGGTCCGGGTGGTGCCGTACGAGGAGACCGAGCTCGCCACGGTGCTCACGTACCTGCTCATCGCGCTCATCTTCGGCATCGTCAACGCCACCGTCGGAACCTTCATCCGCATCGTCGGATTCCCGTTGTACGTGCTCACGCTCGGGCTCATCTCGTTCATCGTGAACGGCCTGCTGCTGCTCATCGTCGACTGGATCAGCGGCCTGATCGGCTTCGGGCTCGAGGTCGAGAGCTTCTGGTGGGGCGTCCTCGGCGCGCTCGTGCTCGGCATCATCAGCTGGCTCATCGGCCTGGTGGTCCGTCCGCGCAACTAGTCGGGTGGGCTGCGCTCGGCGTGCCAGAGCGACACCTCGACGGCGGACCGGCCGCCGGTGAACGAGCTCACGAGGTCGTGGAACTCCCGCAGCCGCGGATCGTCGTCGCGATCGATCAGGCGCGCGGTGCCCTGGTACTGCGCGAGCGCGTGCGCCGGCACCGAGTCGCCCGCCTTCGGCGTCAGTTCGCCGACGCTGCGCTCGACCTCGATGCGACCGGCGGCCGCCACGCCGGAGCCGCCGGTCGCCGGGACGAGATCCTCGCTGTGGGCGACCGCGAGCACCGGGGTCTCGCCCGTCGTCACCTGCTCGACGGGCCCGCCCAGGCTGACGGCGGCGACGACGTCGAGGTCGCGACCGCGGTCGGCGGCGAGGTTCGCCGCCACCATCCCGCCGGCGGAGTGCCCGACGACGATCACGGGCTCGTCCGGGGAGACGCCGGCCTGCCGCATCGCGTCGCGCACCGCGCGTTCGGAGGCGGCCGCCTCGACCGGGAGGCCGACGAGGTCGCCCAGAACCGACGCATCGGCGGCGCCGTGGAGGTTCGCCGTCATGTCGTACGGCTCCCGGGCGGGAGTGAGGCCGAAGTCGACGGTGCCGCCGGAGTACACGATCCACCGCGCCCCTGCCTCGGTCTCGTACCGCTCGATGCGGATCTGGGGTTCCCCGGGCTCGGACGGCGGGATCCGCGCGGCCAGGTCGCCGACGCCGCGCACCGGGCCCGGCCGGCTCGCGGTCGTCGCCGCGGCGGGGTCGTCGCGGCGGTCCGCGACCTCCGTCACCGTCACGGACGTCTCCCGTACTGCCCGAGCGCCCGTGACCAGGCCGACCACGCCCGCGGCGGCGAGCAGCAGGTTCGCGTTCTCGGGCGCCTCGAGCGCCGTGCCCGCGGCGAACAGCGGCTGGCTCCGGAACAGCCCGGCGAGGAACTCGTCGGCGTGATCGGCCGCGGCACGCACGAGCCCCACGAAGGAGGGGTCGGACAGGATCGGCAGACCGTGCTCGCGGACCAGGCGGTCGACGGCCGCCGCATGCTCGACGGGGGAGAGGATCATCTGGACCAGGCTGTACGCCGCGGGCGGGCCGAGGGCGAGGGCGGCCGCCGAGGTTCCCGCCACCAGCAGGGTCGGCGCGGCCATGCCGAGCAGACCGGCCGCGACGCGGCGTGCCGCCTCGGCGAGACCCGCCGCAAGCGTCTCGGCGGCGGCGTAGGCGCCGCCGCCGAGGAGCAGTGCCTCGGCGAGGGCGGACGCGGATCGGCCGGCCGCATCGAAACCGGCCTGTGCGGTGTCGATCGCGAGCCCGGCGGCCCATCCGGTTTCGGCCACGCCCAGGTCGTCGAGACGTCGCCGCAGGGCCGAGGCACGCGCCGCCCATTCCGCCATGATGTGCGCGGCTGCCGTGAGGCGCACGGCCTCGGCGAGCAGCGCATCGGTCTCGACCGACGTCTCGCCGCCCCCGCGGACCTCGAGTTCGCTCATCGGCCCCCCTCGAGAAGTCGGTCGCGCGCAGCGACGAGCTCGGCCTCGGCATCGAGCAGGAACTGCTCGGCGCCGGCGAGCGAGTAGCGCACCTCGACCGCGCCCGCCGAGTACCGGTCGGCCGCCATGGAGTGCCAGCCCTCGATGCGATCGAGCACGAGCCCGGGCCGGACCTGCTCGACCTCGGCGCGGAACGCGCGGAGGCCGAACAGCACGTGGTCGATGGCCTCGAGCCGGCGATCCGCGGCAGCGGCTCCGACGTCGAACGCGATCGGGAACGGCGCGGGGTCTAAGGTGGTCACCCGGCGAGTCTCCGTCGGCCGCGGGGCCGTCCCGGCGGACTCACCCCATGAGGTGGTGTCGATGCGCGACCGCCGGCCTGGGGAGGACGGGTCCTCCCGCACGCGGGGCGATCAGTCCGCCAGCACCTCCGACAGCGCGTGCGCGCCCACCCGGCCGATCGGTCCATCCACGCCGATCGTGTCGACGATCGCGGAGCCCATCGCGAGCGCCCAGCCGCGCGCCCGCGCCCAGTCCGACGCCTCCGTCGCCCGTAACCGCTCGACCCGGTGTCGGAACACGGCGCGGCCGGGCGCATCGAACACGAGCCACGCCGCCGCCAGGTCGGTCGCCGGGTCGCCCGCCGTGAGGTCGCCGAAGTCGAGCACCGCCGCGAGGGTCCACACGCCGCCGCCGGCGCGGCCGAGCAGCAGGTTGCCCGGGTGCGGATCGCCGTGGACCCACCGCGGCGAGCCGTCCCACGGTCGCGCGGCGAGGGCCTCGGACCACACCGCGGCAAGCCCCGCGACATCCGCCGCGACCAGCCGCTCGAGCCGACCCGACGCGAGCCGCTCCGCGACGACCTCGTCGCGCTCGGCCAACGGCACGCCGCGGTACGCGTTCGTCGGCGCCCCGCCGGGTGCGGGCTCCCCGATGGCCACGATCACGTCGGCGAGCGCCTGGGCGATGGGTCGGCGCTCGGCCGGGCCGACGGATGACGCGGGCACGCCCTCGAACCACGGCGTGATGCTCCACGCGTACGGGTAGCCCTCGCCCGGCTCGCCCATCGCCACGGGAACCGGCGCACGGACGCCGTCGGGAAGCGACCCGGCGACCACGGGAAGCCACCGCTGCTCCGAGCGCACGAGCCGATCGCCGAGCGCGCGCCGCGGCATCCGCACCGCCCATCGGTCGCCGAGGCGGAAGATCGCGTTGTCCCACCCGTTCGCGACGAGCTCGACCGGACCGGCGAACGACGGATGCTGCGCGGCCACCAGGCGCGCGACCAGCGCCTCGTCGACCTGCACGTCGGCGTCCGGCGCATCCGCCATCGCCACCTCCACCGTCGCGCGCTCGCCCCCGTCCCGGGGATACCCCCACCGGATCCGACTCTGTTCCGAACGGGCCGGACTCCTCCACAATAGGTGCCATGACGCGAGCGGAACCCGGGGGGGAGCCCGCGCAGCGATTCCGAGTCTCGTTCGTGTGCACCGGGAACATCTGCCGGTCGCCCATGGCCGAGGTGGTGCTGCGCGCGCTGGCCGAACGCGCCGGCCTCGAGGAGCGGATCGCCATCGAATCGGCGGCGACCGGCGACTGGCACGTCGGCGAGCGCGCCGACGCGCGCACCATCGATGCGCTGGCCCGCGCCGGCTACGACGGCACCAGGCACCGCGCCCGCCAGTTCGACCCCGACGACTTCCCGCAGCTCGACCTCGTCGTCGCGTTCGACCGCGGGCAGTCGCGCGTGCTCCGCAACTGGGCGCGCAGCGCGCACGACGAGCACAAGGTGCGGCTGCTGCTCGAGTTCGACTCCGAGCTCTCGCCGCTGCAGGACGTGCCCGACCCGTACTACAGCGACGATGCGACCTTCGATCGGGTTCTTGGGATGATAGAGCGGTCGACGTCGGCGCTGTTCCGGCAACTCGCTCCCGCTCTCAGACAAGGACTCCGATGACTTCGCTGCCTCCCCAGCCGCTCAGCCCCCTCGACGGCCGGTACCGCGCCGCCGTCGGCGAGCTCGGCGAGCACCTCTCCGAGGCGGGCCTGAACCGGGCGCGCGTGCACGTCGAGATCGAGTGGCTCATCGCCCAGACCGACCGCGGCTTCTTCGGCACGAGCGCGCTGTCCCACGACGAGAAGCAGGCGCTGCGGGCGATCGTCGCCGACTTCGGCCAGGCCGACATCGACGAGTTGGCGCGCGTCGAGGCGACCACGCGGCACGACGTGAAGGCCGTCGAGTATTACGTGCGCGGCAAGCTCGACCAGCTCGGGCTGTCGAACCTCGCCGAGCTCACGCACTTCGCCTGCACGAGCGAGGACATCAACAACCTCTCGTACGCGATCACCGTGCGCGATGCCGTCGCGCAGGTCTGGCTGCCGAAGTACCGCGCCGTGATCGCCCGGCTCGCCGAGCTGGCGCGCGAGCACCGCGATGCGCCGATGCTGTCACGCACGCACGGGCAGCCGGCGACGCCGACGACGATGGGCAAGGAGCTCGCGGTCTTCGCCCACCGCCTGCAGCGCATCGCCGCGCAGGTCGAGGCGACCGAGTACCTCGGCAAGTTCTCCGGCGCGACCGGCACGTTCTCGGCGCACCTCGTCGCGGCACCGGATGTCGCGTGGCCCGAGGTCTCGCGCGAGTTCGTCGAGTCGCTCGGGCTCACCTGGAACCCCCTCACGACGCAGATCGAGTCGCACGACTGGCAGGCCGAGCTCTACGGCCGCATCTCGCACGCGAACCGCGTGCTGCACAACCTCGCGACCGACATCTGGACGTACATCTCGCTCGGCTACTTCCGCCAGATCCCCGCCGCCGGCGCCACCGGCTCGTCGACGATGCCGCACAAGGTCAACCCGATCCGGTTCGAGAACGCCGAGGCGAACCTCGAGCTGTCGTCGGCCGTGCTCGACTCGCTCGCGGCGACGCTGGTGACCTCGCGCCTGCAACGCGACCTCACCGACTCGAGCTCGCAGCGCAACATCGGCGTCGGCTTCGGTCACTCGGTGCTCGCGCTCGACAACATCCTGCGCGGGCTCGGCGAGATCGACCTCGACAGCGCACTGCTGCTCGAGGACCTCGACGGCAACTGGGAGGTGCTCGGCGAGGCGATCCAGACGCTCATCCGCGCCGAGGTCGCCGCCGGCGATTCGACGATCGCCGATCCGTACGCGCTGCTCAAGGAGCTCACGCGCGGCAAGCGCGTCGGCGCGACCGAGCTCGCCGAGTTCGTGCAGGGCCTCGAGATCACGGATGCCGCGAAGCAGCGCCTGCTCGCGCTGACGCCGGCCACCTACATCGGCCTCGCCGACGAGCTCGTCGACCGCCTCGACGCGTAACCCCCTCGGGCGGTCGCGTCCCGAGGCCCTCGCGCCCCCACGGCTCGCGCCCATGCCCGTTCCCTCCCGTCACCCGAATCCCGGGTTTCTGCGGGTGCACCCGCACGAACCCGGAACTCGCGTGCCCGGAGCGGGCGACACCCCCCACAGGCGGACCCGAGCCATCCCTCGAATCCCGGGTTTCTGCGGGTGCACCCGCACCAACACGGGACTCGCGTGTCCCCCGCGGGCGCCGTGGAAGCGCGGAGCTCGACGCCGTCGCGTCAGTCGGCGGACGGATCCTTGCGCGCCGGATCGCCGCCCGTGCCGTCGCCGTGCTCGCCCGGGTTGGGCTTGATCGTCATCGCGAGCAGGGCGAGCACCATGAGCACCACGATGAAGGTGCCGCCGGCGGTGATCAGCGTGATGGTCCAGTCGCGCGTCGTCATCAGCACGATGAGCGCCGTGAAGACGGCCGCGATCGCCGCGCCGCCCACGTACTCGGCGGGGCGCAGCACCTCGCGCCGGCTGGGGCGGTAGTCGTCGCCGGGAGGCTGGGTCACGAGTGCTCCGATCCGGATGCCGCGTCGCCGGTGCCGACCGGCCCGGTGGCGGCCCACTTGAGCGAGAACCCGCCGATCAGCAGCAGCACGCCGAGCACCACGAAGTACGCGCCGAGCAGGCCGACCGCGGTGACGGGATCGAGCGGGAGGAGGACGAACACGAGCGCGAGCACCGCGGTGAGCGCGCCCGCGGTGATCCAGTCGCGGGCGGCGGCGATCCGGCCGCGCGATCGCAACCCGGCGATCAGCTCGAGGATGCCGGTGACGGCCGCCCACACGGCCACGGTGAACGTGAACGCGGCGACACCGTTCGGTGCGGTGTCGCGGAGCCCGAGCGCCGTGAGACCGGCAGCGGCCGTGAGCACGCCGTTCACGACGAACGTCCATCGGGCGAGGCGGTCGGCGACGAGCCGCGCCGACAGGGCGCCCACGATCACGCCCGAGGCGACCGCCCACGCGCCGAACACCGTGAGGCCGAGCGCGGGGGAGTGGTCCTGCGAGAACGTGATCACCGCCGACGGCACGAGCGCCAGGGCGCCGCGCACGACCGGGACGAGCCAGGCGGCGCGTTCGGGGGCGGCATCGCGGGCATCGGCCACGGAGACCTCTTTCGACGGGGAACCGTTCAATCCTACGCGGCGCGTCGTGGCGGCGATGCCCGTGCCCGTGCTCAGAGCGCCTTGAGGATGTCCTCCACGCGCTCCTTGGCGTCGCCGAAGAGCATCTGCGCGTTGTCGCGGTAGAACAGCGGGTTGGCCACGCCGGCGTAACCGCTCGCCATGGACCGCTTGAACACGATGACGTTGTCGGCCTCCCAGACCCGCAGCACCGGCATGCCGGCGATCGGGCTGCCCGGGTCCTCCGCCGCAGCCGGGTTGACCGTGTCGTTCGCACCGATCACGAGCACCACCGACGTGGAGGCGAGGTCGTCGTTGATCTCGTCCATCTCCTCCACGATGTCGTACGGAACCTTGGCCTCGGCGAGCAGCACGTTCATGTGGCCCGGCAGGCGGCCGGCGACGGGGTGGATGCCGAACCGCACGTCGATGCCGCGCTCGCGCAGCTTCGACGTCAACTCGGCCACGGGGTACTGCGCCTGCGCGACGGCCATGCCGTACCCGGGGGTGATCACCACGCTCGAGGCATTCACCAGCAGCTCCGCGGCATCCTCGGCCTGGATCTCGCGGTGCTCGCCGACCTCCTCGTCGCCCTTCTTCGGCGCCTCGATGCCGAACCCGCCGGCGATGACCGAGATGAACGAGCGGTTCATGGCCTTGCACATGATGTACGACAGGTAGGCACCCGAGGAGCCGACGAGCGCACCGGTCACGATGAGCAGGTCGTTGTTCAGGAGGAAGCCGGCCGCGGCCGCGGCCCATCCGGAGTAGCTGTTCAGCATCGACACGACGACCGGCATGTCGCCGCCGCCGATCGAGGCGACGAGGTGCCATCCGAGTGCCAGTGCGAGCGCGGTCACCGCGATCAGCAACCACAGCTGCGGGGTGATGACGTACCAGACCGTCAGGCCGACGAACACGACGAGCGCACCGAGGTTGAGCACGTTCTTGCCCGGCAGCACGAGCGGCGCCGACTTCATTCGCGCCGACAGCTTGAGGAACGCCACGATCGAACCGGTGAACGTGACGGCGCCGATGAACACGCCGATGAAGACCTCGGCGTGGTGGATGTCGGCGAGCGCGCCCTCGAGGCCCGGATCCTCCAGGTGCCCGTTCCAGCCGACCAGCACGGCCGCGAGGCCGACGAAGCTGTGCAGCAGCGCGATCAGTTCGGGCATCCCGGTCATCTGCACGATGCGGGCACGCCACAGGCCGATCGCCGCGCCGATGAGCATCGTGACGACCAGGATGATCAGGCCGACGGTGGCGGAGGGCTCGCCCCAGGCGTCGGTGAACGTCAGCCACACGGTCGCGACGAGCGCGATCGCCATGCCGATCATGCCGTAGACGACACCGGCTCGGGCGGTCTCGTGCCGGCTCAGGCCGGCGAGGCTCAGGATGAACAGCAGGGCCGCGACGAGGTACGCGGCGCCGGCGACGGAGTCGGGGGTCAACAGGGATTCAGGCACTCTGGGGGCTCCTCAGCAGGGACGGAAAGTCGTGTCGCGGTCAGCTCGTCGTCCGGTCGCCCCTGGCGAACATGCCGAGCATGCGCCGGGTGACCGCGAACCCGCCGAAGATGTTGATGCTGGCGATCAGGATGGCGACCGCCGAGAGGACCTGCACGATGGGCACGTCGCTCGTGACCTGCAGGATGGCGCCCACGATGATGATGCCCGAGATCGCGTTCGTCACGCTCATGAGCGGGGTGTGCAGCGCGTGCGCGACCTTGCCGATCACGTAGAACCCGACCACGACCGAGAGCGCGAGCACTGTGAAGTGCTGCGGCAGGGGATCGGGCGCGACCGCGTTCACGAGGAAGAGCACCGCGATGCCCGCGGCGATGAGCCCGATGCGGCCGCCCGTCGTGAGTCCGCGCTTCGGTTTGGCAGCGGATGACGCGGCCGCGACATCCGCTGCCGGCTTCGCCGCCGCCGGGGCCGAGGCCGCCGAGACCTGCACCGGCGGAGGCGGCCATGTGATCTCGCCGTCGCGCACGACCGTGACCGAGCGCTGCACGATGTCGTCGAAGTCGATGGCCAGCCGGCCGTCCTTGCCGGGCGTGAGCAGCTTGACGAGGTTCACCAGGTTGGTGCCGTACAGCTGCGACGCCTGGGCGGGAAGCCGCGACGCCAGGTCGGTGTAGCCGAGGATGATCACGCCGTTCGGGGTGACCACGCGCTCGCCCGCGACCGATCCCTCGACGTTGCCGCCCTGGCCGGCCGCCATGTCGACGATCACGCTGCCCGGCTTCATCGACGCGACATCGGCCGCCGTGATGAGCCGCGGCGCCGGACGGCCCGGGATCAACGCGGTGGTGATGATGATGTCGACGTCGGCCGCCTGCTCGGAGTAGATCTCGGCCGCCCGCCGGTCGTAGGCCTCGCTCGTCGCCTTGGCATACCCGTCGGTGGACTGCTCGACCTCGACCTCGACCTTCAGGTACTCGCCGCCGATCGACTTGACCTGGTCGGCGACCTCGGGCCGCGGGTCGGTGGCGCGCACGATCGCGCCGAGGCTGGATGCCGCGCCGATCGCCGCGAGCCCGGCCACGCCCGCGCCGGCCACGAGGACCTTCGCCGGCGGCACCTTGCCCGCCGCGGTCACCTGGCCCGTGAAGAACCGGCCGAACTCGTGCGCCGCCTCGACGACGGCCCGGTAGCCCGCGATGTTCGCCATCGAGCTCAGCACGTCCATCGACTGCGCACGCGAGATGCGCGGTACCGCGTCGAGCGCGAGCGCCGTCACGCCGCGCGCGGCGAGCGCCTCGAGCAGGTCGGGGCGGAGGGCAGGACTCAGCAGCGCCACCACCGTGGTTCCCGGCTGCAGCAGCGCGATCTCGTCGGCCGTGGGCGCGTTGACCTTCAGCAGGATGGCGCTCGCCCATGCCTCGGTGCGCGGCACCACGATCGCACCCGCGTCGGCGTACGCCTCATCGGGGAACGACGACCGCGCGCCCGCTCCCTGCTCGACCGCCACCTCGTACCCGAGGCCGACCAACTGCTTCACGGTCGCCGGCGTGGCGGCGACCCGGGTCTCCGAGCCCTGCTCGGTGACGACGCCGATGCGCGTCATTCGCTCTCCTTCTCGTCGCGGCGACCATGCTCTCGATGCGACGCGGCATCTCCGGATGGATCGGTGCGGGATGCCGTCCGGCGGGGGAGCCGGGCGCGGCGGCACTGCTGCTCGATCACGATACGTCCCGCCGCGGACGTTCCTCCATCATTACGCCGCGATCGGCGTGAAACTCCCGCGGTTCTTTCACGCGGCGAAACTGCGGGGACGCTCGATCGCCGGATCTCGGCCACGGTCTCGCCGAGAGATCCCGCTGGGCGAGTCGTCCTTCCGGCCGAGTGTTCGGAATCCGTTCGTCGCGTCCTACTATCGAACGAGCCCCGGGCGTCGCATCCCCGGGTCGGGACGACCGGGAGAACCAGCACGACGACCGACGAAGGGCGGGCGATGACCGCAGACAAGCCGGCCGGGGGAGCGGGGTCGCAGACGCTGAGCCGCGGCATCCGGGCCCTCGAGATCCTCGCCGACGCCGAGCGCAACCTGTCGATCGACGAGGTGGCCGCCGGGCTCGGGGTGCACCGGTCGGTGGCGTATCGCCTGCTGCGCACCCTCGAGGAGCACGGCCTCGTCGCGCGCGACGGCGCGGGCCGGCTCATGCTCGGCACTGGGCTCGCCGCGCTCGCGTCGGGTGTGGCGCGCGACCTCCAGCAGGTCGCGCTGCCCGAGCTCAGCGCGGTCGCCAACGAGTTCGGCATGACGTGCCTGGTCGCCGTGCTGGTCGATGCCGAGGAGGCCGTCACGCTGGTCAGCGCGGCGCCCCGCCAGACGACGGCCGTCGTCTCGTATCGACCGGGCCACCGCCATCCGATCACCCGCGGAGGGCCCGGCAAGGCCATCCTGCTGGGCCTGCCCGAGAGCGCATGGCCGGCGGATGTCTCCGACGACCTGCGCGCGGAGATGGCCGACAGCCGCGCTCGCGGTTACACGCTCAGCCAGGACGAGGTCGTGCCCTCGCTGCGGTCGGTCGCCGTGCCGCTCACGCTGCCGGGCCAGCCGCCCGCCGCAATCGCCGTGATCCACGTCTCGTTCCCGCGTCCGGAAGCGGAGATCGCGGAGCGGCTGAAGGCCGCGGCCCGCAGCGTGGCGCGCAACTACGGCGCCTGAAATGGAAGGGCCGGATCGCTGCTCGCGACCCGGCCCTCATGCGTCGGCGACAACGCGGCCGCGCGCGCTGAGGTCAGTGCGCCACGAGGCTGCGCCGCGCGACCAGGTTCTGCCGGAAGAACGCGGCCAGTTCGTCGTCCGCGGTCAGCGGCAGCACGTGCGCGACGTACTGGTCGGGACGCACCACCACGACGACGCCACCGCGGTCGATGCCCCGCAGGTCGAAGATGTCGTGCTCGGGATCGACGGCGTAGACCTTCTCGTAGTCGATGAGCTCGAAAGGTCCCGTACGTGGGAGGAACAGCGGAGGAACCTTCCCGAGGTCGACGTCGCCGTGCGCCTGCTGGTACACGACCTTCACGTCGAAGACGCTGTCGAGCTCGGCGCCCTGGGGCGTGTGGGTGTTCACGGGAGAATCGGAGGCCTCCGCCATCCAGCTCGCCCACTCGGCGAGAGCCGACGACTCGCCGGGCGCCGCGGCATCGGCGAATGCGTAGATTCGCCACCGCCCATCCGCCCGGTGGTGGTGGCCGAGGTGGACGGGGTTCCCGTCTGCGACTCGCGAGGCGGGCGCCGACTTGAAGCGCTTGCCGACCGGGAAACCCGACGCGAGCTCCTGGTGCTCGGCCCCGCCGACGATGAGCGACGGTGCGTACTGCGTCATGAACCCGGCGGGGAACTCCGCCGTGCGGACGTAGAAGTCCTCGAGCTCCGACGGGTTCTCGAACTCCTCGGGCTTCTTCGCCATCAGGGTCGACCACTCGCGGTCGAAGTCGATGAGGTCCTGCGCGACGACGTGGCGCTCCGCGTGGTAGGTCGCCAGCAGCGACTCCGGGCTGCGCCCGTCGAGCACGTGGCCGAGCTTCCAGCCGATGTTCCAGCCGTCCTGCATCGACACGTTCATGCCCTGGCCCGCCTTCGCGCTGTGCGTGTGGCACGCGTCGCCCGTGATGAACACGCGGGGCGTGCGGGTCCCCTGCAGCTCGACGGGCACGTCGTCGAACCGGTCGGTGACGCGGTGGCCCACCTCGTACACGCTGTGCCAGGCGACGTTGCGCACGTCGAGCGTGTACGGGTGCAGGATCTCGTTCGCCTTCGCGATGACCTGGTCGAGTGAGGTGCTCCGGATGCGACCGTGGTCCTCGGGGCTCACCTCGCCGAGGTCGACGTACATGCGGAACAGGTAGCCGCCCTCGCGGGGGATCAGCAGGATGTTGCCCGCCTCCGACTGGATCGAGCACTTGGTGCGGATGTCGGGGAAGTCGGTGACGGCGAGCGTGTCCATGACGCCCCAGGCATGGAAGGACTGGGCGCCGATGTGCTTCGCCCCGATCGCCTCGCGGACGCCGCTGCGGGCGCCGTCGGCGCCGACGACGTACTTGGCGCGCACGACGCGCTCGCTGCCCGCGTGCTCGCCCGCGGTGTGCGCGAGCGTGACGGTGACCGGGTACTCCGCACCATCCGTGATCTGGAGGCCCCTGAACTCGTAGCCGTAGTCGGGCGTCATCCGCGTCGGGGAGTTCCGCATGAACTCGCAGTAGTAGTCGAGCACGCGCGCCTGGTTGACGATGAGGTGGGGGAACTCGCTGACTCCCGCGGGGTCGTCGATCGTGACCGCGGCGCGATGGATGTTGCGGGGGTTCGCGGGGTCGGGCTTCCAGAACGCCATCTCGGTGATGCGGTAGGCCTCGGCGATGATGCGCTCGGCGAATCCGAACGCCTGGAAGGTCTCGACGCTGCGCGCCTGGATGCCGTCGGCCTGGCCGATCTCGAGACGGCCGGGGCGACGGTCGATGATCCGCGTGACCACGTTCGGGAACTGCGAGAGCTGCGCCGCCGCGACGACGCCGGCCGGTCCGGTGCCCACGATGAGCACGTCGACCTCGTCGGGCAGCTCGTCGGGCCGGTCGAGTCCGACGCCCGCGGCGGGCTGCACCCGCGGGTCTCCGGAGACGTATCCGTGGTGGTGGAACTGCACGAGGTGCTCCTCACGTCGTTGTGTGGTGTGGGTGACGGCTTCGGCGTGTTCGATAATAGAATTTGGTATTCAACTATCGCGCGGAGACATGCTAAGCCTGGATGCGTCGTTGCACAAGCCGCATGAGCGTTCCGATCGAGCGGAACCCCTCCGGCGAACGTCGTGGAGTGCCGTCAGGCGGATGCCGCGGCTGCGTCGATGAGTGCCGGCAGCGCGCGCTCGATCGTCTCCATGGTCGCGGTGAGCGAGATGCGGAAGTGCGCCGGCTGGTCGAACAGGGTGCCGGGCATGAGGTGGACATTGCGCTCGGCGAGACCCGCGCAGTAGGCGACCGCGTCACCGCCCGGGGCCCGGCCCCACAGGTAGAAGGTGCCCTCCGGCCTCGTCAAGTGGTATCCGACGTCGCGGAGCGCACCGTACAGCCGATCGCGCTTGCGGGTCAGCTCGGCGACGTCGATCGACACGGCCTCGAGCGCCGGCACCGAGTACTGCATGAGCGCGTCGGGAAAACCCCAGCCGATCGCCAGCTGCATCGGCATGCACGCCTCGCGCAATGCCCGCCGTTCGGCGGGCTCGAGTAGGGGCGAGATCGCCAGGTATCCGAGGCGCTGGCCTGGCGCGAGGAGGACCTTGCCGTAGCTGTAGTCGATCACGGTCCAGGGGTATGACCCGGCCGGGCTGGAGAAGCCGATGCCGTCGAAGCGGATCCGCCGGTAGGGCTCGTCCGACACCAGCCAGATCCGACGACCGTGTCGGCGGGATGCCTCGTCGAGGACCGCCGCGAGGGCATCCCACGTCTCCTTCGGGTACACCCTGCCGGTCGGATTCGCCGGCGAGTTGACGATCACGATCCGCGTGCGCGGCGTGATGGCGCGGGCGATCTCGTCGACGTCGAGGTCGAAGTCCACGGGTGCGAGCGGCGCACCCACGGGGACCAGGTCAGCCGCGTGGAGCATGGGGGCGTAGCAGAACCATCCCGGATTCGGGATCACGACCTCGTCACCCGCATCGGCCAGCATGGCGAGCGCGAGCGAGATGGCACCGAATGCTCCCTGCGTCATCGCGATGTCGTCGGGTTCGAAGTCGAGCCCGAGCTCGCCTCGGAGCCCCGCGGCCACCGCCTCCTGCGCGCCGCGCTCACTGGACTTGTAGGCGTACCAGTCCACCGACCTCGGCTCGAGCTGCGCGCGCATGGCGTCGACGAGCCCCGGCAGGGCCATCTCGTGCGGATTGCCGAACGTGAAGTCCATCGCGTCCGGGTCGCCCGCGACATCCTGCATGCTCGCGAAGGACGAGGTGACGATCGCGATGGACCGCTTCGCATCCATCGCCCGTGTGGACAGGACCATGTCGACCGCCTTCCGGCTGCGCTGCGTCACGGGTCGGTGCCAGCATCGCAAGCGCACTCGCCTGAGTCAATCGGAGTTCATCCGACTGCTCTGGTCGCGCGCGACGAACGCGCGTACCGTCGGATCATGGGGAAGCTCATCGAGAACCTGGCGGAATCGGTCCCCTCGTGGGGCGCGAGGGTTGCATACGGCGAGAAGACCACGATCGGCGGGCAGGAGGCCGTGCCCGTCGCGTTCGTCGTGTTCGGCTTCGGCGCCGGCGAGGGCTCCGGCGACATGCCGGAGGCCGGCAAGTCGATCGCAGGACACGGTGAGGGGAGCGGCGGGGGCGGCGGGGGCTTCTCGGTGCCGATCGGGGCCTACATCACTGGCCCCGACGGGTTGCGTTTCCGGCCGAACACGATCGCACTCGCCGTCGCCGCGGTACCGCTCGTGTCGGCGATCGGCGGGGCGCTCGCGCTGATCGTGGGCGCCGCGCGGTTCCGGTCGCTGCGCTGAGCACGGCCCATTCCGTCATCGCGTGGCGACGGTGTCGTCAACGTTCGGGGCCGTCGGCAAGTCGAAGAGCTACACCTGCACCATGTCGGCGAACCGCGAGAAGTGCCCGTGGAACGCCACCGTCACGGTGCGGGTCGGACCGTTGCGGTGCTTGGCGACGATGAGGTCGGCCTCGCCCGCGCGCGGGCTGTCGCGCTCGTAGGCCGACTCGCGGTGGAGCAGGATCACCATGTCGGCATCCTGCTCGATCGAGCCCGACTCGCGAAGGTCGGAGAGGGCCGGCATCTTGTCGGCGCGCTGCTCGGGGCCTCGGTTGAGCTGCGAGAGCGCGAGCACCGGAACCTGCAGCTCCTTCGCGAGGAGCTTCAAGGCACGCGAGAACTCCGACACCTCCTGCTGTCGGCTCTCGACGCGCTTGCCGCTCGTCATGAGCTGGAGGTAGTCGATCACGACCATCTTGAGCCCCACGCGCTGCTTGAGCCGGCGGCACTTCGCCCGGATCTCGACGAGCGTCATGTTCGGCGAGTCGTCGATGTACAGCGGCGCGTCGTTGATGCGCCCGCGGGTCGAGGCGATCGTGGTCCAGTCGCGGGTGTCGACGGTGCCCTTGCGCATGTTCTGCAGCGGCACGGATGCCTCGGCCGACAGCAGGCGCATCGCGATCTCGCTGCGCCCCATCTCGAGCGAGAAGAAGATCGTGGGCATGTCGTTGGTGATCGCCGCTGAGCGCGCGAAATCGAGCGCCAGCGTGGACTTGCCCATGGCCGGACGTGCCGCGACGATGATCATCTGCCCGGGGTGGAAGCCGTTGGTGAGGTCGTCGAGGTCGGCGAAGCCGGTCGGCACGCCGGTCATCTTGCCGTCGGTGTGCTTGGCCGCCTCGATCTCGTCGATCGCGGTGCCGATCGCATCGGTGAGGGGGACGTAGTCCTCGCTCTCGACCGAACCGGTCACCGAGTAGATCTCGGCCTGGGCGTTGTTGACGAGCTCGACGACCTCGCCCTCGCCCGCGTAGCCCATCTGCACGATGCGCGTGCCGGCCTCGACGAGTCGGCGCAGCAGCGCCCGCTCGGCCACGATCGCCGCGTAGTAGCCGGCGTTCGCCGCGGTGGGCACGATGCTCGTGAGCGTGTGGAGGTACTCCACGCCGCCGGCGCGCTGCAGCTCGCCGGTCTTGGTGAGCTCGTCGGTGACGGCGATGACGTCGGTCGGCTCACCGTGCGAGTACAACGACAGGATGGCGTTGAACACGACCTCGTGCTTGGGCACGTAGAAGTCGACGCCTCGGAGCGTCTCGATGACGTCGGCGACGGCATCCTTCGAGAGCATCATGCCGCCGAGCGCACTCTGCTCTGCGAGCAGGTCGTGCGGCGGTGTGCGCTCGCCCCGGCGAGCCTCGGGGTCATCGAGGGGTTCGGCGATCCCGATGTGCGCGATCGACAACTGATGACCTCCGATTTGCCTCTCAGGGCTCGTCGCCCCGTCCCCCGATCCAGTGTCGACCGGACCCCCGACATGCCCTCGAGACGAGCAGTGCGAGGGCCGCACGCGACATCGTTCGTGGACGCTGACTCACCCTAGGGAAGGGTCATTCGGGGCACAAGCCAGCCTGTGGATAACTCTGTGAACAGTCTGCGCGAAACACCGCGGAACGTGTGCACACCACCTGTGGAGAACTGTGGAATTCGGTCGAATCACACAACCTGAATTCCCCGCTCATCAGGCCTTGTGAGATTCCACACCTGTGGGGGAAAACTTTCTTCCGCTTCTCCGCCGGCCCGTTGTCCACCTGTGGACGAACATGAGGACAACGCCCCTGAAGAGGGGACATGCGAATGTGCGTCGAACGGGTGTAGGAGCCTCTCGTAGCCGGGCCGAACACGACGACGCGGCGACGGGCCGGAGCCCGCCGCCGCGTCGAGTGCGTGTGCGACTACTTGGCCGCGACCACCTGGAGGATGATCGTCGCCGTCACGTCGTCGCGCAGCTTGATCGTCGCCTCGTGGTCGCCGACCGACTTGATCGGCGTGGGGATCTCGATCTTGCGCTTGTCGACCTGGCCGAGACCGGCGTCGGCGACCGCCGTCGCGACATCCGCCGTCTTGACCGACCCGAACAGGCGGCCGCCGAGGCCGGCCTTGACGGCCAGCTTGACCTTGCCCGACTCGAGCTTCGCCTTGAGCGCCTGCGCGTCCTCGATCGAGTGCAGCTCGCGCGCGGCGCGGGCGGCCTTGATCTGGTCGACCTGCTTCTGGCCACCGCGGGTCCACGGGGTCGCGAAGCCCTGGGGAACGAGGTAGTTGCGGGCGTAGCCGTTCTTGACCTCGACCACGTCGCCGGCGGCGCCGAGACCCGAGACCTCGTGCGTGAGGATAACCTTTGCCATTTCCGTGCTCCTTAGCGGCCGGAGCCCGAGTAGGGCAGGAGGGCCATCTCGCGCGCGTTCTTCACGGCGCGGGCGATGAGGCGCTGTTCCTGCACGGAGACACCGGTGATGCGGCGGGCGCGGATCTTGCCGCGCTCCGAGATGAACTTCCGAAGGGTCGCGACATCCTTGTAGTCGATGACGCCGACCTTGACGGACTTCGCGGGGGCGGCGTTCTTCGCGCCCTTGCCGCGAGGCTTGCGGCGGTCGCCGCTGCTCTTTCCAGCCATTACTGATCCTTTGATGTGTACTCACTGGTCGAGGAGCGGCCGGCGGGGCCGGACGCGTCTCGAGACCAGTCGTGAATGTTAGAAGGGCGTCTCGTCGCCGTAGGTGGTGCCCGGGGTGTTCCAGACGTCGCCGCCGCCCGAGGACTGCTGTGCGGGAGCGCTGGGCGCCCATGCGTCATCGGACTGCTGGCCGCCCCCGAAGGAGCCGCCGCCGACGCCGCGGTTGGACTGGGCGCGCGTCACGGACGCGGTGGCGTAGCGCAGGCTCGGCCCGATCTCGTCGATCTCGAGCTCGATGCTGGTGCGCTTCTCGCCCTCCTTCGTCTCGTAGGAGCGCTGCTTGAGACGCCCGGAAGCGATGACCCGGGTTCCCTTGGTGAGTGAACCTGCGACGTGCTCGGCGAACTCGCGCCAGCAGCTCGCGCGCAGGAACAGTGCCTCGCCGTCCTTCCACTCGTTCGCCTGGCGGTCGAACGTGCGGGGGGTCGACGCGATCGTGAAGTTCGCGACCGCGAGCCCGTTCTGCGTGTAGCGCAGCTCGGGGTCGGCGGTGAGGTTGCCCACCACGGTGATGATGGTCTCGCCGGCCATGGGGACTAGGCGTCCTTCTTGGCGGCGGCGGCCTTGCTCGCTGCGGCGGTCGCCTTCTTGGCGGCGCGCTTGGCGTCGGCGGCCTGGATCTTCTCGGCGCGCGCGACAGCCTCTTCGGCACGGAGGACCTTGGTGCGCATGACGGCCTCGCTGAGGTTCAGCTGGCGGTCGAGCTCGTTGGTCGTGGCCGACTCGGCGGTGAAGTTCACGACGGCGTAGATGCCCTCGGACTTCTTGTCGATCTCGTAGGCCAGGCGACGCTTGCCCCAGATGTCGACGGTGTCGACGGTGCCGCCATCGTTGCGGATGACGTTGAGGAACTTGTCGAGGCTCGGAGCAACGGTGCGCTCATCGATCGACGGATCGAGGATGACCATCAGCTCGTACTGGTGCATGACAGACCCACCTCCTTCGGACTCAAGCGGTCACAGACGGTCTGTGACAGGAGGGTGTACATGCGTCGACCCGAGGAGGCCGCGAATGCGGCGCACGGGCAACCTTCACATCGTAACGGATGTCACCTCGACGCGCACATCAGGCGCCGGGGGCGGCCGACTGGCGGGCTGCCCACCAGGCGAGGAGGCGCTCGCGCGCGACATCCGGCCCGACCGGGCCCTCGTCGAGCCGCAGGTCGAGCAGGAACTTGTACGCCTCGCCCACGATCGGTCCCGGGCGCACGCCGAGCGCCGCCATGATCTGCTGACCGTCGAGCTCGGGACGCACTGCGGCGAGCTCCTCCTCCTCGGCGAGCTGCGCGATGCGCTCCTCGAGGTCGTCGTACGCGAAGCCGAGCCGGTCGGCCTTGCGGCGGTTGCGGGTCGTGACGTCGGCACGGGTGAGGATGTGCAGCCGCTCGAGCTGGTCGCCCGCGTCGCGCACGTACCGGCGCACGGCCGAGTCGGACCACGCGGCATCCGTGTACCCGAAGAATCGCAGGTGCAGCTCGATCAGCCGCGAGACCGCGGCGATCGTGTCGTTGTCGAAGCGCAGGGCGCGCAGGCGCTTCCGGGCGAGCTTCGCGCCGACCATGTCGTGGTGGTGGAACGACACCGCCCCGCCGGGCTCCAGCCTCCGCGTCGCCGGCTTGCCGATGTCGTGCAGCAGCGCCGCGAGCCGCACGACCAGGTCGGGCGAGGAGAGGTTGCCTCGGGAGACCTCGTAGTCGATGGCCTGGTCGAGCACGGTCAGCGAGTGCTCGTAGACGTCCTTGTGGTGGTGGTGCTCGTCGATCTCGAGCATGAGCGCGGGGATCTCGGGCAGCACCCGGGCGGCGATGCCGCTCTCGACGAGCAGCCGGATGCCGTGGCGCGGCGCCGACGTGATCAGCAGCTTCGACAGCTCGTCACGCACGCGCTCGGCCGAGATCCGGTCGATCTCGGCTGCGAAGGCCGACATCGCGTCGAGGGTGCCGGCCTCGACCTCGAACCCGAGCTGCGAGGCGAACCTCGCGGCGCGCATCATCCGGAGCGGGTCGTCGCCGAACGAGACCTCTGGCGGGGCCGGGGTGCGCAGCACGCCCGCGATCAGGTCATCGACGCCGCCCGACGGGTCGACGAGCTCGAGGCGCGGAAGGCGCAGCGCGAGCGCGTTGACGGTGAAGTCGCGGCGTTCGAGGTCGTCGACGAGCGAGGTTCCGAACGCCACCTCGGGCTTGCGCGAATTGCCATCGTACACGTCGGCGCGGTAGGTCGTGATCTCGACGGTGTGTCCGTGCACGAGCGCGCCGATCGTGCCGAACGCGCGGCCGATGTCCCAGTGCGCCTCGGCGATCGGCTTGACGACCGCGAGGATCTCGTCGGGCGTGGCATCCGTCGTGAAATCGAGGTCGTTCGTGCTGCGGCCGAGGAACGCGTCGCGCACGGGCCCGCCCACGAGCGACAGCTCGTACCCGGCGGCGTCGAAGGCGTGCGCGAGCGTCGCGACCGTCGGCGAGGCCGCCAGACCACTGAGCCGGTCGAGGGCCTCCGCGACACTCTGCATTGCTCCATGTTAGGCAAGGGCCGGGGGCGGGCCGTGTCCGGGGGGCGGATGGCGCGTGCGATCCCTGCGGCCTCCCGGAGCGCACGCCGTAGAATCGCCTCCATGCCGGCCGAGTCGACCCTCCTTCGACGTGTCCGCCGACTCCTCTCCATCTCCGCCGCCGGGGCGGCGTGCGCCGCGCTCGGGCTCGGGGTCGTCGGCATCGGCGTCCCGCTCGCCGGCCCCGCGGCGCCGCATGCCGTCGCGGCCGAGTCGAGTGCCGAGGAGGGCGTCGAGGGCGTGCGGCTGAGCGTCGCCCCCGCCGACGGCACGGCGATCGCCGCGGGCGAACCGGCCGACGTCGTGATCGAGATCGTGAACGGCACGGATGCCGCGATCCGGGCCGGCACGCTGCGACTCGGCGTGGCCGCCGACACGCTCGACGACCGAGCCGCGCTCGACGCGTGGACGACGCCCGACGAGGAGGCGACCGACGGCGCCGACGCGACCCCCGACGCCGACGTCGTCGCCGAACGCGCCACCGCCTCGCTCGCGGCGGGCGCGGCCACGGCGCTGACCTTCACCGTGCCCGCCGATGCGACCGACGCGAGCGACCCGGTGATCGGCCTGACGGCCGAGCTCGAGGTCGACGGCCAGGCGGTCTCGTCGGCAACGGCGATCGTGCCGAACTCGCGCGTTCCGGCGTCGTCGCCCGCCGGCCTCGCCCTCGCGTACCCCCTCACGGTGCCCTCGCAGTCGACGGGGTTGATCCCTGCTGACCGCCTCGAGTCGTGGACGGGCCCGACCGGCCTGCTCACGCGCCAGCTGGAGGCGGTCGCCGGCCGGCCCGTGGCGATCGGCCTCGACCCGCGCATCCCCGCCTCGATCCGCGTGCTCGGCAGCGCCGCGCCCGAGAGCGCCGTCGCCTGGCTGGGGGAGCTCGCACTCGTGCCCAACGAGGTGTTCCCCCTCGCGTACGCCGACGCCGACCTCGCCGCCCAGGCCCAGGTGGGCCTCGACGGACCGCTCGAGCCCGTCGGATTCGACGACGCCATCGACCCGGCGAACTTCGCGGGCGAGACCGACGGCGAGGCGGGCGGCACCTCGGCGCCCCGCGAGCTCCCGAGCACGTCCGACCTGCTGGAGTGGGACTTCACGCGCACCGACATCGCATGGCCCGCCGACGACACCGTCGCGACCGGCGACCTCGACCAGTTCGCGGCCGGCGGCCTGACGACCGCCATCCTCTTCCCGTCCAACGCCGAGCCGGTCGAGGAGGCCGTGAACGCCCGGGCGACGATCGACGGGCGGGCGGCGATGGTCGCCGACGGGCCCGTGACCAGTGCGCTGCGCGCGGCGGCGGCAGCGACATCCGACACCGCGTGGCGCAGCGCCACCGCGCGCCTGCTCGCCGAGCTCGCCCTGGTCGGCGATGACGACGGGGTGACGCTCCTCGGCACCTTCGCCCGATCCGCCGGGCTCGACGCCGACCGTGCCGCCGCCACGCTCGCCGCGCTCTCCGAGGGGCAGTGGGCACGGCCGGCGACGCTCGTCGAGGCCGTCGGCGCGCCGCCCGCGACCCGCACGCTCGCGTCGATGCCCGAGGATTCCCAGCGGCTCGAGAACGTCGAACGCCTCCTGCAGGCGGAGCGATCCGTCGACGAGTTCTCGAACGTGCTCGCCGATCCCACCGTGCTCACCGGACCCACGCGGCGCGACCTCCTCGCCCTGCTCGACGTCGGGTGGCTCGACGAGCCGGATGCCTGGACCGAAGCCGTCGGCGAATGGCTCGTCGACCGTCGGGCCGTCACGAACACGGTCTCGATCGTGCCCAGTAGCAGCGTGCTGGTGGTCGCCACCGAGACCGGCATCCCGATCACCGTCGAGAACGACCTGCCCTATCCGGTCGACGTCGTCGTCGAGGTCGCCCCGTCGAACGGCCGGCTCATCGTCGAGGACACCGTCGAGGCCACCGTCGAGGCCGAGAGCCGGAGCACCGTGGGCGTGCCGGTCGCCGCCGGCGTGGGCAGCGGCGAGGTGACGCTCGTCGTCTCGCTCAGCTCGCCCGACGGCACGCCGGTCGGCATGAGCGTGCAGGTCCCCGCGAACGTGCAGGCCGACTGGGAGGGCGTCGGCGCCGCGGTCATCGCCGGCATTGTCGTGGTCGTGTTCGCGGTGGGCGTGCTGCGCGCGTTCCGCCGGCGGCGCCGCGAGCGGGCGCAGGCGGCGCGGGCGGAGCAGGAGACGCCGGCGCCGGCGGCCCCGCCGGCCGACGAGGCCGCCCCGGCCGGTGAGCGCGCATGAGCGACGACCGCATCGCGCGGGCGAGCCTGTTCCTGGCCTCGGGCACGATCGTCTCGCGCATCCTCGGCTTCCTGAAGGCGATCGTCCTCGCCGCGACCATCGGCGTCGTCGGCTCCGCCAGCGCGGACGCCTTCGCGGTCGCGAACGGCCTGCCGAACACCGTCTACGTGATCGTCGCGGGCGGCGTGCTCAGCGCCGTCCTGGTGCCGCAGATCGTTCGCGCGGCCGCGCACGAGGACGGCGGCAGCGCGTACATCAACAAGCTCGTGACGCTGGCGCTGGTCGTGATCGGGGCGGCGACCGTGCTCGCGACCGCGCTGGCGCCACTCCTCGCGTGGATCTACGGCGGCGGCTTCCCGCCCGACACCCTCGCCCTCGCGACCGCCTTCGCGTTCTGGTGCCTGCCGCAGATCTTCTTCTACGGCCTCTACACGCTCCTCGGCGAGGTGCTGAACGCCCGTCGCAGCTTCGGCCCGTTCACGTGGGTGCCGGTGCTGAACAACGTCGTCGCGCTCATCGGCCTCGTCGTGTTCGGCGTGCTCTTCGGGTTCGACCCCGACGGCACGCGCGCGGCCGACGCGTGGACGCCGGGCATGATCGCGCTGCTCGCCGGCTCAGCCACCCTCGGCATCGCCGCGCAGGCCCTCGTCCTCTTCTGGTTCTGGCGCCGCATCGGCCTCCGCTACCGGCCCGACTTCCAGTGGCGCGGCGTCGGGCTGCGCTCGGCCGGCCGCATGGCCGGCTGGACGTTCGGGATGCTGCTCCTCACGACGTTCGCCGGCATCGTGCAGACCCGCGTGGTGAGCAACGCCTCGGGCGAGGGCGCGTCGATCGCGGCGATCGAGAACGCGTGGCTCGTCTTCATGCTGCCGCACTCCGTCATCACGGTCTCGATCGCGACCGCGTACTTCACGCGCATGAGCGAGCACGCCCGCGACGGCGAACTGGATCGCGTGCGGGCCGACCTGTCGGGCGCGGTGCGCGGCGTCGGGCTGATCCTCATGCTCGCGTCGGCCGTGCTCGTCGTCGTGGCCTACCCGTTCGCCGCGGTGTTCCAGCCGGGCAACCTCGCCAACGCGTCGGCGCTCGGCAACGTGATCATCGCGTTCGCGATCGGGCTCGTGGGCTTCAGCGTACTCTTCGTGGTCCAGCGCACCTTCTATGCGCTCGGCGACACGCGCACGCCGTTCCTGTTCACGCTCGTGCAGGTCATCGTCTTCACGCTCGCGGCGCTCGCCTGCCTGCTGCTGCCCGTGGAGTGGATCGCCGTCGGCGTGGCGCTCGCCACGACCGTCGCGGGCACGGTGCAGCTCGGCCTCGCGGTCGGGCTGCTCCGCACGAAGCTCGGCACGCTCGACGGGCGGCGCGTGCTGACGAGCCTCGGGCGCGACCTGCTGGCGGTCATCGTGCCGGTGGCCGCCGGGCTCGCGATCGTCTGGGCGTTCGGCGCGTTCCGCGACGGGGGCTTCGCGATCGCCGATCGCTGGAGTGCGATCGCCGTCATGGCGCTCACCGGCACGGTCATGGCCGCGCTCTACGGCTCCATCCTGTGGCTGCTGCGTTCGCCCGAGCTGCGCGGCTTCGTCACGCCCATGCTCGCCCGGCTGCGCCGACGCTGACCCGAGGGCAGCGGATGGCGCGCCATCGGCGTGCTCCGCGGCACCCTGTGACCCGCCCGTGAGCGCCCGTCACCCGGAATAGGCGCCGCCTAGACTGTGTTCACCATGTCGTGGCATCCGCTCGACGGATGCCGCAGCGACGCAGGAGAACGACAGGAGCGGCTTTGCGCGACATCATCATCATCGGATCGGGGCCCGCGGGCTTCACCGCGGCGATCTACGCGGCCCGTGCCGAGCTGAAGCCGATGCTCGTGGCGAGCTCCGTCGAGATCGGCGGTGAGCTCATGAACACCACCGAGGTCGAGAACTTCCCCGGCTTCCCCGAGGGCATCATGGGCCCCGACCTGATGGGCAAGATGCAGGCGCAGGCCGAGCGCTTCGGCACCGAGGTCGTCTACGACGATGTCGTCGAGCTCGAGCTCGACGGGCCCGTCAAGCGCGTCAAGCTGGGCAACGGCGGCGAGCACGAGGCGAAGGCGATCATCTTCGCGACCGGCTCGGCCTACCGCAAGCTGGGCCTTCCCGAGGAGGAGCGCCTCTCCGGACACGGTCTGTCGTGGTGCGCGACCTGCGACGGCTTCTTCTTCCGCGAGAAGACGATCGCGGTCGTCGGCGGCGGCGACTCGGCGATGGAGGAGGCGACGTTCCTCACCCGCTTCGCCGACAAGGTCTACGTGATCCACCGTCGCGACGAGCTCAAGGCGTCGAAGATCATGCAGCAGCGCGCCTTCGACAACCCGAAGATCGAGTTCATCTGGAACGCGGCCATCGACGCGATCCACGGCGACACCGCCGTGACCGGTGTCACGCTGCGCGACACGGTCACCGGCGAGGTCCGTGGGCTCGACCTCGACGGCCTGTTCGTCGCGATCGGCAACGACCCGCGCACGCACCTCGTGCACGGCAAGCTCGACCTCACGCCCGAGGGCACGATCGCGGTCCAGGGACGTTCGTCGCGCACGTCGGCCGTCGGGGTCTTCGCCGCCGGCGACGTGATCGACCCGACCTACCGCCAGGCCGTCACGGCGGCCGGATCCGGCACCGTCGCGGCGCTCGACGCCGAGCACTACCTCGCCGCCCTCGAGGATTCCGAGTCGCCCGAAGCGGCCGAATCCGAGGCCGAGGCCGTCGACGAGGCCGTGGCCATCGACCGGCTCGCCGAGGTGGGCTGACCGGGCTCGCCCCGCGCACGCCCCGCCCCGCGACATCCGCTTCACCGAGAAGGAGAAACCCATGACTGCACGTGCAGTGACCGAGGCCACCTGGGAGCAGGAGGTCCTCAACAACGACAAGGCCGTCCTCGTCGACTTCTGGGCCGAGTGGTGCGGCCCGTGTCGCGCGGTCAGCCCGATCCTCGACCAGATCGCGACCGAACACTCCGACAAGCTCGACATCGTCAAGCTCAACGTCGACGAGAACCCGGGCCTCGCGATGAAGTACCAGATCACCGCCATCCCCGCGTTCAAGGTGTTCGAGAACGGCGAGGTCGTCAAGACCGTCATCGGCGCCAAGCCGAAGCCCGCCCTCGAGGCCGACCTCGCCGCCTACATCGCGTAGTCGGCCGCCTCGCAACGCTTCGAGACCCGCCCGGCACACGCCGGGCGGGTCTTTCGCGTATCCGCGGGCGGATGGCTCCGCCGCCCCCCGCTCGCGCCCGGGCACCCTCGCGTCATCGGCCCCACGGCGATGACTAGCATGAGAATCCTGAACAGAACGGAATCAGCAGTGACCTCTGACGGCGTCCCCCAGCGGACCGGCAACAACCTCGACCCCTGGTACGCGAACTACGCCGACCGAGCCGCCGGCTTCGCCGCGTCCGAGGTGCGAGCGCTGTTCGCCGTGGCGTCGCGGCCCGAGGTCGTCTCGCTCGCGGGCGGCATGCCGTACGTGTCGGCGCTGCCGCAGCAGTTGATCACGACGGCGTTCGAGCGGGTCATGCGCGAGCAGGGGCCGGTCGCGCTGCAGTACGGCTCGGGGCAGGGCATCCCGTCGCTGCGCGAGCACATCCTCGACGTGATGTCGCTCGAGGGCATCCGCGCCTCCGTCGACAATGTCGTGACCTCGACCGGGTCGCAGCAGGCGCTCGACTTCGTCGCCAAGCTGTTCCTCGATCCGGGCGACGTCGTGCTCGCCGAGGCACCGTCCTACGTCGGCGCGATGGGCGTGTTCCGCTCGTACCAGGCGTCGGTCGTGCACGTCGCGATGGACGACGACGGCCTGATCCCCGAGGCGCTGCGCCAGACCATCGCGCACCTGCGCGGCCAGGGTCGCCGGATCAAGTTCCTGTACACCATCCCGAACTTCCACAACCCGGCCGGCGTCACCCTGTCGGCCGACCGCCGGCCCGAGATCCTCGAGATCTGCCGGTCGAACGAGATCCTCGTGCTCGAGGACAATCCGTACGGCCTGCTGCACTTCGACGAGCCGGCTCCCGAGGCGCTGCGGTCGATGGACCCCGAGGGCGTGATCTACCTGGGCTCCTTCTCGAAGACGCTCGCGCCGGGGTTCCGCGTGGGGTGGGCGCTCGCGCCGCATGCGATCAGGGAGAAGCTCATCCTCGCGGCCGAATCCGCGATCCTCTCGCCGTCGTCGTTCAGCCAGCTCGTCGTATCCGAGTACCTCTCGCAGGCCGACTGGCGCGGGCAGATCGACGCGTTCCGCGGCGTGTACCGCGAACGCAAGGATGCGATGATCGAGGCGCTGGGGGAGCACCTGCCCCAGCTGTCGTGGACGAACCCGAACGGCGGGTTCTACGTCTGGGTGACGCTGCCCGACGTGCTCGACTCCAAGCAGATGCTGCCGCGTGCGGTGCGCGAGCTGGTCGCCTACACGCCCGGGACCGCGTTCTTCGCCGATGGACGCGGTCGGCATGCCATGCGCCTGTCGTTCTGCTACCCCACGCCCGACGCGATCCGGCTCGGCATCCGGCGACTCGCGACGGTCGTCAACGGCGAGCTCGACCTGCTCGACACGTTCGCCGGCACCGGCTCGCTGCAGTCGCCCGATCGTCCCGGCATCGAGCCGGCCCCGCCCACCGACCTCAAGTAGTACCGGAGAGAATCCCTGATCATGAGCGAATCCACTGGTCTCACCGTCGTCGTGCTCGCTGGCGGGATCTCGCATGAGCGGGATGTCTCGCTCCGCTCCGGACGGCGGGTCGCCGACGCCCTCGTGCAGGCGGGGCACCGGGTCGAACTCCGCGACCCCGACGCGTCGCTGCTGCCCTACCTGGCCGAGCGGCGACCCGACGTGGTCTTCCCCGCCCTGCACGGCTCGAGCGGTGAGGACGGCTCGCTGCTCGAACTGCTCGCCGCGCTCGGCGTGCCGACGGTCGGCTCGACGGGCGCCGCTGCCCGGAGGGCGTGGTCGAAGCCCGTCGCGAGTTCGCTGCTCGCCGAGGCGGGCGTGGCGGTTCCCGAGTCGATCGTGCTGTCGCACGAGGCCTTCCGCGAGCTCGGGGCGGCTAGCGTGCTGCGAGTGGTGCGCGAGGCGCTCGAGGGCGACCTCGTGGTCAAGCCGGCGTCCGGCGGATCGGCGCAGGGCGTGACCATCGTCGAGGACCCGACCGAGCTGCCGCGAGCGATGGTCGACGCGTTCACCTACGACGACCTGGCGGTGGTCGAGCGGCGAGTCGTCGGCACCGAGCTCGCGATCGCCATCGTCGAGACGGATGGCGCGCCCCGCGCGCTCACCGCCGTGGAGATCGTGCCGTCGACCGGGGTGTACTCATTCCAGGAGCGCTACAACGCGGGGGAGACGACCTTCTTCGCGCCGTCCCGGCTCGATGACGCCGCCGTCGAGCGGGCGACCGACGCCGCCCTCCTTGCACACCGGACGCTCGGCCTGCGCGACCTGTCCCGGGTCGACCTCATCGTCGACGCGGAGGGCACGCCGTGGTTCCTCGAGGCCAATGTGCTCCCCGGCCTGACCGAGACCTCACTCGTGCCGCTCGCGATCGAGGCCTCCGAGACGGATGCCTCGGCCGTCTACGACACGCTCGTCCGGGCGGCGTTGGCGCGCGCCGCCTGACTGGGCGGGCGACCGCGATCGGTCACACGCCGTCGAGGTCCTCGCCGAGCTCGCCGAGGATGCGGCGGAGATCCTGCACCGTTGCGAAATCGATGCTGATCTGGCCTTTGCGGGCTCCCAGCGTGATCTTGACGCGAGTGTCGAGGCGGTCGCCGAGGCGAGTCGAGAGGTCGTCGAGGAAGTCCTGTCGCTTCCCTGCGGCCGGCTTGAGCCGTGCCGGCTTGGGCGCTTCGGCCACGATCGCCTCCGCGGCGCGCACGGAGAGGTCCTCGTTGACGATCTTGTCGGCGAGCTGCTGCATCGCCTCGGGGTCGCCCGCCGCGAGGACGGCCCGGGCGTGGCCCGCGCTGAGGACGCCGGCGGCGACGCGGAGCTGCACCGGCTCGGGCAGCTTGAGCAGCCGGAGCGTGTTCGAGATCTGCGGGCGCGACCGACCGATGCGCGTGGCGAGTTCCTCCTGCGTGATGCCGAAGTCGGCGAGGAGCTGCTGGTAGGCCGACGCCTCCTCGAGCGGGTTCAGCTGCGAGCGGTGCAGGTTCTCGAGCAGGGCGTCGCGAAGCATCGCGTCGTTCGCGGTGTCCTTGACGACCGCGGGGATCGTGTCGAGCCCGGCCGCCTTGGTGGCGCGGAGGCGCCGCTCGCCCATGACGAGTTCGTACTTGCCGGGCCGATCGGGGTGCGGGCGGACGACGATCGGCTGGAGCACGCCGAACTCGCGGACGCTGTGCACCAGTTCGGCGAGGTCGTCGGGATCGAAGACCGACCGCGGTTGCTGGGCGTTCGGGACGATGTCGTCGGGGTCCAACCGAGCCAGGTGGGCTCCCGGCACGGTGAGGAGGTTCGCGTCGGCGGCGTTCTCGACCGCGGCGACCGCCGTCTTCGGTGCTTCGCTCTCCGTGAAGAAGACGTCGACCGGCCTCGTCGCTCGGGGCGCATCCTCGTTGGTCGGGATCAGTGCGCCGATCCCGCGACCCAGACCGGTGCGCTTCGTTGCCATCAGTCGGACTCCTTCTGTTCTGATGCGTTCCGCCATGCGATCTCGGCGGCCGCTTCACGATACGAGAGCGAGCCGCTCGACGCGTAGTCGTAGCTGATGACGCTCTGGCCGTAGCTCGGCGCTTCGGAGACACGAACCGAGCGGGGGATGATCGTGCCGAGCGTCTGGGTGGGGAAGTGGTCCCGCACCTCCTGCGCGACCTGCTGGGCCAGGTTGGTGCGCGAGTCGTACATCGTGAGCAGGATGGTGCTCAGCCGGAGTTCCGGGTTGAGGTGCTTCTCGATCAGCTCGATGTTGCTGAGCAGCTGCGAGAGACCCTCGAGCGCGTAGTACTCGCACTGGATCGGGATCAGGACCTCGCGCGCGGCCACGAACGCGTTGATCGTGAGGAGGCCGAGCGACGGCGGGCAGTCGATGAAGACGTAGTGGTACGGGTCGTCCATCTGGGCGAGATGCGCGTCAAGTGCCCGGCGCAGGCGCTGCTCTCGGGCGACCAGTGAGACGAGCTCGATCTCCGCGCCGGCGAGGTGGATGGTGGCGGGGACGCAGTCGAGGTTGTCGTGCTCGGTGGATCGGCGGACCACGTCGGCAATGGGAAGATCGCCGACGAGGACGTCGTAGACGCTCTGCTGGTCGGATCGGTGCTCGACTCCGAGCGCCGTCGACGCGTTGCCCTGCGGGTCGAGGTCGATCACGAGGACCCGGGCTCCAGCGCGCGCCAGGGCCGCGGCGAGGTTCACTGCGGAGGTCGTCTTCCCGACGCCGCCCTTCTGATTCGAGATCGTCAGGATCCGCGTGGACGCCGGCACCGGAAGCACCGCTTCCTCGAGCGCGAGACGCCGACGCGTCTCGTCGGCAAGCTGGTCAGCCAGTGGAGTTCCTCCATTTGAATCGGATGTTTCACGTGAAACATCGCCCGGGAGCGGGGCATCGTCGACGCTCGTCGCAGCCGGCGCCGACTCGGATGCGGCGTGGTCTGGCGTGGAGGCGGATTCGCTTGGGAACCCGGACTCGCCCACCGGTTCGGTTTCGCGGGCCGGTTCCGTCGGGCGCGCCGGCTCGGGCTCGGCGGCCGGCTTCGGTTGGCCTACCGGCTGGGGTTCGCGTACCGGCTCGGGTTCGCGAACCGGGTCGGATCGTCGCGCCGGCTCGGAGTCGGATGGCGCGGGCGATTCCGCCGTATCGGGTCCGTGCTCCTGCGCGACGACGGGGTCGTGGGCACTACCGGGCGGGGGAGTCACCGGTTCGTCGAACACCGAATAGGTCTCATCCTCGACCGCGACGTCGGTCGTCTGGTCGGCGTTCCACCCGTTCGTCGACTCGGCCACCCGAACCTGGGCGCGCTGTGCGTCGGGTTCGGACGAATCGACCGGTCGTGGCTGATGGAGGCTCGAGACCGTCTCGGCGGTGGCATCGCCGACGATCTCGCGGATGATGTCCTCGAGCAGCTTGTCTGGGTCGCTGTGATGGAGGACCGGCGCCGGTCCGTGGGGGACCTCCGGTCCGGTCTCGCCGGCGAGCGCTGCTGCCGTCGCGGCATCCCAGTCGTATGCCGACGGTGCGGCGGCCGTCGAATCGCCGGCGCCATTCGTCGCGCGGCTGCCGGATCCCGACGGCGCGAATCGATCAGCCGGCGCCCCGCCGGCGCCGGGGGAGCCGAGCTGGACCCCACCGGCGGAATGCTCATCGGTCCCGGAGAACGGCGGTCGTCGCAGCGCACCGACGTCGCCGCCCCCGTTCGACGGCGTGTGGCTCGGCGCGCCGCCACCGCCTCGCGGATCGGCGAGCTGCTGCGCTTCGTAGGCCTCAAGGCGTGTGGGCTCAGGCTCATGCACGGGCTCGGGATCGGGTTGCGGCTTCCTCCGGTGGAACCAGCCACGCCCCCCGCCCTGCGCCATGCCACCACACTCCCTGAGCCGTTCGACGTTGCCGATTCGTCGACGGCGATCATCGACACCCAAGCCTAACCGCCGCCTCGGACGGCCGACGGGGTCGCCGCCGAAGTTTCGCCTCTCCGCCACGGAGGATCGCGCCCGCATGCACCGGAACTCGGTTCGCCTGTCGTTTCACGTGAAACGTCGGCCACCTGCCCCGCCCGGAAGTTCGGATGTCCCACCCGCCGCTCTTCTGAGTCGACCCAGTGCTGCTGTTCCGGCTCACGGCGACGCCATCCTCGGGCAGCTGGGGTGACTGACCCGTCACGAGCGCGTTTCACGTGAAACGCTCCTTTCCGAGGAAGTGAAATGACGGTACTCGTGAGCACACTGCCCGAGGGACCGCCCGCAGAAGCCATGGCGGTGCTTCCGGTCGACGTGCGTGCCCGTCGGTATTTCGATCGCCCCGCGCGACCGCCCGCTTGGAAGGGCCGGCGAGCAGCAGCCGGGCACGACCTCGGTGCACGGCGCCGGCTGCTCTGGCTCCAGGTGACCGCATCCAGACACGAACGGTTCGACACGCACCCTCGTGACCATGCTCCGAGCGCTCGCCTCTGGACGCAGCCTGAACATCGCGGCCTGGCGCGCGATGCGACAGCATGTGTAGGGCAGCAGGGCGCCATCGGGAGGCCCCGGTCGGCGCGAGAGGGCTCGGCGCCCGGACGGCCTGGGGTCTCACGGGCGGCTGGTGGCGGCCTGCGGGAGCTGACCACGCGCTCCGCCGACCAGTCCGCTCTCCTGCCGACCGCGCACGACTCGCTTGCACCGGCCCCTTCGGTTGCCCAGGCAAGCAGCGCATCACGGCCCTACCCGCGGGACCGTGTTGTGCATCGCCTCAGCGCAGCACCGAACGAATCACGGGCTCACCCCAGGAGGGTGACCGATGGAGAGAGGGGCCGGGATGAATCAACTCGAATACCTCGATCAGTCCGACGAGGGCTCGCCTCGAGGCGTCCGGGAACGTCGGACGGACGGCTGCGGGGAGTGCCGGCTGAGCGGACGAGGCCGTGGCGACCTCCCTTCAACGCGGTCTGCGGCGCGAGTTCAAGCGGCTGTGGAGCGAGCGGTCGTCGTTTCACGTGAAACGCCGATCGGGCCCCCGGAAACTCTCGTCCGCTCGTCAGAGGTCGTGTCTCGCGGGCGCGGCCTGCGTTGGTGGTCGGTCCGCAGCTGCGGCGGCGAGCGTGTGGTCGGTGGACCACCCCGCCGTTTCACGTGAAACGCTGAACTGCCGGGAAGCCGGGGGCCCTTGTCAGTCCCCGCGCGCAGGAGATCGGATCGGGCGGTCGCCCGCCAGGGCGCACCGATCAGCGCGAGCTTCTCATCGAGGCTGGTCTCGACGATCCGCGAGGCGGACGATCTGACCCCGTACGAGGAACGAAGCGCAGACGACGCTCGAGTCGAGTCCAGCGAGCAGTTGAGTATCGAGATGCAGCCCCACCGTCGGCGGGCCCGCCGGCGTGCGAGGGCATCGCGGGCGCTCGGGTACCGCCGCGCGAGCTCGCGTCGGGAGCTGACACGCTGCCGCGCTCCATTGAGATGATTGCGCCCGGCACACGTCGAGACGTATGCGCTTTGTCGGCGACCCAGCTCATCGCGCCGCTCGCGCATACTCGGAAGCAAATCGGCCCCGAACGAGTTGGACGGGATATCGACCATCTCGCGGCGCCCCCGTGGAGCGAGCATGCGGTCGCGTGGATCGAAGACGGTCTCGCTCCGTGGCCCCTGTGCGGGTGAGGGGCAGTGGATGCGTCGCCCGGCGGTCCTCATCATCGCCACGGATCGGTGGCCCTGGCCGCATGGACTGCGGCAGTCCCGTTCCACGGCGGCCTCTCCGGGACCCGCGGGCGCCACCTCGACGGCGTGGCCGAGTGGATGTTTCACGTGAAACGCACTCACGATCAGCGCGCCGTGAGCCGCCGCAGAAAGTGCGCTGGGCACGACGACGACGCGATCTCCTCGAGCGAGCGGAAGGGCGCAAGGCGGTCGCGTCGACTGCGGCCGGCACGCACACCGGAACGCCAGCGCCGCGTACCGGCTGTCCGCTCGTCCTCGGCCGTCTTCTACGAAAACTGGCACGAGCGGCCGAGGCTGCCGACGCGTTGGACGCTTGGCGGGCTACGCCGGAACGCGCGCGCGGAAGACACGCGTGACGTCGTCGACGATTCCTTCGCCGACGATCACGACTTCGACTCGCTCCAGCCGGAACTTGCGGATCGTCTTCTCGGCGGCACCGATCTCAGCGTCGACGCCGCCGCCCTTCATGAGGATCAGCTCGCCACCGGGGCGAAGCAGGGGAGCGGTGACCGGGATCAGGGTACGCAGCGCGCTCACGGCCCGAGCCGTGACCTGGTCGAGCTGCCCCTTGAGCTTCGCCTCTTCGGCTCGAGCCCGCACGACGTCGACGTTCGCGAGCTCGAGCTCCTCGACCTGATGGGTGAGCCAGGCCACCCGTCGTTCCATCGGCTCGATGAGCGTGAGATGCACGTCTGGACGGGCGATCGCCAGCAGGATGCCGGGAAGACCGGCACCCGAGCCGACGTCGCCCACACGGCCGGGACGAAGCAGCGGAGCCACGAGGCCGGAGTTCACGATGTGCCGCGTCCAGAGTCGCGGAAGCTCAAGCGGACCGATGAGGCCGAGCTCCTCGCCGTGCTCGGCCAGGTTCTCCGTGAACTGCCGCGCCGTGGTGAGATGTTCGCCGAACACGTCCGCAGCGGAGCTCGGCTCCGGCTCGAGCGCCTCGCGCCAGCTGAGCGATCCGTCAGTCATGTTTCACGTGAAACGTCGTGCGATGTTCAGCCGAGGCGCGTGATGACCGTGTGACGCTCCGCACCCTCGCCGCGCGATTCGGAGTGCAGGCCGCGCTCCGCGACGAGATCGTGCACGAGCTTGCGCTCGTACGACGACATGGGAGGAAGGGCCGCCTCGGAGGCTCCCGCCTCGATGCGCTCAGCGGCTCGCGCGACCAGCCGGCCGAGCTCGTCGCGGCGGGCGTCGCGCGAACCGCCGATGTCGAGGATCAGCCGGGAGAACGCCCCGGTCTTGGTCTGCACCGCGAGACGCGTGAGCTCCTGCAGCGCGGACACGGTCTCGGAGCGAGAGAGGACCGAGAGGTTCGCGCTCTCACCGGCATGCACCGCGATGTACGCGCGGCCGTTGCGCGCGTCGATGTCGATGTCACCGTCGAGGTCGCAGATGTCGAGGAGTTCCTCGATGTAGTCGGCCGCGATGTCGCCCTCCTCCTCGAGCTGCTCGAGGGTGCGGGTCGCGGCGTCGGGCTGGACGTCGGTCATCGGGGTCACTTCCTGTTCTGCTTCTTCGCGCGGTTCTTGCCCATCGGCTGCTGCCGCTGCGTGGTGCTCGGCTTCTTCGCGACATCCTGGCCACCGTCGGCCGGCGGCTCGATCACGAGCTTGCCCTTCTTCGCCAGACGAGCCTCGCGCGCCTTCGCGGCCTCACTGCCCGGGGTGGGCATGTTGCGGATCACGATGAACTGCTGGCCCATGGTCCAGAAGTTCGAGACCAGCCAGTAGAACATCACGCCGAGGGGGAATGCGACGCCCGAGACGGCGAACACGAGCGGGAGCAGGTAGAGCAGGATGCGCTGCTGACGGAACATGGGGCTCGCCTTGGTCTCGGGCGACATGTTCTTGGAGACGATCTGCAGCTGGGTGATGAACTGCGACGCGGTCATCAGGATGATCATCGTCACGGCGACGAGCATGGTGGGGAGGCTGAACGGCTCGCCCGCGATCATCGCGTTCCACTCGCCGATGAAGGTCGAGTTCAGGGGGGCGCCGAGGAACGTGGCCTTCGAGAACGATTCGGCGAGTGCAGGGGTGAGCGCACCGACTCCGCCTCGCTCGGCGTGGATCGACGCGTCGTTGAGCACCGAGAACAGGCCGAAGAAGATCGGCATCTGCAGCAGGAGGGGCAGGCACGACGAGAGCGGGTTCGTGCCCGTGCGCTTGTAGAGCTCCATGGTCTCGCGCGACATCGCCTCGCGCGAGAACTGGTCCTTCTTGCCCTTGTACTTGTCCTGGATCTTCTTGAGCTGCGGCGCGACCTCGAGCATTCGGCGCTGGCTCTTGATCTGGCGCACGAAGATCGGGATGAGCGCCGCCCGAACGACGATGACCAGGCCGACGATCGCGAGCACCCAGGTGATGCCGGCGTCGGGGTCGAGCCCCAGGAACGTCCACAACGAGTGGAACGCGACGAGGATCAGCTCGATGGCCCATTTGATGGGCCACAGGATGATGCTGAAGATGTCCATGGAGCGGGTCAGTCCTTCCGGGACGTGGTGGGGGAGAGCTCAGGACCCGCGGGCTCGCGGGTGACGGGGGCCGCCGCGTCGACCGCGGGCGGAGTCGGATGGCCGTGATCGGCGTGATCGGCGTGATGGGCGTGATCGGAGCCCGACGGAACCACATGACGACCGCGGGCGCGCTCGTCGGGCGCCCATCCGGCGGGAACCACGAATCCGAATCGCGTCACGTGGAACCGGCGCCGCCGAGGCATCCGGACGTCGTCGACGCCGCCCCGAGACCAGGGGTTGCAGCGGAGGATTCGCCAGCCGGTGAGCAGCGACCCCACGACCAGGCCTCGGTGCTGCACCGAGCCGAGCCCGTACGCCGAGCACGACGGGTAGTACCGGCACACGTCGCCGTACAGCGGTGAGACCACGGCCCGGTAGGCGCGGATGAGCAGCACGCCCGCATTCCGGGGGAGGAGCCACACGAACCAGGCGAGATCGCGCATGGTCAGCCGTCTTCCGCTGCGGGGTGCGAAGCGGAGCCCACGCCGGCACGGGCGGCGGCGTCGGAGGTGCGGCGGCGCCCACGCGCGGCCAGGGCGGACGAGACATCCGCCCGAAGGGTGGGGAAGTCGGCGGTCGCCGCCGTCGGCAGCGCGCGCACGACGACGTCGACGGCGGTCGCGCCGCCGTCGACGAGCTCGCGGCAGGCGGCCTTCAGCCGGCGGCGCACGAGGTTGCGCCGCACGGCCGAGCCGACCTTCTTGGACACGATGAAGCCGAAGCGCGCGTCGGTGCCCGCCTCACGTGAGCGGAGGTAGCTCACGGTGTGGGCACCGGCGACCTTCGCACCGCGGCGCACGATGAACCGGTAGTCATCGGCGCTCGTGATGCGGTTGGCTTTGGCGAGCACCGAGGAACTTACGCGGAGAGCTCGGTGCGACCCTTGGAGCGGCGGGCCGCGAGGATGGCGCGACCGGCGCGGGTGCGCATGCGGGCGCGGAAGCCGTGCTTCTTGGCGCGACGACGGTTGTTGGGCTGGAAGGTACGCTTGCTCATTCTTCTTCTCCGGCTTGGGATCCTCCGCGCACGGACGCGTCACAGGTGCGTCGGCGGGGAAACTCGGTGCCCGAAAGGGCTGCGGTCAACTGATTAAAACTACGGCCTGCGGATGCCGCGGTCAAACCGAGGCGCACTCCCGAACGGTTATTCTCCACCGATCCACAGCTTCGACCGCGGACCGACACGCCGGGAGCGCTTCGATCCTCCAATCGGCATTTGTCGGCGGCAGTCCGATTCGCTAGCGTGTGAGACCAGTTATCCCCAGCCTGTTCGGCGGAATTCCGCGCCTCTCGCGGCGTCGCTCACAGGTGGGGACAACGCTGTGAACATACACCTCGGGCCGCTCGACCTGTCGTTCGGGGGGACGACGAGCAGCCCACCGACGGTGCCTTGAAGATTGCGGGGAGCGATGACCGAACAGCCCATTTCCGACACGTGGGCCACCGTCCTCGAGCGGCTGTCGGACGATGAGGCGATCACGCCGATGCTCCAGGGCTTCCTCAGCCTGGTCGAGCCGAAGGGCATCGCGGCCGGCACGTTCTACCTCGAGGTGCCGAACGACTTCACGGCGAGCATGCTGAACCAGCGCATGCGCGTGTCCCTGCTGTCGGCGATGAGCGTGATCGATGCGCCGTCCCCGGTCACGTCGTTCTACGTGGTCGTCAATCCCGAGCTCGAGGAGACACGTCAACCCGAGCCGCAGCCGGTCGGCAGCGGCCTGGCCGGCGGCGGCCTCGGCATGGGCGGCGGGCTGGGCATGGGGGGCGGCCTCGGCGGCGGCGCACTCACCGCCGTCGGCGACGGCCCCGGTCCGGGAACCGACCTGCCCGCGCCATCCGCGCCGATCTTCGACACGGCCAATCCCGACCGGCCCCGCGACGCGCGGCTGAACCCGAAGTACTCGTTCGACAGCTTCGTCATCGGGCAGTCGAACCGGTTCGCGCATGCCGCGGCGGTCGCGGTCGCCGAGGCGCCGGCCAAGGCGTACAACCCGCTGTTCATCTACGGCGATTCCGGCCTCGGCAAGACCCACCTCCTCCACGCGATCGGCCACTACGCGATGAGCCTGTACCCGGGCATCCGCGTGCGGTACGTCTCGTCCGAGGAGTTCACGAACGACTTCATCAACTCGATCGCGAACAACCGCGGCTCGCTCTTCCAGCAGCGCTACCGCAACATCGACATCCTGCTCATCGACGACATCCAGTTCCTGCAGGGCAAGGCCGAGACGCAGGAGGCCTTCTTCCACACCTTCAACACGCTGCACGACCACAACAAGCAGGTCGTGATCACGAGCGACGTGCCGCCGAAGCACCTCACGGGCTTCGAGGACCGCATGCGGAGCCGCTTCGAGTGGGGCCTCATCACCGACGTGCAGGCGCCCGACCTCGAGACCCGCATCGCGATCCTCCGCAAGAAGGCGCAGAACGAGCACCTCCAGGTGCCCGACGACATCCTCGAGTACATGGCCTCCAAGGTCTCGAGCAACATCCGCGAGCTCGAGGGCACCCTGATCCGCGTGACCGCGTTCGCCAGCCTGAACCGCACGCCGGTCGACATGCCGCTCGTGCAGACGGTCCTGAAGGACCTGATCACGGATGACACCGACAACGTCGTCGCGCCGGTCGACATCATCACGGCCACCGCCGACTACTTCAAGCTCACGGTCGACGACCTGTACGGGTCGAGCCGCTCCCAGGCGGTCGCGACCGCGCGCCAGA
Organism: Agromyces sp. NPDC029043; assembly: GCF_055564615.1. Classification (NCBI taxonomy): domain Bacteria; kingdom Bacillati; phylum Actinomycetota; class Actinomycetes; order Micrococcales; family Microbacteriaceae; genus Agromyces; species Agromyces sp. NPDC029043. Next base: position 449,050 of record NZ_JBVHVX010000001.1, on the reverse strand, counting down.
TCGCGATGTACCTGTGCCGCGAGCTGACGAGCCTCAGCCTGCCCAAGATTGGGCAGCTGTTCGGCAACCGCGACCACACGACGGTGATGTACGCGAACAAGAAGATCTCGGAGCTCATGAAGGAGCGCCGCTCGATCTACAACCAGGTGACGGAGCTCACCGCACGCATCAAGCAGAACTCGCGCTTCCGCTGATCCCGGCTCGTCCCGAGCAATTCCACACAGTTGTGGAGAATCTGTGGATTGTTAACGAGCAACCGCGCCACGACTGTTGAGACGGGCCGTCGGCCTGTGTACAACTCCGAACACCCGACGGCGCTCGGCAGAGCCATCCGCCACCGTTTCCACACACCGTGCACAGCCGTGCCAGCCCTCTGGCCCGCCGTCCCGGGGATCACCGCACGCCATCCACAGTTTCCACACCGGTTAACACCGTTAAGAGATAGAGGGTTAATCCGGGGCGTTCGACAACCTCGGAGTCGGTCGGCCTCGGAACGCCGGAAATCCCCGCGCCCGGAATGACCGTCCGGATAGCATGGGAGCCGATCCAGCCCTCCACGACGGGAGAACCGTGAAGTTCCAGGTCAATCGCGACGTCTTCAGTGAGGCCGTGTCCTTCGCCGTCAAGCTGCTGCCGCAGCGCACGACACTGCCGATCCTCTCCGGAGTGCTGATCCAGGCGAGCGGCGACGGGCTCGTGCTCTCCTCCTTCGACTACGAGGTCTCATCGCGCACCGAGATCCAGGCCGATGTCGAGGAGCCGGGCACCGTCCTGGTCTCCGGTCGCCTGCTCGCCGAGATCGCCGGCCGGCTGCCGAACGCGCCGGTCCGCGTGTCGACCGAGGAGTCGCGCATCTCGGTGGCCTGCGGATCGGCGAGCTTCACGCTGCTGTCGATGCCGGTCGAGGAGTACCCGTCGATCCCCGAGATCGGCGAGCGCACCGGCGTCGTGCCCGCGGAGGAGTTCGCCTCGGCCGTCTCGCAGGTGGCGGTCGCGGCATCCCGCGACGATGTCACCCCGGTCATCACGGGCGTCCAGCTCGAGGTGCGCGAGAACAACCTGAGCCTCGTGGCCACCGACCGGTACCGGGTGGCCATCCGCGAGATCGAGTGGGATGGCGGCGGCGTCGCCGGCGAGGGCCAGGACGCGCCGACCGCGCTCGTGCCGGCCCGCACGCTGCAGGAGGTCGGCAAGACCTTCGGGCACTCGGGCACGATCTCGGTCGCCATCACGAGCCGTGACGACCGCGAGCTGATCGCGTTCTCGGCCGACCGCAAGACCGTCACGAGCCTGCTCATCAAGGGGAACTTCCCGCCGGTGCGTCGACTCTTCCCCGAGACGGTCGACAATTACGCCGTGATGAACACGGCCGAGCTCATCGAGGCGACGCGTCGCGTGGCGCTCGTGCTGGAGCGCGAGGCCGCACTGCGCTACACGTTCACGGCCGACGGACTCACGCTCGAGGCGATCGGCAGCGAACAGGCCCAGGCATCCGAGTCGATCGACGCGATCCTCACCGGCGACGAGACGGTCGTCTCGCTGAAGCCCCAGTTCCTGCTCGACGGCCTGCAGGCCGTGCCGAGCGAGTTCGTGCGCATCTCCTTCACGAAGACCGAGAACCCCAACAAGCCGGGACCCGTGCTCATCACGAGCCAGACCTCGCGCGAGCAGGCCGGCGCAGACAGCTACCGCTACCTGCTGCAGCCGAACCTCCTGCTGAGGTAGCGCAGCCGCGACTGTCGGCGGCGACGGGTAGCGTGGTGGTCTGCCAGAAGGGAGCCGCACCGTGCACGTCGCCAGGCTCTCCCTGACCGACTACCGCAACTACCGAACGGCCGATCTCGCCTTCGCTCCCGGCCCGACCGTCATCGTGGGCCGCAATGGGCAGGGTAAGACCAACCTCGTCGAGGCCGTCGGCTACCTCGCCACGCTCGGATCGCACCGCGTCTCGAGCGACCAGGCGCTGATCCGCGCGGGCGCCGAGGCCGCGGTGGTCCGCGCGGTTCTCGCCCACGGCGGTCGCGAGGTCCTGCTCGAGCTGCAGCTCAACCGGCAGGGCGCGAACCGCGCGCAGGTCAACCGCGCGGCGGCGAAGCCGCGCGACCTGCCGCGTTACGCGCACAGCGTGCTGTTCGCGCCCGAAGACCTCGCGATCGTGCGGGGCGAGCCGTCGGTGCGGCGCCGCCTGCTCGACGAGCTGCTCGTACAGCAGACTCCACGGCTCGCCGGCGTGATGGCCGACTACGAGCGCGTGCTCAAGCAGCGCAACTCGCTCCTGAAGAGCGCCCGCGCCCGAGGGCTGGCGGCCGCGCAGCTGCCGACGCTCGACATCTGGGATGAGCGCCTCGTCGGGCTGGGGTCCGAGCTCATCGACCGGCGGTTCGAGCTGGTCGGCGAGCTGCGGGCGCCGCTCGCGGCCGCCTACCGGTCGATCGTCGACGCCGATCACGCCCCCGAGCTGCGGCCGGTGCTCTCGATCGACGGCGCCGACCCCGACGACGAGTCCGCCGATGGCGGGTCGGCAGCCGGTGCTGCCGCGGCTGAGGCTCCAGGCGACGCCCCGGCCGACGTCGCCGAAGCAGCCCCGCGGCCCTCGACGGCCGAGCGCTTCGCCGCGACGCTCGCGACGCTCCGCCGCAAGGAGCTCGAGCGCGGCGTGACGCTCGCGGGCCCGCACCGCGACGACGTGCTCCTCCTTCTCAACGGCCTGCCGGCCAAGGGCTACGCGAGCCACGGCGAGTCGTGGTCGTTCGCGCTCGCGCTGCGCCTGGCGTCGGCCGAGCTCCTCCGGCGCGACTCGACCACCGGCGACCCCGTGCTCGTGCTCGACGACGTGTTCGCCGAGCTCGATCGCCTCCGCCGTGAGCGACTCGCCGCGGCGATCGGCGAGTACGAGCAGGTGCTCATCACCGCCGCCGTGCTCGAGGATGTGCCCGAGTCGCTCGCGCAGCGCGTCGTGCGCATCGACGCGGGTCGCGTCGTCGACGCGGACTCGAGCACTCCCGCTCCCGCCTCCGAGACGCAGCTCGAGCCCGCGTCCGGCCCCGACCGGGCGATCGAGGGCGCTCCCCAGCCCCAGCCGGAGGCATCCGGTGTCTGAAGCCGCCCGCACCTACCAGCACTTCCGCGAGATCTTCGGCGGGGAACCGCGCATCCGCCCGGGCCGGGCACGAGTCCGCACGCGCGAGACCACGGGAAGCGAGCCGTTCACGCCGGGCCGCGACCCGAAGCCCCTCGGCGCGGCCATCGACCAGCTCACCTCACAGCTCGGGTGGACCGGGCCGCTCTCCCAGCACGAGCTGCTCGCGACCTGGCCCGAGATCGCGGGCGACGAGATCGCGAGGCACTCCGACCCCATCGGGATCGAGGGGGGCGTGCTGCAGGTCCGCTGCGAGTCGACGGCGTGGGCGACCCAGCTCCGGTTGATGCGCGGCGAGCTGCTGGCGGCGATCCTCGACCGCCATCCGGGCGCGGGCGTCGAGACCATCCGCTTCCAAGGCCCGGATGCCCCCACCTGGAAAAGGGGTCCCAGATCGGTTCCAGGGCGCGGTCCGCGCGACACCTACGGCTGAGAGGGCAAAATCGGTCACTTCCCCTTCGTCGAGGCCTCAGAAGGGCGCGAAGCCGCCTGAGCCCGCCCCGGTCTTGATAGGATCAAGGGTCGCCAGAACGACGGTTTGGAGCCCGATTCACCCATGACAGCGGAACCGACGAAGGCCCAGGGTGCGCCCGAATACGGCGCCGACGCGATCCAGGTGCTCGAGGGCCTCGAAGCGGTTCGCAAGCGGCCGGGCATGTACATCGGCTCGACCGGCCCGCGCGGGCTCCACCATCTCGTGTACGAGATCGTCGACAACTCGGTCGACGAGGCGCTCGCGGGCTACGCGACCGACATCGACGTGACCATCCTCGAAGACGGGGGAGTGCGCGTCGTCGACGACGGGCGCGGCATCCCCGTCGACATCCACAAGACCGAGGGCCGCTCGACCGTGGAGGTCGTCCTCACGGTCCTCCACGCCGGCGGCAAGTTCGGCGGCGGCGGCTATGCGGTCTCCGGCGGCCTGCACGGCGTGGGTTCGTCGGTCGTCAACGCGCTGTCGAGCCGGCTCGAGGTGGAGGTCCGCCGTCAGGGCCACGTGTGGCGTCAGGCGTACGAGGTCGGGGTTCCCCAGGGCCCGCTCTCGCAAGATGAGGCGAGCGACGCGACCGGCACGACCATCACGTTCTGGCCGAGCGACGAGATCTTCGAGACGGTCGAGTTCGACTACGAAACCCTCCGCACCCGGTTCCAGCAGATGGCGTTCCTCAACAAGGGCCTGCGCATCACGCTCACCGACCTGCGGGTGGGCCACGTCGAGATCGACCCCGAGGACACGCCGACCACCGGCGCCATCACCATCCCCGCGCAGCGCACCGACACCTTCCTCTACGAGCGGGGCCTGGTCGACTACGTCGAGTACCTCAACCGGTCGAAGAAGGCCGACCTCGTCAACGACGAGATCATCTCGTTCGAGGCCGAGGACACCGAGCGCAAGATCGCGCTCGAGGTCGCCATGCAGTGGACGACGGCCTACACCGAGTCGGTGCACACCTACGCGAACACGATCAACACGCACGAGGGCGGCACCCACGAGGAGGGCTTCCGTGCGGCGCTCACGACGCTCGTGAACCGATACGCGCGCGAGAAGGGCATCCTCAAGGAGAAGGATGACAACCTCTCGGGCGACGACGTGCGCGAGGGCCTCACTGCGGTCATCTCGGTCAAGCTGTCCGAGCCGCAGTTCGAGGGCCAGACCAAGACCAAGCTCGGCAACACCGAGGCGAAGTCGTTCGTGCAACGCGTGGTCGGCGACCAGCTCGGCGACTGGTTCGACCGCAACCCGAACCAGGCGCGCGACATCATCCGCAAGGCGCTCCAGGCCGCGACCGCGCGGATCGCGGCGCGCAAGGCGCGCGAGGCGACCCGCCGCAAGGGCTTCCTCGAGACGAGCGGCATGCCGGGCAAGCTCAGCGACTGCACGAGCAAGGACCCGACGATCTCCGAGATCTTCCTCGTCGAGGGCGACTCGGCCGGCGGCTCCGCGAAGACCGGCCGCAACCCCGAGACGCAGGCGATCCTGCCGCTTCGCGGCAAGATCCTCAACGTGGAGAAGGCCCGCCTCGACCGGGCCCTCGGCAACGCCGAGATCCAGGCCATGATCACCGCCTTCGGTACGGGCATCGGCGAGGACTTCAACCCCGAGAAGGCCCGCTACCACAAGATCGTGCTCATGGCCGACGCCGACGTCGACGGCCAGCACATCACCACGCTGCTGCTCACCCTGCTGTTCCGCTACATGCGGCCGCTCATCGAGATGGGGTACGTCTACCTCGCCCAGCCGCCGCTGTATCGCATCAAGTGGTCCAACGCCGACCACGACTACGTGTACTCCGACCGCGAGCGCGACGCCGTGATCGCCGACGGCCAGGCGGCCGGCCGGCGCCTCCCCAAGGAGAACGGCGTGCAACGGTACAAGGGCCTCGGCGAGATGAACCACCAAGAGCTGTGGGACACCACGATGAATCCCGAGTCCCGCACGCTCCTGCAGGTGACGATGGATGACGCGGCCGCGGCCGACGAGATCTTCTCCACCCTGATGGGCGACGACGTCGAGAGCCGTCGCTCCTTCATCCAGAAGAACGCGAAGGACGTGCGTTTCCTTGACATCTGACGTGATCGAGCCCGGCGCCGGCGACGGCGAGGGCTTCGGCATCCACGGCCGCATCGACCAGGTCGACCTGCATCTCGAGATGCAGCGCTCCTACCTCGACTATGCGATGAGCGTGATCATCGGGCGCGCCCTCCCCGACGTGCGCGACGGCCTCAAGCCCGTGCATCGCCGTGTGATCTACACCATGTACGACGGCGGCTACCGGCCCGACCGCGCGTTCTCGAAGTGCACGCGCGTCATCGGCGATGTCATGGGCCAGTTCCATCCGCACGGCGACAGCGCGGTGTACGACTCGCTCGTCCGGCTCGTGCAGCCGTGGGCGCTCCGATACCCGCTCGCGCTCGGCCAGGGCAACTTCGGCTCGCCCGGCAACGACGGCGCCGCCGCGCACCGGTACACCGAGACCAAGATGTCGCCGCTGGCCATGGAGATGGTCCGCGACATCGAGGAAGACACCGTCGACTTCCAGGACAACTACGACGGTCGCACGCAGGAGCCGACGGTCCTGCCGAGCCGCTTCCCGAACCTGCTCGTGAACGGCTCGGTCGGCATCGCGGTCGGCATGGCCACCAACATCCCGCCGCACAACCTGCGCGAGGTGTCCGAGGGCGCGCTCTGGGCGCTCGAGCACCCGGAGGCGTCCCGCGAAGAGCTCCAGGAGGCGCTGATCCAGCGCATCAAGGGGCCCGACTTCCCGACGGGCGCGCAGATCCTGGGCGTGAAGGGCATCCACGACGCCTATCGAACCGGTCGTGGCTCGATCACGATGCGCGCCGTCGTCAGCGTCGAGGAGATCCAGGGCCGCACCTGCCTGGTGGTCACCGAGCTGCCCTACCAGGTGAACCCCGACAACCTCGCGATCAAGATCGCCGACCTGGTCAAGGACGGCAAGCTCTCGGGCATCGCCGACATCCGCGACGAGACCTCGGGCCGCACCGGCCAGCGCCTCGTGATCGTGCTCAAGCGCGACGCGGTGGCCAAGGTGGTGCTGAACAACCTCTACAAGCACACCCAGCTGCAGGACAACTTCGGCGCGAACATGCTCGCGATCGTCGACGGCGTCCCGCGCACGCTCTCGATCGACGGCTTCATCGCGCACTGGATCGACCACCAGATCGAGGTCATCGTCCGCCGCACCGAGTTCCGCCTGCGCAAGGCGGAGGAGCGGATGCACATCCTGCGCGGCTACCTCAAGGCGCTCGACGCGCTCGACGAGGTCATCGCGCTGATCCGCCGCTCCGCAACCGCGGAAGACGCCCGCGACGGGCTGATCGAGCTGCTCGACATCGACGAGCTCCAGGCCCGCGCCATCCTCGAGCTGCAGCTGCGCCGGCTCGCGGCACTCGAGCGCCAGAAGATCATGGACGAGGCCGCCGAGCTCGAACGCCAGATCGCCGACTACCGTGAGATCCTCGTCTCCCCGCTCCGCCAGCGCAGCATCATCTCCGACGAGCTCCGCGAGATCGTCGGCAAGTTCGGCGACGAGCGCCGCACGCACATCGTGCCGGGCTTCGACGGCGACATGTCGGTGGAGGACCTCATCCCCGAGGAGGAGATGGTGGTCACGGTCACGCGTGGCGGCTACGTCAAGCGCACGCGCAGCGACAACTACCGGTCGCAGCACCGGGGTGGCAAGGGAGTGAAGGGCGCGCAGTTGCGGGCCGACGACGTCGTCGACCACTTCTTCGTCACGACCACCCACCACTGGCTGCTGTTCTTCACGAACATGGGCCGCGTGTACCGCGCCAAGGCCTATGAGATCCAAGAGGCGGGTCGCGACGCCAAGGGCCAGCACGTCGCGAACCTGCTCGAGCTGCAGCCCGACGAGGAGATCGCCGAGATCCTCGACATCCGCGACTACGAGGTCGCGACGTACCTCGTGCTCGCGACCCGCGACGGCCTCGTCAAGAAGACCGAGCTCACGGCGTACGACACCAACCGCTCCCGCGGCGTCATCGCGATCAACCTGCGCGAGGGCGACGAGCTCGTCTCCGCGATGCTCGTCGACGAGCACGACGAGATCCTCCTCGTGTCGAAGAAGGGCATGTCGCTCCGCTTCGAGGCGACCGACGAGGCGCTGCGCCCCATGGGTCGATCGACCTCCGGGGTGAAGGGCATGTCGTTCCGGTCGGGCGACGAGCTGCTCGCGGCATCCGTCGTGCCCCACTCGATCGACGAGTCCGAGCTCGCGGGCGAGGCGAACGGCGGCAGCCCGAGCGACACGTACGTCTTCGTCGTGACCGAGGGCGGCTACGCGAAGCGCACGCGCATCGAGGACTACCGCCCGCAACAGCGCGGTGGCCTGGGCATCAAAGTGGCCAAGCTGAACGTGGAGCGGGGCGACCTCGCCGGGGCGATCATCGTGGGCGGCGGCGACGAGGTCCTCGTGGTTCTTGCCAGCGGCAAGGTGGTACGCTCTGACGTCGCCGAGGTGCCCGCCAAGGGCAGGGACACCATGGGCGTCGTGTTCGCGAAGTTCGATGCAGCAGACCGCATCATCGCCATCGCGAAGAATTCCGAGCGGAATCTCACGGAGGAAGCCGCAGAAGCCGAAGCGGCCGAGCCCGCAGGAGAGGAGTGACCGTCATGAGTAGCGTTGCCGAGAAACTGGCCGGCAAGTCGAACCGGAAGCCCCCCGCCAAGCAGGTGCGGCTGCGCCTGGTCTACATCGACTTCTGGTCGGCGGTGAAGCTGTCGTTCCTGGTCGCGGTGTGCCTCGCGGTCGTGAACATCGTGGCGTCGTTCCTCGTGTTCACGATCGTGCAGTCGACCGGCCTGTTCGAGAACCTGAACAGCCTGGTGCAGGATGTCGCGGGCGCCGGCACCGATCTTCGCTCCATCCTGTCGATCGGCAACGTGATGGGCTTCGCGATCGTCGTGTCGCTGCTGAACCTCGTCGTGACGACCGCCCTCGGCGCCGTCGTCGCGGTGCTGTACAACCTCAGCGTCAAGATCACGGGCGGCATCCTGGTGGGCTTCACCAACAACTGATCCGCAGCGTTCGGCTCGATTCGGAGATTCACGACCCTTCGGGTAGTCTTTCCTTCGGCCGAAATTCGGGGATATAGCTCAGGCGGTTAGAGCGCTTCGCTGATAACGAAGAGGTCCGAGGTTCAAGTCCTCGTATCCCCACTCCGACAACTCCACAACCGGATGCCGCGGCATCCGCCCGGGGGCCTTAGCTCAGTTGGTAGAGCGCCTGCTTTGCAAGCAGGATGTCAGGAGTTCGAATCTCCTAGGCTCCACAGTGTCGTGACACGCCGGTCATCGCACGGCGTCCACTCCCCCTGCGCTCGTCCGATGCGCGTGGCTCTCGCCCGGCCGTCGACCTCCCCGACCTGCCGCCGGCGCTTCCGGAAAAATCGACCGCCGGGTGCATCCGAACCGGCGCTGCGATGAGAAGTATCGGTATCGGGTGAATAGGCACCCGCCGATCGAAGGGGAAGTCCAATGAAGCGCATTCTCGCCACCGGATTCATCGCCGCCCTCGCCACGTTCGGCTTCGCCGGCGCCGCGCACGCTGCGCCCGCCGACGCCGCCTGCTTCGGCCAGATCCACAAGACGATCAACACGGAAGGCGCCCTCGGCTTCACGAAGGTCGGAGACGTCGTCAAGTTCGCCGGCGGCCAGGGCAAGAACGAGATCGCCCGGGGGATCTGCGGCGGCTGAGCCGTCCTGACGCTTCTCGGCACCGTCGTCGGCGGCTCGGAATCCTCGCGTCCGAGCCGCCGACTCGCGTGCAACCCCGTGGACGCGGCCGCGGGCCGACCCGGTCGAGCTCGATTCCGTTCTGCGGTGTCGCTCCGGTCGTGGCGTCGGCCTCGCACACGGAGGTCGGTGTGCGGACGTCCTAGGCTCCACTCTGTGGATGATTCGTCCGACGCGCTCGTCGATCGATTGCGTGCCGCCGGGTGCGTGTTCGCCGAGGAGGAGGCCGCGATCCTCCTCGAGCGCTCCGGGAACGACGCGACCGAACTGGAGTCGCTCGTCGCTCGCCGTGAGGCGGGCGCGCCGCTCGAGATGCTCGTCGGATGGGTGGGCTTCGGTCGGCTGCGGCTCGCGGTAGGGCAAGGAGTGTTCGTCCCGCGGCAACGCTCGCTCCTGCTCGCGAGCGCGGCGATTCGAGCCGCGCGCGACCAGGCCGACCCCGTCGTCCTCGAGCCCTTCTGCGGCGTCGCGCCCATCGCGGCGTCCGTCGCGAACGCGATCCCGACCGCCGAGGTGCATGCGGCGGATCTCGATCCGGTCGCGTTGGGCTACGCGCGACGGAACCTCCCGACGGGCGCCGGGGTGTACGAGAGCGACGGGCTCGCCGGCGTGCCGTCGCCGCTCCGCGGACGGCTCACGCTCGTGGCATCCGTGCCGCCCTACGTGCCGACAGAGGCCGAACGATTCGTGCCGCGCGAGGCGCTCGACCACGAACCGGCGGCGACGCTCTTCGCGGGCGCGGACGGGCTCGATCATGTGCGGGCGCTCGTCGACGAACTGACGGGATGGCTGCGCCCCGACGGACTGGTGCTCATCGAGCTGAATCGTGCCCAGTATCCGCCCGCGGCGGAGGCGGCCCGGCAGGTCGGATGGCGGCCCTCTCCCCGGCACGGCGGTGACGGACAGACCACGCTGCTCGCGTTGCGGTCAGCCTAGGCGGACGCCGGGTCGGGGAGGTCGAGGATGAGATCGATGACGTCCTGTCGGGAGTAGCCGTACCGACGGGCGAACTCGACGAGTTCGCGCGTGCGCTGCACGACGGCTCCGCGCTCGGGTGCCGCGACGACCGAGACGCCGCGCCCGCGGCGGAACTCGAGCAGGCCCTCCTCGCGGAGGAGCCGGAGCGCACGGAGCACCGTGTTCGGGTTCACGCCGAGCACCGCGGCGAGGTCTTTCGCCGGCGGGAGACGGTCGCCGGGCCCGGCGTCGCCTTCGGCGATCGACCGCCGGATCTCGGCGGCAACCTGCTCGTAGAGGTCGGTCGGATCGCGTCGATCGAGCTTGACATCGATCATGATGCTAATGATAATAGTTTCATCGGTTGGAGGGCAAATGACCATCTCGACAGCCCGCCGCCCGCCAGACCGTCAGCAGTCCGACGGACGAGGAAATCCAAGACCACGACGCCCCAAGATTCCGGTACCCGCGATTCGCGAGGTGCGGGACCTCCCGCCGGCCCTGATCCAAGACGGAGCGATCTCCGAAGCGCGCCGCCATGCCCGTCGTCGCCGCACCGCGTACGCCCTGGTCGCCTCGCTGACCGCCGCCGCGCTCGGCGCAGCCGCACTCATGAGCCTCGACGGAACGCCGTCCGCGCCCGCCGGCGCCGTCCGTGAGGAGGCTGCGGGCCCCGGAGCCGGCGCCCCGACGGGCGACCCGGCAGATGTCGTCACCGCATGGAGCCGCATCCACGCAGGATGGGTGTTCGTCTACGCGGATGGCACTGTGCTCATCTCGTACGATGGGCGAGCCCCGGTCGGTCTCCGCCTGAACGAGCACGGGCTCGAACTCGTGCGGTCGGGCGGGGTGGAGGCCGACGCGTTCGTCACCGCACCGTGGACCATCCCCGTGTCGGCCTGGCTCGACGCCGACGCCCGCATCTACGATGCCGAGCGGTACGCGATCTGCCGCCCGCCGGGTCCGGAGGGCGAGCCCGGCACTCCGCTGGGCGATGTGACCGGCATCGTGCCTCGGCTTCCCGATGACGTCGGAGGCATCGTCTCCGGCACGACGACGATGTTCTCGACCGGGCCGTTCGGTGAGGGCTTCGCACCCGATGCCGGCGGTGCGACCGGCTGCTGGGTGCTCACTGCGACCGACGCCGATGCGCTCTGGACCCACACGCGAACCCGTGGTGAAGGCGCACTCGACGGTATCGAGTCGGCGTGGGTCGAACTGACGGCGACGGATGGATCGACGTTCGGACTCGTGGCGCTGCCGGTGCTGCCACACGGCGGGTTCGTGCTCTGGGGCGGCTGATTCCGCGACGGGTACAGTGGCGGGATGGACATCCGAATCGCCGCGTACGGAGTCATCATCCGCGACGGGGCCATCCTGCTGTCCCACTGGAACGAGCACGGCCGGTCAGCATGGACCCTGCCGGGCGGGGGCATCGAGCTCCCCGAGCACCCGGTCGAGGCCGCCAGGCGCGAGATCTTCGAGGAGACCGGCTACGAGGCCGAGATCGAACGCCTCCTCGGCATCGACACCATGGTGGTGCCGGCCGCGAAGCGGCACCACGGCACCGCCCCCCTGTACGCCATGCGCGTGGTCTACCGCGCGCGCGTGGTGGGTGGCGAGCTGCGCAACGAAGTCGGCGGCTCGAGCGACGAAGCGCGCTGGTTCCCCCTCGCCGACGTCGCCTCGCTCACGCGCGTGAGCCTGCTCGACATCGCGCTCCGGTTCAACGACCAGGAGCCGGCCGACGGGGTGCTGCCCCGCAACTGAGGCCGCCGGCGCCGGCCGCCGACACGGGAACGGCCCCGTCCGACGAGCGGACGGGGCCGTTCCGATCGGCTCCTGTGCGGCGGTCATGACGATCAGAGCGTCCTGGCCAGCACCGCGAGGGTGGTGAAGTTGTCGTCTCGCAGGCGACGCGCGTCGCGCTCGAGCTCGGTGCGCCGCGCGAGATCGTCGCTGCTGCGACGAGCCTCCGCCGCGCGGCTCCATGCCAGGAGTGCGAGACCGGCGCGGCGCGCGAGGCGCTCCCTGAGGCGACCGGCCTCGGCACGCACGGCTGCGGCCTGTTGCGAGGTCGACGTGGTGACGGTGAGTGAGGTGTTCACGGTGATTCCTTCATCGGATGGTGGTGCGAACGGATGGCGCGCGCGGGTGCACGGGCCGTGAGGAGACGTGAGGTGAGGCGCTCCAGCGCGGCAAGCCGCGGCATCCACCGCCGGTCAGGGCGGAAGGGACGCGAGCATCCGGTTGGGAGCCAGCCGGCGGCTCGCGCACGCCTCGGAACGTGGCGGGCGGAGCAGACGCCGGTGCGATGGAGGCCGGCTCGGGATGCGGAGCTGGGCTCGTCAGGCGGGCATTGGTCCTGCGGTCAGCGCAGAGAGCGCGACGTCAGCAGGCGCCGGAGGGCGCGACGCAGGAGGCGACCTCCGAGCGGATGGAATCATCGTGATGCGGCATCTTCATGGTGGTCTCGCCTCCTCTCGCTTTCGGGGCTTCGCCGGAATGGCGGGCCGAGCAATGAACCTAGCGGGTTTCGCGCCGGTTCCGCAAGCATGCATCCGGAATCATCGAGAAGTTCCGTGCGCGCACTGAGATCCGGTCGTGGGCGCACGACGAAGGCCCCCGGTCCGAACGAGCGGAGCGGGGGCCTTCGAGCAACCGTGGGTCAGATCACCGGCGAGGGCGCGGTGCCCGACGTGGCGGACGCGCTCGAGGTGCCCGAAGCGCCGGACGTGGCCGCCGACTCCTCATCGGCCACCCAGAGCTCGTCGTCGGCCCGGAACGTCTGCCAGACGGCGTAGGCGACGCCTGCCGCCGCGACGATGCCCGCCCCGATCGCGAGATAGGTGCCCACACCGGGGCCCGTCTTCTGCTGGACCACGACGCCGCGCGGCGACACGCGCTCGAGCGCACGCCGAACACGCGTGTCGTTGGCGATGTCGCCGATCGAGAGCAGCGAGCCGACGGCGCTGCCGATGGTGCGCTCGACGGACTCACCCGCACCGCGCGCCGCGACACGCGCGCGGTCGAAGCCGGGCCGCACGTAGCTCTCGTAGCCCGACCGCACCCGCGGAACGACCTCTTCCTGCGTCAGGAAACCGAGCTGCCGCCGCGCCTCACGCGCGACCCTGCTCGCGTGGTCCAGCACGTCCTGCTGGTCCCCCCACAGTTCCTCTGCACTGCTGCGCAGCCGCTTGAGTTCCTTCCGGCGCTTGCGTGACAGGCTCATCTCGACCTCCATCGTTGTGCAGCGAACTCCTCCATCCTGCCACCGAACGGGCTGGAAATGGGGTGGGAGTGCAGGGGGTTGCATACCGCGGGCCGAATCCTCACGTGAGAGAATCGTCGCTATGCCGAATCCCACCGCAGTCGCGACGATCACCACGAACCACGGCGACATCAAGGTCGACCTCTACGGCCACCACGCGCCCAAGACGGTCCAGAACTTCATCGGGCTCGCGACGGGCGAGATCGAGTGGACGCATCCCGGCACCGGGCAGACCTCGACCGACCCGCTCTACGACGGCGTGGTCTTCCACCGCATCATCCCCGGGTTCATGATCCAGGGCGGCGATCCCCTCGGACAGGGCATCGGCGGTCCGGGCTACCGCTTCGACGACGAGATCCACCCCGAGCTCGACTTCACCGAGCCCTACGTGCTCGCGATGGCCAACGCCGGCACCCAGGGCGGCCGCGGCACGAACGGCTCGCAGTTCTTCATCACGGTCGGCCCGACCACGTGGCTGCAGGGAAAGCACACCATCTTCGGCAAGGTGACGGATGCCGCGAGCCAGGGCGTCGTCGACAAGCTCGCGTCGGTGCCGACCGACGGCCGCGACCGTCCGCTCGACGACGTCGTGATCGAGAAGATCACCGTCGAGCAGCTCTGACCGAGCGGTGACCGACGCGGCGCCCCAGCGCTCGAACTTCTGCTACCGGCATCCCGACCGGCAGAGCTTCGTGCTGTGCCAGCGCTGCGGTCGAACCATCTGCGGTGAGTGCCAGACGCCCGCGCCCGTGGGTGTCATCTGCCCCGAGTGCATGCGAGAGCAGCGGGCGTCGGCTCCGCGCACGAAGCCCGCGGTGCTGACGCGCGCGCGTTCAGCCGCAGGGCGCGGCGCGCCGGTCGTGACGTATTCCCTGATCGGCATCACCCTCGCCGTCTACGTGCTGCAGCTCGTCCCCGGCCTCGCCGTCACGGATCGCCTGCTCTATGCGGGCGTGTACTCGATCCCGGGCAACTTCGAGCCATGGCGAATGCTCACCTCGGTGTTCGTCCACTCGACCGGGCTCATCTTCCACGTGCTGCTCAACATGTACACGCTGTGGATCTTCGGCCAGCTCCTCGAGGGGCTGCTGGGCCGGTGGCGGTTCCTGTCGCTGTACCTGATCTCCGGGCTGGCAGGCTCGGTCGGCGTCCTCTGGCTGGGCGATCCGCGCACCGGCGTCGTGGGCGCGTCCGGCGCGATCTTCGGCCTGCTCGGTGCCTTCCTCGTGATCCAGCGCCGGCTCGGCGGCAACGCGACGCAGTTGCTCATCCTGCTCGGGATCAACCTCGTCATCGGCTTCATCCCAGGATTCAACATCTCCTGGCAGGCGCATCTCGGCGGCCTGGTGGCCGGTGCGCTCGTCGGGTTCATCTTCGTCGAGACCCGCAAGCGCGATCAGCAAGGGCTCCAGGTCGGACTGCTGATCGGTCTGACCGTGATCCTGCTCGTGCTGAGCCTCCGGTACTTCGTGTTCCCCGTCTTCTGACGACCCCTGACACGGGAGCGGCCTCGGGTTATCCACAACGCTGTCCACAATTGGGGAGAGTTACACGGGTGTGATTCCACACGATGTCCGGAATTACGCGGATGACCCCGTTCCACAGGGTGTGGATGATGTGGACAAAGCTGTGGATGATGTGGATAACCCTGTGCAGAGACGCCAAGAGGCGGGGCGGTTGCCGCAGCATCCGCCCCGCCTCGAAGGATCGCCGTCAGCGCCAGCGTGTCGTCATGAGGAAGCCGACGAACGCGATGCCGAAGCCGATCAGGATGTTCCACGAGCCCAGCGCCGCGACCGGGAGAGCGCCCTGGCTCACGTAGAAGACGATGATCCAGAGCAGGCCCAGGAGCATGAACCCGAACATGACGGGCTTGAACCAGACGGGATTCGGCGCGTCCTCGCCGCTCGGCTGCTCCGCGCGAGCGGGCTTCGAAGATTTCGTGCGTGCCATGCGGGAGATTCTAGTCGAACAGCCTGCGGTACCCGATCCCGGGTGCGCAGACGCACGGCGGGACCGGTCGGCGGCGCCGAATAGAATCGTCCGCATGCCACGTGGCGGGCTCGACGGGGATGCCGGTCGCGACGCAGTCGCCGATCGGCTGGGTGTCGAGCCCACGACCCACCCGAGTGTTCGCGTCGTCGGCGTCCTCGGCGAACTGCTCCTCACGGCGGGCGCGATCGCCCTGCTCTTCCTCGGATGGCAGCTCTGGTGGAACGATCCCATCATGGCGTCGCAGCAGTCCCGCGCGGCATCCGATCTCTCGACCGACTGGCTCGAGCAAGCCCGGGCCGGCCCCCGCGCGGGTGAGCCGTCCGCGATGCCGGCGACGGATGCCGCCGACCACGGCGACCCCGTCGTCGACGCGACCGCGTATGCGAACGGCGACGCGTTCGCGATCATGTACGTGCCGCGCTTCGGAGAGGGGTCGCAACGCACCATCGCCGAGGGCGTCGGCCTCGATGTGCTCAACAGCGCCACGGCGGGTGTCGGCCATTACCCGGGCACGCAGATGCCCGGCGAGGTCGGCAACTTCGCCATCGCCGCGCATCGCAGCGCGTACGGCGGCGGGATGCACGAGATCGACCAGCTGCAGCTCGGCGACGCCATCCACATCCAGACGCGCGACGGCTGGTACACCTACCGATTCCGCGACCTCGAGTACGTCACCCCCGAGACGAGCGCGGTGCTCGCGGCCGTGCCCCACCGCCCAGACGTCACGCCGACCGACCGCATCGTCACGCTCACGAGCTGCAACCCGCTGGGCTCGACCGCCGAGCGGATCATCGCGTACGGCGTGCTCGAATCGTGGCAGGCTGCCGACGCCGGGCCGCCGTCCGAGATCGCCGCCGAGGTTGCGGGATGGGGAACATGATGTACGGTGCCTTGTGGCGCATCCTTCCCGGCCCGGCCTGGGTGCGCGTCGTCCTCCTGCTGGCGATCCTCGCCGGCGTGGTCTTCGTCCTGTTCACCTGGGTCTTCCCCTGGGTCGACGGCATCATCAATCCAATCGACGTCACGGTGGAGCAATGACCCGGATCCTCGTCATCGACAACTACGACAGCTTCGTCTACACGCTGAACGGCTACCTGCAGGAGCTCGGAGCCCAGACCGACGTGGTGCGCAACGACGACATCGCGACGCCCGAGGTCGCCGAGCGCATGGCCGAGTACGACGGCGTGCTGATCTCGCCCGGCCCCGGCAAGCCCGCCGACGCCGGCGTGTCCATTCCCGTCGTTGAGGCCGCCCTGCACTCGGGGCAGCCGCTGCTCGGCGTGTGCCTCGGTCACCAGGCGATCGCCGAGGCGTTCGGGGCGACGGTCACGAATGCCGAAGAGCTGATGCACGGCAAGACGTCCCGGATCACGCACGACGACAGCGCGTTCTACGAGGGGGTTCCGCAGCCCTTCACGGCGACGCGCTACCACTCGCTGGCCGTCGTCGACGGAACGGTGCCCGAGGAGCTGGTCGTCACCAGCCGCACGCAGGGCGGGGTGATCATGGGACTGCGCCACGAGTCGGCCCCGATCTTCGGCGTCCAGTTCCACCCGGAGTCGGTGCTCACCGAAGGCGGCTACCGGATGCTCGGGAACTGGCTCGAGGTCGCGGGCCTGCCCGAGGCGAAGGAGCGCGCGCGCTCACTCAACCCCCTCGTGCGGGCCGCCGACTGAGCGACTCAGCCCGCGCAGTACGCGAGCTCGACCTCGGACTTCTGCGGCACGTCGCCCGGCGGCAGGGACTGCCGGATCACGGGTGAGCCCGCCTCCGACGCGCAACTCGAGTCGGGCACCGGAACCGCGCTCAGCTGGAGCGTCGACGTGCCCAGGTACGAGGAGGCGGCCTGCAGCGACTGACCGGTCAGGTCGGGCAGCGTCACCAGGCCGCTCGAGATCCGGAAGTTGACCGTGCCGCCCGCCTCCGTCGACGCGCCCGCAGCCGGGTCGGTCGCGAGCACGATGCCCTCGGCGACGGTCGGCGAGTTCTCCCGGGTCTCGCTGCCGGCGACCAGGCCGGCCGCCTGGAGGTCGGCCTTGGCCTCCTCGAGCGGCTTGTTCACGACGTTGGGGACGGTCACCGCCTCACGGCCCGTCGAGATGTAGACGTTCACCGGCGTGCCGGTGTCGACGATCTCGCCTTCTGCCGGTTCGGTCCGGATGACCTCGCCGGCCGGTATGGTGTCGTTCGTCTCCTCCATCTTGGTGGCCGGCAGCGTCAACGACTGCAGTTCGTTCGCCGCCTCCTCCCAGGTCAGCCCCGCCAGGCTCGGGACCTCACGCGAGTTCGACGGCAGATCGTCGGACGGCTGGAGGTTGAACGCCCAGTACATGACGGCGACGACGATCACGACGACCGCGATGATGCCCGACCAGATCCAGATCGCCGGAGGGCGACGCTGCGTGCGCGACATCGTGTCGTCCTCGGTGAGCTGCCGCAGTGCGAGCTCGGAGGTCGACAACGCCCCGGTCGGGGTGCCGAAGAACATGGCCGCCTCGTCGGTCTTCCGCTGCGAGGGCAGGCGACCGGATGCCGCGGCATCGACGTCGGCACGGAACTCGGCCGCGGTCTGGTACCGCACGTTCCGGTCCTTCGCGAGCGCGTGCATCACCACCGAGTCGAGTGCCGGCGAGACCTTCGGGTTGATCACGCTCGGCTTGACGGGACGCTCGCTCACGTGCTGGTAGGCGACCGCGACCGGGGTGTCGCCGCGGAACGGCGGGCGCCCCGTGAGCATCTCGAACAGCACGACCCCCGTGCTGTAGAGGTCGGTGCGGGCGTCGACCGTCTCGCCCTTCGCCTGCTCGGGCGAGAAGTACGACGCGGTCCCGAGGATCGCCGTGGTCTGGGCGACCGTCGTCGCCGAGTCGGAGACGGCGCGCGCGATGCCGAAGTCCATGACCTTCACCTGGCCGGTGGTGCTGATCATGATGTTGCCGGGCTTGATGTCGCGGTGCACGACGCCCGCCCGGTGCGAGTACTCGATCGCGGTGAGCACGCCGTCGATGACGCGGGCCGCCGCGAGCGGGTCGAGCGGACCCTCGTGGATGATGTCCTTGAGGAGGCGACCCTCGACGAACTCCATCACGATGAAGGGCAGCTGGACCTCCTGCCCGGACGAATCGCGCACCGTCTCCTCGCCGGCGTCGAACACGCGCACGATCGTCGGGTGCGCCATCCGCGCCGCCGATTGGGCCTCCTGGCGGAAGCGCATCCGGAACGCCGGGTCGGTGGCCAGTTGCGGCTTCAGGAGCTTGATGGCGACCTGGCGGCCCAGTCGCATGTCGGTGCCGGCATGGACGTCGGACATGCCGCCGCGACCGATGAGGGCGCCCACGCGGTACCGTCCCGCGAGCATGCGTCCGTCATCGTTCACGGTGCCTCCCATCGTGGTGGACTTCGGCTGTGGTTCAGTCGCCGACGGTGACCGTCGCCGCCGGGGACGCCGGAGACGACCCGCCACCGCTGCAGGTGTACAGGTACGTGACCTGGTGCGTGGTGCCCGACTGCTCCGACGCGGAGAACTGGAAGCTCGTTCCCGAGACGGAGGTCGAGGCGCCGTCGACCGACACCTGGTAGCCGGTCAGCTCCTGACCGGCCGGACAGGACGCGGCCGGCCAGCTCACGTTCACCGGCTCGCCGGGCGAGGGGTCGGCCGGCTGGACCGTCGGGGCGCTCGACGGGGCGCTCGGTGCGGCGGGCGACGTGAGATAGGTCACCGTGATGGCCGAGCCGACCGTGAGGGTGCCGCTCGGGTTCACGTCGGAGACCGTGTTGGCCTGCGCGGCCGTGTCGGCGGGCTGACCCTCCTGGGTCGTGACGGCGAAGCCGGCCTGCTCGAGTTCGGCGCGGACCTCGTCGACGTTCCGGCCGATGTACGCGGCACGATCGACGGTGACGGTCTCGGGGGCCGCGGTCGTCGGCGGGGGCGGCGGCGGGGTCGTCGTCGTGGGAGGCGCGCTCGTCGTGGTGCGCGCGGGCGTCGTGCTCTGGGTGGGGTCGGGGTCGTCGCCGCTGTTCACGGCCAGGGCGATCAGCGTGCCGATGAGCACGAGCGCGAGCAGTGCGATGAGGACGATGAGCGGCCAGGTCCACGGGCTCCGCTTCTTCTGCGGCTCGGCCGTCTCCTCCTCGGTCTCGGTCGTGGTCATCGCCGCGCCGGCAGCACCTGCCGGGAGGACCGTGGTCGCCGCGGTGTTCGCGCCCTGCTGCGGCAGGAGCGCGGTGGCGGCGGTCGCACCGGCTGCGGCGCCGAGGACCGCGGGAACGGCCGTGGCCGCACCGCGGACATCGCCTCGCCGCAGCGCGTTCGCCGCACGCGCGAGGTGCGCCGCGGTCTGCGGCCGGTCGGCCGGGTTCTTCGCGATGCAGGCGTAGACGAGGTTGCGCACCGGCTCGGACACCGTGACGGGGAGGTCGGGCGGCGTCTCGTTGATCTGCGCCATCGCGATCGCGACCTGCGACTCGCCGGTGAACGGTCGTCGTCCGGCGAGGCACTCGTACGCGACGATCCCGAGCGAGTAGATGTCGGTGGTCGGCGACGCAGGGTGTCCGGACGCCTGCTCGGGTGAAAGGTACTGCACCGTGCCCATCACCTGGCCGGTCGCCGTGAGCGGCACCTGGTCGGCGATCCGGGCGATGCCGAAGTCGGTGATCTTCACGCGGCCGTCGGGAGTGATGAGCAGGTTGCCCGGCTTGATGTCGCGGTGGACGAGACCCGCGGCGTGCGCGGCCTGCAGGGCCGACGCCGTCTGCGCGACGATGTCGAGCACCTTGTCGGTCGAGAGCACGTGCTCGCGCTCGAGGATCGTCGAGAGCGCCTCGCCGGGCACGAGCTCCATGACGAGGTAGGCGCTGCCCTCCTCCTCGCCGTAGTCGAAGACATTGGCGATGCCCTCGTGGTTCACGAGGGCGGCGTGGCGAGCTTCGGCGCGGAAGCGCTCGAGGAAGCCCGGGTCGCCGAGGTACTCGTCCTTCAGGATCTTGATGGCGACCTGCCGCCCGATGACGAGGTCGGTGGCCTGCCAGACCTCGCCCATACCGCCGATGGCGATCCGGGACTGGAGTTCGTACCGTCCTCCGAAGGTGAGCCCAGCGCTCGGTCTCATTTGTTCAGCACCGCCTCTAGTACCTGTTTCGCCACGGGCGCGGCAATTCCGTTGCCGAACCCCTCCTGACCAAGTCCCCCGCCGTCTTCCACGAGTACCGTGATCGCATACTGAGGGTCGTCGGCGGGGGCAAAACCGGTGAACCACAAGGTGTAGGGGTCATCCTCGCCGTTCTCCGCTGTACCCGTCTTACCGGCCACGCTGACGCCGTCTATTCTTGCATTACTCGCGGCGCCGTTCTCGACGCCGGCGACCATCATCTCGGTCATCGTCCGGGCGGTCTCCTCGCTGATCGCGCGACCGAACTGGGAGGCCTCGAACTCCTGGATGGAGCGGAAGTCGGGAGCCGTGATGGAGTCGACGAGCTCGGGGTTCATCACGATCCCGCCGTTGGCGATCGCGGCCGAGACCATGGCCATCTGCAGCGGCGTCGCTCGCACCTCGCCCTGCCCGAAGCCGGTGAGCGCGGTCTGCGGCTCGTCGGGGTTCGCGGGATAGGTGCTCGTCTCGGTGGGGTTCGGCGTCGTGAAGTTCGTGTTGAACCCGAACTTCTCGGCCTGCGCGCGGATGGCGTCGTCGCCCAGCTGGAGCGCGAGCTCGGCGAACGGGATGTTGCACGAGAGGCGCAGCGCGGTCGCGAGCGTGACCTCGGAGCCGCCGCCGCAGCTGCCGCCGCTCGAGTTCCTGACAACCGAGTTCGTGCCCGGGAGCGTGAACTCCGCCGGGTTCGGGAACGTCGAGTCGGGCGTGTACTGGCCCGATTCGAGCGCGGCCGCGGTCATCACGAGCTTGAACACCGAACCGGGCGGGTTCATGTCGCCACCGGTCGCGCGGTTGAACAGCGGGTCGGCCGGGTCCTGGAGGAGGGCGTCGTAGGTCTCCTCGACCTGGGCGCCGTTGTGCACCGCGAGCGAGTTCGGGTCGTAGGTGGGCTTCGTGACCATCGCGATGATCCGGCCCGTCGCCGGCTCGGTGACGATGACCGCGCCGGTGTAGTCGCCGAGCGCGTCCCACGCGGCCTGCTGCGCCACCGGGTCGATGGCGACCTCGACCGAGGCGCCCATGGGGTCCTGGCCCGAGACGATGCGGTTGAGCGAGTCGAAGAACTGCGATTCGGACCGGCCGCTGAGCTCGGCGTTGAGGGACTGCTCGAGCCCGGTCGCCTCGCCGTTGACGGGGATGAACCCGGTGACCGGTGCGTAGAGCGGGCCGTTCGCGTACACGCGCTGGAACTTGTAGTCGTCGTCGGACGGCTCGGAGAAGGCGATGGGCTCCCCGCCGACGAGGATCGGCCCGCGCTCGACCGAGTAGCTCTGGTAGAGCGTGCGGGCGTTGCGCGGATCGGCCGCGAGGTTCTCGGCCTGCACGTACTGGATGACCGTCGTCGAGACGAAGAGCGTCAGGAACATGAGGAGGGCGACGATCGTCACCCGCTTGAGCTCGCGGTTCATCCGTCGATCACCAGCCTCGGGTGGTTGCGGACCGTGTCGGAGAGCCGGAGCAGCAGCGCGACGATGATCCAGTTCGCGACGAGCGACGAGCCGCCCGCCGCGAGGAAGGGGGTGGTCAGGCCGGTGAGCGGGATGACACGCGTCACACCGCCGACGACGATGAACACCTGCAACGCGACGACGAACGCGAGGCCCACGCCGAGGAGCTTGCCGAAGTCGTCCTGTCCGGCGAAGCCGATGCGGAAGCCGCGGGCGACGAAGAGCACGTAGAGGGCGAGGATCGCGAAGACGCCGGCGAGGCCGAGCTCCTCGCCGAGGCTCGCGATGATGTAGTCGCTCTGGGGCACGGGGGTCAGGTCGGGCCGCCCCTGGCCGAGGCCGGTTCCGATGAGCCCGCCGTTCGCGAGGCCGAAGAGGCCCTGGACGAGCTGGTAGGAGCCCCCTGTGGCCTCGTACACCTCGGGGTTGAATGCGTCGAGCCAGTTGCGGAACCGGCCGTTGACGTAGTCGAGCGTCTGGCTCGCGAGGATCGCGCCGCCGAAGAACAGGCTGAGCCCGATCACGACCCAGGAGAGGCGGCTCGTGGCGACGTAGAGCATCACGAGGAACAGCCCGAAGTAGAGCAGGGCGGTACCGAGGTCGCGCTGGAAGACGATGACCGCCATCGAGAGCGCCCACACGACGAGCAGCGGACCGAGGTCCCGCGCGCGCGGGAATCGCATGCCGAGGAACGTGCGGCCCACCATCGACAACGAGTCGCGGTTGCGGACGAGGTAGCCGGCGAAGAACACCGCGAGGGCGATCTTCGCGATCTCACCGGGCTGGAAGGTCGCGAAGTCGCCGAAGCCGATCCAGACTCGCGCGCCGCTGACCTGGCGACCGAGGCCCGGCACGAGGGGCAGCAGGAGCAGCACGATGGCGATGAGGCCGGAGAGGTAGGTGTAGCGGAAGAGCACCCGGTGATTGCGGATCAGCAGGATGGTGGCCAGTGCGGCGACGATCGCGATGACGCTCCACGCGATCTGCCGCACCGCCGCGCTGTCCCAGCCGGCGTCGCCGGTGGCGATGTCGATGCGGTAGATCATGGCGATGCCGAGCCCGTTCAGCACCGTCGCGATGGGCAGCAGGAACGGATCGGCGTCGCGGGCGACGAAGCGCATCGCGATGTGCAGGCCGAACACGAGGGCGGAGAGGCCGGCGCCGAGCAGGACGAGCTGCGTGTCGATGCGGCCCAGCGCGCCGAGCTGCACGAGCACGATGGCGCCGGCGTTGATGACGCAGGCCGCGACGAGCAGCCCGAGTTCGAGGTTCCGGAGCTTCTGCGGCATGCGGATGCGACGGACGCTCGCCGTCGCGGGTGCGCGTTCCGCGGTGCGCCGGCCGCCTGACTCACTCAACGGACTCCTCCAATCGGGACACGATCCGGAAGGCCTCCTCGAGTGAACCGGCGCTGATCGTCTGCTCGACGCGCTGCTGGTCGTACACGCGCAGGTCGGCGATGTCGACGCCGGTCTCCGAGTGCAGGTGGTTGAGCGAGATCGGTCCGAGGTCCTGCTGGATGCCCTGGTACACGGCGACTCGGCCGTTGTACTCGCCGACGTAGTACCGGGTCTGCGTCCACCGGTAGCCGATGGCGAAGGCCGTGACGATCGCCGCGATCAGCAGGACGATCCAGAGGCCCCACATGAAACGCCGACGGCGTCGACGGCGCTCGTCCTCCTCGATCAGCTCGTCGAAGTACTCGGCCGAGTCGGGCTCGAAGTGCGTCTCCTGCACGGGGTGCGGTCGGAACGGCGTGAGGCGGATGCCCGGGCGCCGCACGGGTTCGGGCGCCGTGCCGAAGGCGAGGGGTGCCGCCGCGGAGCCCACCACGAGCGGCGGCGTCTCGGGGGCCGGCGGATCGCCGATGTCGATGACGACGACCGTGACGTTGTCGGGAGCCCCGCCGTCGAGGGAGGCCTTGACGAGCCGGTCGGCGACCTGCTTCGCCCCGGCGTCGCTGGAGAGGATCTCGTGCAGCTCGTCGAACGACACGACGCCCGACAGCCCGTCGGAGCACAGCATCCAGCGGTCGCCGGGGTGCGTGTCGATGACGAGGGTGTCGATCTCGGGCGAGGCCTCGACGTCGCCCAGCACGCGCATGAGCACCGATCGCCGAGGGTGCACCATCGCCTCCTCGGCCGTGATCCGGCCGGCGTCGACGAGGCGTTGCACGAAGGTGTGGTCGGTGGAGACCTGGCTGAGCTCGCCCGAGCGGAAGAGGTACACCCGCGAGTCGCCGATGTGGGCGATGACGACGCGATCCTGCTGCACGAGCATGGCGCTCACCGTGGTGCCCATGCCGGTGAGCTCGGAGTGGTCGGCGACGGTCTCCTCGAGGCTGCGGTTGGCCGAGAGCAGCGACTCCTCGAGGGCGGCGGCGGCCGCCTGCGAGCTCTCGTAGTCGCCGTCGGCCTCGGCGATCCGCTTGGTGGCGATCGCGCTGGCGACGTCGCCGCCGGCGTGGCCCCCCATGCCGTCGGCCACGAGGAACAGACGCCGGCCCGCGTAGCCCGAGTCCTGGTTGTTGGAGCGGACCCGGCCGACGTGCGAGACGGCCGCGCTCGCCTTGACGCTCGCCATGCGCTACCGCCGCAGCTCGAACGTCGTCGCTCCGACCTTGACGGTGGCTCCGAGCGGGATGGGCGTCGGCACGGTGACTCGGGAGCCGTTGAGGAACGTGCCGTTGGTGGAGTCGAGGTCCTGGATCATCCAGCGGCCGTTCCACAGCATCAGGCGGGCGTGGTGGGTGGAGGTGTAGTCGTCGCGGATGATGATCGCCGAGTCGCTCGACCGGCCGATCGTGATCTCGTCGCGGCCGAGGGGGAACTCGGCGCCGGCCTTGGCGCCCGACGTGATGACCAGGCGTGTGGCGTTCTCGGTCGTCGCATCGCCGCCGACGGATGCCGCGGGGGGCGCGGGACGTGACACGGCGGCGGTCGGCGCATCGGGACCGGCCGGCACGGCGGACCGCACCGGCGCGGGGGCGGGCGCGGCAGCGGCCGCCGCCTCGGGCTGGAGCTTCCGCACGCGCTGCCCGAAGAGGTCGCTCCGGAGTGCGTACACGATGGCGAAGACGAAGACCCAGAGCAGCAGCAGGAAGCCGAGCTGCAGGACGAGGAGGGTCAGTTCACTCATTGCGCCGGCCCCCAGAACCCGCCTGCATCGGGACGCTGGGCGCCGGGGTCGACGCGGCGGCCGGCCTGGGTGTCGGAGGGATCGGCTTGGGCGAGCACGCGGAACACGATACGCGAGCGGCCGATGGTGATCACGGAATCGGGTTCGAGCACGGCGTCGGAGACGGGCGCGCCGTTGACCTGCGTGCCGTTGGTGGAGCCGAGGTCGCGGACGCGGGCGCGCGCCCCATCCCACTGCACCTCGGCGTGTCGCCGGGACGCGCCGGAGTCGTCGAGGGTCACGTCGGCCTCGCTGCCCCGGCCGATGACGGTGCGCCCCTTGAGGATCGGGAACCGCCGGCCGTCGACGTCGAGCACGGGCGTCCACGCGACGCGCCCCTTCACGTTCTGCGAGTCGACCTGCACCATGCCCTCGGCCAGACCGGGATCGGGCTGGAGCGAGATGGTGATGCCGCCGGCGAACTGGAAGCGCTGGCTCGCCGCGTGCTTCTGCACGAGGTCGACGAGCTCATCGATGAGTGCGGGGCCGAGCGACGACATCCGCTGGTGGTCGGCCGGCGACATCCGCACGGCGAACCGGTTGGGCACGAGGACCCGGTCACGGGAGACGACGGCGGCCTTGGTGTCGATCTCGCGCTTGAGCGCGGCGGTGATCTCGACGGGCTGCAGCCCCGAGCGGAAGGTCTTCGCGAATGCGCCGTTGACGGCGCGTTCGAGACCCTTCTCGAAGTTGTCCAGTAGGCCCACAGGGTCTCCGTCCGGTCCGTGATTCGACTGACATGCTAGCCGCAGCGGGTGCGAACGCGCCCGGAGCGGCGCCGCCGTGCGGCGCGCTCGCCCGCCGGCCTCAGTCGAAGACCGCGGCGGCCTCCTCCTCGTCGACGTCGAGCGAGAGCGTGGGGATCGAGGCGGTGAGCAGGGTGCCGTCGGCGCGGCGAGCACCGCGCACGTTCTGCATCGTCGGAGCGCCCACACGGCGGGCGCCGTGCCCGTCGAGTGCGACCACGACCGGCGCGCCGGGCGCGACGAGGATGGCCTGCCCGCGCACCGAGATCGGGACCGCCACGTCGGGTTCGCCCACCTCGACCGTGAACCGGATCGACTCCGCGGTGAGGTCGACGCGGATGCGCGAGCCCCGGATGGTGAGGCGGAAGCTCAGTCGCTCCCAGCCGTCGGGCAGGCGCGGGTCGAACGTGAATCGGCCGTTGTGGTCGCGGAACCCGCCGAAACCGGACACCAGGCCGGCCCACACGCCGCCCGTCGAGGCGACGTGCACGCCATCGGCCGCGTTGTGGTGGAGGTCGGCGAGGTCGACGAACAGCGCCGAGCGGAAGTACCGCAGCGCGAGCTCGTGGTAGCCGACCTCGGAGGCGATGATCGACTGGACGACGGCCGACAGCGTGGAGTCGCCGGTGGTCAGCGGGTCGTAGTACTCGAAGTCGGCGAGCTTCTGCTCGGTGCTGAAGCGGTCGCCCTGCAGGTAGAGGGCGAGCACCACGTCGGCCTGCTTGAGGACCTGGAAGCGGTAGATCACCAGCGGGTGGTAGTGCAGCAGCAGCGGCAGGTGGTTGTCGGGGGTGTGCTCGAGGTCCCACAGCTCCTTCTCGAGGAAGGCGGAGTCCTGGGGGTGGACGCCGAGGTTCTCGTCGAAGGGGATGTGCATGTGCGCTGCGGCGCGGCGCCAGCTCGCGACCTCGGCCGGCGTGACGCCGAGGCGCTCGATGAGTCTCTTGTGCCCGATCGGGTCGTCGACCTGGAGGTTGTCGACGGCCGCTGCCGCGGCGGCGAGGTTGGCCCGCGCCATGACGTTCGTGTAGAGGTTGTCGTTCACGACGGTCGTGTACTCGTCAGGCCCGGTCACGCCGTGGATGTGGAACACGTCGTCGGTGTTGGTGCGCCAGAACCCGAGGTCCTCCCACATCCGGGCGGTCTCGACCAGGATGTCGATGGCTCCGCGCGCGAGGAAGTCCTCGTCGCCCGTGGCCGCGACGTACTGGCACAGCGCATACGCGATGTCGGCGTCGATGTGGTACTGCGCGGTGCCCGCCGCGTAGTACGCGCTCGATTCGAGCCCGTTGATGGTGCGCCACGGGAAGAGGGCCCCGCGCTGGTTGAGCTCGAGGGCGCGCGCGCGGGCCGCCTCCAGCATGCGCTGGCGGAAGCGCAGCACGTTGCGGGCCACGATCGGCGCCGTGTAGCTGAGGAACGGCATCACGTAGATCTCGGAGTCCCAGAAGTAGTGGCCGCCGTACCCGGAACCCGACACGCCCTTGGCCGCCACGCCGCCGCCGTCGGTGCGTGCGGTCGCCTGCGCCAGCTGGAACAGGTTCCATCGCGCGGCCTGCTGCAGCTCGGGCTGCCCGGCGATCTCGACGTCGGATCGGGCCCAGAAGTCGTCGAGCCAGGAGCGCTGCTGCGAGAACAGCTCGGCCACGCCGATCTCGGCGCCGCGGTCGAGGGTGCGGTCGCACCGATCGACGAGCTCGCGAGCGGGAACCTTCCGCGCGGTGTGGTAGCTGATGAGCTTGGTGATGCGGATGGGCACACCGCGCTGGGCGCGGATCCGGTAGATGTGCTTGGCGAGGTCGTCGCCGATCGAGCCGGTCTCGGTGAACTCGTTGTCGGTGACGATCGAGTGCAGCGCGCCCACCGAGATGGCCATCTTCGAGTTCGTCGCCTGGTAGCCGAGCATGTAGCGCCCGCCGTCGCGGCGCTGCACGCGCGGCTGCAGCACCCGCTCGGTGAACGTCTCCGCCTTGCGCGGGTCGAAGGCGCCGGGCGCCTCGGTCACGCCGCCGCGGTACTCGTCGCGGCCATCCTGCCGGTTGAGGATCTGGCTCGAGATGGTGACCGCGGCGTCGGCGTCGAGCAGTTCGACCTCGTAGTCGATGACGCCGAGGTGCCGGTCGGTGAAGCTCGCCATGCGTCGGCTCGTGATGAGCACGCGCTTGCCCGACGGAGTCCGCCATTCGATGCGGCGGCTCAGGACGCCGAGGCGGAAGTCGAGCCGGCGCTCGTACCCCATGATCTCGGCCTCGGTGATGACGAGCGGCTCGTCGTCGACGTAGAGGCGGATGATCTTGGCATCGGGTGCGTTCACGATCGTCTGCCCCACGCGCGCGAAGCCGAAGGCCTCCTCGGCGTGGCGGATCGGCCAGGTCTCGTGGAACCCGTTGACGAACGTACCGTGCATGTGGCCGTCGCGGCCCTCCTCGACGTTGCCGCGCAGGCCGAGGTACCCGTTGCCGACGGCGAAGAGGGTCTCGGTACGGCCCATGTCGCCGACGCCGAACTCGGTCTCGACGAGCGCCCACTCGTCGACGGGGAAGACGGTGCGGTTCATCGGGTCGGTGTCGGCGAACCTCATGCGCGGTCCTCTCCGTTCTGCTGGTCGGGGGACGGCGCAGCCCGGCCCGCCCGCTCGAGCGCGGGGATCAGCTCGTCGAGCTCGTCGACGATCACGTCGGCCCCGAGCTCGACGAGGGCCTTGCGGCCCACGCCGCGGTCGACGCCCACCACGAGTGCGAACGGCCCGGTGGCGCCGGCCTTCACGCCCGATTCGGCGTCTTCGATCACCGCGCACTGCTCGGGCGGCAGGTCGAGGAGTTCGGCGGCGCGCAGGAACATGTCGGGCGCCGGCTTGCCGGGGATGCCCTCGCGCGCCGCGACGGCGCCGTCGACGACGACGTCGAAGCGGTCGGCGATTCCGGCCGCGGCGAGCACGGCGGGCGCGTTCTTGGAGCTCGAGACCACCGCGACCGCGCCGCCCGCCCGCTCGATCGCGTCGAGGAGCGCGACGCTCGCCGGGTAGGGCTGCACGCCCTCGTCGGCGAGGGTCGCGTTGAACGCCTCGTTCTTGCGGTTGCCGAGGCCGTGCACCGTGTCTTCGGTCGGGGCGTCGGTCACGTCGCCCTCGGGCAGTCGGATGCCGCGGCTCTCGAGCAGCGACCGGACCCCGTCGTATCGGGGCTTGCCGTCGATGTACGCGAAGTAGTCGGCATCGGCGTACGGCTTCGCGCCGTGCGCCTCGAGGAACGGCGCGAACAGCCGCGCCCACGCGTGCATGTGCACGACCGCGGTCGGCGTGAGGACGCCGTCGAGGTCGAACAGCCAGCCGCGGATGCCGCCCAACTCGACCTCGCCGGGGGAGACGAGGGCGTCGGTCGAGTTCGCGCGCTCGCTGGCATCGCGGGGGAGGGTCACGGCGATCCTTTCGGTTGGGGGAGACGGTCGGGCGCCGTTGCCGGTAGTCAAGGCTATTCCTGTGGTGCGGGCGGCGCGAGGGGTTGCGGGCGACTCCGGGCTGAGGCCCGAGGCGATGCGAGGTGGGGAGGGGGAGTGGCCGGATGGCACGAGCAGGTATGTTAGTCTCGGTTGGCTGGTTCGCAACTGCGAATCGGTATGCGCAAGTGGCGGAATAGGCAGACGCGCACGGTTCAGGTCCGTGTGCCCGTGAGGGCGTGGGGGTTCAACTCCCCCCTTGCGCACCAGGTTCGACGTGATGGTCGGCATCAGGCCCGTTCGAGTTCAGGAATGACTCGGCGGGCCTCTTCCGTGCTCGACGACTGAACCCGCGACTAGGCTGCCGGGCATGCACCGGGTCCTCCGCTCGTTCGTCCTGCCGGGGCTCGCGGCGATCGCGGTGCTCGCAGTGGCCGGTCGAGTCGTCCGATTCGTCGGCGGCGACGACCCTCCCGAGGACCGGGCGGTCCGCGCGCTCCAGGGTGCGTTCGGCCACGGACCCCACGGCGGCGCCGCGTCGGTCGAGCGACCCGAGGCTCGTGAGCTGCTCGACCGGGTCACGGCTCCACTCTCGTGGTACTCGGGAGTGCCGCAGACGATTGCGAACGGGGCCTTCTGGTGCGCCGTGACGTGGGGGCTCACGCGCGACTGGCGCTCGGCCGTCGCCCCCGGTGCGGCGCTCGCGCTGGAGACGGCCTGCTTCGTCGGATCCGCGGCCCTGGTGGGGCGCCCGCGCCCTCGGAGCGTGTGGCGGCCGGAGCAGCCGCACGCCACGTCGTCGTTCCCGTCGGGGCACACGGCGGCATCCGTCGCGATCCACACCACGCTCGCCGACCTGCTCGATCGGCACGCGGGTCGCCGCGCCCGCCTTCTCGGGCCCCTCCTGCGATACGCGATCCCCGGCGGCATCGCGTTCTCGCGGATCTACCGCGGTCAGCACCACATCACCGACACGGTCGCGGGCGTCGTGCTGGGACGCTGGAGCGCCGCAGTCATCGACCGGGAGCTGCTCGAGTCCTGAGCCGCCAGGTGCCCGGGGAATCCGGCGACCCACGGCGCCGCCGCGGCGGGTATCCTCGCGCCATGGGCGAGCCCGCGCGCGCACTCCGGGTCGGATCGGCACTGCCCGATCCGCCCTTCGAGCGGCACGCGCCATCCGGGCCCGAAGGCTTCGACATCGACCTCACGCGCGAGCTCGCCGGCCGGCTCGGCTGGGAATGGGAGCTGCATCCGTACCTCGGCTCAGACTTCGAGGGGATCTTCGACGCCCTCGCCGCGGGCGACGTCGACTGCGTGGCATCCGGCACCACCGTCACGCCAGAGCGGCAGCAGCGGGCGGAGTTCTGCGCACCCTACTTCGTGTCGGGGCAGGCGCTCGCCGTCGACCTGCGACAGCACCCCGGCGTGCGCAGCATCGACGACCTCGAGGGCCTCGTCATCGGGGTCCAGCAGGGCAACACGAGCCAGCCGATCGCCGAACGGCTCGTCGCCGAGGGTCGGGCGGGGCGCGTGCGCGTCTACGCGTACGACGAGATCCCGCAGGCGATCGCCGACCTGTCGACCGGCGGATGCGACGCCTTCATGAAGCTCGAACCCGTGCTGCGCACGCTCGTCGCGCCCACCGCGAGCGTGCGCGTCGTGCAGGCCGGCATCTCGCGCGAGGAGATCGCCGTGAGCGTCGCGCGCGGGAACGACGAGCTTCGTCGCCGGCTCGACGACGCGCAGCGGTCGCTCGCGGCATCCGGCACCCTGCAGGCGCTGGTGCGGCGCTGGCTCGAATCGCCGGCGGAGGGGAGCGGGTGATGCGATGCGTGCGGTTGTACACGTCCGACGGGCTCAGCCACGTCGAGGAGGGCGAGCTCGAGCTCCCGCAGCCTCGGCGTGACGACCGCGCGACGGACGACCTGCCGGCCTCGCGCGTGCGATTCCAGCACAGCCCGCCCGGATCGAGCTTCGCCTGGCACGACGCGCCGGCCCGCCAGCTGGTCGTGACGCTGCGCGGCACGCTCGACTTCACGACCCGCGACGGCGAGCGGTTCACGCTGCGGGCGGGCGACGTGCTGCTCGCCGAGGACACCAGCGGGAGCGGCCACGAGTGGACCATCGTGGGCGAGGAGCCGTGGGAGCGCTGCTACGTGGTCCTCGCCGAGGGAGCCGAGGTGCCGTTCCGGGCGGACGGCGCCGGCTGATCAGTGCGCGGCCGGCGCGGCCTGCGCGAGCGGGAGCACCTCGGCGTTCGGCAGCGACGCGAGGAACGCGCCGGTCACGAGCAGCTTCGACCCGCGGATGCCGCTGCCCACGATGAGGCGTTCGTGCTCGGCGACCGACTCGTCGACGAGGATCGGCCAGTCGGCGGGGAGGCCGACGGGCGTGATGCCGCCGTACTCCATCCCGGTGAGGGCCACCGCGTCGTCCATCGAGGCGAACGACAGCCTGCGCGCCTCGAGGTGGCGGCGCACGACGCCGTTCACGTCGGCTCGGTCGGAGCCGCGGACCAGCACGGCCGCATGCCAGGTGCGCTCGCCGCGGCGCGCCTGGACGATGACGCAGTTCGCGCCATCCGCCATCGGGATCTCGTAGTGCTCGCAGAACGCGGCGGTGTCGGCGAGGCCGGGATCGATCGCGGCGACGAGCACATCATGGGTCGGGCCGTCCGTCGCCGCCTCGAGCGCCGCGGCCGTGGGCGGCGCGAGCAGTTCGGGCGAGTCGAGCGCGGGCGTGAAGTCGAGCGTTCCGAAGCGCATGGTGCGAGGGTACGACGGATGGCCCGACTCGCCGACGACTCACTCCCTCGCATCGAGGCGAAGGGTCGTCGCGCGGAGCGCCGGGCCGACGACCGTCTTCACGACGTTCGGCGGATACCGGTCGTACTTCCCGCGGTACGCGGCATCCACCGCCTGATGCGTCGCCTCATCGGCGGCGGGCACGTCGACGAACGCGACGTCGCGCTCGACCCCGCCGGCCCGGATGCGGCCGGTGCCGCTCCGCTTCGCGCGGACGAACCATCCGTTCTCGGGCCCGTACGCCGACCGCACGTACAGGTCGTCGCCGACACGCACGACCCAGATGATCACGTACTTGCGCAGCGTGCCGTCGCGCCGGTACGACGCGACGCGCAGTTCGTCGGCGTCGCCGATGCGGTCCAGCTCGTCGTGCGTCCAGCTGCTCATGTCGGTTCCTTCCGATGCGTCGATCCTGCGCCGACGGCGTCGGTGACCGCCAGTGCGAGCGCGAGACCGGGCGTGGGCTCCGGGTGCACGGGCGGAGCTATGTGCGGATGAGTGGGACCCCGGCCGCGGCCAGCGCCTCGAGCGCAGGGCTGTCGTCGGCATCGGTGATGACGCCGCTCACGGCGCCGAGCGGGAGCACCTCGAACGCCGACGCCGCCCCGACCTTCTCCGCGCTCGCGAGCACGTAGGTGTCGCCGGCGCGCGCCGCGAGGGCCCGCTTCATCGCCGCATCCTCCCGATCGCCCGTGGTGAGGCCGGCCTCGGCGTGCACGCCCGTGACGCCGAGCAGGAAGACATCGGCCCGCAGGTGCGACGCCGCCTCGACCGCGGTGGCGCCGTACGCCACCATCGAGTGCCGGAACAGCCGCCCGCCGATGATCTCGACGTCGATGCCGTGGTGGTCGGCGAGGGCGACCGCGACGGTGGGACTGTGCGTCACGACCGTGGCGCGGAGGTCGCGCGGCAGGGCCGCGACGACCGCCAGCGCGGTCGTGCCGCCGTCGATCGCGACGACCGAGCCCGGTGCCACGAGGGCCGCGGCGGCCGCCGCGACGCGCTGCTTGCCCGCGGGCGACACCGACGTGCGAGCGGCGTAGTCGGCGATCGCGGGGGAGACCGGGAGCGCGCCGCCGTAGACGCGCTGCACCAGGCCAGCCGCGGCGAGCTCGCGGAGGTCGCGGCGGATCATGTCCTCGGTGACGCCCAGTTCGGCAGCGATCTCTCGGGCGACGAGGCGGCCGTCGCGACGGAGGCGCTCGAGCAGCAGGTCGCGGCGTTGGGCAGTCAGCACACGTTTCTCCTTGATTGTGCGTGTTCATCCATACTATTCTGCCCAACCATGGAACCCAAGCTGATCCTCATCGCCGGCCCCTACCGCTCCGGAACGGGCGACGACCCCGCACTGCTCGACCGCAACCTCCGTCGTCTCGAGCAGGCCGCATGGCCCGTCTTCGAGAAGGGACACGTGCCGATGATCGGCGAGTGGGTCGCGCTCCCCGTGCTGGCGAGCGCCGGCGCCGACGGCATCGCCCACCCGCTTGCCGAGCAGGTCATGTACCCGACGGCCCACCGCCTGCTCCAGCACTGCGACGGCGTGCTGCGGCTCCCCGGCGATTCCCGCGGCGCCGACCAGGACGTCGCGATCGCGCGCGAACGCGGCATCCCGGTCTGGTATTCGATCGACGAGATCCCGGATGCCGCGGACGCCGACGCCGCCTGACCCGCTCCGCGCGGTCAGGCGAGGGTCGGCTCCTCGCCCAGCGGCTCGATCAAGGTCGGGTCGCCCGGATCCACCCGGCGGGAGTTGTTCACGCGCGGGTCGACCTCGTACTCGGTGATCGTGGGTGCCACCCGGTCGGACTGCGCGACCAGGAAGTCGACCATGGACCGGGCCTCGTCGGGCGACAGCTTGGCCGGGTCGAGGTAGTGGTCGATCGCGTCGAGCGGGAGGTACACCGGCATGCGGTCGTGGATCTCGCCCGAAGCGTCGCGGGCCTCGCGCGTGATGATCGACGTCGACACCTCCCACGTTCCGTCGTCGAGCTTGCGCGCGGTCGAGAGGCCCGCGGCGGCGAGCACCTCGTCGGGGCCGTGCAGGTAGTGCGCCCGCTTCTTGCCCGGCTCGCCGGTCCATTCGTAATAGCCGCGCATCGGCACGATGCACCGGCCCGAGGCGAACGCGCCCTTCCAGAGCCCGTTCGTCGCCACGGTCTCGATGCGGCTGTTGAACTGCGGCCGCTTCGAGTCCTTCATGAACGCCGGGTGGAAGTCCCAGCGAGCCGGCTCGAGTCGTCGCACGAACTCGCCGGTGTCGGACTTCGCGCGCTCGCGCACGATCGGGACCGTGTCGGTCGGCGCGAGGCTGTACGACGGTCGCCAGTCGGCGAAGTCGTTCTCGGCGTCGAACACCGCGGTGAGGTCGTCGGCCTGCTGGGAGACCACGAAGCGTCCGCACATGGGAGGCCCTCCGATCCGGATGGCTCGAGCCTACGCCGCGCTCCCGACACGCCGGACGGCGATGGATCGGGAAAACGGATGCTGCGCTCCACCGCACTTCATGGATACGTTGGGTGCAGAGATCGGCCCCCCCAGGCCGTGAGCCGCACGACGGCGTGCGTCTCTGCCATCGGAGGGCGATCGTTTCCGCAATGGAGCGAGAGAAAGAGGGCACCTGACGATGAGAACCTCGAACCGACCCGTGCGATGGCGTAGACGCGCCGTCGCCGCCGCCGGAGCGCTCGTGCTCGGCACGTCGCTGATGACCGCCACGGCGGCCTCCGGCGCAAGCGACCCCCGCGTCGACCTGCCGCCGGGGTACCTGGACGCGGTGACCGCCGAGAGCAACATCGAGCTCCTCGAGAACACGCCGCGCGTCGCACCGTTCGACGCGCCCCCCGGCAACTTCGGCTTCGTGAACTCCGACCTCGCCTTCACGGGCGACCACGCCATCGTCGGCAACTTCAACGGCTTCCAGGTGTACGACGTGTCCGACCCCACGGACCCCGAGCTCGAGTCGTCGTTCGTGTGCCCCGGTGGCCAGGGCGACGTGTCGGTCTACGGCGACCTGCTCTTCATGTCGGTCGAGGAGACGCGCGCGCAGACCGACTGCCAGATCGGGCCGAGTACCGGGACGAACCCGCTGCGGTTCCGCGGCGTCCGGATCTTCGACATCAGCGACCTGAGCAACCCCGTCCAGCTGCCGGGCGTGCAGACCTGCCGCGGTTCGCACACGCACACGCTCGTCACCGACCCCGATGACCCGGCCAACGTCTACATCTACAACTCGGGCACCTCCGGCGTGCGCTCGGCGCTGGAGCTTGCGGGCTGCGAGAACGTCTCCTCGAACACGCAGACGCCGATCACCTCCGGTAATCCTGCGCAGTGGCGGATCGACGTCATCAAGGTGCCGCTGGCAACGCCCGAGACGGCCGCGATCGTCAGCCAGCCGCGGATCTTCACCGATCCGGCGACCGGTGCGTTCAACGGCCTGCAGAACACGCTCACCGGGACGCCGCACCCCAGCGGGCCGGCCTACAGCCCGCTGCCGAACACGAACACGTGCCACGACGTCACGGCGTTCCCCGAGATCGGGCTCCTCGCGGGCGCGTGCCAGGGCAACGGCCTGCTCGTCGACATCTCCGATCCGGTGAACCCGGTGCGGATCGACGCGGTCGCCGACCCGAACTTCTCGTACTGGCACTCCGCGACGTTCAACAACGACGGCACGAAGGTCATCTTCACCGACGAGTGGGGCGGCGGCACGTCGCCTCGCTGCCGCGCGGCCGACCAGCCGCAGTGGGGCGCGAACGCGCTCTTCGACATCGTCGACGGCAAGCTGAAGTTCGCGAGCTACTACAAGCTCCCGGTGCCGCAGACGGTGCAGGAGAACTGCGTGGCCCACAACGGCTCGATCGTTCCCGTGCCCGGCCGCGACATCATGGTGCAGGCCTGGTACCAGGGCGGGCTCTCGGTGATCGACTTCACCGACACGGCGAAGCCGGTCGAGATCGCGTACCTCGACCGCGGCCCGATCAACACGCCGAACCCGACGGGACTGAACCTCGGCGGGTACTGGTCGACGTACTGGTACAACGGCAACGTGTTCGGCAGCGAGATCGCGCGCGGCTTCGACAGCCTGGCCTTCCTCGAGAGCGAATGGATGTCGGCCAACGAGATCGCCGCCGCAGGCGAGATCCAGCTCGACGAGTTCAACGCGCAGCTGCAGGCGAAGCTGGTGCACGCGCCGAGCTTCGCGGTCGTCGGGTCGTACGTCGATCAGGCCGATCGGGCGAACACGATGACCGACAAGGCGCTCGCCCAGGTTCGCAAGCACCTCGCGGAGGCCCAGGTGCTCGTGGCCGACGGTTCGAGCAACCGGTCCGTGATGGCTCAGCTCGACAACGCCATCCGCAAGTCGGGCCTGGCGGCCGATTCGGCCGTCGTGACGGCCATCGAGGAGCTGAAGGCCACCTTCAGCTGATCCCCACCGCATGACGATGCCCGGCGATCTTCGGATCGCCGGGCATCGTCACGTGCCCCTCAGGACGTGCGCTCGGCGAGCAACTGCTGCATGCGCGTGATCTCGATGCCCTGATCGCCCTCGACGTGCCGGGCGAACTGGCCGACCGACGCCTCGTTCCCGCCGCCGGCGGCCCACAGGTCGGCGACCATCTCTAGCGCACCCTGGTGGTGCCGGATCATGTATTCGAGGAAGAGCCGCTCGAACTCGACGCCGATCGCCGCCTCGAGGCGTTCGAGCTCCTCGTCGGTGAGCATGCCCGGCATGTCGTGCGTGTCGCCGTGCGCACCGTGCTCGTCGCGCAACGGCGTGCCGCGGTCCTGCAGCCAGCCCGTGATGAGCTTCAGCTCATCCTCCTGACTGATCCGCATCCTCTCGGCGAGCAGGCGGATGTCGCGGTCGTCGGTGCGTGCGTCGACCCATCCCGTCATGGTGATGGCCTGGTCGTGGTGCACGATCATGTCCTGCATGAACGACACGTCGGCCTCGGTGTGCTCGGCCTGCGGAAGCTGTGCCGCCTCCTCTGGCGACATCGTGCGGTTCGGCTCGCCGGGGGCCCCGAGTTGGACGATCGGGCCGGTCGGTTCGGGGCTGTCGGGGCCCGTCGTCGTGCACGCGGCAAGGCCGAGCGCGAGCACCAACGCCGTGCCGAACTGCCAGGACCGCCCCATCGCCGTCATCCCTCCAGTCAACACGAAATCATCGGGGCACGCGAACCGCCGGCAGCCGACGGCGATGCGAGGATGACGGCATGGTCTTCGGACTGCGCGCCGACGTGTTGCGCCCCACCGACACCGAGCGCGCCCAACGGGTCACCTACGTCGAGCTCTTCTTCGACCTCGTGTTCGTCTTCGGGCTGACCCAGCTCGGCTCCTACCTCTACCACAACCAGACGCCGCTCGGTGCGCTCGAGGGCGTCATCATGCTCGTCGCACTGTGGTGGGCGTGGGTCTCGACCACGTGGGTCACGAACTGGCTCGACCCGGTGAAGCTGCCTGTGCGCGCCGCGGTCATCGGGCTCGCGTTCGTCGCGTTCGTGATGAGCGCCGCGATCGCGGAGGCGTTCGGCGACCGCGCGTGGACCTTCGCGCTCGCGTACATCGTGCTCAAGCTGGGTCGCGCTGGCTTCATGGTGTGGGCCACCTCGCGCCACGATGCGACCGTGTCGCACGATTTCGGCAACGTGCTCGTGTGGGCGATCGGGGGGTCGGCGCTGTGGATCGTGGGTGCGCTGATGCCGCTGCCCCTGCAGCTGCCCCTGTGGGCGGCTGCGCTCGGCCTCGAGCTCGCGGGCAGCATCAGCGGCTACCCCGTGCCCGGCCGGGCGCGCATGGAGATCGGGCGTTGGGATGTGTCGGGCTCGCACATCGCCGAGCGCACCGCGTTGTTCGTGCTCATCGCGCTCGGCGAGGGCCTGCTCGTCACGGGGTTCGCGTTCGTCGCGGCGGAGTCATCCGTCGAGGGCGTGGTCGCGGTGGTGACCGCGTTCGTCGCCGCGGCCGCCTGCTGGTGGATCTATTTCGACCACGGCGAGCGGATCGGAGCCGAGGCGCTCGAGGCGGCCGGCGCGCCGGGGCGCACCGCCAGGACCGCGTACTCGTGGGTGCACCTGCTGGTCGTCGGCGGCATCGTGCTGCTCGGGGTGGGCGACAAGGAGGTGCTGGGCCATCCGCACGAGCAGAGCGTCGCCGCGGTCGTGACGGTGCTCGGCGGGCCGATGCTGTTCCTCGTGGGCACTGTCCTGTTCCGGCGCGTGCTCGAACGCCGGTGGATGCGCGCGCAGCTCGCGGGCATCGGCGGGCTCGTCGTCGTCGCGGCGGTCACGCCGCTGCTCGACCCGCTGTCGACGGGTGCGCTCGCGGCGCTCGTGCTCGTCGCGACCGCGGCGGGCGAGACGATCGAGCGGAAGCGGCGGCGCGTACCGGAGGGCGGGTAGCCGAGGGCGGGGTCAGCGCCCGCCGAACTCCTCGTCGTCGTCGTCCGGGTCGGCGACCTCCTCGAGTACGTACTCGGTGTCGTCCTCGCCGAGGCCCTCGGCCTCGAGCTCGTCCTCGTACTCGCTCTCGGCCAGGCGGCCCTTGTCGAACGGTCCCTCGAGCGGGTCGACGAAGCTGGTCATGGCATCCCCTCTCACCTGTGTGTCGTCAGGCTAACCCCGAGGGCGGTCGCCCGCACCCCCTGCTCCCGAGGGAGCGGGTCAGCGGCGCGGCAGCGCGAGGATGCGTTCGAACGCGGCATCCGCCACCGGGTCGACGACCTGCAGTTCGGGATGCGCGTCGTGGAACGCGACGATCTCGCGCGCGCCCTCGTCGAAGGTGATCGTCGTGCGGAACTCCGGCACGAGCGCCTTCACCTTGGCGTTGTCGAAGACCATCGAGTGCGCCTTGTCGCCGATGAGACCCGGCCCCCAGTCGGGATGCACGGCCGCGATGGTCTCGGATGCCACGTGCACGAGCTCGGGCTCGGCGACACCGGCGGCTTCGGCGAGCCATCCGTAGACCTGGTTCCACGTCGGCGCGTGATCGCCCGTGATGTGGAACGTGTCGCCGACCGCGACGGGGTTGCCGAGCAGGCCCACGAACGCCACGGCGAAGTCGGCGTGATGGGTGAGGGTCCACAGGCTCGTGCCGTCGCCGTGCACCACGACGGGGTTCCCGGCGCGCATGCGGGCGATGTCGGTCCAGTGCCCGGTCGTCGGGATCAGGGTGCGGTCGTACGTGTGCGACGGGCGCACGATCGTCGCGGGGAACCCGCGCTCGCGCACGGCCGCGACGAGCAGGTCTTCGCAGGCGATCTTGTCGCGCGAGTACTCCCAGAACGGGTTCACCAGCGGCGTCGACTCGGTGACGGGCAGCCGGCTCGGTGGGGTCTGGTAGGCGGATGCCGAGCTGATGAACACGTACTGGCCGATGCGTCCCTCGAAGAGATCGAGGTCGGCCTGCACGTGCTCGGGGGTGAAGGCGAGGAACTCGCAGACGACGTCGAACTCGAGCGGGTCGGCGGTTCCGTGCCCGAGGGCGCTGCGCACCGAGTCGGGGTCGCGGATGTCTCCGACGACCTGCCGCACGTCGGCCGGAAGCGGCCGCAGGCTCGACGAGCCGCCGCGATTCAGCACCGTCACGTCGTGCCCGACCGCGACGGCGCGTTCGACGCAGGCCGAGCTGATGACGCCGCTGCCGCCGATGAAGAGGATCCGCTTCGCGTTCATCGCCCCATGCTGCCATGGCGCTCGCCGCGCCCGCGCCCGCTTGTGCTGCCAAGGGTCGCGACACGCCGTCCACGCCATCAGGCGCGCGGCGTGTTGCGACCCCTCGGTGTGATCGCGGGCGTCATGGGTCGAACGGATGCCGCCGACCGCCCGGACACGGCCCGTCGAGCCCGGGCGCTCTTCCACGCCGCCTTCGCGCCGCGCTCGACGCCGGTCGAGTAGCCGCGACCCGACGCCTCGAGACAGCGGCCGCCCGAAGGCCTCGTGAGGCCCTTGGCGCCGTTCGACCCGAAGGAGGGCGCGCGTCGCCCGGCCGCGTCGGCGCTCGCCGCGGTAGTTTCGCGGTGTGGGGCTGGAGCGCCGGTGGCCGGTCCGACGCCGAGGCGGGCGCCGGCGCCATCCGTCGCGCTCGACACCGCCGACGACGGCGCTCGGCACCGGCGTCGCCATGACGCTCCTGCTGGCCGGCTGCGCGAGCCCGTCCGACCAGGTGACCGACGCCATCGACCAGGGGATCGCGGCGACCGCGACCGCAGGCCTGGCACTCGAGCTCGACGACCGCGACCGCATCTTCGGCACAACCGCGTCGACCGCGGTGGAGGATGCGCGCCGCGAGGCCGCGGACGCCGCCCGGACCGTCGCCACCGTCGACGCCACCGAGGCGAGCGAGGCAGGCCGGCGCGCCGAGGCGCTCGACGCGCTCGACGAGGCCGTGCTCGCGATCGATGCGGCCGTCGACGCGCTCGCCGGCGTCGGCGCCGATCCGGCCGACGCCGCCGACCGGGTCGCCGAGGCCGAGCAGGGCCTGCAGGCCCTCACCCGGGAGGGCCGCCCGTGAAGCGCATCTTCGCCGTCGCGCTCGGCATCCTGACCGCCATCGGCGGATTCGTCGACATCGGCGACCTGGTCACGAACGCGGTGGTCGGCTCCCGGTTCGGCCTCGGCCTGGCGTGGGTGGTACTGGTCGGGGTCGTCGGGATCTGCGTGTACGCCCAGATGTCGGGCCGCGTGGCCGCGGTCAGCGGCCGCGCCACCTTCGAGGTGATTCGCGAGCGGCTGGGTCCGCGCGCCGGGCTCGCGAACCTCACGGCGTCGTTCCTCATCACGCTGCTGACGGTCACGGCCGAGGTCGGCGGCGTGGCGCTCGCCCTCCAGCTGGCGACGAGCGTCGGCCCGGGATGGTGGATCCCGGTGGCCGCGTTCGGCGTGTGGATCGTGGTGTGGCGGGCGAAGTTCTCGCTGCTCGAGAACGTCACGGGACTGCTCGGGCTCGCGCTCATCGTGTTCGCGGTGGCGCTGTTCATGCTCTCGCCCGACTGGGGCGCGCTCGTCGACCAGGCGCTCACGCCCCAGGTGCCCGACGCCGAGCCCGTCGCGACGTACTGGTTCTTCGCGGTCGCGCTCTTCGGCGCCGCGATGACCCCGTACGAGGTGTTCTTCTTCTCCTCGGGCGCGGTCGAGGAGGGCTGGACGCGCAAGGACCTCGCCACCTCGCGCGCGAACGTGCTGGTCGGCTTCCCGCTCGGCGGGCTGCTGTCGATCGCCATCGCGGGGTGCGCGGCGGTCGTGCTCCTTCCGCAATCGATCGCCGTGACCTCGCTCAGCCAGGTCGTGCTGCCGGTCGCCCAGGCCGGCGGGATGCTGGCGCTGAGCTTCGCGATCGTTGGCATCCTGGCCGCCACGTTCGGCGCCGCCCTCGAGACCACGCTGTCGACCGGTTACACGCTCGCCCAGTACCTCGGCTGGTCGTGGGGCAAGTTCCGTCGCCCGGCGCGCGCGGCGCGGTTCCACGTGGCGATGATCGTGGTGCTGCTCATCGCGGTCGGCATCCTCGCCACGGGGGTCGACCCGATCGCGGTGACCGAGATCTCGGTCGTGTTCTCGGCGG
Organism: Agromyces sp. NPDC029043; assembly: GCF_055564615.1. NCBI lineage: Bacteria > Bacillati > Actinomycetota > Actinomycetes > Micrococcales > Microbacteriaceae > Agromyces > Agromyces sp. NPDC029043. The sequence continues at coordinate 407,087 of NZ_JBVHVX010000001.1, read as the reverse complement.
TCGCCCTGCCGCTGACGTACCTGCCGATCCTGCTCGTCGCGAACGACCCGGAGTACATGGGCGAACACGTCAACGGGCGCGGCATGAACGCGATCGCGATGGTGTACCTGGTCATCATCCTCGTGGCGGCGCTCGCCGCCATCCCACTGCTGGTCATCACGGGGGCGGGCGCATGAGCGAGCGGATGGCACGACCGGCCGGCCGCGTGCTCGACGCGCAGTTGCACCTGCTCGACCGGCAGATCCTCGACCGCGACGGGGTGCCGGTGTCGGTCGTGGCCGACCTCGAGCTCGCCGGCATCGAGCCGGGACGGGCGATCGAACGCGATGCCGCGCCGCCGACCGTGACGGATCTGCTGGTGGGCATGGAGCTGCCCACTCGGATCTTCGGCGGCCGCCCGCCGCCGTCGCGACGCGTGCGGATCGCGTGGAAGCTCGTCTCCGACGTGGGCACGGTGCTGCGGCTCGGCGTCGCCGGCGACCGAGTCGACGCCACCTGGGTCGAGCGGTGGGTGAGCCGCCACGTCGTCGGCCGGATCCCCGGAGGTCGTCATGATCCTCACTGAGCTCCTCGGCGCCGACGTGGTCGACTCCAGAGGTGAGCGCATCGGCTCCGTGGTCGACGCGCGCTTCGCGATCGACGGGCTCCCCGGTCAGCTGCTCGCGCAGCCACGACTGGTCGGCCTGCTGGTCAGCCCGCGCAGCCGCACGTCGATGTGGGGGTACGAGCGCACGGGGGTCCGCGCGCCGTGGCCGATCGCCCACTACCTGCGGCGGGTGCACCGCGGCCTCTTCCTCGCGGCGTGGGCCGACCTCGCCCGGATCGACGAGGGGCGCGTGGAGTTGCGCGAGGGCTATGAGCGTCACGACCCGCGGTTGCGCACGGCCTCCCAGGGGTCGTAGTCGACGAGCAGCGGCTCCTGGTCCGGCCGTTCGCGCTCCGGCACGTGCTGCAGGTTCACGCGAACCCGGTACCACAGCGAGCTCGAGCCGCGCATGCCGTCGACCATCACGTCGGCCGGGCTGAGGTGCGGAACGACGCCGGCGTGGGCCGCCTTCCACCGCTCGAGCGCGTCGAGCGCCTCGGGCTTGGTCTCGGTGCGCGCGACCTCGATGAGCGGCATCGTCGACTGCCGGCGCCCCGATCCGTCGCCCGACCCGCGTGGTGCCTTCTCGGCCGGGCCGAGCTCCTCGGCGAGCCCGAGCAGCCCGTCGAGGTTCCCTGCGGCCTCGTCGATGCCCGCGTGCGGATCGCCGAGCTCGGCGTACCGCTCGAGCACGGTCGCGACCGTGAACTCCTCGGGCCGGCGGGTCGGCACCTCGCTCCAGTCGAGCGGGGTGGACACGCGCGCGTCGGGCAGGGGCCGGACCGAGTACGCCGACGCCACCGTACGGTCCTTCGCGTTCTGGTTGAAGTCGACGAACACGCTCTCGCCGCGCTCCTCCTTCCACCAGCGCGCGGTGGCGAGCCCGGGCGCCCGGCGCTCGACCTCGCGGGCGAGGCTCTCGGCCGCGAGTCGCACCTCGGGATAGGTCCAGCGGGGCTCGATCCGCACGAGCAGGTGCATCCCGCGCGAGCCCGACGTCTTCGGCCAGCCGACCAGCCCGTGATCGGCGAGCACGTCGCGCGCGATCATCGCGACGTCGACGATCTGCGCCCAGTCCACGCCCGGCATCGGGTCGAGGTCGACCCTGAGCTCGTCGGGGTGGTCGAGGTCCTCGGCGCGGACAGGGTGCGGGTTGAGGTCGAGGCATCCGAGGTTTACGACCCACGCCAGCCCCGCGGCATCCCGCACCACCGCCTCTTCGGCCGATGTGCCCGACGCGTAGTGCAACGTGGCGGTGTCGATGAAGTCGGGATGGTTCTCGGGCACGCGCTTCTGGAAGAACGGCTCCTTCGCGATGCCCTTGACGAAGCGCTTGAGCACCATGGGCCGGCCGCCGGCACCGCGAAGGGCGCCGTCGGCGACCGCGAGGTAGTACCGCACGAGGTCGAGCTTCGTGAGTCCGACCTCGGGGAAGACGACCTTGGCCGGATGGCTCACGCGCACGTCGCGGCCCTCGATCTCGAGGATCTCCGCGTCATCCTTGGCAGCCACGACACCACACTATGGGGTCACCGATACGGGAGTCACGCGCTGCGACCCGGCGACGGCAGCCGCCTCGTCGAGGGCCGCGGCCTCGCCGGGGACATCGGGATCAGCGAGCTCATCGGGCGGGCCCGTGGGCGTGTGCAGTTGCAGCAGGATGGCCGCAGCCAGGCACACCGCGCCCACGAGTGCGAGCACCGAACCCGCCGGCGACGCATCGCCGCCGCTCGTGCCGAAGGTGTCGGCGAGCTCGATCCCGAGGCCGAACCCGGCCCACCACAGGAAGAAGCTCGTGCCGTGGATCAGCAGGAGGCCTCCGGTGATCACCTGGTGCGGCGTCACCACGCCTCGAGCCGCGCCCATGAGCGCACCGATGGCGGCCGCGGCCGTGAACAGCGTCGATGCCATGGCCCAGGCGAGCGGGCCGCCGTCGACCCCGCCGCGGGCATCGAGCGCCGAGAAGATCTCGGACAGCGTCAGGCCGGAGACCTTCGCCAGCGGATTCCACACGAGCAGGTGCAGCGTCCCGAGCGCGATGACCGCCAGGTTGGCGGCGGCCAGCACGGCGACCGGCAGCACGATCGACCGGCGGTCGACCGGATCGCGGCGGTGCTCGGTGAGCCCGAGCACGATGACGGCGTACCCGCCGACGGCACCGGCGAGAGCGAGCAGGATCAGGAACGGCGAGCGGGCGAGGCCCGACCATGCGACGGTCACGGGTAGGACCACGGCCGCGCCGAGCGCGACGAATCGGCGCCACGGCGCCGGTTCACCCGCGGTGACGAGGAGGTAGGCGCCGAGCGGCAGCGCGATCCAGACGGCGGCGAACCCGAGGGCGACGGACCCGATCTCGACGAACGTGCGCCAGCCGGACGAGGCGAGCCCGGGGAGCGCGAGCCCGATGGACACGCTCGTCGCGGCGAGGATCACCGCCACGGCGAGGAACGCGGACCCGGCGCGTGCATGTCGGCCCGCGAAGGGCGCACGGTGCGGCATCACGGTCATGACGGCCTCATCCTCGTTCCGGCAGCGAGTGCCGATGCACACACCATGGCACCGATGGCCGCCGAACGGAACGGGTTGCGCGACGCCCGGGTCGCGGTGCCGGAATCTAGCGAGCGGCGTCGGCGCCCGCGTCCGCTCCCGCCCCGGCCGCGGCCGCGGCGGTCTGCTGGGGCGGTGGGGCACGGTGCACGCGAGCGTGCGCCCACGGGTGCAGCACGTCGAGCTGCACGAGCACGGCCGCGAGCTCGGCGATCCCGAGCGCGAAGTAGGTCGCCTGCAGCGCGCTGAACGGGATGTAGATCATCTGCACGAAGATCCAGATGAGGACGCCGAACCCGGCGACCGCCGACGCGAGCATCGCCCAGCGCATGCGCCGGGCCGCCATCACGAACGCCACGAGGTGGGTGCCGCCCACGACGAGCGCGAGCGCCAGGCCGGGCACGACGAAGGAGGCGAAGGGCGAACCCTCGAGGTAGGAGTCGGGGATGGCGAAGGGCGAGTCGCTCCAGTCCAGCAGCGATCCGGCGATGAGCGCGCCTCCGCCGAGCACCGACGTGACGGCCACGAAGGCCTGGACGAACAGCAGCGTCCCGCGCGCGATGCGTTGTGGCGTCATCCGCTGACCCCCTTCCGGTGCGTCGGGTCGAGCCCAGCGTTCCGCATCCGGATGCCCGGTGAAGGGGCCGAAGGTCACTCGGATCGGCCGTTCGGTGCGGCGGGACCAAAGGCCCCGTACCCGATCGGGGCCGGCGTGAGCATGGTTGCGGCGACCGCGTGGCGGGGTGGCCGCGCGGGCCCGAGCGATCGAAGGAGGCCCGATCATGGCCAGGAACGTCATCCGCTTCGACCCATTCGCAGAGCTCAACGCACTGCAGCGGCAGCTGTTCCCGGAAGGACTGTTCTCGCAGTCCCGGCGCACCGCGCCGACCACCGACATCTACACCGAGGATGACTCGAAGCTCACCGTCGAGGCCCACCTGCCGGGCTTCAGCGAGGGCGACATCGACATCGATGTCGACCAGGGGGCGCTCGTCATCCAGGCCGAACGGCGGGAGAAGGAAGAGGAGAAGGACAAGAAGAAGTACGTCGTGCGCGAGAGCAGCACCAGCTACTACCGGCGCATCGAGCTGCCCGAGATGGCCGACGAGGAGGGCGTGACGGCGAGGTTCGAGAACGGCGTGCTCAGGGTGACCGTGCCGTACAAGGCGCTGCCCTCGCCGCGCAAGGTCGCGATCTCCTCCGGCGACGAGCCGGCGGGCGGCGCACCCTCCGGCGGCGAGACCGCGACGGCCTGAGGATCAGATCACGCCGCCCCCGTCCGGGCTCAGGTCGCGCAGCCACGAGTCACCGTCGGGCGGCAGCACGATGCCGCCCGACTGCTCGATCTCCTGCGTCATCGCGTCGATGACCCTCGCGTCGGGCCCCGGGGCGACCGGGTCGTCGACGTTCAGGCGCACGGGGATCGTGGGGTGCAGCCACACGGTCGACGGACCGAACCCGGCTTCCGACCACGACAGGGTGAGCCCGCGGCCGGCGTCGAGCCGCCGTTCCAGCACGATCCTCAGGCTCGCGAGGGTGGCATCGTCGATTCGGATGGGGTACTGCGCTGCACTGTAGAACAGTGTTCCCATGTCGGCGGACCGGGCGCTCACGACCGGCGCGGCATCGACCAGAGAGTCGATGCGCTCGCTCGCGGCTCCCGGACCATCACCTCCCTCACGTTCGCATCGTCACGCGCATCCGGTCCATCGGCAGCGCGGGGATGCGCCGAAGGCTGATGCGCAGGTCTTGGTCGGGCACCTCGTACGGCCCGCGGGCGGCGAGGCGCGCGAATCGCGCGGTGAGCGCGATGGTGGCGGCCTCCCCGGGGCAGCGGTGACCCGTCGCCACGTCGCCGCCGCCCTGCGCGACGAGCGTGTCGGGATCCCCGTCCCACGACTCGAACCGCTCGGGCATGAACCGGCGGGGCTCGGTCCAGTTCCGCGGGTCGTGGTTGGTGGCGTACAGGTCGAGGATGGCGCGCTCCCCGGGTTCGAACCGGCGCCCGCGCCAGTCGAATCCGCTCTGCACGGTGCCGGCGATGACGGGGAAGAAGGGGTAGAACCGTCGCACCTCGTTCGCGAACCGGGTCGCGGCCTCCGCGTCCTCGGCGAGCACGGGCGCCCATGCGGGGTGCGTGTGCAGGGCATGTGCGGCGAAGACGAGGTACCGGCTGATCGCGACGACGGGCCGCAGCACGTTGAGCACCTCGACCGCCGCGACCTCCTCGGGCAGCGGCGCGCCGTGGTGGTCGCCCGCTTCGGCGATCGTTCGGATCGCGGTCTCGTCGCCGGCACGGACCCGCCCCGACCGCACGTCGGCCACGAGCGCTGCGGCCCAGTCCTCGGCGCGGCGCCGCCTCGCGCGGGCGACCCAGTTCACGGGGCCGATCGCCGACGCGGCATCCACCATCGCCGCGAGCCGGCCCGCGAGTTCGCGGTCGTCGACCGTCCCGGAGGGAACGCCCGCCCAGGCGAGCGCGGCGCGCGTCAGCACGAGGTTGCCGACGTCGTAGAGCGGCACGGTCTGGCCCGCGTGCTCGGCGCGAACGCGCGCCCACTCGTGTTCGAACTCGTCGACGAGGCGGGCGACGCTCGGCTCGTCGAGCATGCGGGCGAACATCGACTTGCGGTGACGGTGCGCCTCGCCCTCGAGGGTCTGGACGCTGCCCTCGTCCTGCAGCAGGTGCTGGACCGAGGTCGGCATAGCCCGCGCCCGGGAGAATCGATCGCCCTCGTAGAACACGGATGCCGCATCACGTCCGTGCATCACGACCCCCTTGACTCCGCCGAGCCGCGCCTCGAATACGTCGGTGTCGAGCGCCCGGAACCGGCGCGTGCCGTACAGGTATCCGCTGCGGAGGAACGCGACGGTGTCGTCGGGTGCCGGCGATCGCGGGATCGTACGGTCGGAGTCGTTCACCCTCCCACGGTATGCAGCCCGCTCGGGATGGGGCCATGGGGTTGACCGCAGGAGCACCGGTCGCAAGGGTCAGGCGATCGCCGCGCCGAGCTCGTCGTCGTCGACGTCGACGTCGACCGGTTCGGCCAGCACGACCGCGGGGGTGCGGGCCGGCGGCTCGGTGCGGAAGCCCACGACGCGGTGCGACCCGTCGCAGAACGGCCGGATCGCCGACGCGCCGCACCGGCAGAGCGCGACGGTGCGCCGGCGGCGCTCGATCGGCTCGCCGTGCTCGTCGACGAGCTCGATCGGCCCGCGCACGATGAGGGGTCCGTCGGGGCACGCGGTGATGCTCGTCGGTTCGGCGGATGGCGCGCCCGCGCCGTGCCCGGTCATGGCAGCGGCATCCGCAGCGCCGACTCACCGCGCTCGAACGCGGCACGGATGCCGTTCCAGAGCCGTCCGTCGATCGTCAGGCACGCGGATGCGCCGAAGAGCAGGTCGTCGACCAGCGCGGGTTCCGTCTCGGCCAGTCCGCCGGCGAGCTCGCGCGCGGCCAACTGCTCGTGCACGGCGTCGGCTTCGACGTGCTCATCGAAGTAGTCGACGACGTCGGCGGGGAAGCCCAGGCGGCGCAGGCCCCGCGCGTACGCGCGGCACGGCTGCGTCGAGGTCATCTCGTACGCGGCGAGGTGGCCGACGATCGCGCCGCGCCACCGCCGGTGCAGGCCGAGGAACGACATGAGGTTCATCGAGGTGAACGCGCGCGCCGGCACGTGGTCGGCGTACGCGCCGTACCGGTCGTCGAGGCCGGCCGCCCGCATCGCGGTGGCGAAGAGCTCGGCATGCTGGCGTTCCGGTCGCCCGCCGCCGTACTCGTCGGCCTGGATCTCGACGAGCGCGACCTTCGCGCGACCGTGCAGCCGCGGGATGGCCCACGTGTGCGGGTCGGCCTCCTTGAGGGTGTAGATGGAACGGCACGCGAGCACCTCGAGCACCTGCTCGGCCGTCGCGTCGCGCTCGACCCAGCTCGAGAGGCCGGGCGTGTCGTCGCGCGAGACGAGTTCGAACAGCGCCTCGGGCACGCCGCGGGTCGCGGTGGGCTGCGGCACGACGCGGCGCAGGCCCCGCTCGAACGCATGCTCGAGCTCGAGACGCACCTTCAGGAGCCGGGGCTCCCACTCCCACGCGTCGGGTACGCCCTCGATGCCGCCGTAGTGCAGTTCGTAGAGCAGGAACAGCGCGAGCTGGATGTCGTCGTCGTCGAGCACGTCGGTCGTGCGGGCCAGGGCCCCGGTGGCGCTGGCTTCGACGAGGTCGAGGCCGGCGAGCCTGGTGTGGCGCATGAGCCGGATGAGCGCCGCGCTCAGCGGCCCGCGCGGCTCCGGCAGCGACATCGGCCGCATTGGATCGCTCACGGCCGACGGCTCGTGGTTCGCCTGGCCGGACATCTCGGGCTCCGCGGATGTCACCGCATCGGTCGTCGTCACTTCGCGTGCCTCCTCGCGTTCGCGTCCACTTCCACGCTACGGCGGGGGACGAGGGCGAGGCAGGGGGTTGACCGGCGCGCGGCGGAATGACGGTGCGCCGGCGGCTCAGTCGGTCGCGATCGGCGGCGCGACCGCCTCGAGCGCCCGTTCGAGGTCGCGCGCGAGGTCGTCGGGGTGCTCGAGTCCGACCGAGAGGCGCACGAGTCCCTCGGGGATGGTCTCGGCCTCCGCGGCCCAGCGGCGGCGGCGCTCGAGTTGCGACTCCACGCCGCCGAGACTCGTCGAGTGCACCCACACCCGGGTCGCCTCGGCGACCCGCTCCGCGGCATCCGCCCCGCCCGCGACCACGATCGAGATGATCGCGCCGAACCCGGGGTAGCGGACCTCGTCGAGCGCGGGGTGGCCGGTGAGCCGTTCGACGAGCGCCTGCGCGGTGGCCTGCGCGCGCTCGAGCCGGACGGGCAGCGTGCGCAGGCCGCGCAGCGCCAGGAACGACTCCATGGGGCCGGGGATGGCGCCGTGCAGGCGCCGCCGGCCCTCGACTCGGTCGCGAAGGGCCTCATCGCGCGCGATGACGGCGCCCATGATGACGTCGCTGTGGCCCGAGATCGACTTCGTCGCCGAGTGCACCACGAGGTCGGCGCCCGACTCGAGCGGCCGCTGCAGCAGCGGGGTCGCGAACGTGTTGTCGACCGCGAACAGCGCGCCGGCCGCGCGTGCGGCGCGGCCGATCGCGGCGAGGTCGGCCACCTCGAGCGCGGGGTTGGTGGGCGACTCGATCCAGACGAGGTCGGCGCCGGGCGCGGCATCCGTCACCGCCGACGTGTCGGTCACGTCGACGTACCGCACGGTCGCGTTCCGCGAGGCGGCGAGGTCGTCGAGCAGGCCGATCGTGCCCGTGTACGAGTGGCGCGGCGCGACCACGGTGCCGCCGGTCGGGACGAGGTCGAGCACGGCAGAGATCGCGGCCATGCCCGACGCGAACGACACGCAGTGCCCGCGCTCGAGCGCGCCGAGCGCCGCCTCGAAGGCCGCCCAGGACGCATTGCCGTAGCGGCCGTAGGCGGCCGGACCGCCGGCGTGGTACGTGGACGCGAGGTGCACGGGCGTGCTCATGGGCGCGTCGGGCTCGCGCGCTGGCCGGCCGACGTGCACGGCGAGCGTGTCGGGGTGCAGGCCCGCGTGCTCGTCGTGGCGGGCGATGCCGGGGGTGGCGGATGCCTCGTGGTCGGCGGTCATGGCGGTGCTCCTCGGGTCTTCGGCGGTCCTACGATCCTCGCGCATCGCGCGCATCGCGCGCGGGACGCGGTGTCGCGTGACGGCGGCAGGGCGCAGACTGGAGGGGTGACCCCCGACCTCGCACTCGATTGGCGCGCGCCGCACGAGACGCACGTGGGGCACACGCTCGGCGTGCTGCGGCGCGGGCCGGGCGACCCGACGTTCGCGCTGGCGGCCGACGGAGCGGTGTGGCGCACGACGCTCACCGCCGCGGGTGCGGCGACGCTGCGCGTCATCCAGCGCGCGCCCGACCTCGTGCGCTGCGAGGCGTGGGGTCCCGGGGCCGAGGCGGCGATCGCGAGCGCGCCGTCCATGCTGGGCGAGCGCGACGACACGACCGGGTTCCGCACCGGCGTCGACGTCCTCGACGACGCGCATCGGCGCCATCCGGGGCTGCGCGTCCCGCGCACCGCGCGCGTGATGGAGTCGCTCGTGCCCGCGATCCTCGAGCAGAAGGTCATCACTCTGCAGGCGCACGCCTCGTGGCGCAGGCTCGTGCAGCGGTTCGGCTCGGCCGCACCGGGGCCGGTCCCGCGGCCGATGCGGGTCGTGCCGTCGGCGAGCGGATGGCGCGCCATCCCCGTCTGGGAATGGCACCGTGCGGGCGTCGATCCCAAGCGGGCGGCGACCATCCAGCGCGTCGCCGCCCACGCCGACCGCATCGAGGAGGCCGCCGACCTCCCGCACGCCGACGCGGCCGCGCGCCTCACGTACTTCGCCGGCATCGGGCCGTGGACCGCCGCCGAGGTGGCCCAGCGCGCGCTCGGCGACCCCGACGCGGTCTCGGTCGGCGACTACCACCTGGCGAACTACGTCGGCCACGCCCTCCACGGCCGCGACATGACCGACGACGAGATGCTCGAGGCCCTGGCACCCTGGGCGGGTCAGCGGTACCGCGTCATCCGCCTGCTCATGGCCGCCGGCCTCCGCGGCCGGCCGCGGCGCGGCGCGCGCCTGGCGTTCGTCGACCACACGGCGTACTGAGCGCGCCATCCGCCCGCCCGGCCGGCACGCGTAGGCTCGGGTCCGTCCACGGCCTGCTCGAGCCTCGAAGGGGGAAGCCATGGCGACGACGGCGAACATCCGGGTGCGTGACGCGGTTCCCGACGACGCCGGCACCGTCGGCCGCCTCCTCTTCGACTTCAACACGGAGTTCGAGAGCCCGACGCCCGACGCCGCGACGTTCGGCCGGCGATTCCGTCCGCTCCTCGCCCGACCCGACGTCCTCGTCTCGCTCGCCGAGGTCGACCCGGGGGAGCCGGCCGGGTTCGCCTACCTCACCCTTCGACCGACCCCGTACCACGACGGACGGCTCGCCCAGCTCGAGGAGCTCTACGTAGTCCCGGCGCTGCGCGACCGGGGCATCGGCACGGCGCTGCTCGTCCACGCGATCGACGAGGTCCGCGCGCGGGGCGCCGCCGAGGTGCACATCAACGTCGACGAGATCGACACCGACACCAGGCGCTTCTACGAACGCCACGGCTTCGTCAACATCCAGCCCGGCACCGACTACCGGATGCTCTGCTACATCCGCGAGCTCTGACGGGCGCGACCCTGCCGGGCGACACGCGCGCCGCGCCGTCCGGTCGCCCGAGTGACCTTCGGCCCACCTCGGCGCGCCGCGCTCCGGGAGGCTGGCAGCACGGACCGCAGCGGAGCGGCCGGCGAAGGGGTGGTCGTGGTGTTCTCGCAGATCGTGGTCGGCTGGGACGGCTCGCCGCATGCCGAGTCGGCGCTGCGCTGGGCGCTCGGCCGCGGCGGCGACGCGACCGTCGCGCTCGTGCACATCATCCCCGGCACCGACCAGTCGAGCGAGTATCTGCGCGCGACCGGGGAGCTCTCGGCCGCCAGGGTCGGCCTCATGGACCGAGCGGAGCAGGTCCGCGCCGAGCACCCCGGTCGCACCGTCACGACGCACACCGTGCACGGTCGTCCCGAGAAGGAGCTCGGCGCCTACCTCGACCACGACGCGCTCGTCGTCGTCGGCACGTCCGCGCACGGACGCGAGACCGCGTGGACGCTGGGCGCCCGATTGGCGGGTCGTCGCGGGCAGGGCTGCGTGGCCGTGATCCCGTACGACTGGGACGCGACGCCGCGCTCGACCGTCGTCGTCGGCGTCGACGGATCGGCCGAGTCGATGGCCGCGATCCGGGTCGGTGCTGAGGAGGCGGCCGCGTCCGGCCAGGCGCTCGAGCTCGTGCACGCGTGGGTCGTGCCGACGAGCTGGAACTCGGCGTACGTCGAGTACCTCGGCGACGTCGAGATGATGGAGGAGATGCGACGCGACGTGCTCGACGACGCGCTCGAGTACGCAAGGTCGCGCGGCGCGAGCCCGACCGGCCGGCTCGAACGCGGCGGGCCCGCACCCGTGCTCGCCGAGCTCAGCGAACGCGCGAGCGTGGTGGTCGTCGGAAGCCACGCCACCGGCGGAATGGCCAGGTTCCTGCTCGGGTCGGTCAGCCACGACCTGCTGCTGACGGCGGCCGGGCCGGTCATCGTCGTCAGCGACGTCGAATGAGCGTCGAGTGACCCGATGACCCAGACGAAGCTCCGATTCCTCGGTGCGGCCGACACGGTCACCGGCTCCCGGTACCTCATCGAGACCGCCGGCGTGCGCGTCCTCGTGGACTGCGGGCTGTTCCAGGGGTACAAGGTGTTCCGCGAGCGCAACCGGCGCCCGTTCCCGGTCGCACCCGAGTCCATCGACGCGGTCGTGCTCTCGCACGCCCACCTCGACCACTCCGGCTACCTTCCGGCGCTCGTGCGCGACGGGTTCACGGGACGTATCTGGGCGTCACCCGCGACGATCGAGCTGTGCCGGATCCTGCTGGCCGACAGCGCGTACCTCATGGAGGAGGAGGCCCGGCACGCCGCCTCGCGCCATTGGTCGCGGCACGCCGACCCGCAGCCGGTGTACACCTCCGACGACGTGCGGGCGACCCTGCCGCGCTTCGACGAGCTCGGGTTCGACGAGCACCGCGAGGTCGCGCCGGGCGTCGAGGCGCGCCTCGTGCACGCCGGCCACATCCTGGGCGCGGCGCAGGTGCGGGTGCGGGTGGATGGCGCGCAGCTGCACTTCACGGGCGACCTCGGCCGCGCGTCCGATCCGCTCATGCGCGGGCCCGCCCCGCTCGAGCGCTGCGACGTGCTGGTGACGGAGTCGACGTACGGCGACCGCCGGCACGCGGCCGAGGATCCCGCCGCTCGGCTCGGCGAGGTCATCCGGCGGGTGACGCGAAAGGGCGGCGTCGTGCTCATCCCGGCGTTCGCGGTCGGACGCACCGAGAGCGTGCTGCTGCACCTGTCGCGGCTTCGCGACCGCGACCTGCTGCCCGACGTGCCGATCTACCTCAACAGCCCGATGGCGGTGGACGTGGCCGCGATCTACGAGCGCTACCCCGAGGAGCACCGGCTCGACCGCGACGAGCTCGAGCGGATGTACCGGCTCGCCACGCGCATCACGACCGTCGACGACTCGAAGCTCCTGAACCTGCGCGGCGGACCCATGGTGATCATCTCCGCGAGCGGCATGCTCACCGGCGGGCGGATCCTGCACCACGTGCGCGAGTACGGCCCCGACCCCAGGAACGCGATCGTCCTCACGGGCTTCCAGGCCGGCGGCACGCGCGGCGCCGCGCTGGTCGCGGGCGAGCGGAGCCTGCGGATGTTCGGCGAAGACGTGCCGATCCGCGCCGAGGTGGTGCAGCTCGACAGCATGTCGGCGCACCCCGATGCCGACGAGGTGGTGCAGTGGCTGCGCTCCGCGACCGACGCGCCGGCGATGACCTACGTCACGCACGGCGAGCCACACGCGGCCGACGCCCTGCGTGCGAGGATCGAGCACGAGCTCGGCTGGGCCGTGCGCGTGCCCGACCACTCCGAACGCGTGCCGGTCGAATCGCGAGAGCTGTCGACCGCCGAACCGTCCCGAACGAGGAGGACCCCATGAACGGACCCGACGACGACCGCTCGCCGACGCGCAGCCTCAGCGAGGAGGAGTGCTGGCGGCTCATCGAGACCGCACCCTACGGCCGGATCGCGGCCGCGGCCGCGGGCGAGGTCGACATCTTCCCCGTGAACCACAAGGTCGACGAGGGCCCCGATGGGCGCGCGATCGTGTTCCGCACGCAGCCGGGGACGAAGCTGCTCGAGCTGACCATCCACGCGAACGTGGCGTTCGAGGTCGACGGGTACTCCGACGAGGAGGCGTACAGCGTCGTCGTCAAGGGCCGGGCACGCGAACTCGAACGCCAGGGGGAGATCGGCCACGCCGAGACGCTCGGCGTGACGCCATGGGCACCCGAGGTCAAGGACCGCTGGGTGCGGGTCGAGGCGACCGAGGTGCACGGTCGCGCGTTCCAGCGCGCGCGCACGGGCGACGGATAGCCGCCCGCGACGCTAGTCGACGAGCGCATCCAGCGTCGGGTGCAGGTGCCGTGTGCCGAGCACGGATGCCGCGTGCTGGGCGCCGACCTCGAGCGCCGAGTCGATCGCCGCCCCATCGAGCGTGGCGTGCAGCACGCCCGACATGAACGCGTCGCCCGCACCGTTGGTGTCGACGACCTCGACCGGCACGGCGTCGACGCGGTGCTCCGACACCCTGCCGCCCTCGCCTGCGCTGAGCGCCACCGCGCCCTCCGGGCCGAGCGTGCACACCGCGAGGCGGACGCCGTCGTCGAGGCAGCGGCGCAGGAACGGCAGCGGGTCGGCGCCGAGTCGATCGGCGTTCATGAAGACGACCTCGGCGGCGTCGATGAAGGGCCGGTGGTACTCGGCAGTGCCGTCGTAGTCGTGCACGTCGGTCCAGATCGGGCGGCCGCTGGCCCGGGCGTCCGGGATCAGCCGGCGCGATCGCTCCGAGAGGTCGAGCACGATCGCCGCCGCATCCTCGAGCTCGGACGTGAGCCGGCCGTCGTCGGGGGAGGGCGCGTCGTCGGGCGTCGAAAGGTACAGCGACACACGCTCGCCGCGGGGCGTCATCAGGTTGAGGTGCCGCTCGGTGCGCCCGCCGTCGACGACGTCGAGCTCGAGTCCGGGCACCCGCTCGAGGATGCCCCGAAGCCGCTCGCCGTCGGCGTCGCGCCCGATCACGGTGAACAACTCGACCGGGCGCCCGAGCGCCGCGAGCCCGAGCGCCTTGCCCGCCGACGTGCCGCCGACCGTCTCGTGGTCGCCGAGGGCGAACCGCATGTGCGGCACTGGCTCGGGAAGCTGCTCGAGCAGCACGATCCGGTTCCACGCCGCCGGCCCCGAGATGACCACCTTGCCGCTCACGCCCGCTCCCGTCCGCCGCGCGCGTCGCGGCACCGCGTCCCATCCTGCCCCGGATGACGCGCCGGCGCCCGTCGCGTCAGCGATCGATGAACTGCTCGAGCTCGTCGGCGCTCACCGCGATGCCCGCGTCGGAGAGACGCTGCCGCAGCAGCTCGCCCTCGTCGTGCGCGTGCCCGAGTCGCACATCCTCGCGCACCTGCTCGAGGATGCCGCGGATCTGCTCGGATCGCGTCGCCTCGGTGGCGCCCTCCTCGACGGGGCCGTCCTGCGTGCCGGGTGTCTCGGCCATGGTTCCCTCCATCCGGGCGGCGCCCTGAACGGACTCGCCACCTTCGATGCTGCCCCTCGAGGCGGCATCCGTCGAGCCGTTGACACGGCGGATGCCGCGTGCCCGCCGCCGCCGCGGCATCCGCTGCTCGAGGTCTGCCCCACCCGCGGGCTACACGACGATCCGCGCGAGCGAGTCGAGCGGCACGAAGACGGGCTCGCCGGTCTCGATCGCCTCGGCGCCGATCGCGTTCGCCCGCAGCGGGTCGGCCTCGACGTAGTGCTGCAGGTCCAGGCCGGTGCCCTCGGCGAGGTCCGAGATCGCGATCTGGAACGTGCGGTACGGTCCGAGCACGAAGCCCTCGAGCCCCTCCACACGGGATCGCTTCTCGAGCAGGTCGCGGATCAGCTCACCCTGGCTCAGCAGGTACGCGGTGGCGTGCAACTCGGAGCCGCCCGCCTTCGGCATCACGACCACCTTCCAGAACTCCTGCGGGACGGGAAGGCCCGGTGCGAGCTCGGGATCGTCCGCGCGGAAGACCGGTCCAGTGAACACGCAGGCCCGGAACCCCTCGGTTCGCGCGCTGTCGAGGATGTAGTTCTCGAGGCCCTGCCAGAGATCCTTGCCCTGGTTCATTCGCGAGTGCTGCAGGGCGGAGTTCGTGTAGTGGAACGTGTCGTCGTTGGCGAGCTTCGCGCGGGCCGTGACGTCGGTGGGCGAGGTCGCCGCCGGGTCCCAGTTCGGGTCCTCGCGCCGGACCATGTGGCCGCGGTCGATCTCGGGATCGTCGTAGTCCCGGCGCGTCAGCTGCGCCTCGAGCGGGATCCGCGCGTCACGGAACCACTTGTCGCCCGTCCGCTTGATCCGCACGGGGTGCTCGCCGTCGATGTTCACCGCGGTGATCAGGGGCTGGCGCCGGCCGAGGTCGTACTTCACGCCGAAGTGCGTGTAGCGGAGCTCGAACGGATGTCCCGGGTCCTCGTCGCTCGGACGCGCGAGACCGGACTCCATGGCGTCGGTCGTTCCCGGCCACGGCGCGCTGAGCCCGCCCTCCAGGAAGTCGGGGTCGTAGCCCGCGCGCTCGCCGAAGAACTCCGGCGGGTGGACGCCGTCCGAGGCCGCCTCGACGAGCTGCTGCTGCCCGGCGCGCGCGGCCTCGAAGCCCGCGGCGAGCGGTCGCTCGCCAGCGAGCAGCCGGCGGAGCGTGCCCACGCCGACCGCGTGGTTCTCGACGCCGTACCGGCCGGCGAAGTGGAGCCCCACGACCCTGCCGTCGTGGAGGCTGATCAGCGGCGAGCCCGAGTTGCCGCCGAGGCTCGTGCAGTCGTGCGTGAGCGACTTGCGCCCGCCGAGCGCCTGCATCACGAATCCGGGCGCGAAGCGCTTGACCTCGTAGAGGTCGCGGAAGTACTTCGCCTGGTCGGCGGCGTCGTTGCGCGAGTCGTACGCGGGGTACCCGATGACCGCGACGAGCTGCTCCTCCTCGGCCTCGGCGTCGGCGAGCGGCAGCGGCGAGGGCAGGTCGTCGCCGACGATGCGAAGCAGCGCGACGTCGGGGGAGGCGTCGTCGGCCAGGTAGGTGATCGCGACCACCTCGACCGGCCGGGCGTCACCTGGGTTCGACGCGACCTCCTCCTTGAAGTCGATCTCGGCGCCGTAGCGCATGCCCGTCGTCGGCGACCGCAGGAAGACGCCGCTGCCGTCGAAGCCGCGCTGCGCGACGACCTTGGCCACGTGCCGGTTCGTCGCGACGATGCGCGTCGAGGCGTCCTCCTCGCCGATGACCCAGCCGGTGCCGCCCCACGCCATGGAATGGTTCACGAACTCGACGCGGCCGACCGAGAGCACGCTCCGCTCCACGCCCTTGATGAGCGCATCCGTCCCGGCGGCGAAGTCGGGCAGCTCCTCGAGCTCGACGGCGTCGTTGCGCACGATGAGCGGTGGGCGTCCCACCCGCCGCACGATCGCTTCGAGCGCGTCGAGCTGGAGGACGCTCTCGAGCTCGTCGCCGCGGTCGAGCGCCTCGGCGGACCCCTGCGAGACGAGCACGTCCGGCAGTCGGCCGGTCGTCGCCGCCCGCTGGACGGCGTCGCGCAGGGCGGGCGAGTCGGCGAGCCGCCTGCGCAGGTCCCCGAGTCGGCGTTCCTCGTCGGGTCGTCGGTCGGTCATGGTCGTGTTCCTTCGGTCGGGCCGGCGGGCGGGACGATCCGATCCGCCGGCGGTGGTGGTGGTCAGGGGTCCTTCGGTCGGGTGCGCGGGCGGGGTGGGTCGTCCTCCGGCCGGTGGCGGTGGAGGTCGTCGGTCCTGGGCGGCCAGCAGCACCGCGACGGCGGGGACGAAGGCGCTCGGTAGGTTCCGGCGGAGCAGGAACGCCGCTGCCGGCGCGGCACCGCGCTGCGCTGCCGTGCGCGCCGCCTCGCCGAGCGTCTTCGGCGAACGATCGCGCAGGAGCGACAGGACCTCGGCGGCGCTCGGGTGCTCCGGCGCCCACGCCTCGAGCTGCGCGGCGGCGGCGGCCGCCGGGTCGGCCGAGTCGAGCAGGGCGGCGAGCCGATCGGTCATGGTGACGTCGATCGGCCGGTTCCATCCGGCGGGGGACCGGGTGCCGTAGGACCACGACCCCGCGACCGTGCGCCTCCACCGCTCGGCGGCCGCGGCGACGAGCCGCAGGTCCGGATCGCGTCGGAGGTACGCGTCGGCGCCGGCGAGCTCGGCGAGCAGGCCCAGGTCGGTGAGGCCGTGCACGGCGAGCGTGCGGCTGGCCTTGCGGTCCGGCCACGGGCCGGTCTGCAGGGGTGCGAGGTTCCCGAGCTCCTCGAGCCGGTGCTGCACCGCTGCGGCGTAGTCGGCGAGGTGGCGATGCCCCGGCAGTCGGCTCATGGTCTCGACGAGGTCCGCGAACGGCGTGAGCGCCGCGGAGGCACGCGCGAGCACGCTCGTGCGGTCGGCGTGCTCGATCTCGATCGGGCCCGTGCGGTCCTCGATGCGGCGGAGGCCGTCGCGCACCGCGTCGAGCGATGCCTCGTCGGTGCCATCGGTGCGGCGACCCCACCGGAGGACGGCGGCGACGAGCGGATCATGACCGGGACGCCGCGTCGACGCGGGCGTCGCCGTCGTCGGATCCACGCGATGCAGCGCGAATCCCAGCGCCGCACCGGCGAGACTGGTGAGCATCGGCTCCGACGCGAGCTCGGCGGCGCGCGCCCGCAGGTGGTCGTGCGACCGGAGGGCCTGGACCGTCGCGCCGAACGCGAACTCGGCCCCCATCTCCAGCCGGCAGATCGCATCGAGCCGGGACTGCGCGAACTGCATGTCGAGCGACGGCGCGGCGCCGAGCCATCCGCCCCGGTCGGCGATCAGGCGGGTCGCCTCCGTCCAGCGGCCGGAGCGCCACAGGAAGGTGAGCACGACGTCGGCATCGGCGCCGGCGGGGTCGATCGGCGACCCGCGCAGCGCACGCTCGAACAGGTCGTCGCCCTCCAGCCAGTCGGAGCGGCCGTTCAGCGAGCGAAGTTCGCGCACCGCGTTGGACGTGGTGGAGGTGCCGCGGGCCGTGCCGCCGTCCCGGTGCGGCGCCGCCTGCTCGGCTCGGCCGAGCTGCACGAACTCCTGCGCGTTCGCGGGGAGCTCCGCGATGGAGTCGGCGTCGAGGCGTGCGAGCGCGGATGCCGCGATGGTCGGCGGGTCCGTCGTCCGCCGCATGAGCTGCAGCAGGTGGTACGCCGCCTCGGTCGCGGCCCATGGCTCCCCGCGAGCCCCGAACCATCGCGCGGCGTCGCGATCGACGCGCGCGGACTTGACCGGCGCCGATGCGTAGAGGAGCGGACGGACCATCCTGCCGAGCTCCGGGATGGGCCGGATGAAGCCGGCGGCCACCGGGTCGGGCTCGAACAACCAGTCGAGCTGCGCGAGTGCCTCGGCGAGCCGCGACGCGCGTGCGGGCTCGAGGTGGCGCAGGCCCGACGCCGGCCCGACGAACTCCGTGATCGCCTCGGCGTCCACGCGCCGCGCGACGACGGCCGCACCGACGACGCGGCGGACGTCGGCATCGGGCACGCGGGCCAGCAGGGCGCGGTACAGGTAGGGTGCGGTCAGGCCCTCACGACCGTGGGCCTGCAGCGCGGCGTCGGCGCCGTGGTCGCGCACGAGCCGCGCCGCGAGCCTCAGGCTCAGCGAATCGCCCCGCGCGATCTCCCGCACCGTCCCGCGTTCGGCTCGATCGACGCCGAGCCGCTCCAGCTCGTGGTCCGCGGCCGCGGCATCGAGGCCCGGAAGCACGATGCGTTCGCCGATCCTCGCGCGGATGCCGTTCACGGCGTCGCCCGGCCCGGCGCCGAGCACCGCGACCTGGGTCTGGATCAGCTCGGCGAGCTGGGCGATCCACTCGAAGAGCCGAGCGGGATGCGTCTCGCCGCGGCCGCGGAGGAGCTCGAGGTCGTCGAGCACCAGCAGCACCCGCTGCGCGGGCGCGTCGAGGGCACGTCGCAGGGCGAGCGCGAGCACCTCGGGTACCCGCTCCGGACTGTCGCCCTTGAGCTGCGGCCCGCCCGGCCCCGGGCTCGCCGCCTGCTGCCGCGCCTGCTGGACGAGCGACGACGAGCCCGGCACCTGGCCCGACACCTGGCGGGCGAACTCGAGCGAGAGCCCGATCGTGTCCTGGACGTCCAAGCCCGCGCGCTCGAAGTCGAATCGGACGACGACCCAGCCGTCGTTCCCCTCCAGGAGCCGCGCGGCGACCTCGTCGACCAGGGTGGACTTGCCGACTCCCGGGCCGCCCTCGACGTACAGGACCGCCGGCTGGAAGCCGACGAATCCGGTGTCGAGCCAGTGGAGGATCCGGTCGAGCTCGGCCCGGCGGGCGGGGACCCGTTCTCCCGGCGATCCTCGCGCCGCGCCGAGCAGCTCGACCCGGATCAGCGCGGACTTCACCCGCGACAGGTCGGCATGACGGGCGGCGTGGCCGTCCGCACGCCCCAGGCCGACGGCGATCCGCTCCAGCGCGGCGACGTCGCCGTCCCGAAGCGCGGTCGCGATCGCATCGGTCGTGAAGGCTCCCTCCCCGGCGATGGCATCCAAGAGGTCGGCGGCGGGCTCGTCGAGCGGCTCATCGCGCCGTCGCCGCATCGCCTCGTGGAGCTCGCCCGTAGCGACGAGCCCGTCCAGCACCCGCCGGCGGGCGGCGCCGCGCATGAGCCATCGGTCGCCGCCCGGTGCGGCGACCGTGTCGCAGTCCTGGGAGAGGCCGGCCGCGACCGCGGTCAGCATCGCGGCGTCGGCCCGCCACGGTTCCCCGACGCGGCGGAGCGCGTCGACCGGGTCGAATGCCGCCGACAGTGCGCCGTACTCGCGCGCCTGCAGCACCGCCGCGGCGAGCGCGTCGGCCGGCGGGCCGGCCGGCCCTTCGGCGGCCGGCACGTCGCCACCCGAGCGCTCACGCGGCGGGGTCGGCTCGTCCGTCATCTGCCTCTCCGCCCGCGCGGAGGGATCGGAAGTAGCTCTGGAGGGCGGCCACGATCGCGGGGAGGTCCGCGTCGGAGTACATGCCGTTGAACGGCCTGAAGTCCACGAGGAGGACCTTGAGCACGACCTCGATATCGCGTGGAACGGCGTCGCCGGTCAGCTCGGTCGTGGCGAGCGTAAGGCAGTCGAGGATGTCGGCGCGGGTGAACCCGCCGATGTCCTCGACGACGAGCCCCGGCGGGTCCCCGGGATTCGCGGCCGCCGGGCTGGAGAACTCGAGCCCGCCGAGCCGGACCGTCTCCAGGCCGGCGATGACCAGGCGGATGCGCGGCAGGTTGAGGCATTCGGCGACGAAGGCCTCGAGGTCGAGTCGGCGGGCCTCGGGGAGCGGAAGCGACGGGTTGTCGATGAAGAACCAGACGGTCCTGCCGGTCTCCTCCGCGGCGAGGTCGATCGCCTGGGCGAGTCGGCGCGCGCGGTCGGTCGGTCGTCCCTCGACGGGCGCGTGCGACCCCGTCGGAGGACGTGACGGACCCGGAAGCGGGAACCCCGCCAGGTCGACCCATCGCGCGATGTCCGAGAGCAGGTCGTCGGATGCCGCGTCGAGCGGCACCGCGACGACCCGGTGCTCGGGTCCCCTCCGCATGAGCAGTTCGACGAGGATGCGGTGCGAGAAGCCGAGACCGGCGTCGCCGGCCGCGATGCCCCGCCGCCGGATCCGGATGCCTCGGATCGCGCCGTTCTCGGCGCCGGCCGCTGCGGCGACCGCGCGGGCGAAGCCGTCGCGGCCGATCACGAGTTGCGTCGTGTCGCCGTCGAGTCGCCAGATCGCGGTCGGGGCGACGTCGCGTGCGACCAGCTCGGCGACCTCGTCCCGGAAGCGTCCCAGCGGCACGAACCGACCGCGCCTGACGACGCGATCGCCGTCCTCGGAGATCGTCGCCCCGGCCTGGTGCACCCCGATGAGCGTGAACCGGTCGTCGAAGCACGCGCCGCCCGACGAACCCTTCGCGGTCGGGATGTCGTGGTGGAGGCGGGCCGTGACCTTCCGGCGTCTCGTGACCGTCCCGTGGCCGAGGTTGCCGTCCTCGCCGCCCGGGAAGTCGAGCAGGAAGACCGGCGACCGCGACGCCACCGTCGGCGCGGACTCGGGCAGCGGGACATGGCCCAGATGGCGGGCCGCAGCCGTCCGCAGGGAGAGCAACGCGACGTCGTGCCGATCCTCGACCTCGGAGTCCGAGTCGGGCGCCCGCTCCTCCCATTCGCCGTCGCCGCAGGGGGACTGGTACACCGGCGGCATGGTCGCGTCGTGCCGCGTGCCGTCCTCGAGCCGGACGACGACTTCCGGGAGCGGCTGGTCGGGGCCGTCCGGCCCGTGCAGCCGCACGACGTGCCACGCGGTCAGCACGAGACCCGGGCCCACGAGGCATCCGGTGCCCTTGAAGTCGTGGTCGACCTCGATCCGGCACCGGAACCGCCCGGCCTTCGCGGTGAACCGGTTCAGGTCCTCGAGGCCGAGGCGGCCGCCGGCGGACCCGCGGGTGGCCTCGGCGTCATCAGCGGCGTCGACCTCGTCGCCGGGCAGGCGCACGTCGCGCGCACGCAGCGCCTCCATGAGCGGCCCGACGAGGCCGTGCCCGCGGAGGTGGTCGATACACAGCCGCACCGGGTCGGACCCGAGCAGCGCGGCCGCCGCCGCGAAGGAGCGCAGGTCGACCGGGGCCCGGCCGCCGTCCCGCTGGATGGCCGCGAGCGCGTCGTCGACGGCATCCGGGGCGCGACGGATGACCTCCTCGAGGTCCTCGTCGGTCCACATGGTCGGTCCCCCCGGTCCGCCGCGACGTGGCGTGGTCGGAGCCGGCCCCGTCCGTCACCCCATTCGATACCGCAGCGCGGGAGCGCACGCAAGGGAACTGAGGGAAGTTCAGGGCCTGCCCGGGAGTGATTCCGGGCGCGCCCGGAGCGGCGCGAGCTCGGGCCGAGGCGCCGACCCGGCGTGGGGGCCCCGCTCAGCGACGCCTGAGGTACGCCTCGATGCGGTCGAACGCGCCGACCCACGCCTCGGTCTGGAAGAAGTCGCGGATCTCGGGCGTCGGGAATCCCGACTGCTCGACCGTCATGAGCGTGCCGCCGGGCACCGCGTCGAACGTCACCACGACGTGCGTGGTCATCGTCGCGCCGCTCGGGTCGCTGCCGGACGACTCGGTGACGAGCCGGTGCGGACGGTCGATCTCGAGGAACGTCTGCTCCTCGCGGAACAGCGTGTCGCGGTCGGGTCCCCACACGGCCACCTGTCGGCCGCCGACGCGGAGGTCGACCTCGATCTCGACGACGCCCGGCTCCTCGTCGAGGATCGAGAACCAGATCTTCTGCTTCTCGGCGTCGGTATAGGCGTCGAAGACCTCCTCGGGCGTCGCGGGGAGCTCCCGCGTCATGCGGAGGGCGATCGTCTCGCTGGTGCCGATGTCGCTCATGATTCCGTTCCCTTCCTGAGGGTGAAGTAGGCCTGGAGGCCGTCGAGGCGACGCTCCCAGAGCCGCTGGTAGTAGCTGATCCATGCCATCGCGTCGTCCAGACGCTCGGAGCCGAGGTGGACCTGCCGCGCTCGGCCGACCTTCTCGGTGGTGACGAGGCCCGCGGCCTCGAGCACGTCGACATGCTTGCGGATGCCGGTGAGCGTCATGCCCGCCGGCTCGGCCAGCTGGGTGATCGTCGCCGGGCCGTCGCCGAGCCGCGTCAGGATCTCGCGTCTCGTCGAGTCGGCGAGGGCGGCGAACGCCCGATCGAGTGCCTGTTGCTGAACCATGTGGTTCAGTGTACATCACTGAACCGATCAGTTCAATATCAGCTCGAGCGGATGTCGCGGCTCACGTCACCGTCACGGCCACCCGGTGCCAGCCCGTCGCGCCGTCGGGCGCGACCGGCGCTCGCTCCTCCACCTGCACGCGCCCGTCGAGGTCGACGGCGCGCACCGTGACGTCGTGGCTCCCCGGCGTGGCATCCCAGTCGAGCACCCACTGCACCCACGTGTCGCGGTTCACAGGGGTCGAGACATCCGCTCGCTGCCACCGGCCGTCGTCGATGCGCACCTCGACCCGCTCGATGCCGACGTGCTGCGCCCACGCCATGCCGGCGATCGCGGTACGGCCGGCCGGCACGGGGCGGCCCGCTCGAGGGGTGTCGATGCGCGACGACAGCTTGATCGGCCCCCGGGCGCTCCACCCTCGGGGCGTCCAGTACGCGACGTCGGCCTCGAAGGTCGTGACCTTCAGCTCGGCCAGCCACTTCGTCGCGGAGACGTACCCGTAGAGCCCCGGCACGACCATGCGCACGGGGAAGCCGTGCTCGAGCGGCAGCGGTGCCCCGTTCATGCCGACCGCGAGGATGGCATCCCGACCCGAGTCGACGAGGGCCTCGAGCGGCGTCGACGCGGTGAACCCGTCGACGCTCCGCGAGAGCACCATGTCGGCGCCGGGCTCGGGTTCGGCCATCGCGAGGATGTCGCGAACGGGCACCCCGAGCCACACCGCGGTGCCGATGAGGTCGCCCCCCACCTCGTTCGACACGCACGTCAACGTGACCGCGAACTCGTCCACGCCCATCGCGACGAGCTCGTCGAACGTGAGCTCCACGCGCCGGCCGACCATGCCGTCGATCACGAGCCGCCACGTCGCGGGGTCGACGACCGGCACGGTGAGCGCGGTGTCGATGCGGTAGAAGTCGGCGTTGGGCGTCACGAGCGGCGCGAGGCCCGGCACGTCGAGCTCGGCCCCGGCCGGGATCGTCACGGTCGTGCGGGGTGCCGGCAGCTTCAGGGCGTCGCGGATGGCGTCGATCGACGCGCTCGCGGCGTTCGAGATCCGCGCGCCGATGCCGACGACGAGGGCGGATGCCGCGGCGATCCCCGCGACGACGAAGAACCCGCGCCGGTCGACGCCGCCGGCCGGCGCGGCCTCCGCCGGCGTGGTCTCGCGGCCGACGCTCGCGCGCAGCCGGTGCACGAGCAGCCGCAACACCAGGATGCCCGCCGCCGTGCCGGCCACGGGCGGGACCCACGAGAGCATCCCCGCGCCGGCCCGTGTCGCGATCGCGGCCAGCGAGAGCGCACCGGCGACCGCGAGCAGTACGGCCCCCCACGGCGGGCGCCGGAGCTCGAGCACGCCCGCGATCGCGCTCGCGACGACGACCGCGAGGCCGAGCGCGCCGAGCAGCACGACCTTGTCGGCCGTGCCGAACGCGGCGATGGCGAACTCCTTGACCGGTTGCGGCACGATGTCGATCACGAACGCGCCGACCGCCAGGACGGGGCTCGCGTCGCGCGCGACGAACATCGCGGCGAGTTCGGCCGCGGCGAGGAACGCTCCGGCGGCGATCACGCCGGAGACGGCCGCCCACGCCGTCGTCGCCGGCGCGCGCACGGCCGTTGCGGGCTCGACCATTCCGCTCCTCCGATCCGCGGAGTGACTCGCCACGATCATCGCACCTGCGTGTCGGGGGCGCATGGTGTGCTGGACGCATGGGCTTCGACGCGCGCTTCCTGGGTTTCGACGCGGCGATGCCGGTGGTTCCCGAGGCCGATGCCGAGGCATCCGTCGCCCTCGACTACCTGCACTTCACGGTCCTGCTCGACACGCGGCGTCGGTTGGCTCGCATGACCGGAGTGAACGTCGACGGCGCGGCCCTCGTCGAGGTCGAGCGCGGCGACGACTGGCGGTTCGACGCGCGCATCCCCGAGCACTGGCAGGCCGGGCCCGAGGTGTACGCGCGCAACGACCTCGACCGGGGGCATCTCGTGCGTCGGCGCGACCCGGTGTGGGGCCCGCCCGAGGTCGCCGAGCGCGCCAACGCCGACACGTTCCGCTACACGAACGCCGCACCGCAGCAGGGCGTGTTCAACCAGTCGCTCGAGCTCTGGAACGGGCTGGAAGACCACGTGCTCGAGTACGCGCGCGTGCACGCGCAGCGACTGAGCGTGTTCACCGCGCCGGTGCTCGACCCCGACGATCCGCCCTATCGCGGCATCCGGGTGCCGCTGCGGTTCGTGAAGGTCGTCGCGTGGCGGTCGGGCGACGAACTCGCGACGGCCGGGTTCGTGCTCGACCAGTCGCCCGTGCTCGACCTCTCCGAGGCGGCGCGCGCCGCGCTCGACGAGCGCGAGCGAGCGCGACTCGCCGCGGGCGCGATGGCGGTGCCCGACCTGGGGCCGTTCCGCACGTTCCAGGTGCGGGTCGCCGATGTCGCGGCGCTCACCGGTATGTCGATGCCGGCGCTCGTCGAGGCCGACCGGATGGTGCGTGCCGGGGCCGTCGAAGGGGCGCCGGGAAGGCCCGGCACGCCGGGCTTCTCGGACTGGCGCCGGGTCAGCCGGCCCGGCGAACTCCGGCTCGGGCCGTAGCGACGAAGTCCTCGAGCAGCTGCAGCCCCTCGGGCCACTCGCCGTATCCGCTCGCGACATTGACGTGCCCGCGGGCGCCGAGCGCGTGCAGCGGGGAGCCCCACGCGTCGGCGATCACCTCGGCGCGGTCGGGCGAGCAGTACGGATCGTCCGACGACGCCAACACCAGCGAGGCGATCGGCAGGCGCGAGGTCGGGGCCGTGAACGCCGCCGCCGCACCCGGGAACTCGGGGCCCGACGGATCGGGCGGTGCGACGAGGAAGGCGCCCGCGACGCGCGCCGATGCGGCATCCGTTCGCTGCGCCCAATGCGCCACGGCGAGACAGCCGAGGCTGTGCGCGACCAGCACGGGCACGGGGTCGGCGTGGCCGACGGCGCGGTCGATCGCGGCGATCCAGTCGTCGAGGTCGGGCTCATCCCACGAGGCGGGCGCGATTCGGCGTGCGTCGCGCAGGCCGACCTCCCAGCGCGACTGCCAGTGAGCTGGGCCCGACCCGCCGATACCGGGGACGATGACGGAATGATGCACGGAACTCCTCGTGGCGGGGAGCGGGCTTCGGGGGAAGGCGCCGGGGTGCCCGCATCTTGGAATCGGACCAGCATGGCAGTTCCACCTGAGAACCACGTCGCATTCCGTCATCCGTCCCTTCCGTCGGCGATCACGGCGGTGACAGGCTGGGGACATGCCCGACCCATCCGGTACGCCGCCGACCCTTCCCGCCCGCACCGACGTGCTGATCGTCGGCGCGGGGCCGAGCGGCCTGTTGGCCGCGAACGTGCTCGCGAAGCTCGGGGTCGACGCGATCATCGCCGACGGCAAGGACGGCCCGACCCGCGAGTCGCGGGCGCTGGTCGTGCAGGCGCGCTCGATGGAGCTCTACGACCAGCTCGGCCTCGTCGACCGGGTGCTCGCCGAGCGCGGTGCCGCGCTCGGCGCGGTGCTGTGCTTCCGGCATCGGGTGCTCGGCGAGATCCCGTTCCGGCAGTTCGGCGCCGCCACGACGCCGTTCCCCGACATCACGGTGCTCGAGCAGAGCCGCAACGAGCGGCTCCTGGTCGACGCGCTCGCCGCGCGCGGGCGGGAGGTGCGGTGGGGGCACCGGCTCGTGGCGCTCGAGCCCGGCACGAACTCCGTCGTCGCGCGGTTCGAGGGGCCCGACGGCCCCGCGGCCGTCGAGGCGCGCTGGGTGATCGGCGCCGACGGCGCGCATTCGGCGGTTCGCGAGCTGCGGGGCATCCCGTTCGAGGGCGTCACGAACCAGCACACGTTCTTCGTCGCCGACGCGATCGGCGCGACCGGCCTCGTCGAGGGGCGCGTGAACATCCGCATGGCGCCCGACGACCTGCTGCTGTCGTTCCCGATGGGCGAACCCGGGCATGCCCGCATCCTCGGCGTCGTGCGCGACGCCGATCTCGCGGCGGGCGGTGAGCTGCCCGAGGAGCTCGTGCGCTCGCGCATCGCCCGGGGATTCACGGTGGGCTACCGCTCGTCGACCTGGTTCGCGACCTACCGCCTGCACCACCGGGTCGCGGCGCGATTCCGCGACGGGCGGTGCTTCCTCGTCGGCGACGCCGCGCACATCCACTCGCCCGTCGGCGGGCAGGGCATGAACACGGGCCTGCAGGATGCGCACGACCTCGCCTGCGCGCTCGCCGACGTGCTCGTGGGCGGCATGCCGGAGCGGCGGCTCGATCGCTACGAGGCCGAGCGTCTGCCCGTCGCGCGCAAGCTCGTCGCCACCACCGACCGGCTGTTCGGACTCGTCACGTCCGACACCGCGCTGACCCGGTTCATCCGCGGCCGCGCGATCCCGGCGATGGGCCCGGTCGCGATCCGGCTGCTGCCCCGCCTCATCGGCGGGCCGCGGCTCTTCGGCTTCCTGTCGCAGACGCGCATCAGGTACCGGATGTCTCCGACCGCCCCCTCGCGCTCGCAGGCGCGCGACGACATCGTGGGCAAGCGCCTGCCCTATGCCGGTGGCGACCCGTCGAACTTCGACTCACTGCGCTCGATGCGCTGGCAGGTGCACGGGTACGGCGCCCCCGCGGAGTTGGCGGGCGGCGTCGCGTCGGCGCTCGGCATCGAGCACCACGTGTTCCCACCCGACGCGAACGGGCGCCTGCGCTCGGACCGACTCTACCTCGTGCGACCCGACGGCTTCGTCGCGGCCGAGGCGAGCGTGGCGGCGGGGAGCGCCGCGCGCGCCCGTCGGCCCGGTGCCGTGCCGGTCCCGTTCAGGGAACAGCTCTCGGGCTGACGGCTGACGCCTGACGGTTGACGCCCGACGGCTGACGTCTGACCGGCGCTGTGGCTTACGCCTCGGCGAACACGTTCGCCGCTCACGAAGGCGGGTACTTCGGTACTTCGGTACTTCGGTACTTCGGTACCGATTCGTGGGAGAGGAACGTGCCCGGGTTCGCGCTGCGGCTCCGCGCTCCGATGCCGGGCACCGGTGACGCGGCGGTCAGCTGCCGGCTGCCGCCGGGTCCGCCGGTTCGGCCGGCTCGGCCGGCTCGCCCGAGGCCGCGACCGGCACGATGGCCACCCGAGCCGACCAGCTCGTCGCGTCGCGCGACATGGCCCATGGCTCGGTGCGCTTGAGCCCGTGGCATCCGAGCACCACCTTCGCGACGCCGTCGGCGAGGTCGCGCGACGACGGCGGATTCGTGCGCGACAACTCGTCGAGGCTGAACGCGTCGACTGCGATCGGCTCGATCCCGCCCGCCGGGTAGAGCAGCAGGTCCCAGGACTCCACGTCGTCGGTCACCACGACCCGGCGCAACTCGACGCGCCCCGCGTGCTGCACCTCGTCGTCGGTCAGGCATCCGAATGGCTTCGTCATGCGCGCACCCCTGATCACAGCCGACCACAGCAGGCCCGGCGATGCAACCGGCTCCGGGGCGAGTCGCGGACCGCGTATCGTCGAACGGTCGCGGATGCACGGTGCGACGCGCCATCCGTGACGTCTCGATTTCGCCGGGGGCACGTTCGTGCGCCCGACGAGCCGCCCTCCGGCGCGCGACCCCGGGCGCGACCGGTGCGTGCGCGTCCCGCGCGTCGTAGCGTGGGAGCAGCACGGCGACGGGCCGCGCGACGCGACGTCGAGGAGGACGCCATGGCCGTCATCGGGTGGATCGGGCTCGGGCACATGGGCGGGCCGATGGCCGCGCACCTGTTCGCGGCCGGGCACGACGTGGCCGGGTTCGACGTCGACGCGCGCTCGATCGAGCAGGCGGCGGCCGGCGGCATCCGCACGGTCGAGGACGCCGCGGCGGCCGCGCGCGACGCGGACGCCGTGTTCACCTCCCTCCCGCGATCCGAGCACTCTCGCCAAGTGCTCATCGGCGACGCGGAGCACCCCGGGGTGTTCGACATCGTGCGCCGAGGAACGCTGGTGCTCGACACGTCGACCGTCGACGTCGAGACGTCGCGCGCCTGCCATGAGGCGGCGGAGGCCCGCGGCATCCGCTTCGTCGATGCGCCTGTCTCGGGCGGCATCGCCGGTGCGCACGCCGGCACGCTGACGTTCATGCTGGGCGGCGACGAGGAGGCGACCTCGGAGGCGGCGGCGCTCGTGCAGCCCATGGCGGGCCACGCGTTCGTGGTCGGCGGGCCGACCTCGGGCATCGCGGCGAAGCTGGCCAACAACCTGATGCTCTTCATCACGCTCCAGGCCTCGTCGGAGGGCGCGCGCCTCGCCGAGTCGCTCGGCCTCGACCCGACCGTGTTCCACGACATCGCGACCGTGTCGTCGGGTGACTCGTGGCCGTTGCGCACGTGGTACCCGGTGCCCGGCGTCGTCGAGACCAGCCCGGCGAACCGCAACTTCGACGCGACCTTCACGACGCGCCTCGCCGAGAAGGACCTGTCGTACGCGCTCGCCGCGGGCGAGGCCGCCGGCCTCGACCTCGCCGCTGGCCGGCTCGCGATGGAGCGCTTCACGCGGCTCATCGACGAGGGCTACGGCGACAAGGACTGCAGCCTCGTGGTCAAGTACGTCGGACGTGACGGCCGGACGCCGGGGTTCGACCCCGATGCGGGCTGAGCGGCCGCTCGCTCGCGGCATCCGTTCACCCGTCCTCGGTACCCTCGAAGGGAGCGACGCGAGGAGGTGGGTATGGGCTGGCTGCGGCTGCCGTGGCGGCGAGAGCGTCGCGTGGCGATGACGCCGTTCGACCGCACTAAGCTGCCCGAGGTCAAGACGCCCAGCTTCGACGAGATGCTCGAGGAGGGCCTGCTCATGGCCGAATCGGCCGGGCGGATGGCGCTGAAGAACCGCCTCATCGTCGGCGCGCTGCGCGGCGACGAGCCGTACTCCGACGAGCGCGCCGCCGGGATGGCGCGCGCGGTCCTCTACGAGCTCGTGCAGGAGGCCGACGAGGGCGCCGAGCACATCGCCGCCGAACGGGAGACCGCGGCCCAGCGCGACGGCCGGTCGCAGCACCAGCACGACTACCACCGCGACGACCTGCTGAACCTCCGACGCCGCGAGAAGGTGCACGCGGCCGTCGCGAAGGAACTCTGGACCCGCCGATCCGACGAGACCTACATCACCGAGCTCGTCGCACGTGCGCGCGACGACGCGTGGGAGGAACTCGGTGCCGCGATCGAGCAGGAGCTCGACCGCCGCTGGCCGCGCTTCGACGAAGAGCCCGACTACGCCGACCACCGTGCCGAGCGCATGGAGGTCGTCGCCGACGACCTGCTCCGCGATCTCGCGAGGCTCGAGGCCCAGCGCGCGGTCGAGTCGATCCCCGAGTACTGAGTCTCGATCCCCGAGTACTGAGTCGATCCCGCGTGCCGCGGGCGGCATCCGCCACACTGTGCGCATGACCCGCAACTGGACCCCGCTCGCCGTCGTCTACCTCGTGCTCGCCGTCGCGGGCCTCGTCGGCACGTGGACGTGGAACGTCGTCGCGATCGCGGAGCGCAACGACTTCATCGGCGACCTGACCTCGAGCGGCCCGGCGGTCTCGTCGATCACGACCGACCTGCTCGTCGTGGCGGTCGCGGGCAGCATCCTCATCGCCGTCGAGTCGCGCCGGCTGCGCATGCGGTTCGCCTGGCTGTACATCCTCGGCTCGGCGTTCACGGCCTTCGCGTTCACGTTCCCCCTGTGGCTCGCGATGCGGGAGCGGCGGCTCGCCGCCATGAGGATGGAGCGCGACAGGCCGGCCGCCAAGGGTGCCGGCACGACGCCCATCAGTTAGCGGTTCGCCTCCGCGCTACCACGTTGTGAACAGCTCGCCCCAACCCCGCTCGACGGCCGGTGTGGAGACCGGGGTCGGCGCATACAGCGCTGGGACGTTCTCATCGAAGAAGTCGCAATGCCCCTCGTGATACCCCTCGATGAGGCCGCCTGGCTCGTCGAGCACCGCGATCGACCCCCCGTCTGTCGTGTAGGCCGGCCACTCGGGCACGGTGGCACCGTTCGGGTCGCCGGTTCGGGCGAAGTTGGTCCAGTAGTCCGCCATACGGTCCGAGAGCGTCTGCTCTGCCGCGCTGAACTCGTATCCGCCGATGAGATCTGGATCGCCCCAAAGGATCGGGTCGTCAAGGGCGTGCCCGGCTCTCAACCCGGCCAAGAAGGGATCGTTCTCGTACACGTGCGTGTAGAGGTAGCGGTACACCTGTTCGCCGCCCGCACGCGCGAGCCGTCGGATCGGGCACGTGTACGCGCCGTCAGAGGCGAGAGCGATCGTCGCCCAGACGGGCGCTTCGTAGGCATCGACGGGATACAACCTGGCGGCCCGGACGGCATTCGGGCCACCCACGAGGTTGTGGATGTCCTGCGGCCGCGCCTGAGCCGGATAGCTCCCGGCGATCAGGTCCTCTATGAACCAGAACGACGCCTCCTCGCGGTTCGACCCGACCAGCATCGGGAATGGCGTCGGGTCCGCGGCGATCGCCTCGAGTGGCGGAGTCGGCAGCACCCGACCGCCGGTCCACGGGGACACGTCGTTGAAGCCAGCGGCGAGCACGAGATCTGCCGCAGGGCGTCCACGCAGGCATTCGAGGATCGCATTCGCCTCTCTACAGCCGACAGCCTCCGCCACGGCGACTCCGAGGATCTCGCCGTCGGAGATCGTGTAACGACCGCTCGCGGGGTTCAGCGCTTCCGTCTGCGCAGCGAGTCGTGTGAAGAGGCCCTCGCCCAGAGGTGATGCTGCAATCGCCACTGCGTCGAACGAGCCGGCGGATACACCGAAGAGCGTGACATTCGCCGGATCACCGCCGAACGATGCGATGTTGTCGCGAACCCACTCGAGCGCCGCGAGTTGGTCGAGCACCCCGTACTCGCCCGACGAACCGTCGCCCTCGACCGTCAGGTCCGGATGACCGACGAATCCGAACACGCCGAGACGGTAGCCCACGGTGACGACGATCGCTCCCCGCTCGACGAAGACGGACGCATCGCGATGCGCGCGGCCGAAAAAGTTGCCGCCGCCGTGCAGATGCACCATGACTGGAAGTTCGGCGGATGGAACGGTCCCGACCGGCGCGAACACGTTGAGGTAAAGGCAATCCTCGCTGCCCTCGACGGGTGCATCGAGTCCGAGCTGGATGCACTGAGCAGAGAACTCCGGCGCGATTCGGACGCCGCTCCATGGTTCCGGCGGTGCGGGCGGACGCCACCTCAGGTCGCCGACCGGCGGCGCTGCGTAGGGGATGGCGCGCCATTGTGCGACGCCGTCGGCCACGAGACCGCCGACGTCACCGGAAACTGTCTCAACCACGGGCGCCGGCGCCGCCAGTGCGTCGGCGGGTGTCGCGAATGCCGTCGACAGCATGACTGCCATCGCCACGAGCCCTGGAATTCGGAACATCGCGACCCCTCGCCCGACGAGGCGCCGCCTCCGTCGATCGATCGGGTCATGGCTCATGCTGCCCCTGTCGTCTCCGGCCGTCAAGGTGAGCGCGTCCCGCGAACGGACTACCGTGATCGCATGACCGACGACGCCCCCGCGACCTCGCCCGGACCCGCCGACGCGGTACGCGCCGCCCCATGGGACGCCGGCCGCTGGAGCCGCGACCCCGTCGCGGTGCGCGCCGACGAGGAGGGCATCGTCGTCGAGGCCGCAGAAGGCAGCGACTTCTGGCGCACCACCCACTACGGGTTCGTGCACGACGACGGGCATGCGCTCCTCGCGCCCTGGCCGACGGACGCCGCGGTCGAGGTGGCGTTCGACACGTCGACCCTCACCGGCCTGTACGACCAGGCGGGACTGATGCTGCACGTCGGCGACGAGGTGTGGGTCAAGGCGGGCATCGAGATGAACGACGGGGTGCCGCACGTGGGCGCCGTGGTGACGAACCGCGTCTCCGACTGGTCGCTCGCGCCGGTCCCCGAGTGGGCCGGACAGGTGGTCACCGTGCGCGCGAGCCGGTCGGGCGTCGACGGCGACGCGGTCACCGTGCGGGCGCGCGCCGGCGAAGGGGAGTGGCGCACCATCCGGGTCGCGCCGTTCGACGCGGATGCCGCGACCGCCGGGCCGATGGTCTGCGCCCCCATGCGCTCCGGCCTCGAGGTGCGCTTCACCCGCTGGACGTTCGTGCCCGCCGACGTCGACCTGCACGAGGACCCGCCCGCCGCCTGAGCGACCCCGCGCCGTCCCACGGGACCGACGTCCCACGCCCGCTCGGCGCCCCGTCCGTACGCTGGGCGGGTTCGAAGGGGTGGCGATGACGGTGGTCGAGGCTCCCGGGCTGAGCTCCGCCGAGGCGGCGGAGCGGCGCGCCCGGGCGGGTCCGAACACGCTGCCGGCCGCGAAGCGGCCCTCGCCGATCCGGAGGCTCCTCGCCGAGCTCACCCATTTCTTCGCCTTGCTGCTCTGGGGCGCGGCCGGGCTCGCGCTGCTGGCGGACCTCCCGGAGCTCAGCATCGCCGTCGTCGGCGTCATCGTGCTGAACGCGATCTTCGCGGCAGCCCAGCAGGCGCGTGCCGACCGCGCGGCCGAACGGCTGCGCGACATGCTGCCGACGCGCGTCACGGTGCGGCGCGACGGTCGCCGCCAGGTGGTCGAGGCCGCCGACGTGGTGGTCGACGACCTGCTGCTGCTCGAGAGCGGCGACCGGGTCCCAGCCGATGCGACGGTGCTCGGCCAGACAGGCCTGCTCGTGGACACCTCGATGCTCACGGGGGAAAGCGTCGCGGCCGCGGTCGGCGCGGGCGAGTCGCTGTTCGCCGGCACGTTCGTCGTCGAGGGCGAGGCCCGCGCCCGCGTGACGGCGATCGGACGGGACACCCGCCTCGCCGGCATCGCGAAGCTCACGGCCACCCCGGAGAAGCCCGACACGCCGCTCACTCGCGGGCTCCGCGGCGTCGTCCGGCTGACCGCGACGATCGCGATCGGCATGGGCCTGCTGTTCCTCGTCATCTCGCTCATCGTGGGCAACCCGATCCAGGCCGCCTTCGTGTTCGCGATCGGCGTGACGGTCGCGCTCGTGCCCGAGGGATTGCTGCCGACCGTGACGCTCTCGCTCGCGTGGGGGTCCGAGCGGATGGCGCGGCGCAACATCCTCGTGCGGAACCTCGAGGCGGTCGAGACCCTCGGCTCCACGACGTTCATCTGCACCGACAAGACCGGCACCCTCACGCGCAACCAGATGACGGTGGTGCGCGCGTGGACGCCGGCCGGATCGCTCGAGGTCGACGGCGCGGGCTACGGCCCCGAGGCCGGGCTCACCTGGTCGACGCCCGCGGCGGAGGCGGCGGTCCGCGAGCTCGCGCTCGCCGGAGAGCGCTGCTCGACCGGGTACGCCGCGCACGTCGACGGATCGTGGCAGGCGCACGGCGACCCGATGGAGGCCGCACTCGACGTGCTCGCACGGCGCCTCGGCGTCGACACCGACGCGGACCGCCGGACGGCCGCGCCCGAACACCGGTTCCCCTTCGATCCGCGGCTGCGCCGCATGGCGGTCGTGCGCTCCGACGAGGTGATCGTCAAGGGCGCCCCCGACACGGTGCTCCCGTTGTGCGACGACGGCGACGGCGACGCTCATGCCACGGTCGACGCGCTCACCGAGCGGGGACTGCGGCTCCTCGCGATCGCGGTCGCGCCGCGCGCCGGCCGCACACCGCGCACGCTCGAGGAGTGCGGCGAGGGCCTGCGGCTGCTCGGGCTCGTCGCCCTCGAGGACCCGCCGCGCGACGACGTGGTCGAGGCGCTCCGGGCGTGCCGCGACGCCGGTGTGCGCGTGGGCATGATCACGGGCGACCACCCGGCGACCGCGCGGGCCATCGCCGACGAGGTCGGACTGCGGTTCGCGGACTCGCCGGTGCTCGTCGGGGCCGAGCTCCCGGCCGACGACCAGCACCTCGGCGCGGTCCTCGACCGCGACGGCGTCGTCGTCGCACGCGTCTCACCGGAGGACAAGCTGCGGATCGCGCGCGCCCTCCGGGCCCGCGGGCACGTGGTCGCCATGACGGGGGACGGCGTGAACGACGCGCCGGCGCTGCACGAGGCCGACATCGGCGTCGCCATGGGCCGATCGGGCACCGACGTGGCGCGCGAGGCCGCCGACCTGGTGCTGCTCGACGACGCGTTCTCGAGCATCGTGGCGGGCATCGAGCAGGGACGCGCGGCATACGTCAACATCCGCCGGTTCCTGACCTACCACCTCACCGACAACGTCGCGGAGCTCACGCCGTTCGTCGTGTGGGCGCTCTCGGGCGGCCAGTTCCCGCTGGCGCTCGGGGTGCTCCAGATCATCGCGCTCGACCTCGGCACCGACACGCTCTCGGCCGTCGCGCTCGGGGCGGAGCCGCCCGCGAAGCACCTGCTCAGGGGACCGCCGGTGAGCGGCAACCTGATGAACGCCACGGTGCTCCGCCGCGCGTTCGGCGTGCTCGGCCCGCTCGAGGCGGCGCTCAGCCTGCTCGCGTTCGTCGTGTCGATGATGGCGGCGGGCTGGCGTCCGGGCGGGCCGTTCCCGACCGGCGACGAACTGCTCGCCGCGTCGGGCGCCGCGTACATGACCGTCGTGATCGCCCAGGCCGCCAATGCCTTCGCGTGCCGGTCGTCGTCGAAGTGGCCCGGGGCGCTCGGATGGTTCGGCAACCGCCTGCTCGTCGGTGCCGTGCTCGTCGGCACCGCGTTCTCGCTCGTGATGCTGTGGGTGCCGCCGATCGCCGAGATCCTCGGGCAGGCGAACCCGCCGGCGGCCGGGTGGATCGTCGCGATCGCGTCGTTCCCGACGCTGCTCGCCGTCGACGCGCTCGACAAGCGGCTGCGGGCGCGCCGCAGCCACGAGCACGCGCACGAGCCGCCCCGCGCGACCACCGGGTGACGCCGCCCCGACGGGCTAGGGCGCGATGTGGTGGCTCGCGCGGAACACGTCGCCTGGGTCGACCTCGCGCTTGACCGCCCGCAGGCGCTCGAGCGTGGTCGGCGGGTAGATCTGGCCGATCAGCTCGTCGCCGAACTCGGGCGTGAAGTTGGAGTACATGCCGGTCGTGAACGCCAGCGCGTCGTCGACGGCGACGCGCGCGGAGGCGACCTGGTCGTCGGTCGCATCGCCGGGGAGGATGCCGTTGACGGCCACGAGGGCCTGGCCGTCCCGTTGCGCGATCGCCGTGGCCTGGGCCGGGACCCGCGAGAACGCACCGCCGAGTCCGCGGATGAGCAGCATGGTCGGCACGTCGCGGTCGACCGCACGCGCGAACGCGTCGAGCGCCGCGTCGGAGAGGTCGGGCGCGAAGCCGTTGCCGCCGACGAACCGGAACGGCGGCTTGCCCGGCGGCGCCGCCTCGAGCAGGTCGCCGTAGGCGACGGGAGCGAGCGACACCTCGGCGACCGAGGGCAGCGAGAGCATCGGCTCGAGCATGCGGCGCAGTTCCTCCTCGGTGCCGAGGAGCGCGACGGCGAGCTGGGGCCCCGCCGGGATCTCGGGCATGAGCGGCGGCATCACGAGCAGGGTGCCGTTGAACTCGTCGGGCGCGTCGCGCAGCACATCGCGCCAGGCGCCGAGCACGGCCCGCACGTCGGACTGGTCGAAGCGCACGTGCCCGCCGACGAGCCCGCCGACTGGTGCAGCCTGGAACGTGAAACGGGTGGCCACGCCGAAGTTGCCGCCGCCGCCGCGGAGCGCCCAGAACAGTTCTGGGTGCGACGCGGCGTTCACGGTGAGCACGTCGCCCGAAGCGGTCACGAGCTCGACCTCGCGGAGGATGTCGATCGTGAGCCCGTGCGTGCGCGCGAGCCAGCCGATGCCGCCGCCCAGGGCCAGCCCGCCCACCCCGACGTCGAGCGTGTCGCCCGACGTGATGCCGAGCCCGTGCGGGGCGAGGGCCGCCGCGACGTCGCCCCAGTGGGCGCCCGCGCCGACGTGCACGAGACCGTCGCTGCCCGCGAGCTCGACGTCGGCGAGGCCGGACAGGTCGATGACGAGCCCGCCCGTCGCCGGGTCGGAGCCGTGGCCGCCGGCGCGGACCGTGATGGGGACGCCGGCGTCGACCGCGGCGCGGACCGCCACGGCGACCTCGGCGGCGGAGGCGGGACGGACGACGGCATCGGGCGTGCCCGTGGCGCCGAAGACCGCGGCGCCCGCCTCGTACTCGGGGGTGCCGGGCGCGTGCACGCGCTGCGGCATCCGCTCACTCAGTTCGGCGATGAACGACATGGGGGCCAGTCTGCCGATCGCCACCGACATCCGGCGAGCCCCGATCAGGGCACGATTCGTCCACTTCCCGCCATCCGCCCCGCCCACGCACCCCAACACCGCCCGCATTCACAGGAGAATCGGCGATTCGCCTGCCGTGCGCCGGGATTGCGACCTGTGGATCGCCGATTCTCCTGTGATCCGCAGATTGCGCGGAGGCAGGGGGGAGGTGGGAGGCGCCCGCTACTCGCCGCTCGGGTGCGCGCCCGCGGCATCGATGATCCAGGCGTTGGCGAACGCGCGCTCGCGCCACGCCGCGTACCGTCCGGAGACGCCGCCGTGACCCGCCGCCATCTCGACCTTGAGCAGCGGATCGGCCCCGACCTCGCGCAGCCGCGCCACCCACTTCGCGGGCTCGACGTAGAGCACGCGCGTGTCGTTGAGGGAGGTGATGGCCAGGATCCGCGGGTACTGCACGGGGTGCACGTTCTCATACGGCGCGTACGACTTCATGTACGCGTACACCTCGGGGTCGTCGAGCGGGTTGCCCCACTCGTCCCACTCGATCACGGTGAGCGGCAGCGACGGGTCGAGGATCGACGTGAGCGGGTCGACGAACGGCACCTCGGCCACGATGCCGGCGAACAGGCGCGGTGCGAGGTTGGCGACCGCGCCCATGAGCAGTCCGCCGGCCGAGCCGCCCTGCGCGACGAGGTGGTCGGGCGTCGTGATGTCGCGGTCGATGAGGTGCTCGGCCGCCGCGATGAAGTCGGTGAACGTGTGCTTCTTGTGCAGCTTCTTGCCGTGCTCGTACCAGAGCCGGCCCATCTCGCCGCCGCCGCGCACGTGCGCGACCGCGAACACCATGCCGCGGTCGAGCAGCGACAGGCGAGGGATGCCGAAGCCGGGGTCGATCGCGTGCTCGTACGAGCCGTAGCCGTAGAGCAGTGTCGGCGCCGGGTCGCCGAGCGTGACCAGGTCGGGGCGGTACACGAGCGAGATCGGCACCTTCGTGCCGTCGGGCGCCGTCGCCCATTCGCGGTGCTGCGCGTACCGCTCGGGATGGTAGTCGCCGAGCACGGGCTGCTGCTTCCGGACGTCGCGGCGGCCGGATGCCACGTGCACGTCGATCACGGTCGACGGCGTGACGAAGCTGCCGTAGCCGATGCGCAGCGACGGCTGCTCCCAGTCGGGGTTCGCGCCGACGCCGGCGGAGAACAGCGCCTCGTCGAACGTGAGCTCGTGCAGGGTGTCGTCGGGCGTCGCGTCGGCGGGAAGGCCGTTCGCGGGCACCTTCGCGATCGCGACGCGCGGCAGCCCGTCGCGGCGGTACTCGAGGGCCACGAAGTCGCGGAACGCGTGCGCCGCCTCGATGCGCATGCGCGGATCGTGGGGGAGCAGCATCCGCCTCGGCCCCTGCGGGTCGTCGGCGGCGACGCTCACGAGCTCGAAGTTCACGGCCTCGCCCTCGTTGTGGACGATGAGCAGCCGGTCGCGCCCGCCCGCGACGACGTGCTCGACGTCGTACTCGACGCCGTCGCGCCGGGGCCAGACGACGCGGAACTCGCCGGTCGGGTCGGCGGCGTCGAGCAGCCACGACTCGCTCGTCACGTGCGAGCCGGCCTCGAGCACGAGGTACCGGCGGCTGCGCATGAGCCCGACGCCGAGCCAGAACCGCTCGTCGGGCTCGTGGAACACCCGCACGTCGGCGGCGGCCGGCGTGCCGACCTCGTGCCGCCAGATGGTGTCGGGCCGCCAGGCGTCGTCGACCGTCGCGTAGAAGAGGTACCGGCCGGATGGCTCGAACACGGCGCCCGCGGCGGTGCCGGGGATCTCGTCGTCGTACTCGCGCCCCGAGCCGTCGAGCGCGCGGAGCCGGATCGTGTACCGCTCGTCGCCCTCGACGTCGACGGCGTAGAGCATGGTCGAGCCGTCGGCGGTCACGTCGAAGCTGCCGAGCGAGAAGAACTCGTGGCCCTCGGCCTCGACG
This sequence comes from Agromyces sp. NPDC029043, assembly GCF_055564615.1. NCBI lineage: Bacteria > Bacillati > Actinomycetota > Actinomycetes > Micrococcales > Microbacteriaceae > Agromyces > Agromyces sp. NPDC029043. The sequence continues at coordinate 368,296 of NZ_JBVHVX010000001.1, read as the reverse complement.
TTGTCGTCGAGCAGCACCTGCTCGCCGGGCAGCGGCGAGCCGTCCTCGGGGATGGCGGGCGGCTCCCAGTCGCCGGCGCCGCGCGCCGCGACGCGACAGTGGATGCCGTACTGCAGCCCCTCGACCGTGCGCGAGTAGTACCACCAGTCGCCCTCGCGCGTCGGGACGCTGAGGTCGCTCTCCTTGGTGCGGCGCTTGATCTCCTCGAACACCTGCTCCTGCAGCAGCGACAGGTGCTTGGTCTTCGCCTTCGTGTAGGCGTTCTCCAGCTCGAGGTGGGCGATGACCGCGGGGTCGTCCTTGTCTCGCAACCACTCGTAGTGGTCGATCACCACGTCGCCGTGGTGGGTGCGTTCGGTCGGTCGCTTCTCGGTCACCGGAGGAGTCAGCACGGGCTCCACGCTACGCCGTGTCACTCCTCGGCGTCCTCCTCGGCGATCTCGCGCACCTCCCACTGGTCGCCGCCCATCGCGATGAGGACGCCCCGGACGCGCTCGCCGTCGCGGATCGCCTGGAACGCGATCGGTGCGGCCTCGCCGGCCGCGAGGCTCGTGCTCGCACTGAACGTCGGCGACTCGTAGCCGAGCGCGATCAGCGCAGCGGTGCGCTGCTCCACGTCCCAGATCCCGGACATCGAGTACGTCATGGCTCCCGCCGCCAGCGCGCCGAGCACGATCGCGACATAGCCGCTCTCGCGCAGCGGCTTGTTGCGCCGACGCGTTCCGATGATCGACACGGCCGCGCCCGCGAGCACGACGATCGCCGGGAACACGAGCGGCCACGGGCTCCACGGCGCGAGGGTCACGACCTCGTTCACCCGACACCCGTCTTCTGCCAGTCCAGATTCAGCACCTGGCCGATGTAGACGGTCTCCCCGTAGTCGTAGATCTGCGGGTTCATGCGCAGCAGCTGCTGCTGCGGCAGGTTGAAGCGCTGCGCGACGTCGAAGAAGCTGTCGCCCGCGACGATCGCGTAGCGCTCGGGCTCCCCGGTCGCGTCGAGTTCGGGCGTGCCGGTCGCGCCCGTGCGGGGACCGTCGTCGATCGCGGGACCCCACTCGTAGACCGGGGCCGGCGCGTTGGGCACCGGGTCGGGAGGTGGCGGCGCGCCCGGGTCGGCCGGTGGCGGCGGGGGCGCGACGGTCACGGTCGCCGTCGCGGTGACGGTCGCGGTGACCGTCACGGGCGCGGCCTCGACGACCTGCGGCGGGGCGCACCCGGCGAGCAGCGTGAGCACGCCGCAGAGCGCGAACAGACCGGCCGCGAGCAGGGTCGCGGGCGTTCCGGGTCGCCGATGACGCATCCCGCCCCCGTTCGTCGCGGCGTACGGGACCGCGACGCGCTCAGGCTATCGACCCGCGGACCGCACGTACAGACCGGCGAGCCATCCGGAGACCACCCCGGTCAGACCGCCCGACGGACGGCTGTGCGCACGCGCGCGAGCGCGTCCACGAGCCGCGCGTCGGGCGGCGACGCGTACCCGAGCACGATGCCCGACGGCCCGGCCCCGGGTACCGCCGAGTAGTCCGACAGCGGCGACACGAGCACGCCGTCGTCGGCGAGGCGCGCGGCCACCGCCGCCGCGACCTCGTGCGAGGGCAGCCCGACGACCGCGTGCAGGCCGCCGTCGAGGCCCGACAGCGGCGCGCCGGCGATGCCCGAGAGCTCCCCGAGCACGAGCTTCCGGCGGTGCGCGTAGTCGCGTCGCGCCGCGGCGATGTGCCGCCGCACGGCGCCCGTCGCGAGCAGCTCGGCGGCGGCCTCCTGGGCGATGCCGGGCACGGGGCACGTCTCGTCGTCGCGCACGGCCGCGACCGCGGCCCGCAGCGCAGGATCGGCGGGCAGCACGAGGTAGCCCAGCCGGAGCCACGGCGTCAGCACCTTCGAGAAGCTGCCGACCAGCACCGCCCGACCCCCGCGGTCGAGCGACGCGAGCGCCGGCAGCGGCGCACCGACATGGCGGAACTCGCTGTCGTAGTCGTCCTCGATGACGACCGCGCCGGATGCCGCGGCCCACTCGAGCAACTCGAGGCGCGCCGCGACGGGGAGGCGGCCGCCCATCGGGTACTGGTGGCTCGGCGTCACCATGACCGCGTGCGGGGCGGGCCGGATGGCGCGCAGCGCCGTCGCGTCGATGCCGTCCTCGTCCACCGGCACGGGAACGGTGACGAGCGCACCGCGCCGCTCGAGCACCCGCCGTGCCGACGGGTACCCGGGGTGCTCGACGGCAACTCGGGGCGTGCCGTCGACCAGGATGCGCAGCGCCGACGCGAGCAGCGCGACCGCGTCGCTCGTACCCGCCGTCACCACCACGTCGTCGGGCGTGCAGGTCACGCCGCGCGCGTGGCGGAGGTGGTCGGCGATCTCGGCTCGCAGTCGGGTCGCCCCCATGCGCGGCGCCGTGTCGCCGGGCACCGCGAGGCGGGCCGCATGCCGCCATGCCGCACGCCAGGCGCGCTCGTCGAGCCGCGCCGTCGACGGCCGGCCCGGCCGGAGGTCGAGCTGCTCCTCGGGGTCGGTACGCCGGGGCGGGTTCTCTCGAGCGCCGGGATCGCGAGTCGCTCGAGGCCCGGGCCCCCGGGCGTCCGGGGAGGCGGGCTGGGTCCCCTCCTCGACCCGCATGAGGGGCGCCACGCGGGTCGGCGCACCCTGGCGCATCTCGAGGTAGCCCTCGCCCGCGAGCTGCTCGTACGCGGCGACGACCGAGCTGCGCGCGACGCCGAGCTCGGTCGCGAGCGACCGGGTCGACGGAACGGGGTCGCCGGCCCGCAGGCGGCCGTCGAGGATCCCGCGGCGCAGGCCCTCGACCAGCTGGGCGCCCAGCGGGCGGGCATCGTCGCGGTCGATGGCGAGCAGCGGACCATCCATGCGGCATCTCCTCGTGACCTCCCGACTGGACTGCCGGAACGAGTCGGAACTGGTCTGCTCACCATACCAGCGGACCGCGCACACTGGCAGCATGACCTCGATCTCGACGCCGACCCAGGCGCCCGCCGCTCCCGCCCGACGCATCCGCCGCCTGCCGGATCGGCAGACCACCGACCGCGTCGCGCTGCACGAGCTCCTCGACTCCGAGCTCGTCGGGCACCTCGCCGTCGCCGTCGAGGGCGTCCCGGTCGTCGTGCCCATGGGGTACGCCCGCGTCGGCGGGCACGTGCTGCTGCACGGCTCGACCGGCGGGGGATTCGCCCTGCGCGCGGCATCCGCCCGACTGCCGGTCGCGTTCTCGGTCACGGCCCTCGACGGGCTCGTCTACGCGCGGTCGCTCTTCGACAGCTCGATGAACTACCGCAGCGCGACGATCCAGGGCGTGCTCGAGCCGGTCCCGCTCGATGAGGCGGATGACGCGCTCCTCGCGCTCTCCGAACGGCTCATGCCGGGCCGGCCCGCCGAGCTGCGCGGCACGCGCCGCAAGGAGGTCGCCGCGACGCGCGTGCTGCGGCTCGCGCTCGACGACGTCGTCATGAAGCAGCGCTCGGGCGGACCATCCGAAGACCTCGACGACGGCGAGGACCACGCCTCGTGGGCCGGCGTCGTGCCGCTCGAGCGGCGCTGGGGCGCCCCGGTCGCCTCCGGGCTGACCCCTGCGGGAACGCCCGTCCCGGATTCCGTGATCGCGCTGACGACGCGCGCCGCGGCATCCGACAGCCTCGGACTACGCACATCGCCCGATGGCACCCCTGTGCCGTAGCGGGCACGCTCGCTGCAGAGAAGATCGAAAGGAGGTGCGGAATGTTCGCCACCATGCTCGTGCTCGGCCTCATCGTCGGCTGGGCCGTCACCGCGGCGCTCGTGCAGTTCCGTCGCGACGGCTACCACCGCACGCGGACCCTCGCCCACTGAGGCGGGGAACGACCCGGACATCCGCATCGATCCCGCCCGCCTGAGGTCCCCTCACCGCCTCGGCACCGCGAAATACGCACATCGCCCGATGAACCGGAGATGCCTTAGGGAGCAACCTCGGATCATCGCCCCGATCCAGGAGGACACCATGCAGCACTCAGCCGGCTTCATCACCCTGCGGCTCCTCGACGCCGACGTGCAGCGCGCCGAGCACGAGCTCGCCGTGCACCGGGCCTCGGCGGAGCGCGCAAGCGCCTCGGAGGGCCGGATCGCCGGCCTCGCCTCCCGCCTCCGGCTCGCCACGCAGCGCCGTCGCGGCGTGCGCCACGCGCCGCAGTTCGCGCGGTGAGCGACGAACGCATCGGACCTCGGCGCCGGGACCTCGTGCCCGGCGCCGATGTCGTGGGTGCGTGGGAGCATGGTCTGGTGACCAGCTCCCCGTCGAGCCCCACCATGATCGGCCGAGACGCCGAACTCGCCTGGCTGAACGGCCTGCTCGAAGGCGTGCGCGCGGGCTCGCCCGCGACCGCCGTCGTCGGCGGCGAGGCCGGCATCGGCAAGAGCCGGCTGGTGCGCGAGTTCACGGCCGGCCTCGGCCCCGACGTGCGGCTCGTCCTGGGCCAGTGCGTCGACCTCGGCGACGTCGCCGCTCCCTACGCCCCGATCAAGGGGGCGCTCCGCGGGCTCGTCGCGCAGGTCGGGCCGGAGCGTGCGCTCGAGGCGGTCGGTCCCGGGCGGGCGGCGCTCATCGCGCTGCTGCCCGAGCTCGCGGCCTCCGGCGGTGGGAGCACCGGCGAGATCGTGATCACCCCCGGGGGTGCCGGCAGCGGGCAGCTGCACGAGGCCGTCGCCGTGCTGCTCGAGACCCTCTCTCGCGACGAGCCCATCGTGCTCGTCATCGAAGACCTGCACTGGATCGACGCCGCGAGCCTCGCGCTGCTCCGATTCCTGCTCCGCTCGCCCGGCGCGAGCCGGGTACTCATGCTGCTCACGTACCGCACCGACGACGTGCCCCGGGGGCATCCGCTTCGCGGCTTCCTCACCGAGGCCGAGCGCGACCGCTGGGTCGACCGGCGCGAGCTCTCGCGCCTGTCGCAGGGCGAGGTGCGCGACCTCGTGCGCTCGCTCATCACCGACGAGTCGCCCAGCGAGCGAATACTCGACACGGTGTTCCTCCGCAGCGACGGCGTGCCGTTCTTCGTCGAAGAGCTGGTCGGCATCGACGGATGCCGCGACGAGGGCTTCGTGCCCGACACCCTCCGCGACCTGCTGCTCGCCCGGTACGAACGGCTGCCCGATTCCGCCCAGGAGTTCCTGCGGCTGCTCTCCACCGGCGGCGTCCGGGTCTCGCACGCGACGCTCGCCGCCGTCCACCGCGGTGACGACGACGAGCTCGACGCGGCGGCGCGCGAGAGCGTTCGGTTCGGCGTGATCGAGATCGACGGCGACGACTACGCGTTCCGGCACGCGCTCGTGCGCGAGGCGATCCTCGCCGACCTGCTGCCCGGCGAACGGGCGCGGTTCCATGCGCGGTACGCCGAGGCCTACGAGGCGCAGGCCGCAGCGGGCGGGCGCCGCCTCGCCGCCGAGATCTCGTACCACTGGATCGGGGCCCGCGATCCCGCGCGCGCCTTCCCGGCGACCATCCAGGCCATGCGCGAGGCGCGCGCGGCCGTCGCATACGCCACCGCGGCGCAGCTTGGCGAACGCGCCCTCGAACTGTGGGATTCGGTGGCCCATCCCGAGCAGATCGCCGACATGAGCCGCATCGAGCTCATGGGTCGCACGGCGTCGTACCTGCGGCACGCCGGCGAGGGCGAGCGGAGCCTGGCGGTCGTGAAGGCCGCGCTCGCCGAGTGCCCGCGCGACGACGCGCAGTACCCCCGCCTGCTGCGCGACAAGGCCCTCTACCTCGCCGGCGTCGGGCGCGCTGGGTCCATCCCCGTCTTCGAGGAGGCGCTGGCCGCCCTGCCCGACGACGATTCCGACGACCTGCGCGTCACTGTGCTCACCGGGCTGGCCGGCCGGCTCATGATCGAGGCGCGCCTCGACGAGGCCGTCCGCATCGCCGACGAGGCCTACGAGCTCGCGAGGCGCATCGACTTCCCGCGATACGCGTCCATCGCGATGAACATCGCCGCCGTGAGTCGCGCCGCCCGCGGCGAGGTCGATCGCGCGCTGGTCGACATCGAGCGGGCCCGCGAGCTCGCCGAGGGCGACGGCGCCGCGCTGCTGCGGTACTGGGTCAACGCCTCCGACCTGCGCAACCTCGTCGGCGACTATCCCGAAGCCGTGCGCCTGGCCGAGGAGGGCCTCGACCGCGCTCGCCGCCAGGGCGTCGAACGCAGCTCGGGCGTCATCCTCGCGTCGAACGCCGTCGACCCGCTGTTCGCGCTCGGCGAATGGGAGCGCGCCGACGCGATCATCGAACGCGGCCTCTCCCTCGATCCTCCCGCCCCGTTCCACGCCTACCTGTTGCGTGCGAAGCTGTGGGGTCTCGTCTGGCGCGGCGACGCCGAGCAGGCCGCCGAGCTGCTGCGCGCCCACCGCGCCATGATGGCGCCGATCATGGCGATCGAGATGCAGACCCGTCTCGGCGTCGGGCGGGTCGCCGTCGAGATCGGGCTCGCCATGGGCGACCTCTCGCAGGCGTGGCGCGACGGGCGAACGATCCTCCATGAGAAGGAGCTCCCGCTCGCCGGCTACGCCGAGCCGCTGCTCTGGGCGCTCTCGCGCGTGATCGCGGCCGTCCGCGCCGACCCGGCGCGGGTCTCCGAGATCGAGGCCGACGAGATCCTCGAGGCCGAGCCCGAGCTGCGGCGCGTGCTCGACGACCTCGCGTTCTGGCCGACGCACAGCCTGTGGGCGGCGCTCGTCGACGCCGAGCTCCAGCCGACGGATGCCTCGTGGCGCGCCGCCGTCGATGAAGCCTCCGCCGACACGGCCCCGGGCTACCTGCTGCCGTACGCCCAGCTGCGACTCGGCGAGGCGCTGCTCGCCGCCGGCGACCGGCAGGGCGCGCGCGACGCGCTCCAGGCCGCATTCGACGGCTCGGTCGCGGGCGGCGTGACCGTCGTGCAGACGCGCACCGCACGCGTCGCGATGCAGGCGGGGATCGTGCTCGACGGCGCGACCCACGGTGACGTCTCACGCGGCTCGGCCGGGGTCGCGGGGGCCGACGATCCGGCCGACGCGGTCGCCGAGCTCACGGCCCGCGAGCGTCAGGTGCTCGACCTCATCGCCGAGGGCCTGAGCAATCGCCAGATCGGCGAGCGGCTCTACATCAGCGGCAAGACCGCGAGCGTGCACGTGTCCGCGATCCTGCGCAAGCTCGGGGCGTCGAGCCGAACCGAGGCGGTGTTCCTCGCACGCGTCGCACGGTGAGCGTCGAGCGTGCACCCAGCGGGCGCAGCTAGCGTGGAGCCGTGACGACGCTCGACGAGATCCCGTTCCAGACGATGTCCGGTGAGACCCGCACGCTCGGCGACTGGGCGGGGCAGGTGCGGCTCGTGGTCAACGTCGCCTCGCGCTGCGGCCTGACCCCGCAGTACGCGGCGCTCGAGCAGCTGCAGCGCACCTACGGCGACCGCGGCTTCACGGTGCTCGGCTTCCCGAGCAACCAGTTCCTGCAGGAGCTGTCGTCGAACGACGCGATCAGCGAGTACTGCTCGACCACGTGGGGCATCACGTTCCCGATCCTCGACCGGGTCCGCGTCAACGGCCGCAAGACGGCGCCGCTCTTCGAGGCGCTGAAGCGCTCGCGCGATGCCGCCGGCATGGCGGGCCCGGTGCTGTGGAACTTCGAGAAGTTCCTCGTGCTGCCCGACGGCGAGGTGCTCCGGTTCCGCCCCAACGTCGAGCCCGACGATCCGGCGATCGTGTCGGCCATCGAGGCGGCCCTTCCGCGGCCCGACCGAGCCGGCGCCGCCCGCGATCGGGCCGACGGCAACGCCGACGCCGACGCCGTGGCCTGAGCCGGCTCAGCCGACGGGCGTGAAGTCCCGCGCCAACTCGGCGAGGATGCGCGCGCCGTAGCCCGTCGCGCCCTTCGAACGCCACGCGTCGTCGGAGTCGGACTGCATGGTGCCGGCGATGTCGAGGTGCGCCCACGGGGTGTCGCCCACGAACTCGGCGAGGAACAGGGCCGCGGTCGTCGCGCCGGCATCCGTACCGCCGAGGTTCGAGATGTCGGCCACGTCGGAGTCGAGCTGCTTGCGGTACCTCCGCTCGAGCGGGAACTGCCACGCGGTCTCGTCGACCCTGATCGACGCGTCGCGCACGCGGTCGATGAGCGGCTGGCTCGTGCCGAGCAGCACCGACATGCGCGAGCCGAGCGCGCGCAGCGCGGCGCCCGTGAGCGTGGCGATGTCGACGATCGCGTCGACCCCCTCCTCGGTCGCCAGCACGAGGCCGTCCATCATGACGAGGCGACCCTCGGCGTCGGTGTTCTTCACCTCGACGGTCGTGCCTCCGCGTGCCGTGAGCACGTCGCCGAGCTTGTACGCGGAGCCCGAGGGCATGTTGTCGGTGCACATCAGCCACCCCGTGACCCGCGCGGTCGCGCCGAGCTCGCGGAGCGCGGTGAACGCGCCGAGGACCGCTGCGGCGCCGCCCATGTCCATCTTCATGAGCAGGTGCATGGGGTCGCTCGGCTTCAGGCTGATTCCGCCCGAGTCGTACATGATGCCCTTGCCGACGAGGCCGAGGTGCCCGGTCGGTGCGCCGTCGGGGGAGTACCTCAGCACGACCATGCGGGGTTCCTCGGCGCTGCCGGCGTTGACCCCGAGCAGGCCCCCGCAGCCGAGCTCGATGAGCTGCTGCCGGTCGAACGACTCGACGTCGAACCCGAAGCGTCCGCCGAGCAGTTCGGCGACGTCGGCCATGTCGGTCGCCGTCAGGTGGCTCGGCGGCGTGTTCGCCAGGTCGCGCGCGATGGCGGTCGCGCGCGCGGCCACCAGGCCCGTCGCGATGCCCGCGGATGCCTCCGCCGCATCCGCCCCGTCGATCCGGAACTCCACGCGTCCCAGCCGCGCCTCGCGCGGTTCGCCCTTGAGCGCGTCGTACCGGTAGCGCCCGAGGAGCACGCCCTCGGTGAGTGCGCGCCCGGCGGCCTCGGCGCCGATCGACCCGAGCGACGGCACGCGCAGGCCGATGTTCGCCGCCTTCGGCACGGCGCGGACGAACGCGGCGGCGGCGTCGCGAAGGCCGGAATCGGCGAACTCGGGGGCCGGTCCGCCGCCCACCACGATGATGAGCGTGCGCCCGGCCTGAGGGATCAGCAGCGCCTGGCCCGCCTTGCCCTCGAACCCCGCGCGCTGCAGCGCGTCGCGGTCGAGTCCGATGCCCTCGGGCAGCGGGCCCTCGTCGTGCACGATGACGCCGATCGCGTCGAGGCCGGCGCCCCCGGTGCCGCCGCCGAACTCGTCGACCGCGGCGACCTCGACCGCATCGAACGCATCGAGCGAGGGGATCGGCGAGAAGTCGGCCGGAATGAGCTTGCTTGGACTACGGGTCACGTCGTCGCCTCCTGGCGTTCGGGATCGACGACCTCGTCGACCGGGTCGTCGTCGTCGGGTTCGATCTTCTCGGGCAGTTCGCCGTCGCGGTAGTCCGGCATGCGCAGGGCGGGCACGATCGCGAGCAGCGAGAGCAGCGCGAGCCCGAGCAGCGAGATCTGCAGCGCCCGCAGGCGCGCCTCCTCGTTGATCTCGATGGCCGCGGCGACCTCGGCCTCGGAGGCCGACGTGCCGCCGAGGGTCTCCTCGAGCTGCGCGTTCGTGAGGAAGTCGGCGTCGTCGAAGTTCACCTCGCTGATCAGCTCGTCACTGATCTCGGGATGCTCGACTGCGGCGGTCGCGAGCGACGAGGCGAGGATGCCGACGGCGAAGGCCGTCGCGACGGCGATGCCCACCGACCCCGAGAGGTTGTGCACGAGCCCGCGCCACGCGCCGACGTCGCCCGCGAGCTGCTTCGGCGCGGCCGAGAGCAGCGTGTTGAACACGAGGGCGACGATCGATCCCTGGCCGAGCCCGAGCAGGATGAGGCCGACCACGACGAACGCCTGGCCCCAGTCGCCACGCACCGTGAACGCGAGCAGCGTCAGCGCGGCCGCCACGACGACGAAGCCGGCGGCCCCCAGCACGCGCGGGGTGAATCGCCCGTAGAGGTACGCGATGAACGTCGAGGACAGGAAGATCGAGAGCGTGTAGGGGATGATCGAGAACGAGGTCTCGATGCCGGAGAGCCCCTGCACGACCTGCATGTACAGCGGGATGAGGAAGTTCGCGGCCGTGCCGACGAAGAGCATCGTCGCCATGCACGCGGTGACCGCCCGCTCGGCGCCCGTGGCGAGCACGCGGAGGTCGAAGATGCGGGGCTTGCCGGCCGCTCCGCGCCGCCGCAGCCAGAGGAAGAACACCTGCCCGACGACGAGGCCGAGCACGATGAGGATCGGCGCGGGGGAGATGCCCAGCACGTCGAACGGCGCCTGCGCGGTCGCGTTCCAGATGCCCCACGTGTTCAGGCCCGAGAAGCCGAAGCTGAGCAGGATGATCGACGCCGCCGCCAGCAGGGCGCCGGTCCAGTCGATGGTGAGCCCGGGCTGCGCCGGTACCGCCTTGAGCCGGAAGCTCAGCAGGAGGTTCACCACCCCGAGTGCGACCATGAGCCAGAACGACCAGCGCCAGCCGATCGTGGTCGCGAACTGCCCCGCGATGAGCAGCGCCAGCACGCCGGCCGCCGGGATGGCCGCGGCGAGCAGCCCGATCGCGCGCGCCTGCTGCGACCCGTGGTAGTTCGTGGCGATGAAGACCGTGAGCGCGGGCGCGATGAGCGCGATGACGGCGCCGGACGACGCCTGGGCGACGAAGAGCACCGCGGGCGTGGGGGCGAGCGCGACGCCGGCCATGGCGACGGCGTGGATGGCGACCGCGACCTGGAACACGAGTCGCGTGCCGAAGCGGGCGCCGACCTTGGCTCCGAGCAGGATGAACGCGGCCATGGAGAAGGTGCCGGCCGTGATGGCGATGCCGACCGAGGATGCCGCCGTGTCGAGGTCGGTCGTGATGCCGGCCATCGACACCGTCAGGGCGTTCACGGCGAACGACGCCTGGATCTGGGTCATCACGACGACGATGAGCGGCAGCCACGAGGCCCGCGCCGCGGTCTCCGTCGCCTGCCGGGTGGAGCCGGCGGACTGCGGGCTGGAACTCATGTGGACCCCCCGGACCGGCCCGGCGCGGGGAGCCGGGCGTCGATCCGACAGTAGCCCGCGGGCCGCGCGAGCGATAGGGCGGCGAACCGATGGCGTCGCGGTCGGATGCCGCGGGGCTAGTCTGTCCTGCATGACAACCGCTGCAGCCGCGCGCGGAGAGGCGCGGGGCCTGCGACTCTCGGTCTCGGTCGTCGCCGTGCTGTCCGTCGCCGGCATCGTCATCGGGATCGTGTCGGGCTCACGGCTGCTCCTGCTCGAGGGCGCGGTCGCCGCCGTCGGCGCCGGCTCGGCCTGGCTCGCCCTGCGCGCGCTGCGGGCCGGCGGGGTCCAGTCGGCCCCGCACCATCCGTACGGCCCCGCGGCCCTGCCGCCCCTGCTCTCGGCGCTGCACGGTCTCGCCATCGCGGCGCTCGTGGTGTTCGCGGCGGCGGATGCCGTCGCGGCACTCGTCGCGGGTGGTCGCCGGGTCGACCTCGTGCTCGTCACCGGATTCGCCGCCATCGCCGCCGTGGCCTGCGGCGTCTGCGCCGTCGTCATCGGCCGAGCGCACGACGGCGGGCTCGGCGAGGCCGTGCGCCGACGGTGGCGCGACGGAGCCATCCGGTTCACCGTCAGCGCGCTGCTCGCCGGCGCCGCCCTGGCACTGTCGATGAGCGGCGTCCTTCCGTCCGCCGTGGAGTGGGCCGACCCGATCCTCGTGCTGGTCGCCTGCGCGCTCATGCTGCCGTCGCCGGTGCGCACCCTGCGTCGGGGTCTCGAGGACCTGCTCGAGGCGATGCCCGACGGCCACACGCTCCTCGCGATCGAGCGGGCCGTCGACGGCGTCACCGCGAGGTTCGACCTGCCCGGGCCCGAGGTGCGCTCGACCTGCCTGGGCCGCTCGCTGCATGTCGACGTGGTGTTCCTGGTGGACGCGGCGGCCGGCCCCGTCACGATCGACCGCGAGGACGAGGTGCGCCGCGCGGTGCACGCCGCGCTCGACGCGCTGCCCTACGACGTCCAGGCGACTGTGGAGCTCACCACCGACCCGGCGCTCGCCTGAGTGTCGGAGCTGCCGAGCTGCGGAGCGCTCGGCCCCGGCCCATCTCCGAGCACCGGCGACTAGACTCCAGCCTGAACCCACGACCGCGACGTCCGGGCGGCCGTCGACCGTCCGCCGCGGTCGACGACGGCGACGGGCGGACACGTGGAGATCTTCGAGGGCTGGCCCCTTCCGGCGGCGATCGGCGTGCTGTTCGTGATCGTGCTGCTGCGTGCGGGGGGCACGTACGCCCTCGGGCGCGGCTCGCGGGCCGGGGTCAAGCGCCTGCTCGAGCGGCGGGGGCGGATGGCGCCCCAGCTCGCTCGCGCGGAGGCGGTGATCGAGCGCTACGGCTCGCCGGTCGTGGCGCTGTCGTTCCTCACCGTGGGCTTCCAGACGGCGGTGAACCTGGCGGCGGGCGTGCTCCGGATGCCGCTCGTGAAGTACCTTCCGGCGCTCATCGTGGGCGGCGCCATGTGGGCGACCCTCTACGGCGTGCTCGGCCTCGCGACCGTGAACGCCATCGTGCAGGCGGCCTCGCAGAATCCGGTCGCGGCGATCCTCAGCGTGCTCGGCGTCGCGGCGCTGCTCGCGCTCATCGAGTTCACGACGCGCCGGGCGCGCGCGTTCGCCGCGGCCCAGTCCGCGGCCGTGCCGCCGAGGCTGCCCGACGACGCCGACGCGGGCCAGTCGGGTCAGGCGGAGTAGCCGAGGTCCGAGTCGTCGAACTCCCGATGGGCGATGGCGTTGACGAAGCGGATGAACACCGAGATCCATCCGAAGATCGTCGCGAACGCGAGCAGTTCGAACGCCGTGAGGTTGTAGTACCCGATCGGCTCGAACAGGAGGGCGCCGCCGAGCAGCAGCGCGGCGCCGGCCCCGCAGAACCAGAAGAAGCGCGCGGGCATGCCCCGGAGCGTCCATCGTGCGGTGAGCAGCATGGTGAGGAAGATCAGCGACATCCCGATCGCGCTCAGGTTGTGGAGCAGCATGCTGACGTCGAGCGGGAAGATCCCGACGCACGCGAGCAGGGTGCCCATGGCGATGAAGGCGACCGACACGAACCGCGGGGTCCAGGCGTGGACGAGCACGCCCTGGCGCACGAGCGTCGTGAGGTCGCGGTGCACGTAGAGCGCGAAGGTCGTGACGAAGGCGCCGCCCAGGATCACCGCGAGGTTGAACAGCCTGCTCGAGAAGTCGTCGGCGGTGCCCAGCTGGCTGAAGTGGTACTCCCACCACGCCGGGTCCTGCGCCGTCGCCATGCTCGCGAGCACGGCCACCGACATGAAGATCACGAGCAGCGTCGCGAGGCGATCGGTGGTGATCGCGGAGACCGACAGGTAGATCCAGTACCCGGCCAGGCCGGCCGATGTCGCGGTCGCGCCGGTCGCGGTCAGCCCGTCGACGACGAGCCCCTCGAAGCTCCGCTGCAGCGTGACGAACACGACGACCGCGAGGATGCCCCCGATGACGGCGTGGACGGCCGCGACCGTGGCGACGTCGAGCGAGAACTTCCACGGTTTGAGATGACGGCGCCATTCCTGGCCGGGCAGGTTGCGCGAGCGCCAGTACCCGGTCGCGCCGAGCACCAGGCCGGTCACGACCACGGCGATGGCGGATGCCGCGCCGGCCGACCAGCCTCCCCACAGCGGCCACACGCCGCCCGCGAAGCCGACGGCGGCGACGAGCCCGCTCGCGGCGGCCGCGACCGCACCGCCCACGAGGGCCTCGGTCTCGACCGCGAGGCGACGACCGGGGGATGCGGAGGTGGCCGGCGACGGCGCCGTCGATGCGGTCATGGCGTCATGGTAGGAATCCGGCGCCGCGCGGGCCGGGACGAAGGTCCGGCGCGCCCCGGCTAGGCTCGGTGCGCGTGGGGGAGCACCGGACCGAACGGGGATCGCCGCTCGCGCGCGGGCCGCGTCCCGGCATCCGTGCCGTCGCGCGCGCTGCGGGCGTCTCGCCCACGACCGTGTCGCACGCGCTGTCGGGCTCCCGATCCGTGCGTGCCGAGACGCGCGAGCGCGTGCTGCGTGCGGCCGCGATGCTGGGCTACTCGCCCGACCGGGTCGCCCAGGGCCTCCGCCGCCGTCGCACGGGCGTGATCGGGCTCGCGAGCGACCGCATCGCGACGACGCCGTTCGCGGGCCGGATCATCCAGGGCGCCCAGGAGGTCGCACGCGAACACGGCCTCCTGCTGATCGTGTCCGACTCCGAGGGCGACGCCGACCTCGAGGCGCGGCAGCTGCGCGCGCTCGTCGACCAGCGGGTGGACGGCATCCTCTTGGCCCGGATGTCGCACCAGGTCGTGACGCGGCCCGACGGCATCGAGGACGTGCCGGTCGTGCTGGTCGACGCGGTCCCCGGTGGCGGATGGCTCGTGCCCGCCGTCGCACCCGACGAGCCGGGCATCGCGGCGACCGCCGTGCGGCGCCTGCTCGACGCGGGCCACCGCCGGATCGCGTTCGCGAGCACGGTCGACGAGGCGCCCGCGCGGCGCGGCCGCGAGGCCGGGTTCCGTACGGCGCTCGCGGAGGCAGGGCTGGATCCCGCCTCGGCGCTCGTGGTCGCCGGGTCGTCCGATGCCCGCGGTGGTCGGGCCGCCGGGCACGCACTGCTCGACCGGCCCGGGGACGAGCGTCCGACCGCGGTGTTCTGCTTCAACGACCAGATGGCCATGGGCGTGGCGCAGGCCGCCGCGGCGCTCGGCCTCGCCATCCCCGACGACCTCTCTCTCGTGGGCGTCGACGACCTCGAGATCGTCGCCGAGGCCCTCGAACCCGGGCTCACCACCGTGGCGCTGCCGCACCGCGAGCTCGGCGCGTGGGGCATGCGCGCGCTGCTCCGCCTCCTCGACGGAAACGCCGACCCCGGAGCGGGCGCGCCGGTCGCGACCCCCACGTTCCTCGAGTGCCGCCTCGTCGAGCGCGGCTCGGTCGCCCAGCCCCGCTGAGTCGCGGCTCAGCCCGCGCCGCGCTCGGCGAGACGCTCGACGGGCGCGACCGCGAGCGGCGCGAGCTCGAACGCCGCGAGGCGGGTCGACCCGCCGACGGACTCGACCGACAGGCCGTTCGCGCCGGGCCGGCCGAACGCCAGGCTCGAGAGCGCGGCCTCGCCGTCGTTCGCGAACACCTCGACCGACGAGCGGTCGACGACGACATCGAGCACGACGCTGCCGTCGGAGCCGGTCGCGACCGGCGCGGCGCGCACCTCGCGGTACGCCTCGGGCATGGCGGATGCCGCGGCGTCGGCGTCGCGCGCGACGAACACCGTGCCCGACGCGAAGTCCACGCCGACGGTCGCGAACGCGCCGTCACCCTCGAGCACGCGGAAGCGCACCTCGCGCGCCGGCCGCCTCGGGTCGGGCGCGACGGTGACGCGCAGGCGATAGGCGTCGGAGGCCGGCTGCGGGAGCGGGGCCTGCGCGCCATCCGCCAAGATGACGGGGTCGAGCCGCTCGGGCTCGCCCTCCAGCTCGCCCATCGCGCCGACCGGCGTCGACCTGAGCGAGGGGCGACCGCCGTCGTCGACCAGCCGGAGCTCGCGCACGATCGAGTCGGCGCCGCCGCTCCAGTCGTCGGTCGGCAGGTCGCCGGCGTAGGCCCAGTTGTTGAGCCATCCGATCGCCGAGCGCGAGGCGAGGCGTTCGACCGGATCCCGGCGCGGATCGTCCCAGGTCACCGCGGCGTAGAAGTCGGCGCCGCGGTCGAGCCACTGCGGCTCCTCGGCGTCGGGCGTGAAGCGCTCCCCGTCGAACTCGCCGGTCCAGTACGCGGTGCCGGTCGTCATCCCGTATCGCTCGCCGTTGACGCCGGCCAGCAGCACCCAGCGCCGTTTCGCGGGGTCGCCGTCGACCGACATCTCGAAGAGGTCGGGGCACTCGAGGATCCCGAGGTCGTCGCGCTCGAAGGCGGATCGATAGGTCCACTGCTTCAGGTCGGGCGAGGTGTAGAAGCCGAGCCGGTGGCCCTCCGCGAGGATCATCGTCCACTCGCCGCGGGCCTCGTCCCAGGTCACCTTCGGGTCGCGCCAGTGCACCTCCCCGGGATTCTCCATGATCGGATTGCCCGCGTAGGGATCGAAGCGGTCGCCGCCGTCGGTGGAGACGAAGAGCGATTGGCGCTGCACGCCGTCGTCCTGCTGGGTCACGATCGCGATGACCGCGCCCTCGCCGAACCCGGCGGTGCCCTCGGTGTCGACCACGGCGCTCCCGGTCAGGATGTCGCCCAGGCCGTTCTCGTACTTCTCGATCGCCACGCCCTCCTCGCGCCAGTGCACGAGGTCGGTGGACGTCGCGTGATACCACTCGGTGCCGTTCCCCTCGGGATGGTCGGCGTTGTAGAGGTAGTAGTAGTGCCACTCGCCGTCGAGCCAGAAGGGCCGCTGCGGGTCGTTCATCCAGCGCTCGGCGGGCGTGAGGTGCACGGCGGGACGGTACGCGGACCAGTCGGCCGGGCGCGTGTAGCGGGTGTCGTCGCCTGGCGCGGCGGTCGGCGTGGAGCTGCCGTCGTCGGGTGCGGTGCCGGGCGCCTCGGAGACGAGGACCAGGCCGGCGACGAGTGCGATGACCGCCGCCGCAGCGGCCGCGGCGATGGCGACGGCACGACGTCGGTGATGCCCGGGATGCGCGGGCGCGTGCGCATCGGCGCCTTTCGGCACCGGTGACAGGGGTGTGCGGTTCATGATCCTCCGTGGTGTTCGCGCGCCGCGGCCGGCCGTCACGCCCCGTGCGGGCGATCCGGTCGAACCGGCGGCGCGCCTTCGCAAGCAAGGGTGTTCGGGAGGGACGCACGCGCCACTCGAGGAATCGGGGCCCACGCTAACCGGGCCCAAATCGTTTTGCAAACTTCTCCGGACGAGCCCGGCTCGTGGAAGCGCGACCATCCGCGCCAGCGCGCTGATCTGGGAATTTCCATGCATTCGCACCTGTATGTCAGGTTGCGAATTCGGCTTGACATCGTTGTCAGATTCCGCATAGGTTCCTGTGCCGGGGGAAGACGCACACGCCGCGTTCTCGAGGAATGCGCCATCGCACGCCGGGCTCCGTCACCGGCACGGCGGCGACGAACGTGACGACAGTCGACGTGCCGTGCGCACGTCGCACCACGACGGCGACGTCTCGCCGCACCACCGACTCCCGACCGTCCCGCCGAGCGGACGGCCGGACACGACCGGGTCGGACGCCGGTTTCCGCGCACTCCGCGGGACGCGGCATCCGCCCTCGATCGCCGCACCCATGCGGACGATCCATGCACCGGCGGCCCCGCGGCCGCCGGCCGCCGCCGCACCCGCGGCGGCACCGAACCCTACGAAAGGCGACACCATGTCGACACTCACCCGGCGCACCAGGCGCCCGCTCATCGGAGCGCTCACCACGGCCGGCGTCGTGGTCGGGACGCTCTTCACCGGCGCGGCCGCGGCCGTCGCGGAACCGGAGCTCCAGCCCGGACCCGAGCCGACCGTCCACACGCAGGAGGCGTTCGACCCCGAGGACGACTTCACCGCGAAGTGGACCCGCGCCGACGCCCGCCAGATCAAGCGGATGTCCGACCCCGACGCGGGCTCGCGCGAGAACTCGATGCCCCAGTCGGTGACCATGCCGACCGTGCCGCAGGACTTCCCCGACATGTCCAACGGCGAGGTCTGGGTGTGGGACACCTGGCCCCTGACCGACGAGGACGGCAACCAGTACAGCGTCAACGGCCAGGAGATCATCTTCTCGCTCGTCGCCGACCGGAGCCTCGGCTTCGACGAGCGTCACCACTACGCCAAGATCGGCTGGTTCTCGCGGCCCGCGGGCATCCCGGCCGATGAGCGCCCCGAGAACGGCGGCTGGACCTACGGCGGCCTCGTGTTCGACGAGGGCGTGACGGGCGAGATCTTCGAGGACCAGTCGTTCACCCACCAGACCCAGTGGTCGGGCTCCGCGCGCATCTTCAAGGGCGGCGAGATCAAGCTGTTCTTCACCGACGTGGCGTTCTACCGGAACCCGGACGGCTCCAACATCAAGCCCTACGACCCGCGGATCGCCCTGAGCGTCGGCAAGGTGCACGTGAACCCGAACGGCGTGAAGCTCACGGGCTTCGACAAGGTCCACGACCTGCTCAAGGCCGACGGCGTCTACTACCAGACCGGCGAGCAGAACGAGTTCTTCAACTTCCGCGACCCGTTCACCTTCGAGGACCCGGACAACCCCGGTGAGACCTACATGGTGTTCGAGGGCAACACGGCCATGCCGCGCGAAGAGGCCTACTGCACGGAGGAGGACCTCGGCTACCGCGACGGCGACCCCTACGCCGAGACCGTCGACGAGGTCAACGCGTCGGGCGCGACCTACCAGATCGCGAACGTCGGCCTGGCCAAGGCGAAGAACAAGGAACTCACCGAGTGGGAGTTCCTGCCGCCGGTCCTCTCGGCGAACTGCGTCACCGACCAGACCGAGCGCCCCCAGTACGTGTTCAAGGACGGCAAGGCCTACCTCTTCACGATCAGCCACCGCGGCACCTACGCCGCCGGCATCGACGGCCCCGAGGGCGTCTACGCGTTCGTCGGCGACGGCATCCGCAGCGACTTCCAGCCCCTCAACGGCGGTTCGGGCCTCGCCCTCGGCAACCCGACGAACCTGAACTTCGCCGGCGGGCAGCCGTTCGCGCCCGACTACAACCAGCACCCGGGGCACTTCCAGGCGTACTCGCACTACGTCATGCCCGGCGGCCTGGTGCAGTCCTTCATCGACACGATCGGCACCCACGACGACTTCGTGCGCGGCGGCACCCTCGCCCCGACCGTGAAGATCGACCTCGACGGTGCCACTTCCTCGGTCGACTACTCCTACGGTGACGGCGGGCTCGGCGGCTGGGCCGACATCCCGGCGAACCTCGACGTCAACTCGGGCGGCAAGCTCCAGTAGGCGTGCGTGCGGGTCGAGGAGACGGCGTCGCGCCGCTCCTCGACCCGCACCTGCTCAGCCCGCCACCGTCACGACGAGCTCACCGCCGTCGGTCACGCCGGCCGAGTTCTCGAGCTCGACCCGGTAACGGTGCTCGCCGGGCGCCGCATCCGTCACCGCGAACTCCACGGTCCGCGACGACCCGGCTTCCCGGTAGGCGCGCTGCACCACCCGCCCGTCCTCCAGAAGGCGCACGACGGTGGTCGGCTCGCCGCGGCCGACCTTCACCTTCACGACGTAGTCGCCGTCGGCGTCGGGGCCGCGCCGGGGGCCCGTGAGCGACGACAGCTCGGCCGCGGGCGGGGCGGCGGTCGCGCCATCCGCCCCGGCCTCGCGATACATCGCACCATGCATCGGCGTCACCGTCAGCGATTCCAGCCAGGCGTCGCCGCCCTCCGCCCACAGGCCGATGGCCTCGGCGCCCGCCTCGGGGAACACCTGGTCGGTGATCGTGGTGCGCCCGCCGTCGGCGAAGACCTCGACCGACGCGCGGTCGACGTAGACGGTCAGCGCGAGCCGGCCGTCCTCGAGCGCGACCGGCGCATCGTCGAGCGAGGCGAACGCCGGGTGGAAGCCCGTGTCGCCCGACTCGCGACGATCGACGAACAGGCGAGCGGATGCCGCATCCCACCCGATCCGCGTCGCCGCCGTGTCGCCGCCCAGCACGCTGAGCCCCACCGCATCGGCCTCGCCCGGTGCGAGCACCGCGTCGATCCTCACGACGTCGCCGGTCACGGGCAGCGTCTCGGCACCGTCGGCGATCGGCCGCGCGCCATCCGCGTAGGCGATCGCGGGTCGCTCGAGCGCTGCGAACTCGGGGACGACGCGCTGCGCGAGTCGCGGGCCGCGCTCGGTCGTCACCAGCTCGACGTCGCGCGGCAGCGCCATCGCGCTGCGCCACGCGCCGGTCGGGATGTCGTTGGCGTAGTCCCAGTTGTTCATCCAGCCGAGCATCACGCGCCGTCCGTCGGGTGCCCCCGAGAACGACACCGTGGCGTAGTAGTCGCGGCCCCAGTCCAGCCAGTCGTAGCCCTCGATTCGGGGCGCCGCCGCCGTATCCGAGAACATCACCTGGTCCACCAGCACGTGACCCCAGCCGAACCGGTTGTTGTCCACGAGCCGGATGGACGCCTCGCGGCCGGCGAACTCCGAGACGTCCCAGCTCACCCAGTCGAGGTTCTCGCTATTCCGGCCCGTCGCAGTGCGCACGACCTCGCCGTCGACGACGAGGTTCACGGAGGTCTCGTCGGAGCGGGCCTGCGCCGCCTCGGCACCGAGCACCACGTGGTCGAACGTCAGGTGGCCCCACCCGCCCGTCGCATCGTCGTGCACGCGCAGGCGCGCCTGGCGCCCGGCGAACTCCGAGACCTCCCAGGAGCGCCAGTTCAGCTGACCCGCCTCGGGTCCGGTGGCCGTGCGCACGACCTCGCCGTCGACGACGAGCTGCACCTCGAGCGTGCCGTCCTGGCGCTTGCCGCCGCCCAGCAGGAACGACAGGTGATCCTCGCCCGCCTCGATGGTGAACTCGGGCGAGATGAGGTCGCCGCGGTTGCCGTCGCCCAGCGGTCCGCCCTCGAACGTGTTGATCCGCTTGGCGCCGAGATAGTAGTCGCCGCCCTGCGTCGACGGGTTCCGCCACGGCTCGAGCGCGAAGTCGCCCGTCGCCTCCCAGCCGGTGCCCGCGAGGGTCGTGCCGTCCGGGAACTCGAAGCCCTCGAAGAGCAGGCGGCCGGCGGGGGGCTCGTTGCCGAGCTGCGTCCCCGCGACGTGCGGGTGGTTGCCGCCGCCGACGAGGAGGTTCACGTGGCCGCGGTCGACCGTGAAGCCGGGGGACTCGAGGGTGCCGACGGGCCAGTCGCCGTCGTGGAAGCCGTTGACGAGCCCCGCCCCCACGAAGCCCGACACCGGGTTCTGGCCCGGCAGCGTTCCGGCGGCCGGCGCCCTGCCCCACGGGCCGTCCTTCCAATTGCCCGGTTCGTTCCCGACGGACCAGTCGCCCCAGGTGCCGTCGTCGAACGAGGCGAACATGTCGCCCGCCGGCAGCGCGTCATCCGTCACCGTGCTCTCGGATGTGAACGTCGTGCCGTCGAACTCGCCCACGAAGTACTGTCCGCCGGAGCCGCCCGCCACCGACCCCGGGTTGAGATTGACCACCATGACCCACTTGACGTTCGACGGGTCCCCGTCGACCGCGAGCGGGAACAGGTCGGGGCACTCCCAGATGCCGCCGGTCGCGTTCGCCGGGCCGAAGTCGCTGAGGTGGGTCCAGGTCTTCAGGTCGTCGCTGCGGTACAGGACCACCTTGTACTGCAGTGCCTCGACCGCCACCATGACCCAGTACGACTCGCCCGTCTCGGGGTTCGTGTACCGGATCACCTTCGGGTCGCGGAAGTTCGCGGAGCCGCGGTCGAGCACGGGATTGCCCTCGTACTTGGTCCACGTCTGCCCGTCATCGGTGCTGTACGCGAGCGACTGCGCCTGGACGCCCGCGAGGGTCGGGTGCGCCGGCGTGTAGGCGCTCGTGTAGATCGCGACCAGGGGCGGATCCTCGGCGGTGCCGAAACCGCTGGTGTTGCCCTCGTCGACCACGACCGAGCCCGAGAAGATGTCCTCGATGGCGGTGCCGGTCTCGTCGAAGGTCTGCGGGATGGCGATCGGCTGCTCCTCCCAGTGCACGAGGTCGGTGCTCGTCGCGTGGCCCCAGCTCATGTTGCCCCAGCGCGTGCCGGAGGGATTGTGCTGGAAGAACAGGTGCCACGTGCCGTCGTGGTGGACGAGACCGTTGGGGTCGTTCATCCAGTTCCGCTCGGGGGTGAAATGCAGCGCGGGCCGGTACTGCTCGTCGGCGGGATCCACGCTCACCTCCTCCGCGCTCGCGGCATGGATCGTTCCGAATGCCAGCATGATGGTCGCCGCGCAAGCGGCCCACATCCTGCTCATCCTGCGTCTTGATACCGTCGTCATCGGCCGGTTCGCCCTTCATCGCGCGTGTCACGCCTGGCGGAGTGACATCGTTGTCAGATTCGGCGGCGATGCTACGCAGTGTCCAGCGGACAAATCAAGGGCTGAGAGCGGATGGCGCGCCGGCGGTTGTGTCCGGGCGACGGCCGGGCTCGCGGTGGGACCGCGAACCGGCGCTGCTATTCGGACGCCGGGTCGACGCCGGCGGTGAGTGCGAGCGAGCCGTACTGCACCGTGAGGTTGGTGGTCGACCCGCGCACGGCCAGTTCGGCGGTGCCGTCGGGACCGAGGACACCCGTGTGGAGGACCGTCCGGCCGTCGGAGACGGTGTAGGCCGAAACCGGCGAGCCGGTGAGCGTGAGCGTGCGCCAGCCGTTGGCGCTCGGCTTGCCGTACTCGGCCTGGATCGGCGCGCCGGGCGCCGGGCTGCCGGGTGCGCTCACGAGGTTGCGGTCGCCGGGCTGGCCCGGCGCGGCGATCGCGCCCGAGTCGCCGCCGGACGGGGTCTCGGACGGGGATGGTGCCGGCGCGGGATCGGGCGCCGCGGCGCCGTCGGTGGAGTCGCCCGCGCCCCGATCGGCGCCGTCGGCGGACGGCGGTGGTGCCGTGTCGGTCGTCGGCGGCACCTGTGCGCCGGCCTCGGGGTCATCGCCGGGATCGGGCGGGAGCTCGGTCGCGACGACGACCGGTGGCTGCATGTCGGGTGCCTGCGCCGCGACGTCGGCTGAGCCGCCGGCCTCGGGAACGCCCGTCGTGGCCGTGGGCGCCGGGCCGTTCAGGGTGACGGCCGTGACGATCGCGGCCGCGGCGGCGGCGCCGCCGAGCACGGTGACGACGGCCGCGAGCCGGCGCCGCGGCGTGCGGCGAGCCGCGCTCAGGACGGTGACGGGGGCCGGGGCCACGACCGGGTCGGCCGTCGCTGCTGCCGCGACCGGAGGGACGGCCGCGGTCACGCCGGCTGCGCGAGCTGCCGCCGCCGCGACCGCCGCGCCCGCGCCGACCAGCGGCGCGACCACGGCCCGGTCGTCGACCGACGGTACCGGCTCCAGCGCCGCCGTCGAGGAGCCGGGCCGGGTCGCCTCGAGGAACGCGGTACCGGCGGCCCCGCCCAGGACGAGGATCGGGACGCTGGCCATCAGGCGTCGCGCGAGCGCGGTCGCATCGCCCACGGCGGCGCGGCAGGTCGCGCACGTCTCGAGGTGCGCGCGGACCTTGGGGCGGAGGCGTTCGGTCGCGCGGTCGGCGAGCGTGCGCCGCGCGAGGATGCGCGCGCACTCGGAATCCTCCGGTACCCGCAGCGCCACCGCATCGGCCCACGCGGAATCGAGGCCGGCGCGGGCCTCGACCAGCAGGCCCTCGGCGCGAGGCAGCGTCGACCCCAGTTCGGCGGCGATCTCGGCGGCGTTCCGACCGTCGACCTCGGCGAGCCAGAGCACCTCCTGCGCGGCCACGGGCAGGCTCGCGTACGCGGCAGCGACGGCCGCGCCGTCGCGCATGCCGTCGGGCAGCGCATCGACGTACCACTCCTCGGGCGCGAGCAGCGAGGGCTCGCCCTCGACGGGCCCGGCCGCGCGGCCGTCTGCCGTCGCTGCGGCTTCGCGGACCGCGGCGAGCACGTAGGGCTGGGCGGCGCCCGACGGTCCTCCGCCGGCGCGGACGGCCTGCGCGATCAGTGCGGCCGCGGCGCCGACGACCTGTTCGACGTCGGCTCGGCCGGGGGTCGCCGAGGCCGCCGTCGAGGCGGTCGCCTCATGGCGACGCCACAGGCGCGTGAATGCGAACGCGTCGCCGGCGCGCGCGGACCGGACCAGATCGGCGTCGGTGGGGGCGTCGACGACCGGAAGCAGGAGTGGGGTCGTTGCGGGATGGCTGCCGGAGGCGTCCTGCACATCCACTCCTCTCCCGTCCGCCGGGGGTGGCGGACGCGTGAAGCCGCGCTCGTCCGTTGGGCGGCGCGCGATCGGGGTGCACGCCGACAGGTCTGGGGGTCGCCTCGGGCTCAGCGGGTGCGTCGACCGGCACCTCCGGGGGTCGGGGGTGTCGAGCCGGCCGTGCGGCGCACCGCGCCGATGTCGCCATCAGCGGTTGGGGCCGAGTCTACGACGTTCCACCTGTTGCGCCGCAAGACCCCCGTTACGGGCGTTTCAGCTGCCGAGCTGCGGCGAGACGACGCCGGTTCGCAGTAGCGCCCCCTCGTGACGCACGGTTGCGGCGGCGATCGTCATGGCCTCCTCGAGTGCTCCGGACCACTCCTCCGCGGTGCTCGGGACGCCGTCCACGGCGATGTGGTGCACGATCGCCGAGAGCGTCGCGTCGCCCGCGCCCATGGTGTCGACGACGGGCCCCGGCAGGGTGACGATGCCCGTCGTCACCTCGAGATCGCCCTGGTGCACCGAGGCGCCGAGGCGGCCGGCGGTCGCGAGCACGGCGGGTCGGCGGGCGGATGGCGCGGCGCCGGGCTCGGGCGCGCCGCCCCCGAGTCGGCGGACGAACTCCTCGAGCGGCGCCTCGATCAGCAGCGCGGCATCCTCGTCGCCCACCTTCACGAGCAGCGATCGCGCGGCGACCCGCTCGAAGTTGGCCAGGAACCGATCGCGATCGTGCATCATGCCCGACCGCGGGTTGCCGTCGACGACGAGTCGGTGCTCGGGGTCGCGGATCGCCTCGAGCAGCAGGGCGACCTGCTCGTCGTCGTCGAACGGGTAGCAGCTGACGACGACGAGCTCGGCCTCGTCGAGCGCCGCGCGGGTCGCATCGTCGAAGCGAAGCCGGCGCTGCTGGGCCGCCTCGTTGAATTCGTACCGGGGCTCGCCGTCGGCGCGGTCGGAGACCGCGCGGGACGTGCCGTGCGGCGAGGGGCTCTCGACCAGCCCGACGCCGAAGTCGGCGAGGAACGACCTGATGCGGGCGGCCGGCTCGTCGTCGCCGAGCATGGCGACGAGCGTGGCCTGCTCGCCGAGGAGTGCCAGCCCGACCGCGACGTTGAGCGCGGCGCCGCCGACGAACTCGCGTGCGCCGGTGGGGTCGCGGAGCTCGTCGATGAGGGCGTCGCCGACGACGGTGATCCGGGCGGGGGAGGCGCTGCGCTGCGACATCGGCTCAACCTTCCTGTCTGGGCTCGATCTCGCCCGAGCCGCGTTCGATGAGGCGCGTCGGCACGATCCGGCGCGCGGGCGGCGTGTCGTCGCCGTCGAGCCGCGCGAAGACGCGCTCGGCGGCGATCCGGCCGATCTGCTGGGGGTCCTGGGCGACCACCGTGACGCCGGGCTCGAGCAGGTCGGCGAGCGGCACGTCGTCGAAGCCGACGAGGGCGGTGTCGCGGTGCCGGCCGAGCTCGCGCAGCGCACGGATGACGCCGATCGTCACGAGGTTCTGGCTCGAGAAGATGGCCGTGGGAGGGTCGTCGCGGTCGAAGAGCTCGAGGGTCGCCCGGCGCGCGGACGCCTCGTCGTGCAGTCCGTCGACGACCGGGATGTCGCGCGTCGCGACGCCCGCGCGCCCGAGTTCCTCGAGGAAGCCGCGACGCCGATCCTGCGCCGTGCGGATGGTCGGCCGGTCGCCGAGGTGGGCGAGCCGGCGGTGGCCGCGTTCGAGCAGGTGCCGCGTCGCGAGCGCGGCTCCCTCGCGGTTGTCGCTGACAACGGTGTCGGAGGTCACTCCGGCCGGCTCGCGGTCGACGAAGACCACCGGCGTGCCGCGGCGCAGCTCGGCCGCGAGGTAGGCCTGGCTCTCGGACACGGTGGTGAGGATGAGGCCGTCGACGCGGCGGCGGAGGAACGCCTGGACCGCCTCCTGCTCACGGTCGGGGTCGTCGTCGAGGCTCGAGGCGAACACGGCGACCCCGCGACGGAGCGCCACATCCTCGACGGCGCGGTGCACTGCGCCGGAGAAGGGGTTGTCGACGCTGCCGACCAGCAGGCCCAGCGTGCGGGTGCGCCCGTCGGCCCGACGGAGATTGCCCGCCGAGAGGTCGGGCTGGTAGTCGAGGCTGCGCGCCGCCGCCAGGACCTTGGCGGTGGTGGCGGGCGAGACGTTGGGCTCGCCGTTGATGACCCGGGAGACGGTCTTGACGCCGACGCCGGCGAGCGCCGCCACGTGCCGCATGGTCGGCCTCGAGCGGGCGGCCTCGGGTGCCGCGGCGCCGTTTGACAACGGTGTCACGATTCGGTCTCCAATGAGCGGGTTGGTCTTGACTATACACATCGGCATGAACTAGACCTAACGTGACATCGTTGTCAGGAAGGCAACGAGGCCCCCACACCAGAGGAGATTCCCCGATGAATCACGGAAGCCACGGCGCGTTCCGTCGCCAGCTCATCGTCGCCGGCTCGCTCACCGCAGCTGCCGCGCTCGCCCTCACCGGATGCGCCTCCGGCGGATCCGCCGACGAGGCGGGCGACGAGGAGACGATCAGCGTCTCGCTCATCACCAAGACCGACACCAACCCGTTCTTCGTCGCCATGCAGGAGGGCGCCGAAGCCGCAGCCGACGACCTCGGCGTCGAGATCACGCTGGCCGCCGGCTCGGAGGACGGCGACGAGGACACGCAGATCCAGGCGATCGAGAACGCCATCTCGCGCGGCGACTCCGGCATCCTCATCACCCCGAACGGCCCCGCCGTCGAGGACGCGCTGGTCAAGGCGCGCGACGCCGGCCTCTACGTCATCGCCCTCGACACGCCCCCCTCCGACCCGGAGTCGGTCGACATCACGTTCGCGACCGACAACTACCTCGCGGGCCAGGAGATCGGCAAGTGGGCGGCCTCGAAGCTCGGCGGCGAGAAGGCCACGATCGCCATGGTCGACCTCTTCGACGACAAGGTCGTCTCGGTCGACGTCGCCCGCGACCAGGGCTTCCTCGACGGCATGGGCATCGACCTGGCCGACGAGACGAAGAACGGCGACGAGGCCGCGACGGGCCAGTACTCGGGCGGCGAGTACGAGATCGTGGGCAACGAGGCATCCCAGGGCGCCGAGGACGGCGGCCGCACCGCCGCCGAGACGCTGCTCTCGCAGAACCCCGACATCAACGTCGTCTACACCATCAACGAGCCCGCCGCGTACGGCGCCTACGAGGCGTTCAAGGCCGCCGGCGCGACCGAGGGCCTCATCGTCGTCTCGGTCGACGGCGGCTGCGCCGGCATCGACGCCGTGAAGGAGGGCATCATCGGCGCGACGAGCCAGCAGTACCCGCTGAAGATGGCGGAGCTCGGCGTCCAGGCCATCCACGACCTCGTTACCACGGGTGAGACGCCCGAGGTCAGCGAGGGCCTCGACTTCTACAACACGGGCGTCGCGCTCGTGACCGACGAGCCGCAGGACGGGGTCGAGTCGATCGACACCGCCGAGGCGAGCGAGATCTGCTGGGGCTGATCCGGTGACCGCGTGAGCGGCGCGCGCCGGCACGGATGACGTGCCCCCTCGCCTCCCGGCCGGCCCGCGCCGCCCACGCCCACCCGCCCTCCGCAGCCGACCTCTTCCGAACGGAGCCCACGTGACTCAGCACACCACCGAGCCGCCGACCTCGGCGCTCGACCTGGCCGAGGAGTTCCTCGACCGCACCACCCCGCTCAGCCGCATCCGCAACACCCTGCACCGGTATCCCGCGATCAGTCCCGCGATCGTGCTCGTGGTCGCCGTGATCGTGTTCGGACTGCTGAACGACCGATTCCTCAACCCCGCCAACCTCTCGCTCATCACCCAGCAGGTGGCGGTCGTCGGCACGCTCGCCGTGGCGCAGACGCTCATCATCCTCACGGCCGGCATCGACCTGTCGGTCGGCGCGGTCATGGTGCTGAGCTCGATGGTCATCGCGCAGTCGACCGTTCAGGCAGGGCTGCCCGCCGTCCTCGGCCTCGTCGCGGGCCTCGTGGTCGGTCTGGGCGCCGGCGCGCTCAACGGTGCGCTCGTCACGCGCCTCAAGCTGCCGCCGTTCATCGTGACCCTCGGCACGCTGAACATCTTCCTCGCGCTCACGCTGCTCTACTCGGGCGGCGCCACGGTGCGGGGCGGCGAGATGCCCGAGCTACTCACGTGGACGGGCGCGACGTTCCCGGTGTTCGGCGTCAACTTCACGGTCGGCGTCGTCATGATGCTGCTGCTCTACGTCGCCATCGCGTTCATCCTGCAGAAGACCGCGTGGGGACGGCACGTGTACGCGGTCGGCGACGACCGCGAGTCCGCGCGCCTCGCGGGCATCCGCGTGAGCCGCGTGCTCATGAGCGTCTACCTCGCCGCGGGCGCGATCATCGCGCTCGGCGCGTGGATCCAGATCGGCCGCTCGAACGCCGCATCGCCGAACGCGGGCGCCGACCT
Source organism: Agromyces sp. NPDC029043 (assembly GCF_055564615.1). NCBI lineage: Bacteria > Bacillati > Actinomycetota > Actinomycetes > Micrococcales > Microbacteriaceae > Agromyces > Agromyces sp. NPDC029043. The sequence goes on along the minus strand of NZ_JBVHVX010000001.1, from coordinate 339,996 downwards.
CAACCTCGACTCGATCACCGCCGTCGTCATCGGCGGCACGAGCCTCTTCGGCGGTCGCGGAACCGTCTGGGGCACGCTCCTCGGCGCCCTCATCGTGGGCGTCTTCCGCAACGGCCTCGCGCTCGCGGGGCTCGACGTGCTCTGGCAGACCTTCGCCGTCGGCGTGCTCATCGTCGTCGCCGTGTCGGTCGACCAGTGGATCAGGAAGGTACGCGCATGACCGCGAACGACACGGCGACCCGCGCGCCCATCCTCACCGCCAAGCGCCTCGTCAAGACGTTCGGCCGGGTCGTCGGCCTCGATGGCGTGAGCCTCGAGCTGTACCCGGGCGAGGTGCTCGCGGTGATCGGCGACAACGGCGCGGGCAAGTCGACGCTCATCAAGTGCCTGACGGGCGCCGAGATCCCCGATGAGGGCGAGATCACGCTCGACGGCCGGCCCGTGCACTTCAAGCGCCCACAGGACGCGCGGGCGGCCGGCATCGAGACGGTCTACCAGGGCCTCGCCGTCTCGCCGGCGCTGGACGTCGCCTCCAACCTGTTCCTCGGCCGCGAGGTGCGCCGCAAGGGCGTGCTCGGCTCGGTGTTCCGCATGGTCGACCAGAAGGGCATGCGGCAGCGCGCGAAGGACGAGCTGTCCTCGCTCGGCATCTCGACGCTGCAGGATGTCACGGTCGCCGTCGAGAACCTCTCGGGCGGGCAGCGCCAGGCCGTCGCGGTCGCGCGTGCGGCGGCGTTCGGGTCCAAGGTCGTCGTGCTCGACGAGCCCACCGCCGCGCTCGGCGTGCGCGAGTCGAACCAGGTGCTCCAGCTCGTCCACAGCCTCCGCGACCGCGGCATCCCCGTCATCCTGATCTCGCACAACATGCCGCACGTGTTCGAGGTGGCCGACCGCATCCACGTGCAGCGCCTCGGCAAGCGCGCCGCGACGATCACGCCGCAGACGCACTCGATGACCGACGCCGTCGCGATCATGACCGGGGCGAGCCGCGGATGAGCTGGATGGACGCTCCCGGCCCCGTCGAGCTCGTTGCCGAGTTCACGGCGCTGCCGGGCAACGAGGCCGAGGTCGAGTCGCTCCTGGCCGAGCTCACCGCGGCCGTGCGGGCCGAGCCGGGATGCCTCGCGTTCGACTCGTACGTCGAGACCGAGCCGCCCGTCGTGGCCGAACTCGCCGTCGACGAGGCGGTGGACGGACGGAGGTTCGTCGTCGTGGAGGCGTACCGCGATGCGGCTGCGTTCGCGGAACACCTCGCACAGCCGCACGGTGCCCGGTTCAACGCCGCGCTCGGGCCGCTCATCGCCGAGCCGGGCGGCTCGGTGCTCCGGTTCCTGCGCCCGGTCGGGTAGGGCCTCCGCCGGGGCGGCGCGGAACGCTGTACGGTGTGTCGAGTCGCCCCGACGGAAGGCCCCATGAGACCCGGACCCAGACGCAGCCTCACCCACGCCGAGATCCTCGACGCCGCGTTCGAGCTGCTCGAGGCCAAGGGCTTCGACGCCGTCTCGGTGCGGGGCGTCGCCGGCGCGCTCGGTCTCACGCCCACGGCGATGTACACGTACTACCCGAACAAGCAGGCGCTGCTGGCCGGCATGGTCGAGCGGGTCCTCGGCCGGCTCGAGATCGAGGCGGGGCCGACGGATGCCTCCGGCGCCGGCGCCGCGAGCCCGGCGCGCGCCGCGCGCACCCGCGTGCTGGCGGTGGCCCGGGGCCTGCGCGAGCTGCTCGTCGAGCGACCGGGCGCCGTCGGGCTGCTGCTCGCGACGCCGCTCGACGGTCCCAACGCGACACGCATCGACGAGGAGCTGCTCGCGGCGTTCAGCGTGGCCGGCCTCGACCTCGCGAATGCGGGGCGAGCGGCGCACGCCGTGCGCGTCCACGTCCTCGGCGCGGTCGCGTTCGACGCCGCCGAGGCCGGGCGGGCCGTGGAGGCCGAGCTCGAGGACGAGGCGCCGGCCGCGGCATCCGACACCCTCTGGGACGACCTCGAGTCGTTCCCGCTCAGCGATCGCAGCCGCGCCCTGGCCGACGATCCCGCCGGCCGATTCGCCTGGGGGGTCGAGCGGCTGCTCGACGGACTGCTCGGGGCCTGACCCCGCACGCGACGAGGCGCCGACCCCCTGAGGGGCCGGCGCCTCGCCGTGTCGGGTGGCCCCGGATCAGCCCGCGCTGGGCGGGGTGATGCTGATGAGCGCCGTCTTGTTCCCGTCGAGGGTCTTCGTCACCGTGACGGCGGTGCCGTAGCCCACGCCGGCGTCGGCGGGGTTGCCGGTGCCGAGCGTCGTGAACCCGAGGTCCATGCCGAAGAGCGACGTGACGGGGTTGCCCGCCGGGTCGACCACGCGGGTCGTGTACGGCTGGTTGCCCACCGAGGGCACCACGGCGGAGCCGTCCGCATAGCGGTAGAACAGCGAGCCGTCACGGAACTCGAGGCCCGGAACCCAGCCCTGGTCGTCGGTGAAGGTGCTCACCGCCGCCAGCGCGGGGATCTTCGTGCAGTACTCGGCGAACGCCCCATCGGTGAAGCACTCCGTGAACTCGTACGTCTTCTGCAGGCCGAAGGCCGCGTTCGACGACTGCGCCCGCGAGGGCAGGTTCTTCAGCCTGGACGTGTCCTTCGCCGCCGCGTCGCCGGTACGGCGCAACGGGTCGAAGTGGCTGTCGACGAGCAGCAGCCCGCCCTTCGCGCCCGCGCTCGGCATCGCGGTCAGGTTCGACCGGATGTGATTCGTGTTGCCGTAGGTCGTGTCGCGGTACCAGACCAGCGCGCCGGGCGCGTTGTACCGGATCTTGTCGACCTTCCACGCGTCGGTGCTGTACACGGTGTCGTAGGCGTGGTTCAGGCCCTCGTCGAACCCGTCGAAGTTGCGCCACTCCACCAGGTAGTAGTGCGCCTTCGACGACGTGCCCGAGTCGGTGCGCCATCCGGGACCCGTGGTGTCGACGAACGTCGAGACCGCGGGGGTCCAGCCGTTGTCGCCCGACTCGACGTCGTCGGACCAGACGGTCTCGCCGCCGCTCGTGAGCGAGAAGTCGTCGGCGAACCAGCCGCGGTCGAGGTAGGCGGCATCCGTCGTCTGGCGCAGGCGCAGGTCGACCGTCCGGCCCGCGTACGCGCCGAGGTCGACGTACTGGTGCTGCCAGCCGTGCGAGTCGCCGGTCAGGCCGTACTTCTTGTTGCCGAAGGTGGCCATGTTGCCGTTGGGGTCGGCGTAGCCGTCGGGGGTCGTGACCTCGGCGCCGGCCTCGTCGTAGACCTTCAGCTCCGTCCACGAGTCGCCGCCGTCGGTCGAGACCTCGACGAAGCCGTAGTCCCAGTCGAGCTCGATGACGTAGTCGTTCCACATCCAGAACTTCGCGTCGGCGGGAACCTGGAGGCTGCGCGTCAGCGTGATGTCGGCCCAGTCCTGGTCGGCGCCGGTGTACCACGCGTTCTCGCCGCTGTGCGGCGTCGTGAGCGTCACGGTCTTGTTCGGCAGGTTGATCTTGACGCCGTCCTCGGTGCCCTTGAGCGGACGCGAGTTCTGGCCGACCTTGACGGTCAGCGCGTCGTCGCCCGGGTTCACCTGACGGGGGTTGGCCCAGCCGAGCACCCACTTGTCCCAGAGGCCCATGTGGGTCGGCATCGACTGGAAGATGGGCCCGGCGTGCGAGCCCGACGACATGAGGTCCCAGAAGTCGACGTCGGAGTTGCCGGCGCCGGAGGTGTCGTACAGGTCGGGCAGGCCGAGGTCGTGGCCGTACTCGTGCGCGAACACGCCCACGCCCGAGTCCTCGGGCTGCACGATGTAGTTCGACAGCTTGAGGTCGGTGCCGGGGATGTCGGCGCCGCCGGCGACCGCCGACGAGTGCGCCCAGAGGGCGTAGGTGCCCTCGGCGCCGCCGCCGCCGGACTTGTCCTCGCCGGCGTGCACGAGCACGACGTGGTCGATGACGCCGTCGGGCTCGTAATAGTTGCCGTCGCCGTCGCGGTCGCCCTGGTCCTCGATGTCGTAGTCGGCGAACGGGAAGCCGGGCTGCTGCACGGCGAGCGCCTCGACCGCGTCGATCGCGAGCTGGCCGGCTCCGAGCGGGTTGTCGGGGTGGCCCTGCATGTCCTGGATGGCGCCGGCCTCGTACACGCCCTCGTCGTTGAGGTGGCAGACGCTCGCGCCGTACCAGGCCTCGGAGTGGTCGACCTTCACCCATTCGGTCGTCTTGCCGGTCACGGTGTAGGCGCCGCGCGACATCTCCTCGTACATGTTCTTCATCGAGTAGCCGGAGATGTCGAAGCCCGGCTTGCCGTCGGGCCCGGTCAGGTCGGTGCGGACCCGCTCGGTGATTCCCTCGTCGCTGAACAGCATCGCGTCGAAGTGCGCGGGGGAGAAGTCCTCCACCCACATCGAGTTGTTGTCGAGCATCGACGCGTCGGCGGGGTCGGGGATGTTGTTGTGCAGCGGGCCGTTCTGGACGCTGCCCGGCTTGCAGTCCGTCGCGCCGAAGGCGGTCGGAACCTGCACGCCCGTGAAGTCGTCGTCGGCCTGGTCGTCGAACTCGACCAGGATCGTGAGGAGCTTGGCCTCCTGGGTCGACTTGGCGCCCTTGAAGCGGTCCTTCAGCTCCTTCGGGCTCGTGCCGGTCTCGATCGACTTGGCCTCGAGCTTCGCGAGCCCACGCGCAGCGACGGGGTTGCCCGACGCGAACTTCTCGTCGACCCCCGCCGCCTTGGCGATGGCCGCCTTCTGCGCCGCCTCGCCCTGCACGACCTCGAGGTCGGTGCCGAACGCCTCCTCGGCGCGGGGCTCGACGTAGTTCATGTAGTACTCCGAGGCGTCGATCGACGTCTCGCTTCCCTGCGGTGCCGCCGTCGCCATCCCGCCCGCGCCAGTGGCGGCGAGTCCGGATGCGACGAGGGCGAGCGCCGGCAGGGCTGCCGCGGCGCGCTTCCGCGCGCGCGAGCTGGTTCCAGCCATGGTTCTCCCTCCGAGTGCCCGCGACGGTGGCCGCGGACACGAACGTCGTCCGCCGGTGGGCGGACGTAGGGGGAATCCTGCCCCCCGAACGGGGACGGTGGGAAGCCCCCGAGGGCAACTGCGTGGAATCGTTGCTATCGAGGCATCCTCAACACAGATTCACCGCGTCGAGGGAACGTGCGATGGTGGAGCGGGATGTCGCAGCATCTGCGAAACGCGAAGACTGCCGGATGGCGCGCCGCGCGCCCTCAGCCGATGAGCAGGCTGCGCAGCTGGTCGGCCGAGTGCACGACCGCGAACGCGTCGCCCGCCTCCTCGGGGGAGCCGTAGCCCCACTCGACGAGGATCGTGGGCAGGCCGTGCGCGGCCGCGCCGAGGATGTCGTAGCCGCGGTCGCCGACCATGACCGCGTTGGCGGTCTCGACGCCCTGCTCCCGCAGGCGGCGCAGCGCCTCGGCGACCACGTCGGCCTTGGTGCTGCGCGTCTCGTCGTCGCTCGCGCCGGCGATCGTCGCGAAGTGGTGGTCGAGCCCGTGGTGGGCGAGCACCTCGCGCGCCATCGACTCGGGCTTGCTCGTCGCGAGCGCGACCGGGATGCCCGCGGCGTTCAGGCGCTGGAGCACGCCCTCGACCCCGGGGAAGACGGGCGAGCGCAGCAGGTGCTCGTCGTAGTGGTCGCGGTAGACGTTGAGGGCCTCCCACGCGTCGACGTCGGTGAAGCCCGCCGTCATGCGGAGGCTGTCGAGCAGCGGGGGCCCGACGTACGACTGCAGGATCTCGCGGTCGGGGACCGGCAGCCCCATCTCGGTGAACATGTGCGCGAGGGAGTCCATGATCTCGCTCGCCGAGTCGACGATGGTGCCGTCGAGGTCGAAGAGCACCGCGGACCAGGTGCGCGTCGGCGCGATGGCGGCGATGGGCGAGGTGGAGGTCACCGAGCCATCCTAGAGCGCCTTCATCCGAGTGATTCTCAGGAAGGCGGCTAGAACAGCCGGGCGTGGCCGCTCTCGACGCCCTTCATCGCGTCGTAGTCGAGCACGACGCAGCGGATGCCGCGGTCTTCCGCGAGCGTGCGCGCCTGCGGCTTGATCTCCTGGGCGGCGAAGACGCCGGCGACCGGCGCGAGTCGTGGGTCGCGGTTCATGAGCTCGAGGTAGCGGGTGAGCTGCTCGACGCCGTCGATGTCGCCGCGGCGCTTGAGCTCGACCGCGACGGATCGGCCGGTGGCATCCGTCGCCAGGATGTCGACGGGCCCGATTGCGGTCATGTACTCGCGGCGCACGAGCCGGTACCCATCGCCGAGCAGCTCGATCTGCTCGGCAAGCAGCTTCTGCAGGTGCGACTCGACGCCGTCCTTCACGAGGCCGGGGTCGACGCCGAGCTCGTGCGCGGAGTCGTGGAGGACCTCGTGGATCGACACGGTGAGCTGGTCGACGGTCTTCGCGTGCGTGACCTTCCACACCTCGGTGACGCCGGCGGCGCGCTGGTCGTCATCGGGCTCGGCTGCGGCGAGCGTGCACGGCGGGCTCATCCAGTTCAGGGGCTTGTAGCTGCCCCCGTCGGAGTGCACGAGCAGGCTGCCGTCGCCCTTGACCATGAGCAGGCGCGTCGCGAGCGGCAGGTGCGCCGACAGCCTGCCGGCGTAGTCGACGGAGCAGCGGGCGATGACGAGACGCACCCTGCGAGTCTACGTCGGAGGTCGCACAGCGTCGGGCCGCGCGCGGCTCGCCGCCGACCTACCCCTGCGGCGACCCGTCGTGCGGGCGCGCCTCGTGGTGGCGCAGCCCGTGCGTGCGCTCGCGCTCCTTCATCTCGGCCTCGTAGACGTGGCGCCGACCGCCCACGAGCTCCTCGCGCGCGGCCCGCTCCGTCGCCTTGACCGCCGCGAAGTAGCCGTCGTCGTACTCCTCGACGACCTGGAACGTCCAGCGCCCCTCGAGCACGTTGCGGCCGACGATCTCGCGATCGATCCGATCGGCGATCTCGTGGTGCCCGGCCTTGCGGAACAGCTCGACCGCCTCGCCGATCGCGAGGTCGGCCGTCCCGGTCATCCGGTGGAAGTGATAGAGCGACCCGCGGGCGTCCTCGAGCACCTCGAGCGCCTCGGAGAACTTGCCGAGCGCCTCGATCGTGGCATCCGTCACGCCCTCGGGCCTGGTGTGCTCCGGGCGCGGGGCGTCGTCGGGCACCGCCGGCAGGGTCTCGTCGTCGGGCAGGGTCTCATCGCGCACGCTCATGCCTGCATCATGCCGAGCGGATGGCGCGCGCGACAGGCCTTGCGGCCCACGGTGGCGGTTCAGCTGCGGCGCGGGCGGTTGCGCTCGCGCGCGGCCGGCGCCGCGAGCCCGGCGACCACCATGAGCCCCAGGAGCAGCAGGAGCCCGTTCAGGATGCCGAACTGCTCGCCGAGGAACCCGATGAGCGGCGGGCCCACGAGGAACGCGCAGTACCCGATCATCGCGACCGCGGAGACGCGCGCCGCGGCATCCGCTCGATCGGCGACATCGGCAGCGGCCGACATCCCGACGGGGAACGCCAGCGAGCACCCGATGCCCCACAGCGCGGTGCCGACGATGAGCATCCACGGCTCGCTCGCGAAGATGAACAGCGCAAGGCCGACGACGCCGATGCCGGCCATGACCTGCAGCACGAGCACGCGGCCGAAGCGGTCGATGAACGGGCCGCCGAGCACGCGCGCGCCGGTGATGGCGATGGTGAAGACCGTGAAGATCGCCGCGCCGGTCGTCTCGTCGAGGCCGTGGCCGTCGACGACCGCGAGCGCGAGCCAGTCGTTCGCGCTGCCCTCGGCGAACGACATCCCGAGCATCACGACGCCGATCAGCAGCAACCGGACGTCGGCCCACACGCTGAGGCTGCGCTTGAGCCGCAGGGTCCACGGCTCGCGGGGCGTGTCGGAGTGCGGGTCGTCGCCGAGCTCCTCGCGCAGCGGGACGAAGCGCACCGCGACCACGACGGCGACGGCGATCACCGCGGCGATGATGCCGAGGTGCACCGACACCGACAGCGCCAGGGCGGATGCGACGGCCGCGAGCGCGGCCCCGGCGACCGTGCCGAAGCTGAAGAAGGCGTGCATGAGCGGCATGACCGTCTTGCCGAGCTCGCGCTCGGCCTCGGCGCCCTCCACGTTCATCATCACGTCGACCGCGCCGTTGCCGAAGCCGAACATCACCAGGCCCACGGCCACGAGCACGACGCTCGGCAGCACGGAGCCGCCGAGGCCGACGAGAACGAGGCCGACCGACACGGTCACCAGCGCGCCGATCATGCCGAGTCGCGCGCCGAAGCGCGCCATGAGCCATGGCGCGGCGATGAGGCCGACGATCGAGCCGATCGAGCCGGCGAGGATGACGAGGCCGACGCCCTGGGTGCTGAGCCCCACGTCGTCGCGGACCGCCGGGATGCGCGCGACCCAGCTGGCGAGGCTGAGGCCCGAGAGGAAGAAGATCGCGAAGATCGCGTTGCGCCAGGCGACCAGCTCGCGGCGGGGGCGAGCGGATGCCGCGGCGGCGGGCGTCTCGCCGGCGCCGGCCGGACCGTGGGCCTGCTGGTCGTGTTCGGTCATCGTGTCTGCGGGGTCTCGGTGGTGCGACATTACTGCCTCGTCGTCGAAATGCGGCCGGATTGCGGTTCGAATCGATTCGAGTCGAATCGATTCGACTGTACCCGGCGCCGGCCTCGGCCAGCAACCCGCGACACTCGGCGATCTCGCAGCAAACGGGGGGTGGTGCCTCCGGTTCGCGGCGTGTGATGATGCTCGCAATCGAGGACGGCGCCAACTTGCACGGCGCCGTCCTCGTCCACGTTCCGGCAAGGGTCGTGCGGCCGGCACCCCGTGCCATCCGCCCCCATCGCTCTGACTACGATGGGCGGGTCACCTCGACGCGCGCCGTGACCCTCGGTGCGTGGAACCCGGCGCCGGCCCACCACGCGGGCGCCCGTACGCAGAAGGCACCGCCGATGAAGGCCCTGTACAAGTCCGCGCCCGGCGCGGGACTCGAGTTCGTCGATCGCCCCGAGCCCGAGACCGGGCCCGAGGACGTGAAGATCCGGGTGCTGCGCACCGGCATCTGCGGCACCGACCTGCACATCGAGCACTGGGACGACTGGGCCGCGTCCGAGATCCGCACGCCGTTGGTCCCGGGCCACGAGTTCTACGGCGAGGTCGTCGAGGTGGGCGACCTCGTGCACGACGTGGCGGTCGGCGATCACGTGTCGGGCGAGGGGCACATCGTGTGCGGGATGTGCCGCAACTGCCGCGCGGGCCGTCGCCAGATGTGCATCCGCACCAAGGGCCTCGGCCTGCACCGGGACGGCGCGTTCGCCGAGTTCATCGTCATGCCGGGCGAGAACGTGTGGGTGCACCACTCGCCCGTCGACCCCGAGGTCGGCGCGATCTTCGACCCGTTCGGCAACGCCGTGCACACCGCGCTGGCGTTCTCCCTCGTCGGCGAGGATGTGCTCGTCACCGGTTGCGGCCCCATCGGCCTCATGTCGATCGCGGTCGCGCGGCACGTCGGCGCCCGCTTCATCGTCGCGAGCGACGTCAGCCCGGCGCGGCTCGAGCTGGCGATGCAGATGGGGGCGGACGCCACGGTCGACGTGTCGCGCGAGCGCATCCGCGACGTCCAGCCGCGCCTGGGCATGCGCGAGGGCTTCGACATCGGCTTCGAGATGTCGGGCTCGGCGAAGGCGCTGCCCGAGATGATCGAGAACATGAACCACGGCGGCCGGATCGCGCTGCTCGGCCTTCCGAGCGAGCCGTACGCGATCGACTGGGGCAAGGTCGTCACCCACATGCTGATCCTGAAGGGCATCTACGGTCGCGAGATGTTCGAGACGTGGAACTCGATGAGCGCGATGCTGCAGACCAGCTCGGAGCTGCGCGGGCGCGTGGCGTCCATCATCAGCGACCGCTACCCGGCGCGCGAGTGGCGCGCCGCCTTCGACGCCGCCGCGTCCGGCGGCGTCGGGAAGGTCATCCTCGACTGGACGGAGGTCTGAGCGTGTACGGATCGGTGAAGGAGCAGCTGCGGGCGGAGCTCGCCGAGATCGAGGCCGCCGGGCTCACGAAGCGCGAGCGCGGCATCCACGGGCCGCAGTCGTCCGAGATCGAGGTCGGCGGCCGCGAGGTGCTGAACTTCTGCGCGAACAACTACCTGGGGCTCGCGAACGACCCCCGCATCGTCGCGGCCGCGCACCGCGGGCTCGACGAGTGGGGGTACGGACTCGCGAGCGTGCGCTTCATCTGCGGCACGCAGGAGCTGCACCTCGAGCTGGAGAAGCGGGTGTCGGAGTTCCTCGGCTACGACGACACCATCCTGTTCTCGTCGTGCTTCGACGCGAACGGCGGCGTCTTCGAGGTGCTCTTCGGGCCGGATGACGCGATCATCTCCGACGAGCTCAACCACGCGTCGATCATCGACGGCATCCGGCTGTCGAAGGCCCAGCGGTTCCGGTACCGCAACCGCGACATGGCCGACCTCGAGGCGAAGCTGCGCGAGGCGTCGGGCGCGCGCCGCCGCGTGATCGTGACCGACGGCGTCTTCTCGATGGACGGCTACGTCGCGCCGCTGCCGGAGATCTGCGACCTCGCCGAGCAGTACGACGCGCTCGTCTTCGTCGACGACTCGCACGCGGTCGGCTTCGTCGGCGAGCACGGTCGCGGCACGCCGGAGTTCTGCGGAGTGGAGGGACGGGTCGACATCACGACCGGCACGTTCGGGAAGGCGCTCGGCGGGGCGTCCGGCGGCTACGTCGCGGCGCGCGCCGAGATCGTCGCGCTGCTCCGGCAGCGGGCGCGGCCCTACCTGTTCTCCAACACGCTCGCCCCGGCGATCGTCGCGGGTACGATCGAGGCGCTGCGGCTCGTGAGCGAGTCGGGCGAGTTGCGGCAGCGCCTGATCGCGAACGCGGCGCTGTTCCGCGAGCTGATGACGGATGCCGGCTTCGAGCTGCTGCCCGGATCGCACCCGATCGTCCCCGTGATGTTCGGCGACGCGGCGCTCACCGCGCGTATCGCCGACGCGCTGCAGGAGCGCGGCGTGTACGTCACGGCGTTCTCCTACCCGGTCGTCCCCAAGGGGCTCGCGCGCATCCGCGTGCAGCTGTCGGCCGCGCACGACGAGGACGAGATCCGCCGCTGCGTCGCCGCGTTCGCCGACGCGCGCGACGCGGTGCTCGCCGCCGCGCCCGCCTGACCCGTCCGACCCGGGTCTCAGTGGCGTTCACCTCGGCGGATATACGATCCGCCGCCCGGGCGGATCGCGTCCGGCCCCGGCGCGCCGTATCGTATATCCGCGGTGTTGGCCGCATTCAGCGAGCTCGAATCGATTCGACCGTAGAATCGATGTCGTGAAGGCCGAAGCCGCGCCCGAGACCGGCGCCATCCCCCGCGTGACGCTCGCCGACGTCGCCGCGAAGGCGGGCGTGTCGGCGTCGACCGCCTCGCTCGCGTTCAGCGGCTCGGGCCCGGTGTCGGATGCCACGAAGGAGCGCGTGCTCGCCGCTGCCGCCGACCTCGGCTACGGCGGGCCCGATCCGCGCGCGCGTTCGCTGCGCCGCGGCCGCTCGGGCATCGTCGGCGTCGTGCTCGAGGAACGCGTGCGCGCCGCCTTCCTCGACCCCGTGAAGATCCAGACCCTCGACGGCCTGACCGAGGGGATCGCGCCGCTCAAGGCCGGCCTGCTCCTGCTCACCGACACCGGCGACGCCGAGGCGCCGGTCAGCATCGACACCGCGCCGCTCGACGCGGTCGTGCTCATCGGCTGCAGCCCGAGGTTCCAGAGCCAGATCGAGGCGCTGCAGCGCCGCGGCATCCCGACCGTCGCCATCGAGGGGGCGCCCGGGGGCGACATCCCCGAGATCACGATCGACAACCGCGAGGCGACCCGTCGCGGCGCCGAGCACCTGCGCGAACTGGGGCACACGGATGTCGCGACCGTGACCCTCCCCTTCGAGCCCACGCGCACGCGCGGCCCCCTCACGCCGGGCCATGAGTCGTCGGCGACCGTCGACACGAGCGTGGAGCGGCTGCGGGGGGCTCGCGACGTCTACCCCGGCATCCGCGCGCAGGTGGCGGCGACCAGCTCGATCGAGGAGGGCCGCGAGGCCGGCCACGCCCTGCTGGCGGATGCCGCGAGCCGGCCGACCGCGATCATCGCGCAGTCCGACCTGCTCGCCGCGGGGGTCATCCAGGCCGCCGAGGCGCTCGGACTCGACGTGCCCGGCGACGTGAGCGTGATCGGGTTCGACGGCATCCGCGTCGACGGTCTCCAGCACGACCTGACGACGCTCGTCCAGCCGTCGGTCGCCAAGGGGCGCGCGGCGGGCGAGGCGATCGTGCGCATGCTGTCGGGCGAGTCCGCGAGCGGCACCGACTTCACGAGCACCCTGCACGTCGGCGACACGACGGCGCCGCCGCGCGCCTGAGCGACGGGGTTCAGTCGGGCGCGATCTCGCCGGAGCCCGAGATCGAACTGCGTACCTCGGGGCGTCCGGAGTAGCGCACGGTCCCGCTCCCCGAGAGCGTCACGTCGAGCGTGTCGGCCACGTCGACGGAGACCTCGCCGGACCCCGAGAGCACGACCTGCGCCGACCGTGCGCTCAGGTCGCCGGCATCGATGTTGCCGGAGCCGCTGACGTTCACCACCAGCTCGTCGGTCGACCCCTCGGTGTCGATCGAGCCGGATCCGCTGATCGAGGCTCGCACGGACTGCGCGTCGAGCGCGTCGGTCTCGATCTCGCCCGAGCCGCGGATGTCGAGCGACACCTCGTCGGCGCTGCCGAACTCGGCGGTGATGTCGCCGGAGCCCTCGAGGACGACCGACTCGAGCGACGTGACGGTGACCTCGACGTCGAGGTCGCGATCGCCGACGATGAGCGGTCCGCGGCGCACCCCGATCTCGAGCCGGCCGTCGTCGACCTCGGTGGAGAGTCGCTCGAGCAGGTTCTCGCCGCCGGTGACGGTCAACGAGGGCTCGTCGCCGAGGCGGATCGCCACCTCGCCGCCGATCTGCACCACCACTTCGGTGGCGTCCTCGATCTCGCGATCCTCGGTGCGCCGGTCGCCGGCGGTGACGAACGGCACGCACGCCGTGAGGGCGAGCAACGATCCTGCGGTCGCGAGCGCGCCGACGGCGCGGCCCGCGGTGACGGCTCGACCGGACATGAGAGCTCCTTCGTCGACGGACGCTTCGACGCTAGCCACGGAACCGCGTCGCCGGACGGGCCGTTGGTCACTCGGCTACGCGGGCGCGCCCGTCACCATCCACGCGCGGCCCCGCGCGCGCCACGACAACGTGACCGCGCGCGCGGCGAGGTACCCGATCGCGAAGGCGGCGGTGAGCCCGGCGAGCGCGAGGGCTCCGGGCACGTCGGCGCCCGAGCCGTCGGCCCACCACACGACGCCGACGGCGAGCGGGACGAAGACGGCCAGGTTCACGAGGCCGGTCCAGGCGAGGTAGCGGGCGTCGCCCGCGCCGATGAGGACGCCGTCGAGCACGAACACGAGCCCGCCGAGCGGGGCCGAGAGCCCGAGCACGACGAGCGACGGCGGCAGCAGTGCGGCGACCGCGGCCGATGAGGTGAACACGGCCGGCAGCACCCACGCGGTCGCGATCACGAGGGCGCCGATGACCGCGCCCGCCGCGACGCCCCACTCGACGCAGCGGCGAAGGACCGCGCGCACGTGGTCGACGTCGCCCGCGCCGAGCCCCTTGCCGATGAGGGCCTGGGCCGCGATCGCGAGCGCGTCGAGCGCGAAGCCGAGCGTGAAGTAGATCGTGATCGCGACCTGGTATGCCGCCAGCTCGTCGCGTCCGAGCGAGGCGGCGGCCCAGGTCGCGAGCAGCAGCGCCACGCGCAGGCTCAGCGTGCGCAGGAACAGCCAGCCCCCCGCCCGTGCGCCGCGCAGCACGCCCGCGTGGTGCGGCCAGGCGCTCGCGCCGACGCGGGCGATGTGCCGGCCGATCACCGCCAGGTACACGAGCACCATGCCCCACTGCGCGACGACCGTTCCGATCGCCGAGCCCGCGATGCCCCAGCCGAGGCCGTAGATGAACACGGCGTTCAGTGCGATGTTCGCGGTGAAGCCGAGGCCGGCCACCCAGAGCGGCGTGCGCGTGTCCTGCAGGCCGCGCAGCAGTCCGGTCGCCGCGAACACCACGAGCATCGCCGGGAGTCCGGCCATCGAGATCGTCAGGTAGACGGACGCCTGGGCGGTCACCTCTGCGGATGCGCCGAAGGCGCCCACGAGCCACGGCGCGGCGAGCCATCCGAGTGCCGCCAGGACCGCGCCGAGCCCGAGCGCGAGCCACAGTCCGTCGACCCCGGATGCGACCGCGCCGCGTTCGTCGCCCGCGCCCAGCCGACGCGCGACCGACGGCGTCGTCGCGTAGGCGAGGAAGATCATCAGGCCGATGATGGTCTGGAGCACCGCGCTGGCCAGGCCCAGGCCGGCGAGCGGGGCCGCGCCGAGGTGCCCGACCATGGCGGTGTCGGCGAGCAGGAACAGCGGCTCGGCGACGAGCGCGCCCAGCGCGGGCACGGCGAGGCGCAGGATGTCGCGGTCGACCGCGCGCCGCGATGGCGCGTGGAGCCGGGTCGGGGTGGGCGAGGTGCTCATGCCTGCACGAGCCTACGGCCTGCCTCCGTCAGCCGGTCCCGGTTCCGGCCCCGCCCCCGTTCAGCAGGGCTGGAAGCCCGCGTCCGGCTCCGAGGCCGCGGCGCCCTTGATGAACGTGAAGCGCGTCCCCGATCCATCGACCGGGAGCACCACCACGACGCCGTACTCGGGGGTCCACCCGTCGGACACGAGGAAGTACTTCCCGCCGGTGCTCTCGAGCAGCCGCAGGCCGCGATAGCGGTACCGCGTCACCTCGCCGTCGGCGAGGCACCCCGCCTCGACACCGGGCGCCGAGATGTCGAGCGGCGTCGCGCTGTCGACCTCGACCCCCGGGAGTTCCGCGACCGTGAATTCACGACCGAGCTGATTGCCCTCGACGATCGCGTAGTTCGTGGCCGACCAGAACAGGCCGACCGCGACCAGCACTGCGACCGAGCCGCGCAGCACGGCCGCGGTCAGCGGCGGCATCCGCACCGCGCCGGGGAGCCGTGAGCGGAGGTGGACGGCGTAGAGCACCAGCAGGAGCGCGCCCGCCCACAGCAGCGGCGCCGCGATGAACGCGGGCGCGGCGATGGCCTCGACGTTCGCGCCCGCCCAGGCGCCGGCCAGCCCGGCGATGAAGACGAGCGCCGCGAGCACCCAGATCCAGCGCGGCGCCCCGCGCACGACCCGATCCGACGGTCCCCGGGCCGCGAGCCTGCGCCGCCAGAGATGGTCGCAGCCGACCCACACGAGCCCGGCCACGCCGGCGATGATCGGCAGGATGAACACGGACCGCACGGCGCGGCGCGCGTACTCGTCGACCGTCATGCCGAGGATCGCCTCGTCGATGCCGAGGTACCGCGACATCTCGTCGGAGCGCACCCACCCGAAGTAGACGACGAGTGCGGTCAGCACGCTCACGTTGAGCAGGATCCCGACGAGGCTGCGGACGAGTCCGTTACGGGTCTCCTCGTCGTCCTCGGACGGCGCGTCCGTCGACTGGGGTGCAGGCGGTGGGGCGGATGGCGCGGCGTCCGCGTCGCGCGCCCGGCCGCGTCCTCGCCGGCGCATCATCCGCTCCCTCCGGTGGACGGCGCCGTCCCGGTGCCGTCGGTTCCCGCGTCGGTCCCGCCGGTGTCGGTCCCGCCGGTGTCGGTCCCGCCGGTTCCGTCGGCCCCTTCGTTTTCCCCGGCGCCGCCGGTGCTGGTGCTCTCAGTCGGCGTCGGGGTCGGTGGCTGCGTCGGCGGAATACTCTCGTCGGCGTCGGGCGTCAACGGATCGTCGACGAACGCATCGAGCGAGGGAAAGGTGGTGTCGCCTTCACTCGTGTGCCAGAGCGGCATCGGGCCAGCGGGGCACTCGAACGATTCGTCAGGTCGCTGGTCGAGCACGCTCATCACCTCGCGATACAGCAGGCAGGAGAACCTGCCAGGCGCGAAGCGGAGATCGGCGGGAATCGCGAGCCCGACGAGTCCGTACTGCGTGACGGCCTGATTCATATGCTTGCGCCCGGTCTGCATATCGCCACTGCACACGGCGACACCGGCGGCCACGAGCAGCACGAAGCGGGGATTCGAGAAGCCGTACGAAGCCTCGCCGTACTCGTTCGGCTTCGACTGCTCGAGGAACGCACGGCCGGCTTCGCAACTCTCGCGAAGGGCGGTGTACGCGCTGCTGTCGCTGAACGTTATGCTCTCGTCAGTCGGCGGAAGCTCGAACGCGTAGACGACAGGCTTCTCGCCGCCACCTCCGCCCGAGCCGCCGCCGTTGCCGTTTCCTGAGCCGCCGCCGTTCCCGTGTGCGCCGCCGTTCCCGACCCCGCCGCCGTTGCCGTTCCCGGACCCGCCGCCGTTGCCGTTCCCGTTGCCGCCGCGGGATCCGCCTCCGGAGCTGTCGGACGTGGTGTCGTCCGATCCCGTGATCGTGTCCGGTGTCGCGCACCCCGCCAGCACCGCCCCGCCGAGGAGCGCGGTCGCGGCGAGGAGCACCGCCCGGTCGAGCCGTCGTCGCCGTCGAGCGTCCATCGTGCATCGCCCCCTTGCTGATGAGGGCATGGTCGGAGTCCGAGCGTGCCGCCGCAACAGGGCGACCCCTTGCGGTCGCGCCAGTGCCAGCCCCGACCGGAGGGCACGCCCCGCGCTACGACTCGACGATCTCCTTGCCGAGCGGCGCGAGCGAGACCGGGATGAGCTTGAAGTTCGCGATGCCGAGCGGGATGCCGATGATCGTGATGCACATGATGACGCCCGTGATGAGGTGCTCGAGCGCGAGCCACCAGCCGGCGAGGACGACCCACACGACGTTGCCGAGGAACGACCACACGCCCGAGCGCGGGTTCGACACGACCTCGCGGCCGAACGGCCACACGGCGTAGTTGCCGATGCGGAACGACGCGAGGCCCCACGGGATCGTGACGATGAGGATGCACATGAGCACCCCGGCCAGCAGGTAGCCGATCCAGAGCCAGACGCCCGCGAGCACGAACCAGATGATGTTCAGCAGCGTGTTCATGATGCTCCGATCGTCGCACCGAACGGGATCCGTCGCGACGGGCTTGCGCGCAGACGGCCCGCCCCCGCTGGCGTCCTCGCGCTCGCCGGATGCGAGACTGACCGTATGAGACGGGGCCGGCTCCGCGTGCTCCTCGGCGCCGCTCCGGGCGTCGGCAAGACGTACGCCATGCTCGAGGAGGGCCGACGCCTCCGCGACGAGGGGCGCGACCTCGTCGTGGGCTTCGTCGAGCCCCACGGGCGCGCGGCCACCGCGGCCATGGTCGAGGGGCTGGAGGTCGTGCCGCGCCGCATCGAGACGCACCGCGGACTCCGGCTCGAGGAGATGGACGTCGACGCGGTGCTCGCCCGCAGGCCCGAGATCGCGTTGGTCGACGAGCTGGCGCACACGAACGCCCCGGGCTCGCGCAACGCCAAGCGCTGGCAGGACGTGGACGAGCTGCTCGACGCCGGCATCGATGTCATCTCCACGGTCAACACCCAGCACATCGAGTCGCTCGGCGACGTCGTGTACGAGATCACGGGGGCCCAGCAGCGCGAGACGATCCCCGACTCGGTGCTGCGCGCCGCCGACCAGGTCGAGGTCGTCGACCTCGCGCCGCAGGCGCTGCGCGACCGCCTCGCGACGGGCCTCGTGTACCCGGCCGAACGCATCGACGCGGCGCTGTCGAACTACTTCCGGCTCGGCAACCTCACCGCGCTGCGCGAGCTCGCGCTGCTGTGGCTGGCCGACGAGGTCGACCAGGCGCTCAAGGCGTACCGCGCCGAGCACGGCATCGACCGCAAGTGGGAGGCGCGGGAGCGCGTGGTCGTCGCGCTCACGGGCGGCCCCGAGGGAGAGACGCTGCTCCGCAGGGGCGCGCGCATCGCGGCGCGCTCGGCGGGCGGGGAACTGCTGGCCGTGCACGTCACGACTCCGGACGGCCTGCGGTCCCGCCATCCCGAGGCCCTCGACCGGCAGCGCACGCTCGTCGAACGACTCGGCGGCACGTTCCACGAGGTGGTCGGCGAGGACATCCCGCGGGCGCTGGTCGACTTCGCGCGGGCGTCGGATGCCACGCAGCTCGTCATCGGCGTCAGCCGCCGGTCGCGTCTCGCCGCGGCCTTCACGGGCCCGGGCATCGGCGCGACCGTGATCCGCGAGTCCGGCGACATCGACGTGCACATCGTCACGCACGCCGCGGCCGGATCCGGGTTCTCGCTGCCCCGCCTCGGCGGCGCGCTCAGCCGGCAGCGCCTCATCGCGGGCTTCGCGGTCGCGCTGATCGCGGGACCGTTGCTCAGCTGGCTGCTGTGGGTGCTCCGGTCCGAGGCGTCCATCACGAGCGACGTGCTCGCCTACCAGCTGCTCGTCATCATCGTCGCCCTGATCGGCGGGTTGTGGCCGGGCCTGTTCGCGGCCGTGCTCTCGGGGATCACGCTGAACTTCCTGTTCATCGAGCCGCAGTACACGTTCTCCATCGGCCAGCCGCGGCAGTTCCTCGCGCTCGTGTTCTACGTGCTGAATGCGCTCCTGGTGAGCTACGTCGTCGACCAGGCGGCGCGGCGGAGTCGCGAGGCGCGCCGGTCGGCGGCGGAGTCGCGGCTGCTCGCGGCCATCTCGGGGAGCGTGCTGCGCGGCGAGGACGCCCTCCAGGCGATGGTCACCCGCACCCGGGAGGCGTTCGGGCTCGCGGGCGTCCGGCTCATCGTCGACGGCGAGGTCCGCGCTGCCGACGGCGAGCCGACGCGCGACGAGCGCCACGCGGAGGTGCCGATCGGGACGCGCGGCGTGCTCGAGCTGCACGGGCCCGAGCTCGAGGCATCCGAGAGCCGGCTCCTCGCGGTGATCGCGACGCAGATGGATGCGGCCATCGAGCAGGGTGCGCTCGCGACCGCCGCCTCGGCGGCCGACTCGCTCGCCGAGACCGACCGCGTGCGCAGCGCCCTGCTGGCGGCGGTCGGGCACGACCTGCGGCGTCCGCTCACGGCCGCGAGCGCCGCGGTGAGCGCGCTGCGCGCGGAGGACGTGCAGCTCAGCCCGACTCAGCGCCAGGAGCTGCTCGCGACCGCGGGGGAGAGCCTGGAGTCGCTCGCGGAACTGGTGACCAACCTGCTCGATGTCAGCCGCGTGCAGGCCGGGGCCCTCGCGGTGACGCTCGCCCCCACCGAGGTGGCCGACGTCGTGTTCCCGGCGCTCGAGGAGCTGCACGCCGGCCCGGCCGAGGTCGAGCTCGACCTGCCCGAGGACTCGCCCCGCCTCCTCGCCGACACCGTGCTGCTGCAGCGTGTCGTCGTGAACCTCCTCGCCAACGCCCTGCGCTTCTCCCCGCCGGGGAAGCGCGTGCGCGTCGCGGCGAGCGGCTTCCGCGGAACGGCCCAGCTCAGGATCGTCGACCGCGGCCCGGGGATCCCGCCCGAACGCCGCGACCAGGTCTTCACGCCGTTCCAGCGGCTCGGCGACACCGACAACGAAACGGGACTCGGCCTCGGCCTGGCGCTCTCGAAGGGGTTCGTGGAGGGGATGGACGGCACACTGGAGGTGGAGGACACTCCGGGCGGCGGAGTGACGATGGTGGTCACCCTCCCGGCGGCGGAGGAGGTCGCGTGAGGATCCTGCTGGCCGACGACGACGAGCAGCTGCAGCGCGCGCTGCGCATCACGCTGACCGCGCGCGGCTACGAGGTGCTGCAGGCGCGCGACGGCGCCGAGGCGATCGACCTCGCCGCCAACGGACACCCCGACCTCATCGTCCTCGACCTCGGGATGCCGCGCGTCGACGGGATCGACGTCATCCGGGCCGTGCGCGCGTGGTCGAGCGTGCCGATCCTCGTGCTGTCGGGCCGCACCGACTCGACCGAGAAGGTCGAGGCGCTCGATGCGGGCGCGGATGACTACGTCACGAAGCCGTTCGCGATGGACGAGTTCCTGGCGCGGATCCGGGCACGATCACGCCGCCCCGCGGGCGAGGGGGATCCGGCTTCCGTGCGCATCGGCGACCTCGAGGTCGACCTGGCCGCACGCACGGTGCGGACGGCCGACGGCGGTGCGAGCGCAGTGCGGCTGACGCCGACCGAATGGCGGCTGCTCGAGCTGCTGTTGCGGAACCCGGGCAAGCTCATGACGCGCCAGATGCTGCTCGGCGAGGTGTGGGGACCGTATCACTCGAACGACGGAGGGTACCTGCGACTGTACATCGCGCAGCTTCGCCGCAAGCTCGAGCCCGTTCCGTCGCAGCCGCGCTACCTCGTCACCGAAGCGGGCATGGGCTACCGGTTCGATCCCTGATGCGCGCCGTCCTAACGGAATCCGTACGGTCCGGCGCCGGATCCTGACAACGCGCCGACGCCCGTCCGGCGCAGTTTGGACTGGAATCGAAGCGTGACCATCCGGGTTTCGGCGCGCGCAGCGCGACGCCTTCGCGTGCGGCGCGGCTTCCGCCTCCATCCGGCGCAGGCCGTGGCAGTGGGCTTCGCCGCCGCAGTGGCGGCCGGCACCCTCCTGCTGTGGCTGCCGCCGATGACCGTCGAACCCGGCGGCACGAGCTTCATCGACGCGCTCTTCACGGCGACGAGCGCCGTCTGCGTGACCGGGCTCACGGCGGTCGACACCGAGCTGCACTGGAGCCCGCTCGGTCACGTGGTGATCCTCGCGCTGATCCAGCTCGGCGGACTCGGCATCATGATCTTCGCCTCGCTGATCGGCCTCGTGCTGGCCCGCAAGATGTCGGTGCGAGCGCGCCTGAACACGGCCGCCGAGGCGAAGGCGGTCGGCTACGACGACGTGCGGGGGCTCGTCCGCAGCATCGTGCTGATCTCCTTCGTGATCGAGGGCCTGACCTGGATGTTCCTGTTCCCCAGGTGCCTCCTCGCCTACGGCTACGGTGCGGGGGATGCCGCGTGGCACGCGCTGTTCCACTCGGTATCCTCGTTCAACAACGCGGGCTTCTCGCTGTACTCGAACAACATGATGGACTTCGTCGCCGATCCGTTCATCTGCCTGCCGATGTGCGCGGCGGTCATCCTCGGCGGGCTCGGGTTCCCGGTCATCATGCAGCTGCGCAAGGAGTTCGGCCGTCCGTGGCACTGGTCGATGAACACGAAGCTCGTGCTGTGGGGGACCGGCATCCTGCTCGTCGGCGGATGGATCTACCTCACCGTCGTCGAGTGGGACAACCCCGACACGTTCGGGCCGCTCGACCCCGGGGCCAAGCTGCTCGCCGGCTTCTTCGCGTCGGTGCAGACCCGTACGGCCGGCTTCAACAGCGTCGACATCGGGCTCATGCACGACGAGAGCTGGATCGCGATGGACGTGCTCATGTTCATCGGCGGCGGGCCGGCTGGCACTGCCGGCGGCATCAAGGTCACGACGTTCGCCGTGCTGTTCTTCATCCTGCTCACCGAGCTCCGCGGCGAAGGGGCCGTGAACATCTTCGGCAAGCGGCTCTCGCGGGCGGTGCATCGGCAGGCGATCACCGTGGTGCTCATCGCGGTCGGGGCGGTGGTCGCCGCGACCGTCCTGCTGATGCACATCACCGGGCTGGGGCTCGACCGGGTGCTGTTCGAGGCCGTCTCGGCGTTCGCGACGGTCGGCCTCTCCACCGGCATCACGCCCGACCTGCACCCGGCCGCCGACGTGGTCCTCGCAGTGCTGATGTTCCTGGGTCGCATCGGCCCGCTGACCCTGGGTTCGGCGATCGCGCTCCGCGAGCGCCGCATCCTCTACGAGTTCCCCAAGGAAAGGCCCGCCATTGGCTAGGTTCTCGCTCTTCGGCAGCACCGCCGACACCTCCCGTCGGATCGCAGAGGCCGACTCGGTCGCCGTCATCGGGCTCGGCCGATTCGGCGGCTCGCTCGCGCTCGAGCTCATGCGCGCCGGCACCGAGGTGCTCGGCATCGACGCTGACGAGGAGATCGTGCAGTCCCTGAACGGCGAGCTCACGCAGGTGGTGCGTGCCGATTCCACGAAGGCCGAGGCGCTGCGGCAGCTCGCGATCGACGAGTTCGATCGCGTGGTCGTCGCGATCGGCACCGACATCACCGCCTCCATCTTGACGTGCTCGGTGCTGCTCGGCATGAAGACCCCGGTGATCTGGGCGAAGGCGGTCACCGAGCAGCACGCGCTCATCCTCGAGCAGCTCGGCGTGCATCACGTGATCCGGCCCGAGGCCGAGATGGGCAAACGGGTCGCGCACCTCGTCCGGGGCGCGGCCCTCGACTACCTCGAGATCGAGACCGGCTACGCGATCGTGAAGTCGGCGCCGCCGGCCCGCCTGCACGGAGTGCCGCTCGGGCAGTCCGGCCTGCGCAAGGACTTCGGCGTCACCATCGCGGCGTTCAAGGAGCCCGGCGGCGAGTGGCACAACGCCGACGCCGACACGGTGCTCGCCGAGGGTGACACGATCCTCATCGTCGGGCCGACGCGCAAGGCCGAGGGGTTCGCGCAGCTGCGCTGAGGCGCGCGCGCCGACACGCGCCTCTTCCGCCGCGACGGCGTAGGATGCGGCCAAGGAGAGGCCGGTCATGTCGCGATTCACGCGGTTCGGAGGGGCGAGCGACGCCACGCGCCGCATCGCGGAGGCCGACTCCGCGGCGGTCATCGGGCTCGGCCGATTCGGACGGTCGCTCGCGCTGGAGCTCATGGCCGGAGGCACCGAGGTGCTCGGCGTCGACGCCGACGAGGAGATCGTGGAGTCGCTGAGCGGCGAGTTGACCCACGTCGTGGCGGCCGACTCGACGAAGGCCGAGGCGCTGCGGCAGCTCGCGATCGACGAGTTCGATCGCGTCGTCGTGGCCATCGGATCCAACCTCGAGGCGTCGATCCTCACGTGCTCGGTGCTGCTCGGCATGAAGATCCCCGTGATCTGGGCGAAGGCCGTGACCGACCAGCACGGCCTCATCCTCGAGCAGCTCGGCGTGCACCACGTCATCTACCCGGAGGCCGACATGGGCCGGAGGGTGGCGCACCTCGTCCGCGGTGCCGCGCTCGACTACATCGAGATCGAGAAGGGCTACGCCATCGTCAAGTCGTCGCCCCCGGCGCGCCTGCACGGCACGCCGCTCGGACAGACCGGGCTGCGCAAGGAGTTCGGCGTCACCGTGGCGGCGTACAAGAAGCCGGGCCAGGAGTGGCACAACGCCGATGCCGACACGGTGCTCACCGAGGGCGACACGATCCTCATCGTCGGCCCGACGCGGAAGGCCGAGGGGTTCGCGCAGCTCCGGTGACACCCGTGCGCGACGCGGGTCGCGGCATCCGTCGCCGTTCGGCCCGTTCTCGGGAAGCCGCCGCTTAGGCTGTGGGGATGAGCCCCGCGACGAAGCCCTCCGGCATCATCCTCGACGAACTCGACGCCGACGTGCGCCCCCAGGACGACCTGTTCCGGCACGTCAACGGCAAGTGGATCGCGCGCACCGAGATCCCCGCCGACAAGGCGCGGTACGGCAGCTTCGTCGTGCTCTACGAGGAGGCCGAGCGGGCGGTCCGCGAGATCATCGAGGAGTCGCAGCAGGCCGAGCCGGGCACCGAGGCGCGCAAGGTCGGCGACCTGTACGCGTCGTTCATGAATGAGGAGCGCGTCGAGCTGCTCGGCGCGACGCCGATCGCGGCGCAGCTCGTCGAGGCGTCGCTGCCGGGCACCGTCGACCAGCTCCTCGAGGCGGTCGGCCGCCTCGAGCGGCAGGGCGTGTCGGGCTTCGCGCAGCTCTTCGTCGACAACGACCCCGGCGACCCCGACCGCTACCTCGTGTTCGTCGAGCAGGGCGGCATCGGACTGCCCGACGAGAGCTACTTCCGCGAGGAGCGCTTCGCCGCCATCCGCGAGAAGTACCGCGAGCACCTCGAGCGGATGTTCGGACTCGCCCAGCTCGACGACGCGGCGGGCCGCGCGGCCCGCGTCTTCGACCTCGAGACCGAGATCGCGGCGACGCACTGGACCAACGTCGACTCGCGCGACAGCCAGAAGACGTACAACCTGAAGCCCTGGGCGGATGTCGCGGACGCGGCATCCGTCGACCTCGACCTGTGGCGCGACGCCATGGGCGTACCCGCGGGGGCGTTCGCCGAGCTCGTCGTGCGCCAGCCCAGCTTCGTCGAGGGCGTCGGGAAGCTGCTGACCGAGGATCGGCTGCCGGCATGGCGCGACTGGCTCGCGTGGCAGGTCGTCCGCAGCTCGGCGGCGTACCTCTCATCCGACTTCGTCGACGCGAACTTCGACTTCTACGGCCGCACGCTCACGGGCACGCCCGAGCTGCGCGAGCGGTGGAAGCGCGGCGTCTCGTTCGTCGAGGGCGCCATGGGCGAGGCGGTCGGGCGCATCTACGTCGAGCGGCACTTCCCGCCGGCGGCGAAGGAGGCGATGGACGAGCTCGTCGCGAACCTCGTCGAGGCGTACCGGCAGTCGATCTCCGAGCTCGACTGGATGGGCGAGCAGACGCGGGCGAAGGCGCTCGAGAAGCTGGAGAAGTTCACGCCGAAGATCGGATACCCGGTGAAGTGGCGCGACTACTCCACGCTCGTGGTCTCCGCCGACGACCTCGTCGGCAACGTCCGCGCCGCGGCCGAGTTCGAGTTCCAGCGGCAGCTCGGCAAGATCGGCAAGCCGATCGATCGCGACGAGTGGTTCATGACCCCGCAGACGATCAACGCGTACTACAACCCGGGCTTCAACGAGATCGTGTTCCCCGCGGCCATCCTGCAGTTCCCGTTCTTCGACGCCGAGCGGGATGCCGCGGCGAACTACGGCGCGATCGGCGCCGTCATCGGCCACGAGATCGGCCACGGCTTCGACGACCAGGGCTCCCGGTTCGACGGCGACGGTCGCCTGGTCGACTGGTGGACCGAGGCCGATCGGGCCGCGTTCGAGGAGCGCACCAAGGCGCTCATCGACCAGTACGACGTGCTGGTGCCCGAGCAGCTGGAGGTCTCGGGCGACGGCGAGCACCACGTCAACGGCGCGCTCACGATCGGCGAGAACATCGGCGACCTCGGCGGGCTCGCGATCGCGTGGAAGGCCTACCAGCTCTCGCTCGGCACGAAGCAGGCGCCCGTGATCGACGGCCTGACCGGCGCGCAGCGGTTCTTCCTGTCGTGGGCGCAGGCCTGGCAGCTGAAGGGCCGCGACGAGGAGGTCATCCGCCTGCTCGCGATCGATCCGCACTCGCCGAACGAATTCCGGTGCAATCAGATCGTCCGCAACATCGACGAGTTCTACACTGGCTTCGACGTCGCTTCCGATGACGCGCTCTGGCTCGACCCGGCCGAGCGCGTCCGCATCTGGTAGCGGCTCGAACGACCCCGTCCATTCCCGTCGCACGCACCGCTTGAGCCGCGGTGGGGGAGCGCGCGACCCGAACGAAAGCCCGTTGTATCCGCCGTGGTGACCTCGTCGCAGGGTTCCGAGCGCCGTGCTCGACATGCCAGCATCCGCCGAGGTCGTCACCGAACCGACGAGCACAACGAGGACTTCTCACGCGGGTTCGACGCGCTCGGCGAGCTCGCCCTCGCGGGCGTGCAGGTGTCGGCGCGCGCCACCGACCTGGCGACGGGGCGGGTGCTGTTCTCGGTCGACGACCACGTCGTGATGCCCACCGCGTCGATCGGCAAGGTGCTGCTCCTCGTCGAGGTCGCCTCGCGGCTCGGCCACGCGAGCCCCGAGGCGCTCACCGTGCTCGACCGGGCGCCGCGCGACGCGGTCGGCGACTCCGGGATCTGGCAGCACCTGCAGACACCGTCGCTGCCGATGGCCGACCTCGCCGCGGTCGTCGGCGCGTCGAGCGACAACCTCGCGACCAACGTGCTCATCCGCCACATCGGGCTCGAGGCGGTGCGCGCCCGCACCGAGGCGCTCGGCCTGACGCGCACGGCGCTGCTCGACCTGGTGCGCGACCACCGCGGTCCCGACGACGCGCCCCAGCTGTCGATCGGCTCGGCGAAGGAGCTCACCTGGCTCTTCGCCTCGCTCGCGCGCGGCGAGATCGTGAGTCCCGAGGTGTCGCAGCGGGTCGTCGGCTGGCTCTCGCTCAACGCCGACCTGTCGATGGTCGCGTCGGCGTTCGGCCTCGATCCGCTCGCGCACCGCATGCCCGACCACAACCTGCTCCTGATGAACAAGACGGGCACCGACGGCGGCGTGCGCAGCGAGGTCGGCGTGCTGCGCGGACCGCGCGCGAGCGTCGCGTACGCGGTCTCGATGTACTTCGCCGACACGATGCTCGCGTCGCGGCTGGCGGTGCTCGACGGCATGCGGCAGGTCGGCGCCGACCTGCTCGAATACGTGCACTGATCGCGGTCCCAGGCCCGACCCCGAACGGGGGCATTGCTGCGGCGTCGGGCGCGCGGGAACCTGAGAATGGCTCGCGTCAGCCCGTGCCATCCCGACACGGGGGCGTCCCGAGCAGGTGAGGACGATGTCGGATTCCCAGGTCCCGCAGTCGCGAACGATCACGCGCCGTACCTTCATCCGCGCAGCCGGCGCCGCCGGCGCGGGGTTCATCCTCTACGCGATGCAGCCGGGCGGCCGGGCGATCGCGCTCGCGCACGTCGCGCACGCGGCACTCGACCCCGCGACCGTGCCGAAGTTCGCGACGCCGCTGCTCATCCCACCCGTCATGCCGCGCGCCGGCACCGTCACGGCGCCCGGCGGCAAGCCCATCGACTCCTACGAGATCTCGATGCGACAGATCACGCAGCAGGTGCTGCCGGCCGGATTCCCGGCGACGACCGTGTGGGGGTACGGCGCCGTCGCCTCCTTGCGGAAGAAGGGCGTGCTGGCGCACAACGCCCCCTCGCTCACCATCGAGGCGAGGTGGAACCGGCCCGTCAGGGTGAAGTGGATCAACGACCTGGTCGACGACGACGGCAACTACCTGTCGCACCTGCTCCCCGTCGACCCGACCCTGCACTGGGCGAACCCGCCGGGCGGCGAGGCCGGACGCGACGATCGCCCGACGTTCGAGTCGACCCCGGGGCCGTACACCGGACCCGTGCCGATCGTCACGCACGTCCACGGCTCCGTCGACGTGGGGGACGAGAGCGACGGCTACGCCGAGGCCTGGTACCTGCCCGCGGCGACCGATATCCCGGCGGGGTACGCCACCGAGGGGACCTGGTACGACTTCTTCGCCTCGAAGGCCGCGGCGGGCTTCGGCGCCGCGTGGGGTCCCGGGTTCGCGACGTTCCAGTACCCGAACACGCAGCGCGCCTCCACGATCTGGTACCACGACCATGCGCTCGGGATGACCCGGCTGAACGTGTACGCGGGACCGGCGGGCTTCTTCCT
Organism: Agromyces sp. NPDC029043; assembly: GCF_055564615.1. Classification (NCBI taxonomy): domain Bacteria; kingdom Bacillati; phylum Actinomycetota; class Actinomycetes; order Micrococcales; family Microbacteriaceae; genus Agromyces; species Agromyces sp. NPDC029043. The sequence continues at coordinate 312,654 of NZ_JBVHVX010000001.1, read as the reverse complement.
CATCCGCGGCGGGCCCGAGGGCGACGATGCGGTGCTGGACGGCAGGACGGGCGCGCGGGCCGTGCTGCCCGGCCCAGCCCCGCGGGAGGGCGACAAGTTCCCGCCGAACAAGACCTACTACGAGATCCCGATCGCGGTGCAGGACCGCTCGTTCAACCCCGACGGCTCCCTCTTCTATCCCGACTCCCGCGAGTTCTTCGACGGCATCGTGGGCGAGTTCATCCCGGATGGCGACTTCTCGCCGATCTGGAACCCGGAGTTCTTCGGCGAGACGATCATCGCCAACGGCAACACCTGGCCGTTCCAGGTCGTCGAGCAGCGGCGCTACCGCTTCCGGTTCCTCAACGGCTGCCAGTCGCGCTTCCTGATCCTCGACTTCAGCGGCATCCCGGGTGTACGTGCCTGGCAGATCGGCAACGAGGGCGGGTTCCTCACGGCGCCCGTCGACCTGGCGGCGCACGGGAACCGCCTGCTGATGTCGCCCGCCGAGCGGGCCGACCTCGTCGTCGACTTCGCCGCCGTCCCGGTCGGCGACCACGTGCTCGGCAACGTCGGGCCCGACGAGCCGTTCGGCGGCGGCGAGCCGGGCGTGGACTTCCCGGTCGCGAACCCCGAGACCACGGGCCAGGTGCTCGCGTTCCGCGTCGTCCCCGCCGTCGGCCCCGACCCCACGACCCCGCCCGAGCACCTCGTGCTGCCGGCGATCGCGCCCCTGCCGCCGGAGACCGTCGTGCGGCCGCTCGCGCTCATCGAGCGCATGGGCGTCGGCGTGGACGCGGCGGGCGACCCGCGCGAGGGCCCCACCGAGGCCGTGCTCGGCACCGTCGACGCGGGCGGCCTCCCCACCGAGTACGAGTGGGCCGACGAGGTCACCGAGAACCCCGACGTCGGCGCGACGGAGGTGTGGGAGTTCGTCAACACCACCGGCGACGCGCACCCCATGCACGTGCACGAGGTCGCATTCGAGGTCGTCGACCGCGAAGGACTCGTGCGCGACGACGACGACGAGGTCGCCCTGCCGCTGCAGCTCGACGGCACCGTGACGCCGCCCGAGCCGTGGGAGACCGGGCGCAAGGACACCGTGATCGCGTATCCGGGTCAGGTGACGCGCGTGCGGGCGACGTTCGCCACGCCGGGCCAGTACGTCTGGCACTGCCACATCGTCGAGCACGAGGACAACGAGATGATGCGCCCGTACCGCATCGGCCCGGTCCAGCCCGGCCAGCCGGTCGAGGAGGACCCCGAGATGTGACGAGCGGATGCCGCGATCCTCACGCCACGCGGCATCCGCTCGGCACTGCCCGCGAGATCGCCGCCGGCCGTCAGGGCGTGCGCGCCGGGTCGAGCAGCCGCTCGACGCCGTCGAGCACCGCCCGGTGCGTCTCGGCCGCACCGAGGATGCGGAAGTGCCCGGGCACCGGCACCCGGATGTTCGTCGCCCCGTCGAGCATGCTCCCGTCGGGGATGTGCGGGTCGTAGCGCCCGAACACCGACACGATGCTGGCGTTGACGGATGACGCGCGCCCGAGCATCACGATCGTCTCGTCGCTCGGCAGCAGGGCCCTGACGCTCGGGTCGATGAGCAGCCTCGCCATGCGCGAGCCCGCGAACGGGGTCGCGATCGCGACGAGGCCGAGGAGGCCCTGCGAGCCGGACGGCCCGGAGCCGGGCGCGGGCGCCGCCGCCGCGGCATCCGACTCGGTGACCAGCAGCTGCTTGGCGATCAGCCCGCCCTTCGAGTGCGCCACGATGACGCGCCCGGTCGGCGGCACGGGCACCTTCGCGAGCGCGCGGCCGAGGCGGCGCGCGGTGTCGGCGATGCCCCGGCGGTTCGTGCCCATGCCGTGCACCACGCGCACCCGGTAGCCCGCGCGGTTGATCGCGTCGCCGAGCGGTCGCATGAACGACCAGTGCTCGTAGATGCCGGGCAGCAGCACCACCTCGGGCAGGCCCGCATCGCCCGAGCGCCAGCGCGGGGGCGGGTTCCAGCCCTCGACCACGATCGCGAGCTGGCGCCATCCGGCGTACACGTAGTCGCCGGCCCACCACCACGCGCGCTCGATGCGAGACGACTCCTCGGGCGGCGACACCCGGGTGACCTCGCGGCCGACCGCCTCGCCGCGCGCGTGCGCCGCGATCAGGTCGGCGACGTGCTCGCCCGCGGTGACCATGGTCTCGTGCCCCCGGTCGGGGATCTCGGCGTAGCGGCCGCGGGGCAGGAGCAGCGTGACCTCCTCGGCCCAGGCTCGCGGCGCGAGCCGGTCGTGCTCGCCGCGGATCACGAGCGTCGGCGCCGCGACATCGGGCAGCACCAGCTCCAGGCGGTGCGCGAGCATCTGGCCGAGCTTCTTGAAGTACCAGCGCGGGCCGGCCGCCAGGTACGACCGGATGCCGAGCAGCACGACCTTCGGGCGCGCGAGCGACGGGTCCTCGGCCAGGCGGATCGCCTGCACCACGCCGGAGCGCTCACGGGGGTTCACGGTCGGGGCGATCAGCACGAGCGAGGCGATCAGCTCGGGATGCTGCGTCGCCGTCTCGGCGACGACCTGCGCGCCCATCGAGTGCCCGACGAGCACGACCGGCGCGTCGAGGCGCTCGGCGGCGATGAGCTCGGCGAGGTACGCGCCCGACTCCGACATGGTGTACGCGTGGCGCGGCTCGGGGGCCTCGCCGAAGCCGGGCAGGTCGAGCGCGAGCACGCGCCCCACCCGGGCGAGCGAGTCGGCGAGGTCGGACCAGTACCGGTGCCCCATGCCGATGCCGTGCACGAGCACGAACGTGGGACCGTCGTCGCGGCCGGACTCGGTGATCACCGTCACCGCGTCGTCGCGGCGGAACTCGCGCGTGCGGCTCACGCGGCCTCCCTCCGTCGGTGCATGCAACCGATCCTGTCAGTCGATCAGGCCGGATGCCGCGAGCCGCCGCAGCACCTCGACGCCCGCCGGCGGGCAGCGGTGCGCGTCGGCCGTGCCGACCCAGTGCACCGCGCCGACCTCGCCGGAGGGCGCGGGCGCGGCATCCGTCTCGGCCAGGAACACGTGCATGAGCACGTGCTGCCCCTCAGCCTGCCCGTGGGCGAGCTCGCGCACGGTGAACGCCTCGGCGAGGGTCCGCGGGTCGAGCTCGACCCCGACCTCCTCGAGGGCCTCGCGCGCGGCCGCCTCGGCGGGCGTCTCGCCCGCGTCGATCTTGCCGCCGGGCATGTAGTGCACATCGCGGTCGCGCGGTGACCATGAGCACCCGGCGCTCGCGCACGAGCGCGATGGCGGCGACGTGCAGGTCGGGCGGCTGCGGCATCCGTCCAGCCTATGCGGGGCGAGCGGAAGCCGGCCTGCCGATCAGGTGACGAACACGTCGTCGAGCGTGACCGTCGCGAGCCCGCGCTCGCGCAGGAACCCCTCCAGCCGGTCGAACACCCGCGTGACCGGGTCGTGGTTGAGGTGGCCGAGCACGATGCGTCCGGCATCGAACCACTCGTTCGCGAGGTCGACGATCGTCTGGTCGGGCAGCGGGCCCGAGTCGCCGAGCGAGCCGTACCAGAGGGTCGGCACGGTGTAGCCGATCGCCGCCGCAGCGGCGTCGACGCGGGCGTCGTGGCGCCCGTACGGCGGCCGGAAGAACGGCCGCGCGTCGACGCCGTACACCTGGGCGAGGTAGTCGTGGTTGCGCTGGAGCTCGGCCTGGATGCCGGCGTCGTCGAGCGTCGTGAGGTCGGCGTGCGACCACGTGTGGTTCGCGATCTGGATCTGCCCGCTCGCGACGAGCGGCCGGATCGCCGCGGCGTTGTCGTCCCACGACGAGTAGACGCCGTTCACGAAGTAGGTGAGGCGGATGCCGCGGCTCGCGGCGAACGCCGTGTACGCGCCGACCACGGCCGAACTGGTGCCGTCGTCGACCGTCCACGCCATGACGTCGCCCATCTCCGGCGGGAGCGCCGTGAGCGTGCCCGGCGGCACGGGGACGCGCTGGAGGGCCGGGGCGGGCGGCGCCGCGGGTTCGGGCGCCGGCTCAGGTGCGGGCTCGGGCTGGAGCTCGGCGGGAGCGGCGGGCTGCTCAGTCGCCGCGGGCGACGGCGACGCCGGCTCCCCGGTCTGCTGGTCGGCGGCGCATTTCGCGAGGGCGAACACGGCGCCGACGCCCAGCGCGCCGAGCAGGGTACGCCGCGCGATGTCGCCCATGCTGCTCCCCACCGGCGCCGGGCGACCCGGCGCCTCTCCGGTCGTTCTACACCCGACCCGGGCCCGCGGCCGGGCGCGGCGCGCGCGAGGCGCGAACCACGCGGCATCCGGCGCCGCGCGCATTTCGTAGGATGGACGGGACTTCGGGCGAATTCCGTCCAACCTCCTCCACCAGGACCATTGGAGCCACCGTGGCCGCACCCAGCCGTCTCGAATCCGTCACGACCCTCGCCCAGCACCGGGGCTTCGTCTTCCAGGCGGGTGAGATCTACGGCGGATCCCGGTCGGCGTGGGACTACGGCCCCCTCGGCGTCGAGCTGAAGGAGAACATCAAGCGCCAGTGGTGGCGCACCATGGTGCAGGGCCGCGACGACGTCGTCGGCCTCGACTCCAGCGTCATCCTGCCGAAGCAGGTGTGGGAGGCATCCGGCCATGTCGAGGTGTTCACCGACCCGCTCATCGAGTGCCTGCACTGCCACAAGCGCTTCCGCGAGGACCACCTGATCGAGGCGTACGAGGAGAAGAAGGGCCGTGCGCCCGAGAACGGGCTCGGCGACATCGTGTGCCCGAACTGCGGCACGCGCGGCCAGTGGACCGAGCCGCGCGCCTTCTCGGGCCTCCTCAAGACGTTCCTCGGTGTCGTCGACGACGACTCGGGCCTGCACTACCTGCGCCCCGAGACCGCGCAGGGCATCTTCGTGAACTTCGCCAACGTGCTGCAGGCGGCGCGCATGAAGCCGCCGTTCGGCATCGGCCAGATCGGCAAGTCGTTCCGCAACGAGATCACGCCCGGCAACTTCATTTTCCGCACGCGCGAGTTCGAGCAGATGGAGATGGAGTACTTCGTCGAGCCCGGCACCGATGAGGAGTGGCACCAGTACTGGATCGACGCGCGCTTCCAGTGGTACGTCGACCTGGGCATCGACCCCGAGAACCTGCGCCTGTTCGAGCACCCGAAGGACAAGCTCAGCCACTACTCCAAGCGCACGGTCGACATCGAGTACCGGTTCGGCTTCGCCGGCGGCGAGTGGGGCGAGCTCGAGGGCGTCGCGAACCGCACCGACTTCGACCTCTCGACCCACGCGAAGCACTCCGGCAAGGACCTCTCGTTCTTCGACCAGTCGCGCAACGAGCGCTGGACGCCGTACGTGATCGAGCCCGCGGCCGGCCTCACGCGCTCGCTCATGGCGTTCCTCGTCGACGCGTACCACGTCGAGGAGGTGCCCAACGCGAAGGGCGGCACCGACACGCGCACGGTGCTCAAGCTCGACCCGCGCCTCGCGCCCGTGAAGGCGGCCGTGCTGCCGCTGTCCCGCAACGAGCGCCTCTCACCGCTCGCACGCGAGGTCGCGACGAACCTCCGCAAGCACTGGAACGTCGAGTTCGACGACGCCGGCGCGATCGGCCGCCGCTACCGCCGCCAGGACGAGATCGGCACGCCGTTCTGCGTCACGGTCGACTTCGACTCGCTCGACGACGACGCCGTCACGGTGCGCGACCGCGACACCATGCAGCAGGAGCGCGTGCCGCTCGCCGCGCTCGAGGGCGTCCTCGCGGGGCGCCTCGTCGGCGCCTGACCCGCGGCGCGCGCGCCGCGCGCACGCGCCACGCTCGCGCTCCCCACGGGCCAACCCGTCGCCAATCCCGTGTTCCTGCGGGTGAACCCACCGAAACCCGGGATTCGCGCACGCGCGCAACCCGCGCCCCGTTCGCGAGTCACGCGTTCGTGCGGGTGGACCCGCAGAAACCCGGGATTCGCGGAGGCGCGTAGGGAGCGGGTAGGCGCGGCAACCGGCGCCACATCCGCGAGTCACGCATTCGTGCGGGTGGACCCGCAGAAACCCGGGATTCGCGAGGGCGGGGCGGGGCGGGTAGGGGGCGGGGCGTGACCGGGCATCCGCGGCACCCTCGTTCCGTCGCGAGTCACGCGTTCGTGCGGGTCGACCCGCAGAAACCCGGGATTCGCGAGGACGGGCAGGGCCGGGCGCGCAGGCGCGGCGTCAGGCGCGCAGGCGCCGCCACTCGCGGCGGAGCATGGCGTAGGCGGCCGTGTCCTGCCATCCGTCGTCGTACTCCTCCTCCAGGAGGGTCGCCTCGCGCCGCATGCCGAGGCGTTCGCAGAGCCCGGCGGATGCCGCGTTCCGCGCGTCGAGGTGGGCGTACACGCGGTGCGCGGCGAAGCGCCCGAACGCGAGGTCGAGCAGGGCGGATGCTGCCTCGACGGCGAGTCCGCGCCGCTGGAAGTCGGGATGGACCACCCAGCCCACCTCGAGCTGGGCGTGCTGCAGGCTGCCGAGCCGCACCATGAGGTCGCCCACCACGCGGTCGGGCCGCGCACGCCCGGCCGCGACCTCCTGCAGCGACGGCTCGCCCGTCAGCACCATCGCGAGGAACACCGCGTCGCCGTCGGCCTGGAGCCGCCGCATCTCCGCGCGCAGCCGCGTATGCTCCGCCGCCTCGCTGCGGCTGCGCTCGGGCCACGGGATGTAGCGCAGCACCTCGGGCAGGCGCTGGTACTCCCAGACGTCGTCGGCGTCGGATGCCGCGAGCGGACGCAGCACCATGCGCTCGGTGCGCAGCGGCCGGTGGTCGAGCACGGCCATGTCGAAGGGGAGGCGCAGCGCGGGCGGGCCGGCGTCGGCGGCCTCGTCGGGGAGGGCGTGCATGCTCAGGCAGCGTACCCGGCATCGGAGCCGAAGCGCGCGCCGGGTCATTCCGGATGGCTCGTATGAACGCGCCCTCAAGTGTGGGCGCACTCCGCCAACCGGAGTGTCGAGCGGCGGGCGCAGCGGGAGTGTCGAGTCCCGCGAACGGCGTCGCGTCAGACGGCGTCGCGGTGGGTGTCGGCGTCGGCGGATGCCGCGGCCTCGGCGTCGGCGCGGATGCCGAAGATCGCCTCGAGTCCCTCGAGCCACGCCTGCTGCTCGCCGGCGCGCGCGTACTCGCGCGAGCGCACCATGGGCGTGTGCAGCAGCACGCCCGCCATGTGGCGCAGCGCCTGCTCGGTGCGACGGTCGTCGTCGCCGCGCGAGCGGGCGCGGTCGATCTCGGCGTCGAGCACGTCGAACACGTGCTTGCGGAGCGCCACGACCGCGGGCGCCAGGTCGAGCTCCTCGCCGACGCGACCGAAGTTGCGGGCGGCGCGGTCGACGAGCTCGCGGGCCGCGTCGGTCGCGCCGAACTCCTCGAGCGGCGCGTGGATCTTGATGGTCTCGAGGTCGAGCAGCTCGACGCCGGGCACGTCGAGCACGTCGGGAGCGACGTTGCGCGGCAGGCCGAGGTCGATCACCAGCTGTCGGGGAGCCTCGGCGGCCGCGCCATCCGTCGCGCTCTCGCGGCCCTCGCGCCCCGGGTGCAGCGCGACCGGCGCCGGCCCGGCGGCCACCGCGAGCTCGGTGCGCCCGAGCTCGAGCAGCGCGCGATCGACGACGTGGTGCTCGACCGTGGTGCAGGCGACGATGAGGTCGGCGCCGGCCGCGGCCATCGCGTAGTCGCCGGAGGCCACGGCCTCGATGCCGTGATTGGCCGCGAACCTGCCCGCCCGGCCCGAGAGCGAGTGCACGGCGACGTCGACGACGCCGCGGTCGCGGAGCGCGGCGAGCGACGCGCCGGCGTAGCGGCCGGTGCCGACGAGCAGCACGCGCACGGCGGACCAGTCGGTGATGCGGCTCTCGGCGAGGTCGAGCGCGAGGCGCACGAGCGAACGGCCCTCGCTGCCGATGCCGGTGCGGTTCTTCACGCGGCGGGAGGTCTGCGAGGCGCGCTGGAACAGCCGCTCGAGCTCGGGGGTCGTGGTGCCCTCGTGGCGCGCGCGCTCGAGCGAGCGGCGCACCTGGCCGGCGATCTCGCCCTCGCCGACGACGACCGACTCGAGCCCGGAGGCCACCGCGAAGAGGTGCCCGGCGACCGCGTTGCCGTGCACGAACCCGAAGGTGCTGCGCAGCTCGTCGGCCTCGAGCCCGGCCACGTCGCCCACGGCGCGGACCGCATCGTGCACCGCGTCGACCGGGGAGTCGCCCTCGGGCGTGTCGAGGTCGAGGTAGGCCTCGAACCGGTTGCACGTGGCGACGACGACGGCGCCCTGGACGGCCGGGTGGCCGTCGAGGAGGCGCGGGGCGGCATGCTCGGCCGACGCCGAGAGGCGTTCGAGCATGTCGAAGCCGGCGTTCTTGTGGCTCGCGGTGAGACAGATGAGCACCCGACGATTCTACCGGTGGTCGAAAGGTGCTCCGACCAGCACCGTCACGTCGGGTCAGGCGGCCGCGCCGCGGCCTGCGACCGGGATCGCGCCGGTCAGCGGCGGCAGCTCGAGCCCCTCGGCCGCGAGCGCCGCGCGGTGCCGCGCCTTCCACGCGCGCACCGTCGCGAAGAACGGCGCGTCGGTGAGCGCGTACCGGCCCAGGCGGGGATCGCTCAGCATCACCGGGAGCTCCATGCTCGTGCCTCCGCGGCGGATGCGCACGACCGCGACGGGAACGCTCGCGCTGCCGATGACGGTGCGGTCGGAGCGGATGTTCCGCACCTCCCGCCACGGGAAGGCAGCGACGCGCTTCGGCCGGTGCCCCCCGCCCCAGAACGAGATGCCGGCGTCGTCGGCGACGATCGAGAAGCGGCCGGGCAGCGCGATCCGGCGGCTGCCGGGCGAGGCCAGCTCGTCGAGGCGCGCGACGAGATCGCGGTTGCGGATGCCGCAGCTCACGTCGCCCCCGTGCACCGAGCCGAGGGCGCGCCGGCGTGCGTTCGCGCGCGCCGCGGCGGCGGCGCGCCGCAGCATCGCGACGAGCAGCACGAGCGCGGTCGCCGCGGCGACGCCCGCGGCGACGGGACCCGCGGAGACCTCGGGAAGGCGCGGGATCAGTCGCTCGACGTACTGCTCGCCGAGCACGAGCCCGGCGACGAGGAGGGCGGCCGCGACCGCGACCAGCGAGATGAGGGCGGTGCGGTTCCGTGAGGCGATGCTGGGCACGATGCGATCTCCGTGGGTGGCGGAGGCGCGCCGACATCGGGGTCCGTCGACGCGTCGTCGTGCATCGGGAGCGCACGACGGGTCCGACCATAGCGCCGTGAGAGCGCTCCCGCCAGACCCCAGTCCGCCGAGCGTGAGCTCGGGCACCCCAGCGCGCGCCCAGCCCCGATGGGGGAGGATGAAACGCGTGATCCTCTCCCCGCAGCATCCGCTCGCCTCAGGCCTCACCCACGACTCCCGCCTCGTCCGCGCGTACCGCGGGCTGCGCAGCGACACCGTCCCGGTGTGGTTCATGCGGCAGGCGGGCCGATCGCTGCCCGAGTACCGCGACCTGCGCGTCGGCACCCGCATGCTCGACGCGTGCCTCGACCCCGCGATGGCGGCCGAGATCACGCTGCAGCCAGTGCGGCGCCACGGCGTCGACGCGGGCATCTTCTTCAGCGACATCGTGGTGCCCCTGAAGCTCGTCGGCGTCGACGTCGAGATCCAGCCCGGCCGCGGGCCGGTGTTCGGCCGGGCCTATGGCGATGCCGCGGCGGTCGCCGAGCTCACCGCGATCGATCCCGCACGCCTCGACGAGGCCGCCGGGCCCATCACCGAGGCCGTGCAGCGCACCGTCGCCGAGCTGGCGACGCTCACCTCGCCGGGAGCGCGAACCTCGACGCCCCTCATCGGCTTCGCCGGCGCGCCGTTCACGCTCGCCGCGTACCTCGCCGAGGGCGGCCCGTCGAAGGACCACCTCGCGGCCCGCACGCTCATGCACGCCGATCCGGGCGCGTGGCGCGCGCTCATGGAATGGACCGCCGAGCTCACCGGCCGGTTCCTCCGCACCCAGGTGCTCGCGGGCGCGTCGGCGGCGCAGCTGTTCGACTCCTGGGCGGGTGCGCTCTCGCTCGCAGACTACGAGGCGCACGTCGCCCCGGCGTCGGCCGCGGCGCTGGCCCACGTGCACGACCTGACCTACGCGGCGGCGGATGCCTCCGGCACGGCCGGCACCCTCGCGGTCCCCGTCGTGCACTTCGGCGTCGGCACGGGCGAGCTCCTCGGCGCGATGAAGCGCGTGGGCGTCGACGTCGTGGGCGTGGACTACCGCGTGCCGCTCGACGTCGCGGCGGGGCGCATCGGCACGGGCGTGCCGCTGCAGGGCAACCTCGACCCGGCGCTCCTCGCGGCGCCGTGGCCCGTGCTCGAGAAGGCGGTGCGCGACGTGATCGAGCGCGGTCGCGCGGCGCCCGCTCACGTCTTCAACCTCGGCCACGGCGTGCCGCCCGAGACCGACCCCGAGGTGCTCACGCGCGTGGTCGAGCTGGTGCACGAGGCCGGGCGATGACCTCCTCGGGGCCCGACGACTCCGCCGATCCCGGACCGGCACCCGGCGCCGAGCGCCGCGCGACCGACGTGGTCGTCGTCGGCGGCGGCGTCGCGGGCCTCGTCGCAGGGCTCGAGTGCGCGCGGCTCGGGCTGGGCGTGGTCGTGCTCGAGCAGGCCGAGCGGCCGGGCGGATGCGTCGGCCGCATCGACCTCGACGGGCTCGCGCTCGACAGCGGTGCCGAGTCGTTCGCGACCCGCAACGGCTCGGTGGCCGAACTGCTCGGGCGACTCGGCCTCGAGGACCGGATCGTGCCGCCGAACCGCGCCGGGGCGTGGCTGGCCTGGGGCGACCGCGGCGCGCGGCGCGCCGCGCCCCTGCCGAAGACCGGCGTGCTCGGCATCCCGGCCAACCCGCTCGGCGACGACGTGCGCGCCATCATCGGCTGGGGCGGCGCGTGGCGCGCATGGCTCGACCGCATCACGCCCATCCTCAAGATCGGCCGGGCCGAGCGGCTCGGACCGCTCGTGCGCCAGCGCATGGGCGCGGCGGTGCTCGACCGGCTCGTGACGCCCATCTCCGCGGGGGTCTACTCGACCGACCCCGACGACCTCGACGTCGACGTCGTCGCGCCCGGCCTGAACGAGGCGATGACCCGGGCCGGCTCGCTCTCGGGCGGCGTCGGCCAGCTCGTCGCGGCGCGCCGCGCGGGCAGCGCGGTCCTCGGGCTCCGCGGCGGCATGCACACGCTCGTCGACGCGCTCGTCGCCGAGCTCGAGCGGTTCGGCGCCGAGGTGCGCACCGGCACGCGGGTCAGCGCGCTCGAGCGGCGCCCCACCCGGCCCTCCGACGCCGGTGCCGTCGCCTCGTCGTGGCGCGCCATCGCCGAGCAGGTCGAGGTCGACGCGCGGTTCGCGATCCTCGCGACGCCCGCGCACGTCTCGCGCGGGCTGTTGGCGGGGCTCGTGCCCGACGCCGGCCTCGCCGAGGACTGGCCCGACGCGGCATCCGTCGAGCTCGTGACGCTCGTGCTCCACGCGCCCGAGCTCGACGCCGCGCCGCGCGGCACGGGCGTGCTCGTCGCCGCCGGCACGCCCGGGGTCGCGGCCAAGGCGCTGACCCACTCCTCGGCGAAGTGGGCCTGGCTCGCGGAGGCGGCCGGCGGCCGGCACGTCGTGCGGCTCTCCTATGGCCGGGCGGGTGCCGCCAACCCGCTAGCCGGCCTCGACGACGCCGCCGTCGCCGAGCTCGCGGTGCGCGACGCCGCCGCGCTGCTCGGCGTGGAGCTCGACGCCTCCCGCGTGCGGGCGTCCGGCCGCAGCGCGTGGCGCGACGCGCTCTCGCAGGCCGCCGTGGGCCAGCTCGCGCGCGTCCGCGCGCTCGAGGCGGCCCTCGAGGACCACACCGGGCTCGCCCTCGCGGGCTCCTGGGTGGCCGGAACCGGGCTCGCCTCCGTGGTCCCGCACGCGATCGACGCGGCCGGCCGCATCCGGCACCTCGCCCTGCGCATCGCCGACGACGCATAGCCGGAGCGGAATACGATCGGGCCGAACGGGCCGCAACCCCCTTGCGCGGGCGACCCCGGGGTCTACTCTGGAGTCACTGCTGACTTCGATCGCAGCGGGGGATGGGGTGCACATGAAGGGCAAGATCCTCTTCGTCGTCGGTCTCGGCGTCGGATACGTGCTCGGCGCGCGCGCGGGCCGCGAACGCTACGAGCAGATCCGCAAGGCCGCACAGGACGTCTGGAACCAGCCGAAGGTCCAGGAGGGCGTGCAGACGGTCAAGGACTTCGCGATGAGCCGCGCCGGCGACGTGGGCGACACCGTCCTCGACGGCGCGAAGAAGCTCGTCGCGCAGGTGACGCAGTCGCAGACCTCGTCGACCGCCCGCTCGGGTTCGTCGACCTCGACGCCGTCCGGCTCGGCGGCGAAGCCCGCCACGGCGACGCCGAAGCCCGCGACATCCGGCGCATCGGCGTCCAAGTCGACGTCGAAGGCCGCATCGCCGGGCACGGGGTCGGGCACCGGCACCGCGTCGACCGGCTCCTCGGCGAGCCCGTCCTCGTCCTGATTCGACCTCCGGAGGTGGACTCCCGATGGCTGCACCACTGAACGACGAACGGTCGATCTTCACCATCGTCGGCGAACTGCCCGACCAGATCTCCGCGCTCGTGCGTGCCGAGATCGACCAGGTCAAGGCCGAGCTGAGCTACAAGGCGAAGCACTTCGGCATCGGCGCGGGCCTCGCCGCGGCCGCCGCGTTCGTCGGCATCTTCCTGCTCGGCACGCTCATCGCGACCGGCATCCTCGCGCTCTCGCTGGTCATGCCCGGCTGGGCGGCGGCGCTGATCGTGTCCGGCGTCCTGCTGCTCATCATCGCGATCCTGGTCGCCGCGGCAGTCGCCAACTTCCGCCGCGGCAGCGAGCCGCTCGAATCGATCGAGAGCGTGCGACAGGACATCGACGCGATCACGGGAAGGGGCGCGTATGGCGGCCGGGACTGACGTCGTGACGTTGGACAAGAAGCAGCAGCGCAACCTCACCCGACTCCAGGCGCACGACAACGCCAGGGCGGCACGCGATCAGCTCGCAGGCACGCTCAGCGCGCTCGAGGAGAAGCTGAACCTGCCCAAGCGGGTGGCCCGGGCGACCGCCCGCGCCAAGGTGCGCGTGCAGCGCTTCTCCGACGAGCAGCCCGGTACGGCGATGGGCGTGGCCGCCGGCCTGGCCGTCGCGGTCGGCGTGGGCGTCTGGCTCGTGGTGCGTGCGAACCTCGATCGGTGACGAGCCCGTGACGGATGCCGCGGCGCGGGACGCCGCGGCACGGGACGGTAGCTCGACCGCCGCGACCACCGCGGTCGAGCGCGTCACGGCGCAGTTGCGCGACGAGATCCTGAGCGGCGCCCTCGGTCCCGACGCCCCGCTGCGCGAGGAGCTCTGGTCGGCCCGCCTCGGCGTCTCGCGGCACACCGTCCGGGCGGCATTCCAGCGGCTCGTGGCCGAGCGCCTCGCCGTCGCCGAGCCGTACCGCGGCGTCCGCGTGACGAGCTTCGACGACCGGCAGATCCTCGCGCTCCAGCAGCTCCGCGCGGCGCTCGAGGTCGAGGCGCTCCGGATCGCGTTCGAGCGCTTCGGCGGCACGCTGCCCGACGCCGTGCTGGCGCCGGCACGTGCCGCGGTCGGGGCGATGGAGTCGCTCGGCTCCGGGCCCGACCGGCCGGGCGAGGCGCCCGACGACGCGTGGCTGCAGGTCGAGCGGCTGCACGCCGACTTCCACTCGGCGCTGGTGGCCGCGTCCGACAGCCCTCGGATCATCGAGATGCACACCGCGCTCGGCAGCGAACTGCTGCTGTTCATCCTGCACGCCCGCACGCACTACAGCGTCGCGTCGATCGTCGAGGAGCACCGCCGGCTGCTCGACGAGCTCCCCTCGCGGGGGCCCGAGGCCCTGCGCGACCACCTGGAACACTCCACGAGGCTGCTCCTCGGCTGAGCGGCCCATCCCCGCAGGAGGCACCATGTCCGCCACGGATCGCCCCACGGAACCCGCCGCCGTCGACGCCTTCGCCGACCGCATCCTCGCCTCGGCGCTCGGCGCGTTCGAGACGCTCTCGGTCCACGTCGGCGACCGGCTCGACTGGTACCGCATCCTCGCCGGGCGCGGCGCGCTCACCTCGACCGAGCTCGCCGAGGCCGCCGGCACGGGTGAGCGGTACACGCGCGAGTGGCTCGAGCACCAGGCAGTGAGCGGCATCCTGGAGGTCGACGACGAGGAGGCCGCGCCATCCGCTCGTCGCTACCGGCTCCCGCCCGCGCACGCCGAGGTGCTCACCGACGACCGCTCGCTCGCCTACCTCGCGCCGATCGCCCGCATCATCGCGAGTGCGGCCGTGCAGGTGCCGGCGCTGCTTGACGCCGCCCGCACGGGCGGCGGCGTGCCCTGGGCGCGGTTCGGCGCCGACATGCGCGACGCCCAGGGCGACGTGAACCGGCCGTGGTTCGAGCACCGCCTCGCCGACGCGCTCGCCGGCGTGCCCGAGCTCGACGCGATCCTGCGCCGCCCAGGCGCTCGCATCGTCGACGTCGGGTGCGGGCACGGCTGGTCGACCATCGCCCTGGCCCGCGCGTATCCCGAGGCCCGCGTGGACGGCGTCGACGTCGACGCGCCCTCGATCGAACAGGCGCGCACGCACGCCGACGAGGCCGGCCTCGCCGACCGCGTCGCGTTCCACCTCGGCGGCGGGGAGGCGCTCGCGGAGGAGGGCGCCTACGACGCCGGGTTCGTGTTCGAGGCGCTGCACGACATGCCGCATCCCGTCGAGGTGCTCTCGGCGCTGCGGCGCGCGGTGCGCGACGACGGCGCGGTCGTGATCATGGACGAGGCCGTCGCCGACCGGTTCGCACCCGACGGCGACGACGTCGAGCGCGTCATGTACGGCTACAGCCTGTTCATCTGCCTGCCCGACAGCCTCTCCACGCCGGGGTCGGTCGGCACCGGCACGGTCATGCGGCCGGCCGTCCTCGAGGGGTACGCGCGCGAGGCCGGATTCTCGCGCGCCGAGGTGCTGCCGATCGAGGGCTTCGCCTCGTTCCGCTTCACGCAGCTCCGGCCGTGAACAGGAGGACCCATGGATGCCACGGAGCTCCGAGCACTGCAGGCGCCGCTGAAGGACCGGTACCGCAACCACCCCGACGCCGCCGTCGCGCAGGTGACCGCCCGGGCGACCTTCACCGACCCGGGCATCACGGCGACGGTCGACGGGTTCGCCGGCCGGGTGCGCGCGGGCCTGCACCCCGCGACCGGCGGCGACGGCTCCGACGCGTGCTCGGGCGACCTGCTCCTGCAGGCGCTCGTCGCGTGCGCCGGGGTGACCCTCCGGTCGGTCGCGACGGCGATGGGACTCGACATCCGCTCGGCCGAGCTCGTCGCCGAGGGTGTGTTCGACGCACGCGGCACGCTCGGCATGAGCCGTGACGTGCCGGTCGGCGTCATGGATGTCACGGTCACCGCGATCGTCGACACCGACGCCGACGATGCCGCGCTCGCCCGCCTCGCGACGGGGACCGAGCGGTTCTGCGTCGTCGCGCAGTCACTCGCCGAGACGCCCGAGTTCGTCGTCGTCCGCGCGGCGCGCTGACGCGGCATCCGCTCGACGCGTTTTTTGCGCTTTCAGGTTGCGGGGGGAGGATAGTGGCATGTCTTCCCCCGCTGCCGAAGGGGCAGCCGACGCGCGTCCGACCGAATCCGCCGCCGAGCAGACGTACGAGGGCTACACGCTCTTCGCCGTGCTCCGCAAGGACCCCGCACGTCCCGACGACCTCGACGGTCGTGACGTGCCCCGCTTCGTCGACGAACTCGACGGCGTGATCAACCTCGTCGAGGACGAGGGCGTGACCGTCCGCGGCATCTACGACGTCTCGGGCCTCCGCGCCGACGCCGACGTGATGCTCTGGCTGCACGGCCCGAGCGCCGAGGGCCTGCAGTGGGCGCTGCGGGAGCTGCGCCGCGCGCGCCTGCTCATCGCGCTGCTGCCGACGTGGAACGCCATGGGCGTGCACCGCGACGCCGAGTTCAACAAGGCGCACGTCCCCGGCTTCCTGCGGGGCGTCGAGCCCAAGGCGTGGCTCACCATCTACCCGTTCGTGCGCAGCTACGAGTGGTACCTGCTGCCGCCCGAGGAGCGCGGCCGCATGCTCGCCGAGCACGGCCGGATGGGCGCCGCGTTCCGGGGCGTCATCGCGAACACGGTCGCGGCGTTCTCACTGGGCGACTACGAGTGGCTGCTGCCGATGGAGTCCGACGAGCTCACCGACCTCGTCGACATGATGCGCGACCTGCGCGCGACCGACGCACGCCGTCACGTGCGCGACGAGCTGCCGTTCTACACCGGCCGCCGCATCTCGACCGCCGAGCTCGTGGAGGTGCTGCAGTAATGGCGGCGCAGAACCTCGGCCGCAAGCCCGCGCCCGCGACCTCCGCGCCGCTCGCGCCGGGCGCGGTCGTGCCCGGCGCCACCCCGCCGGCGCAGTCCGGCCCCGAGCACGTCGAGGCGCCCGTCGCCTACGACGCAATCCTGCTCGCCGGCTTCGGCGGGCCCGAGGGGCAGGATGACGTGATCCCGTTCCTCCGGAACGTCACGCGCGGTCGCGGCATCCCCGACGAGCGACTGGAGGAGGTCGCGCACCACTACCGGCACTTCGGCGGCGTGAGCCCGATCAACGAGCACAACCGCGAGCTCAAGGCGGCCCTCGAGGCCGAGCTCGCCCGCCGCGGAGTCGACCTGCCGGTGATCTGGGGCAACCGCAACTGGGACCCGTACATGAACGACGCCGTGCGCGAGGCGGGCGAGCGCGGCTTCACCAAGCTCATCGCGATCGCCACGAGCGCGTACAGCTCGTACTCGAGCTGCCGCCAGTACCGCGAGGACTACGCCGACGCGCTGGAGGACACCGGCCTGGCCGGTGTCATCCAGATCGACAAGGTGCGCCAGTTCTTCGACCACCCGGGGTTCGTGACGCCGTTCGTCGAGGGCGTCCGCGACGCGCTCGCGAAGCTCGCGGCCGAGCACGAAGGCCTCGATCGCACGACCCAGGTCGAGGTGCTCTTCGCGACGCACTCCATCCCGGACGCCGACGCGGCCAGGTCGGGCCCCGCCGAGCGCGGCTTCGGCGAGGGCGGCGCGTACGCCGCGCAGCACCTCGCGGTCGCCGAGGTCGTCATGCGCGAGGCGGGCGCGGGTGACGTGCCGTGGCAGCTCGTCTACCAGTCGCGCTCGGGACCCCCGACCCAGCCGTGGCTCGAGCCCGACGTGAACGACGCGATCGCCGAGCTCCCGGCCGCCGGCCGGAAGGCCGTCGTCATCGTGCCGCTCGGGTTCGTGAGCGACCACATGGAGGTCATGTGGGACCTCGACGAGGAGGCCATGGAGACGGCCGAGGAGCACGGGCTCGCCGCCATCCGCGTACCGACGCCCGGGGTCCATCCCGCCTACGTCGCCGGACTCGTGGACCTCGTGCTCGAGCGCGTGAACGGCACGCCGGCCGCCGACCGCCCGCACCTCACCGACCTCGGCCCCTGGTACGACGTGTGCCGGCCGGGATGCTGCGAGAACGTGCGCCTCGGGTTCAAGCCGGCCCTCGCGGGGATCGCGCCGTGAACACCGCCCGCGAGGTGATCCGCGTCGGCACGCGGGGGAGCGCGCTCGCGCTCGCGCAGACGACGCAGATCGCCGAGCGACTCGGGAAGGCGGCCGACGCCGACATCGAGATCGTCACCGTCACGACCCAGGGCGACACCTCCCGCGCTTCGCTGCAGACGATCGGCGGCACCGGCGTGTTCGCGGCGGCGCTGCGTGAGGCGCTCGTCGCAGGGGAGTGCGACGTGGTCGTCCACTCGCTGAAGGACCTGCCCACGGCCGACCACCCGCAGCTGCGCCTCGGCGCCGTGCCCAAGCGTGCCGACGCGCGCGACACGCTGTGCGCGCGCGACGGCCTGGCGCTCGCCGACCTGCCCGAGGGCGCCCGCGTCGGCACCGGATCGCCGCGCCGCATCGCGCAGCTCGCGGCCGCGCGTCCCGACATCACGGCGGTCGACGTGCGGGGCAACATCGACACGCGCCTCGGCTTCGTCGAGGCGGGCGAGCTCGATGCCGTGCTGCTCGCCTCCGCCGGCCTCGGCCGGCTCGGCCGGTCCGATGCGGCGACCGAGCGCTTCGAGTTGTCGGCCTGGCCCACCGCGCCCGGACAGGGCGCGCTCGCGCTGGAGGTGCGGCGCGAGCGCGGCTCGCGAGCGCTCGAGCGCGGCCTCGAGGCGGTCGACCATGTCACGACGCGGGCGACGGTGCTGGCCGAGCGGCTCGTGCTCGCGGGGCTCGAAGCGGGCTGCGCGGCGCCGGTCGGTGCGACCGCGTTCGTGGAGGACGAACTTCTGTTCCTCTCGGCGACGGTGTACAGTGCCGACGGGACGCGGTCGTTGACCAGCTCGCACGCCGCCACCCCCGACAGCCGCTCGGCCGCCGACCTGGCGGATGCGGCACGCGACGTCGCACACCGCGTCGTCGCGGAACTCCTCGGCAACGGCGCCGCCGACCTCGCACCTGCCCAGGAGTCGCCGTGACCGAATTCGAACCGATGACCGGCGCGATCCACCTGCCCGGAGTCAGCGGATCCAAGCCGCTGGCCGGATGGCGCGTGCTCGTGCCCCGCGGCGGGCCATGGGGCGACGCCGTGGCGGCATCGCTCCGCGCGCGGGGCGCGTCGCCGATCATCGCGCCGATGATCAACTTCGCGCCGACCGACGACCAGCCGGCGCTCGAGGCGGCCCTCGCCAAGCTCGCCGCGGGCGGATTCGACTGGGTCACGGTGACGAGCGCGACGACGGTCGACGTCCTCGCCTCGTACGGCGCGGTCATCCCGGATTCGACGAAGGTCGCCGCGGTGGGCGAGACCACCGCGGCCGCCCTCGTCGCGGCCGGCTACCGCGCCGACATCGTCCCCTCCGAAGACAACTCGGCCAGCGGGCTCCTCGAGGAGTGGGAGGCGGCGACGAACGGCGAGAAGCCGCTGCGGGTGCTCGCGCTCCGCTCGGCGATCGCGAAGCAGGTGCTCTCCATCGGGCTCGAGCGCATCGGCCACCACGTCGAGGCGGTCGTCGCGTACCGCACGGTCGGGGTGCCGGTCGCGCAGAAGGTCGTCGACGACGTCCGTGCCGGCAAGGTCGACGCGATCCTCGTCACGTCGGGCAGCGTCGCCGAGCAGGTGCAGGCGCAGCTCGGCCCGATCCCCGAGCGCACGCTCATCGCGGCGATCGGCCCGCAGACCCGCAAGGATGCCGCGAAGATCGGCCTCCGCGTCGACGTCATCGCCGCCGAGCGCAGCGCCGAGTCGCTCATCGACGCCGTGGTGCAGGCCGCGACGCAGACGGTCTGACCTCGGCCGCGCCCTTCACCCACCGACCGCCCAGCCGGGCGCGCGTAGGCTTGGCGGGTGACATCCGCACCCGCCCCCCGCGTGCGGCCCCGGCGCCTCCGTGAGTCGCCGGCCCTGCGCCGCATCGTGTCCGAGACCCGCCTCGACCCCGCCGAGCTGGTCCTGCCGATCTTCGTCCGCGAGGGCGTGAGCGAGCCGATCCCGATCGCGTCGATGCCGGGCGTCGTGCAGCACTCGCTCGAATCGGTGAAGCAGGCGGTGACGGATGCCGCGGCCGCCGGGGTCGGCGGCGTGATGCTGTTCGGCGTGCCCGAGACCCGCGACGCCACCGGCTCGTGCGGCGTCGACCCGAACGGCATCCTCAACGTCGCGACGCGCGTCGTCGCCGACGAGGTGGGCGATGCGCTCGTGGTGCAGACCGACCTGTGCCTCGACGAGTTCACCGATCACGGGCACTGCGGCGTGCTCGACGCGCTCGGCCGGGTCGACAACGACGCGACGCTCGAGCGCTACCGCGAGATGGCGCTGGTGCAGGCGGCCTCGGGCTCGCAGCTGCTCGGGCTCTCCGGGATGATGGACGGCCAGGTGACCGCGGTGCGCGACGAGCTCGACGGCGCCGGGTTCACGCACACCTCGATCCTCGCCTACTCCGCCAAGTACGCGTCGGCCTTCTACGGCCCGTTCCGCGACGCGGTCGAGTCGACGCTCGAGGGCGACCGCCGCACGTACCAGCTCGACCCGGGCAACCGCCGCGAGGGCCTCCGCGAGGCGATGATCGACATCGACGAGGGCGCCGACGTCGTCATGGTCAAGCCCGCGGGGTCGTACCTCGACGTGCTGGCCGACGTCGCGGCCGCGAGCGACGTGCCCGTCTGGGCCTACCAGGTGTCGGGCGAGTACGCGATGATCGAGGCCGCCGCGATGCACGGATGGATCGACCGCCGTCGCGCCGTGATCGAATCGGTGCGCGGCATCCGTCGCGCGGGCGCCGACGCCGTGCTGACCTACTGGGCGACCGAGCTCGCCGCGTGGATCCGGGAGGGGATCGAATGACCACCGCTGCGACCACGACCAACGCGGAGCTGTTCGACCGGGCGCAGGCCGCGATCCCGGGCGGCGTCAACTCGCCCGTGCGCGCGTTCCGCTCGGTGGGCGGCACCCCGCGCTTCCTCGTGTCGGCCCGCGGCCCGTACGTGACCGACGCCGAGGGCCGCGAGTACGTTGACCTCGTCGCGGGCTGGGGTCCCGCCATCCTGGGTCACGCGCACCCCGAGGTGATCGCCGCGGTGCAGGATGCCGCGGCGCGGGGCCTCTCGTTCGGCGCCTCGACGCCCGTCGAGACCGAGCTCGCCGAGCTCATCGAGCAGCGCGTGGCGCCGGTCGAGAAGCTGCGCCTCGTCTCGACCGGCACCGAGGCGACGATGAGCGCCATCCGCCTCGCCCGCGGCTTCACCGGCCGCGACCTGCTCGTGAAGTTCGCCGGGCACTACCACGGGCACTCAGACGGGCTGCTCGCCGAGGCCGGCTCGGGCCTCGCGACGTTCGCGCTCCCCGGATCCGCCGGCGTGCCCGCCGAGGTCGCGGCGCTCACGCTCGTCGTGCCGTACAACGACCTCGACACGCTGAACGCGCTGTTCGAGGAGCACGGCGACCGCATCGCCGCCGTCATCACCGAGGCGGCCGCCGCGAACATGGGCGTCGTGCCGCCGATGCCCGGCTTCAACCGGGCGCTCGTCGAGCTCGCGCACGCCCACGGCGCGCTGGTCATCAGCGACGAGGTGCTCACGGGCTTCCGCGTGTCGAAGGCCGGATGGTGGGGCCTCGAGTCCGCCGGCGCCGTGCTGCAGGGCGCGCCGAACGGGCTCGGCGACGCGGTCGAGACCGCGTACACGCCCGACCTCGTCACGTTCGGCAAGGTCGTCGGCGGCGGCATGCCGGTCGCCGCGCTCGGCGGACGCGCCGACATCATGGAGCGGCTCGCGCCGCTCGGCCCGGTCTACCAGGCGGGCACGCTCTCGGGGAACCCCGTCGCCGTCACCGCGGGCGTCACGACGCTGCGGCTCGCCGACGACGCGGTGTACGCGAAGCTCGACGACGTCGCCGCGCTGCTGCAGCGCGAGGTGTCGTCGGCGCTCGCCGCGGAGGGCGTCGCGCACGGCGTCCAGCGCGCGGGCAACCTGTTCAGCTTCCTGTTCGGCGAGGCCGTCGCCGGTGGCGCGCGCGATTACGCGGGCGTGCTCGCGCAGGAGTCCTGGCGGTACGCGCCGTTCTTCCATGCGATGCTCGACGCGGGCGTCTCGCTCCCGCCGAGCGTGTTCGAGGCCTGGTTCGTGACGGCCGCGCACGACGACGCCGCGATCTCGCGCATCGTCGACGCCCTGCCGGCGGCGGCCCGCGCCGCGGCATCCGCTCGCCCCCCGGCCCCCTGACGTTTTCACCGTTCTCAGGCGTTGTTCGGCGGGTCGCCGCAATGGCCGGCGTGTCGGCCTGAGAAGAGCGCGGTTCGGGCGCGGGTCGCCTGAGAAGAGGATCTGGACGGGTGGTCGGATTCGTGCACGGAACCGATCCTGCGTTTGTGGAGCGTTGACGACGCGACCCTGCGGCGCGTCGGGCAGGATGGGACATATGGCCAACCTGCGCGTGCACAACGATCGGCTCGAGGTCCACCTCACGCCGGCCGAGAAGTCGCTCGCACTGCGCGGCGCCGACGTGATCGTCCAGCGCGACGACATCCGCTCGGCCACCATCACCGACGACCCGTGGATCTGGATCCGCGGCATCCGGCGACGAGGCACCGAGGTGCCGCTCGTGGTTGCGGCCGGCGTCTGGAAGACGCACGGCGGCAGCGACTTCGTGCTCGTGAAGGGCAAGCGCCAGGCGGTCGTGCTCGAGCTGTCGGCCGGCGAGTTCGCGCGCCTCGTGCTGAGCACGAACCACGCGGCCCAGCTCATCGACAAGCTCAAGGTGGGCGTGCCGACCGGCCACCACGTGGCCGACGAGGTGTTCGCCGAGGAGGAGACGAGCGGCGACTGAGCCGCCGCCGGTCACACGAACAGGAACAGCACGAACCCGAGCAGGGGCAGCGTGCCCTGCACGAGTGCGGGGCGGAGATAGCCCGGCCCGGTGGTCGTGAGCACGATCGCCGCGGCCGTCATCGAGGCGGTGCTGAACAGCACCAGGGCGCGAGCCGCGTACGGCAGGTTCCCGTCGAAGAAGAGCACGAGCCCCGCGACGGCGCCGATGGCGAGGAAGAGGTTGTAGAACCCCTGGTTGTACGCCATCGGCCGGAGGACCTCGGCCTGTTCGCGGCCGCGCACGTTGAAGATCCGCCAGGTGCTCGGCTGCATCCACCGCACGCTCTCGAGCACGAAGATGTAGACGTGCAGCAGCGCGGCGAGCCCGACGACCACGCTGCCGATGATCGCGATGACCGACATGGCTGGATGCTACGCGCATCGCCGCCGCCCGGTCTCAGTGACGCGCGACCCGCTCGACCCGGACGGTGACCGGTCGGCCCAGGAAGCGCTCGACCTCGTCGATCGCCGCGTCGCGGGAGTCGACCTCGGCGCGCGACATCCGCCGCCAGGGCACGATGCGCACGGTCGCGGCCCGTGCCGACAGGTTCGGCGCCCACCGGCCGCACAGCACGCCGTCGGCGATCATGGCGTGCGGCGGGAACTCGGCGGTGGTCGCGCCCGGATGCCGCGGCGGCAGCAGGTGGGTGCGCGGAGCGGCGTACCCCATGACGTACTCGTCGTACGCCTGGAGCAGGTCGACGACGCCGGCCGGCGACGCCGGGTCGGGGGCGACGGATGCCGCGTGGCCGGTCCCTTCGGCGACCTCGGCGTCGTGCCAGAGCGGCGACCCCTCGGGGCCGTCGATCCGGGCGATGCGTCCGCCGGTCCGTTCGGCGGCGTCGGCGAGGGCGGTGCGCACGTCGCGCAGCCCGAACCCCGACCACGCCGACAGGTCGCGCTCCGACGCGGGGGCGCGCGTGCGCAGGAACCGCTCGGCGAGCTCGGCGAGCGCCTCGTCCCGCGGGCGACGGCTCGCCGCGGCATCCGGGACCCGATCGGCGAACGCGGCGTACGTGCGCTGGGCGCCCGAGCTGGTGCCCGAGATCACCACGCGCTCGAGCTCGGCGAGCATGAGGCAATACGCGAGCGCGTTGCCCGTCGACGGCAGGCCGGCGTCGGCGAGGGCCGCGCCGATCTCGGCGCGTGTGCGGTGCGCTGCGGCCACGGCCGCCTCGATGGTCGCGAGCACCTGGTCGGCGACCGTGCCGACGAGCCCGTGCCGGGCGTAGTAGGTGCCGTTCGCTCGGTGCACGCGCTCGGCGGAGAGCGCCACGAGCCAGCCGGCGTCGGCCGGCGCGACGAAGTGCCAGGTCGGCCGCAGCACGTGCGTGCGGAGGATCTCGCCGCGGTCGATCGAGGCTGCGACCTCGGCCGAGGTCGGCCTGGTGGCGGCCGGCACGCGCTGCGCGAGCCCCCACTGCGCGGGCAGGTACTCCTGCGACTGCACGGCGAGCGAGCGCGACACCACCACGGCCGGTGTCGCCGCAGCGGCGCCGGCTGCGCCAGCGGCCGCACGCAGGCCCTGGGCGGCGAGCCGCCGCACCCGGACCTCCGCGAGCGAGAGCGCCATGGGCTACGAGACGTCGCGCCGCCAGGTCGTGGCCGCCCCGATGACGGTCGCCACCACGCCGATCGCCAGAAGCACGAGCCCGCCCTGCCACCACTCGAGCTGGTCGGACGCGCCGAGGGAGGCGATGTTGTAGAACGAGGCCCCGACGAGCGCGTCGCTCGCCGCACCGGGCAGGTACCGGCCGATCGACGCGGTCGCCTCGTTCAGCGAGAGCGCGAGGCGCAGCACCGGCTCGACGAACTGCGTGAACGCGATCACGATCACGATCGCGGCGACCTGGTTCGGCACGAGCGCGCCGAGCCCGACGCCGATCGTGCCCCAGAGCGCCATCGCGAGGATGCCGCGGCCGACGAGCGCCCACGTGTCGCTCGAGTCGAGTCCGGTCTCGAAGTCGAACGCGGCGAGCGCCGCGGCCCCGGTCGCGACCGAGGTCGCGAATCCGACGACGCCCAGCAGCGCGCCCATGACAAGCTGCGACGAGTACTTGCCGGCGAGCACCGTGGTCCGGTGCGGCTCCGCGAGGAACGTGGTCGTCAGCGTGCGGTGGCGGAACTCGCTCGTGACCGCGAGCGCGCCGAGCAGCACCGGGAACACGTAGCCGATCGACGAGGCGAAGCTGTAGAGCAGCGGCGCCAGCTCGACGCCGGGCGGCAGGGTGGTGTCGCTGCCGGTCGCGGCCGCGGCATCCGGGTTGCGGACGGCCCAGCCGAGGAACGCGCCGAAGCCACCCGCCATCACGGCCACGTAGGTGCCGAGCACGATCGCGAGCAGCCACCACATGCGCGTGGTGAACACCTTGCGGAACTCCGCCGAGAGGGAGCGCACGTACGGCATCAGGCGTCACTCCCATCGACGAGCGCGATGAACGAATCCTCGAGCCCCGACGCCTGTCGGTGCAGCACGCTCACCTCGACGCCCCCGACGAACGCAGCATGGCCGACGACCCCCGGGTCGGGCTCGGACACGACCAGTCCGCCGGGGCCCTGCGTGTAGTGGAGGCCGGCCTGGTCGAGCGCGGCGGCGAGGCGAGCCGGGTGGGGTGAGGCGACCACGGTGCGCGGCGAGGCGTCGAACTCGAGGTCGGACAGCGGCCCGGCCTTCACGAGGCGTCCGCGGGAGATGATCACCACGTCGTCGACCGACTGCTGCACCTCGCTGAGCAGGTGGGAGCTCACGAGCACCGTGCGCCCTTCGGCGGCGAGGCTCCGCAGGAATCCGCGGATCCACCTGATGCCCTCGGGGTCGAGGCCGTTGATCGGCTCGTCGAGCACGAGCACGCGCGGGTCGCCGAGCAGGGTGGTGGCGAGCGCGAGCCGCTGGCGCATGCCGAGGGAGTAGCCGCCCACGCGGCGATCGGCGAACTCGCTCATTCCGACCTGGGCGAGCACCTGGTCGACGCGGTGCGGGCGGAGGCCGGCCGCGGTCGCGGTCACGCGCAGGTGGTTGCGGGCCGTCCGGCCGGGGTGGAACGCCGCGTCGAGCGCGGCGCCCACGATCTCGAGGGGCTGCGGGAGGTCCCGGTACCGCACGCCGCCGATGGTCGCCGAGCCCGCCGTCGGGCGCTCGAGCCCGAGCAGCGTGCGCAGCGTCGTCGTCTTCCCGGCACCGTTGGGACCGAGGAACCCGGTCACCCGGCCGGGCCGGACGGTGAAGCTCAGGTCCTCCACGGCGGTGACGCTGCCGAAGCGCTTGGTCAGCCCGGCGATCTCGATGGGGATGCCGTCGGTCATGTGCCTCCTCGGCGGTTCGGGTCGGCGCGGGTGCAGGTCGCGCCCGGGGCGGGTGGGATGGCCGGGGGCGGCTCAGTCGAGCATGCGGATGCCGCTGGGGAGCACGCCGCCGGAGTACAGCATGTCGGCGAGGTCCTGCAGCACGCCGAGCGTGACCCGCTGCGGATAGGGCCCGTACGAGATGCGGGCCACGCCGAGTTCCTCCAGGCGGTCGGGCGGCGGCACCTGGGGCAGGCCGATGAGCGACACGCGTCGGCGGCCGATGCCCTCGACGAGCTCGGCGACGACCTCGTCGTCGAAGTCGCCCGGCACGAACACGCACGTCGCCCCGGCGTCGAGGTAGGCGCGGCCGCGCTCGATCGCGTCGGCGAGCCGCACCTCGCGGGGTCGGTCCTTGCCGAGCAGCCACGCATCGGTGCGGGCGTTGAGCGCGAAGGGGATGCCCTCGGCCTCGGCGGCGGCGACCGCGGCTTCGACCGCCGCGACCGACTCCGAGAGCGGCTTCAGCTGGTCTTCCAGGTTCGCGCCGGCGACGCCGACGCCGATGGCGCGGCGAACGGTCTCGCCGGGATCCCCGTAGCCGGCCTCGAGGTCGGCGGTCACGGGCTGCTCGACCGCGCGGGCGATACGACCGACCATGTCGAGCATGAGGTCGCGGGGGATCCGCTCGCCGTCGGGGTAGCCGAACACGGCGGCGATCGAATGGCTGGCGGTCGCGATGGCGCGGGTCTGGGGCAATGCGGCGACGGCCCTGGCGGTCACGACGTCCCAGACGTTCACGACGTGGAGGAGTTCATCGTCGGCGTGCAGGCGGCGCAGTTCGGCCGCCGTGTCGGCGAGGCTCATGCCCACAAGACTAAGCGGCGGCCGGCCGAACCGGACAGAATATTCCCCGCGTTTGGAACGGTGCGACCCGTGAAATGGGGGTGATCCTCCGCTCGGCGATCCGAGCGCGAGTTTCAGGCGATCGCGGCCGCGAGCCCCGCGAGCAGGCGTTCGACGTCGTCGCGGTCGGTGTAGGGTGCGAGCCCCACGCGCAGTCCGCCGGCATCACCGAGCCCCAGGCGGCGCGAAGCCTCGAGGGCGTAGAAGTTGCCGGATGGCGCGAGCACGCGCTCGGCCGCGAGGGTTCGCGTCACCTCTGCCGCGTCGCGCCCTTCGAACGTCATCAAGACGGTCGGCGTGCGGCGCCGCGCGCGGGAGCGCACGGTGACGCCCGGCAGCGCGGCGAGCCCCTCGGCGAGGCGCGCGGCGAGCGCGGACTCGTGCTCGTGCAGGGCGGCGTACGACGCGACGAGGCGCATGCGACGCGAGCTCGCGGCATCCGCCGATTCGGGGTCGAGCGAGGCGAGCACGTCGACCGCCGCCGTGACGCCCGCGAGAAGTTCGTACGGCAGCGTTCCGAACTCGAATCGCTCGGGCACGACGTTCGTCGCGGGCAGCAGCTTGTCGGGCGAGAGCGTCTCGAGCAGCTCGGGGCGGGCCACGAGCACGCCGCAGTGCGGGCCGAGGAACTTGTACGGCGAGCAGGTGAAGAAGTCGGCGCCGAGCGCGGCGACATCGGGCAGCTCGTGGGCGGTGAAGTGGACGCCGTCGACGAACAGCAGCGCGCCGGCCTCGTGGACGGCGGCTGCGATGGCCGGGAGGTCGGGTCGGGTGCCGATCAGGTTCGACGCGGCCGTCACCGCGACCAGCCGGGTGCGGTCGGTCAGGAGCGCCGTCACGGCCTCGACCGGCAGCTCGGCCGTCTCGGGGTCGAAGTCGGCCCAGCGCACGGTCGCGCCCGCCCGCTCGGCCGCCTGCACCCAGGGGCGCACGTTCGAGTCGTGGTCGAGGCGCGTGACGACGACCTCGTCGCCCTCGCCCCAGTCGCGCGCGAGCGTGCGGGAGACGTCGTAGACGAGCTGCGTGGCGCTGCGCCCGTGCACGATGCCGCGCGGATGGCCGTTCACGAGGTCGGCCATCGCGAGGCGGAACGCGTGCACGGCCGTCTCCGCCCGCTGCTCGGACAGGCCGATCGTGCCACGGTTC
Organism: Agromyces sp. NPDC029043; assembly: GCF_055564615.1. Classification (NCBI taxonomy): domain Bacteria; kingdom Bacillati; phylum Actinomycetota; class Actinomycetes; order Micrococcales; family Microbacteriaceae; genus Agromyces; species Agromyces sp. NPDC029043. The sequence goes on along the minus strand of NZ_JBVHVX010000001.1, from coordinate 284,863 downwards.
GACAACGGACCCGTGAGCACCGACATCACCGCCTCGCCCACCTGCCGCGGCGTCTGCGTGCCGCCCGGCCCGTCGAACTGGGCCCATCCCGCTTCGAGCGAGGGGAACCAGGAGCGGATGCGCGCGACGTCGTAGGCCATGCGCCAGAGCCTAGGCGAGTACCATTCGGGCTATGACCACGCACCGCGTGGTGCACCGTCGCAGCGTGCTGATCCGCGCCGGCGTCGCCGTCGTCGCCGGGGTCGCCGCCATGAGCGGATGCCTCTACGGCCCGCCGTACGACCAGCTCCTCACGGGCGACGAGGAACTGCTCGAGGTCGCGCAGCGCGACTACACCGACACGGGCGACCGCGTCGCGATGGCCGTGATCGACGGCGACGAGGTGCGGACCGCGTTCGTGTCGGCCGATCCCTCGACGAGGTTCGAGTTCGGCAGCGCCACCCGCGGGCTCACCGGGCTGCTGCTGGCCGACGCCGTCGGGCGAGGGGAGGTCTCGCTCGACGACACGGTGGGCACGTACCTCGACCTCGGCGACGCGCCGGTCGCGAGCGTGACCCTGCGCGAGCTCGCGAGCCATCACTCCGGCCTGCCGCAGGACCCGCTCGCTCCGGGGGCCTGGGAGCCGCCGCCGGCGTCGGACAGCGCTGCGACGCCGCCCCCGGACCGCGGCGGCCTGGATGCGATGCTCGCGCGCGTGGTCTCGATCGACCTCGTGCCGCAGCTCCAGTACAACGTCAGCGACTTCGACGCCGCACTCGTCGGCCAGGCGCTCGCCGCGGCCACGGGCACGCGATACGCCGACCTCCTCGAGGAGCGCGTGCTCGCGCCGGCCGGTATGACCGACGCCGTGGTGGTGGAGACCGCCGACCTCATGCCGGACGGCCTCGCGCAGGGCCACGACACCTGGGGCGGCAAGGTCGCGCCCCGCGGGAGCGGCGCGTACTCGCCTGCGCTCGGCGTCGTCCTGACCCTCGACGACCTGATCGCGCTCGCTCGCGCGGTCCTCGACGGGCCCTTCGCCGGGAGCGCCGCGCTCGAGCCGATCGCCCGGACCCGATGGCCCGGCATCGACATCGGCGCCTTCTGGGAGCACGACTCGCGCGACGACGGCGACGCCGTGTACATCGTCGGCGCCTCCGGCGGCTTCGCCGCGGCCCTGCTCGTCGACCGGCGCGACGGGCAGGCCTCGATGCTGCTCTCGAACGCCGAGATCGACTGGCCCTGGTCTCGCGTGCTCCCGCTGATGCGGACGCTCGAGGACTGATCCGCCCCGTCGGGCCGGCCCTGCACCGCGGATGTCGCGTTCCGCGCCGCGCCATCCGTCACCGCCGCGGGGTTAGCATGCAGGCATGCAGGGGCCCGGAGCCGCGGGGGAGCGAACGGCCGGCGGACCGTCGGCGGGCGGACCGCCGGCGCAGGTCGACGAGAAGCCGCCGCCCGAGCTGCCCTCGCGCATCTCGTTCACCCGCGTCCTCGACGGCTTCTTCTTCGTCTACGCGGGCCTCGCGGCGGTGTGGCTCGCCTGGCTGCTGCTCACCCAGTCGTTCGAGTTCGGCTGGTTCGGCATCCTCTTCTTCCTCGTGTTCTGGCTCGTGCTGGCGTACCTCGTCCTGCCGCGGCTGCACCGCATCCTCACCACGATCTACGTGCCCGACTACTTCATCGGCCGCACTCGCACGAGTGACGGACTGCTCGGCGATCCGGTGAACCTCGCATTCGACGGACCCGAGGCCTCGCTGCACGCCGCGATGCGCGCCGCCGGCTGGACGCGCGCCGACGACGTGACGCTCGCCTCGGGCTGGCGCATCGTGACCTCGACGCTGTCGCGACGCAGCTACGACGAGGCGCCCGTGAGCCCGCTGTTCCTCTTCGCCCGCCAGCAGGACTTCGCGTACCAGCAGGAGGTCGCGGGCAACCCCGCGAAGCGGCACCACGTGCGGTTCTGGCGGACGCCCGACGGATGGCTCCTGCCGGGCGGTCGTCGCGTGGATTGGCTCGCAGCCGGCACCTTCGATCGCGCGGTCGGGTTCTCGCTGTTCACCCTCCAGGTCACGCACAAGATCGACGCCGACATCGACATCGAGCGCGATCACATCGTCGCGACGCTCACGGCCGCGAATCCCGACGTGCGGATCGACCTGCTGCGCGACTTCTCGACGGGGTACCACTCGCGCAACGGCGGGGGCGACACCATCCGGACCGACGGCGACCTGCCCGTGGTCGACGTGCGCGGCGTGCCCGCCCCCGCCCTCCCGGCTGCGGAGGCGGCATCGTGAGCCGCGAGCGCCCCCCGGAGCCGTCCGGGCCCGTCGAGGTCGAGAAGCGCGCGGCGTTCGAGCCGCCCTCGGTGCTGGCCGAGCGGGAGCCGCCGCCGCCCCGCGACGCACGGGTCCACCGGCCCGCGGCGGTGGTGTTCGGCACGGCCCTGGTCGTACTGCGCGTGCTCGCCGGCATCGTCTGGCTCATCGCCCTCGCCGCTCAGTGGGACGAGGTCGTCGAGCGCGAGCTCGACGTCGTGCTCGAGGGACGACCCGAGGGGGCGGCTGCGGACGCCGGGCTCGCGCTCGTGCTCGTCGCCGGCTCGATCCTGCTCGTCATCGACCTGGTGCTCGCGGTCCTCGTGTGGTTCGGCAGCAACGGCGCGAGGATCGCCGTGATGCTCATCGCGACCGGGAACATCACCGTCGCCGCGGTCGACTCGTTCACGGGCGAGGCCGAGGTGACGATCCGGACGACGTTCCTCACGGTCGCCCTCGACATCCTCATCCTGCTCGCGCTCTCGAGTCGGGAGTCGAGGGCCTTCGCGCGACGCACGCGCGGGCTCGCGCGCCCGCGTCAGGTCCCCGGCGCATGAGCGGCGCGTGAACCGCAACAGCGGGTGGCCGCGCCTACGATGACGAACATGCACGCGATGAGGGCGGGACTCACCGCGACGGCGATCGCCGTCGCGGTGGCCGCGGCGGTCGGCGGATGCAGCGTCGCGGCGCCGTCGGGGTCGGGGTTGGAGGAGGGCGCCGCGATCGAGGACACCTCGAAGCCCTCGGGGCCGTCGGGCGACGACGAGCTGCTGCGCGCCATCCGCCCCTCGTTCACCGATCCCGACGACGTCGTGGCCGTCGCGCTGCTCGACGGTGACGAGGTGCGCACCGCGTTCATCGACGCGTCGCCCGAGACGGTGTTCGAGACCGGGTCGATCACCAAGACGTTCACGGGCCTGCTGCTGGCCGAGGGCATCGAGCGCGGCGAGGTCGAGCTCGACGACCTGCTCGGCGAGCACCTCGACCTCGGTGATTCGCCCGCGGCATCCGTCACCCTCGGCGACCTCGCCGCGCACCGCTCGGGCCTGCCCACGTTCCCGACCGATCCGGAGTGGCGCGCCGACGTCGAGCCCGGCTTCCAGGCCGGCGAGGACGTGATCGACGAGAGCGTCGACGAGCTCCTCGCGCAGGCGGCCGCGGAGCCGCTGCCGCCCGACCCGCAACCGCAGTACTCCAACCTGGGGGCCGCGCTCGTCGGGCAGGCCCTCGCCGCGGCCGCCGGCATGGAGTATCGCGAGCTGCTCACCGAACGGATCCTCGAGCCGCTCGGCCTCGACGGCGCGGCGCTGCCCGTCGAGGACGACGAGGTGCCCGCGGGTCTCGCTCAGGGCCGTACGCCCGACGGCGCGGCCGCCGAGCCGTCGACCCTCGGCGCGTACGCCCCCGCGGGCGGCATCGCGGCCACGGTCGGCGACCTCGCGACGTATGCTGCCGCCGTGATCGACGGGCCGTTCGCCGACAGCGCGGCCCTCGAGCCGCGGCCGGGGCTCGAGGGCGGCTCGATCGGCTACTTCTGGGGCATCACCGACCTGGCCGGGCACCGCCGGCTCGCGCACGACGGCATGACGGCGGGCTTCGCGAGCTCGCTCGTGGTCGACGTCACCGCCGGCACGGCGGCGATCGTGCTCGTCAACCGCGCCGACGGCTCCGCGACCGGGGTCGCCGAACGGCTGCTCGCGCTCGCCGACGACTGAGCCTCAGGCGGCGGATGGCGCGTGGCGCCCGCACTCCGCGGGTCCGCAGGCCTCGCAGCGCACGAACTGCGTCCGGCACGAGGCATCCGTGCAGTTCACGGTGCGCTTGGTCGCGCCGCCGCACCCCTCGCACACGCCGATGACCGCGGCGCGGTCGCTGAAGTCGACCGAGCCGCGCCCGTCGAACACGTAGAGGGAGCCCTCCCACAGGCCGTCGTCGCCGAAGCGCTCGCCGTAGCGCACGACCCCGCCGTCGAGCTGGTACAGCTCGCCGAAGCCGCGCGCCGCCATGAGGCTCGAGAGCACCTCGCAGCGGATGCCGCCCGTGCAGTAGGTCACGACGGGGCGGCCCTTCAGGTGGTCGTAGGCGCCCGAGTCGAGCAGCCCGACGAAGTCGCGCGTCGTCTCGACGGGCGGCACGATCGCGTCGCGGAACCGGCCGACCGCCGCCTCGAACGCGTTGCGCCCGTCGAGGAACACGACCTCCTCGCCGCGCTCCTCGACCAGCTGGTGCAGCGCCTCGGGGCTCAGGCGCGTGCCGCCGCCGACCACGCCCGACGCGTCGACGCGCAGCTCGCCGGGGGCGCCGAACGAGACGATCTCGTCGCGCACCTTGACGCTGAGCTTCGGGAAGTCGAGGCTCCGGCCGTCGTCGTCGAGGCCCGTGCCCTCGCTCCACCTGAAGTCGATCCGCGCGAACGCCGGGTAGCCGCGGGTCTTCCGCACGTACCGCTTGAGCGCGCGCATCTCACCGCCGAGCGTGCCGTTCAGGCCGTCCTTCGAGATGAGGATGCGCCCGCGCAGGCCCAGCGACTCGGCGAGGTCGCGCTGCCACAGCCGCACCGCGTCGGGGTCGGCCAGCGGCGTGAACACGTAGAACAGCAGGATCTTGGCGAGCGGCACCCCGGGAGTCTAGGGCTGGCGGCTGGGCGGATGCCCTCCATCGGGCGTGGGCGCTGGAGCGGCGCGAGCCCACGACGTACCCTGACCGCGACGGCGACGACCCTGATGCGCGACCCGATGAGGAGGATCGACGATGCTCGACGTGGACCCCTACGCTGCGTTGCAGAAGCTCCGGCCGGTGGGTTCGTTCACCGTGACGAGCGCGGACTTCGCGGATGGCGGTCCGCTCGCCCGCCCGCAGTGGAGCGCCGCGGCGGGCGGCGTGGACCGCTCGCCCCAGCTCTCCTGGTCGGGGTTCCCCGACCGCACGCGCAGCTTCGCGGTGACGTGCCTCGACCCCGACGCGCCATCCGGTTCGGGATGGTGGCACTGGGCGGTCGCGAACCTGCCGCTGTCGACGACGAGCCTCGAGGCCGGCGCCGGCGCGCCCGGCGGACCGCCGCTTCCCGCCGGCGCGGTCGTCCTGCGCAACGAGGACGGCGATCGCGGTTTCGGCGGCGCCGCACCGCCTCGCGGCACCGGAGCGCACCGGTACGTGTTCGTCGTGCACGCCCTCGACGTGCCGAGCCTCGACCTCGATCCCGCGTCCGCGCCGGCGATCCTCGGCTCCCGCTGCTTCTTCCACGGGCTCGCGCGCGGCATCATCACCGGCATCGCCAACCGCGACTGATCGGCGGTCAGGGGGCGTCGACGCGGCGGCCGAAGAGGAAGTACGAGATCGGCCCGACGAAGTTCACGGCGATCACCACCGCCCAGATCGCCTTGCGGCCGTTCACCTCGTCGGCGGGGCGTTTCGCGAGGTCCCTCCACGCCGCCGCGGCGAGCGCGAACTGGATGAGGGCGGAGACGATCCCCCCGACCTTGCGCCCCGTGCTGAGGTCGCTCCACTGCTTCGACGTGGCCATTCGTTCCTCCGATCCCTAGTGCTTGTTCCCCGAGAGCGCGAGCACGCCGCCGAGGCCGATCATCATGACGCCGCCCGTCGCGGCGAGGTGCGAGGCCCGGCGCGGCGAGCGGCCGAACCAGTCGCGCGCCCACCCCGCCGCGAGCGCCCAGACCGAGTCGCAGGCGAGCGCGAGCACCACGAACGCGGTGCCGAGGGTCGCCATCTGCAGGGGGATGGCGCCGGCGCCGAAGTCGACGAACTGCGGCAGCACGGCGACGAAGAACGCGATCGTCTTGGGGTTGGTGACGCCGACGACGAACCCCTCGCCGAGGAGCCGCCACGGGGAGCGCGGCGCGACCTCGCCGGTGACGGCGGCCGCGGCATCCGCTCGATGACGGATCGCCTGCACGCCCAGGTAGACGAGGTAGAGCGCCCCGGCGATCTTGATGCCCGTGAACAGCAGCACGGACTGCGCGACGACCGTGCCGACGCCGAGCGCGACCGCGGCCACGAGGGGGAGCATCCCGGCCGCGTTGCCGACCACGCTGAGCAGCCCGCCGACTCGCCCGAGCGCGAGGGACCGGCCGATGACGAACAGCACGCTCGGCCCCGGGATCACGATCAGCACCACCGAGGCGAGCACGAACGCCCAGAGGTTCGATGCGGGGATCATCCGTGGATCGTACCTCCGCCCTACTCCTCCTCGGGCTGCGGTGCGATCGGCTGCCCGAGCCGCACGCGCGTGCCGAACGGGTCGGAGACCAGCGAGACGCGCTCGCCCCACGGCGTGTCATCCGGCGGCTCGATCACCAGGTACCCCGCCGACTCGAGCGACGACGTGGTCGCATCGACGTCGTCGACGTAGAACCACAGGAGCATCCCCGCGCCCTCGCCGGCCGTGCCGTTCTCGGCGAGCCCGAGGCCGACCTGCGACGCGCCCGCCTGCAGCGTGACGAACAGCGGATCGCCCTCGGCGGGGTAGCGGTACACCACGGCCGTGCCCAGCGCGTCGTGGTAGAAGCGCATCGCGGCGTCCATGTCGGGTACCTCGACGATGGGGAACGCGGATTCGATCATGGTCCCTCCCTCGGCCGACGCTACGCCGCACCGACCGATGCCGCTACCGTTGCAGCGTGAGCGAGCACATCTCCGCGAGCGTCGAGGATGCCGTCGGGCGCATCACGCTCGAGCGTCCGCAGGCGCTGAACGCCCTGAGCCACGAGATGATCCGCACGCTCGCGGCGGTGTTCGAGGCGTGGCGCCACGACCCCGAGGTGTCGATGGTCGTGATGGATGGTGCGGGTGAACGCGGGTTCTGCGCGGGCGGCGACGTGCGCGAGCTCTACGGGTACACGACCGCGGGGCACGTCGCCGAGGCGCTGCGCTTCTTCCGCGACGAGTACCGCCTCAACTCGGCGATCGCGCACTATCCGAAGCCGGTCGTAGCGATCATGGACGGCATCACCATGGGCGGCGGCATCGGCCTGGCCGGGCACGCCTCGATCCGCATCGTCACCGAGCGCTCGCGCGTCGCGATGCCCGAGACGCGCATCGGTTTCACGCCCGACGTCGGCGGCACCTGGCTGCTCGGGCGCGCGCCCGGCGAACTGGGCACGCACCTCGCGCTGAACTCCCGCACGATGGACGCCGCCGACGCCATGCACGCCGGCTTCGCCGACGCCTTCGTGCCGTCCGAGCGCATCCCGCACCTGCTGCAGGCCCTCGCCGAGCGTGCCGACCCGGGCACGCCGTGGGAGATCGTGATGCTCTTCGACGAGACGCCGGGGCCGTCGGCGCTCGCCGCGGCCCGCCCGTGGGTCGACGCCTGCTACTCGGCGCCGACCGTGTCGGGCGTCATCGAACGCCTGCGCGCGTTCGCCGAGGGCCGGGCCGAGGGGCGGGCGGATGGCTCGGAGCGAGCCGATGCCGCCGCCGCGGCCTACGCGGCGGCCGCCGCCGACGAGCTCGAGACGCTGTCGCCCACCGCGCTCGCCGTCACGCTCGAGGCCGTGCGCAGGGCGCGCACGCTGCCCAGCCTCGAGGATGCACTCGAGCAGGAGTTCCGCGCGGTGTCGTGGTTCATCGGCCAGCACGACCTCCACGAGGGCATCCGGGCGCAGGTCATCGACAAGGACCGCAACCCGACGTGGGATCCGCCGACGCTCGACGGCATCCCGTCGACCCTGCCCGCGCGGGTGCTGAGCGAGCAGCTGCACGACCCGGTCTGGCCCGACCGCACCGCTACCGCGCGGTCTTGACCGCCGCCTCGAGTGCGACCCACGACAGCATCGCGCACTTGATTCGCATGACGTACTTCGCGACGCCCTGGAAGGCGATGGCGTCGCCGAGCACGTCCTCGTCGGGCTCGCCCTCGCCCTTCGAGCGGAGCATCGTGCGGAACGCGTCGGCCGTCGCGAGCGCCTCGTCGATCGAGTGCCCCTGCACGAGGTCGGTGAGCACCGACGCCGACGCCATCGAGATGCTGCATCCGTCGCCCTGCCAGGCGACCTCGTCGATCCGCTCGTGCGCCGCATCGAGCTTCACGCGCACGGTGATCTCGTCGCCGCACGTCGGGTTGTACTCGTGGTGCTCGCCGTCGGCGCCCTCGAGCGGGTGGTCGCCGTGCCGCTCCTTCGAGTGGTCGAGGATGATCTGCTGGTAGAGGCCCTCGAGTCCCGCCATCACGACGCCTCCCTCGCGAGCCCGAAGAACCCGCGGACCTCGCCGAGCGCCGCGACGAACCGATCGGCCTCCTCGGCGGTCGTGTAGACGTGCGCGCTCGCGCGCGTGGTCGCGGTGACGCCGAGCGCGCGGTGCAGCGGCTGCGCGCAGTGGTGGCCGACGCGCACGACGATGCCGGCCTCGTCGAGGAACTGACCCACGTCGTGCGCGTGCACGCCGTCGACCGAGACGCTCACGAGGCCCGCGCGACGCTCGCCGGGCTGCGGGCCGACGATCCGGACGCCGGGGATGGCCGCCACGCCCTCGACGACGCGCTCGGCGAACGACGCCTCGTGGGCGGCGACCGCGTCCATCCCGATGCCCTCGAGGTACCGGACGGCGGCGGCGAGCCCGATCGCCTGCGACACCGCCTGCGTGCCCGCCTCGAAACGGTGCGGCGCCGGGAGGAAGTGCGCCTCCTCGAGCGTGACCTTCGTGATGGTCGAGCCGCCGGTGCGCGCCGGCGGCAGTGCGTCGAGCAGCTCCTCGCGGCCGTAGAGCACGCCGATGCCGTTCGGGCCGAGCATCTTGTGCCCCGAGAACGCCGCGAAGTCGACGCCGTACTCGGCGAGGTCGACCGGACGGTGCGGCACCGACTGGCACGCGTCGAGCACGACGAGCGCGCCGTGCCGATGCGCGAGCTCGGCGATCTCGGCGACCGGCGCGATCTGCCCGGTCACGTTGGAGACCTCGGCGAACGCGACGACCCGCGTGCGCTCGGAGAGCACGGCCGCGAGGTCGTCGATCGACCAGCGGCCGTGCTCGTCGACGCGCACCGGCACGATCCGGGCGCCCGTGCGCTGCGCGACGCGCTGCCACGGGAGCAGGTTGGCGTGGTGCTCGGCTTCGGTCAGCACGATCTCGTCACCGGGCTGCAGCGCGAACCGTGCGGCAGGCGCCCCGCCGATGCCGACGCTGGCGTCGGCGATGCCGAGCGCGACCATGTTCAGCGCGTCGGTCGCGTTCTGCGCCCAGACGATCTCGCGGTCGCCGGCGCCGACGAACCGGGCGACATCGGCGCGGCCGTCCTCGAAGAGCGTCGTCGACTCCCCGGTCGCGGCGCTCGCGCCGCGGTGCACCGCGGCGAGGTGGTGCTCGAGGTAGTCGCGCTCGGCGTCGAGCACGGCGGTCGGGCGCTGCGAGGTCGCCGCGGAGTCGAGGTACGCGGTCGGCCGGCTGTCGCCGGACGAGGCGAAGGCGGGGAAGTCGAGGCGGATGTCGCGCACGGCGCGGCCGCCGACCGAGTCGGCGTCGGTGTGAGTCATCCCCCCCATCGTCTCATGCGCGATCGCCGAGCAGGCTGGGAGTGCGGCGTCGCCGGCTCCGCGACATCCGACACCCCATTCGATAGCGTGGCCACGTGAAGAGCCACCACCTGCGTACCCACCGGAGCGACGAGAACCTCGCGCGAGAGGGCCAGCTGGCCTGGCAGCTCGCGGGCGTCGCCGTCGACCCCGTCGAGGTCGACGACGACGTCGTCGAGATGGTCGTGAACCGGGTCATCGACAACGCCGCCGTCGCCGCCGCGTCGCTCGCGCGCACGCCGGTGGTGGCCGCCCGCAGCCAGGCGCTCTCGCACCCCGTCTCCATCAGCGGCGACGGCGCGACCGTGTTCGGCGCGGATGCCGCGCGGCGGACCTCGCCCGAGTGGGCCGCGTGGGCGAACGGGGTCGCGGTGCGCGAGCTCGACTTCCACGACACGTTCCTCGCCGCCGACTACTCGCACCCCGGCGACAACATCCCGCCGATCGTCGCGGTCGCGCAGCACCTCGCGACCGTACGCGGCCTCGGCGGGCGCGAGCTGGTGCGCGGCATCGCGACCGGATACGAGATCCAGATCGACCTGGTGAAGGCCATCACGCTGCACGCCCACAAGATCGACCACGTCGCCCACCTGGGCCCGTCGGCCGCGGCCGGCATCGGCACGCTGCTCGGCCTCGACCGCGAGACGATCTTCCAGGCGATCGGGCAGGCGCTGCACACGACCACGGCGACGCGGCAGTCGCGCAAGGGCGAGATCTCGACCTGGAAGGCGTACGCGCCCGCGTTCGCGGGCAAGATGGCCGTCGAGTCCGTCGACCGCGCGATGCGCGGCGAGACGAGCCCGGTCCCCATCTACGAGGGCGAGGACGGCGTGATCGCGTGGCTCCTCGGCGGCCCCGAGGCGAACTACGAGGTGCCGCTGCCCGAGGAGGGCGAGGCGAAGCGCGCCATCCTCGACTCGTACACCAAGGAGCACTCGGCCGAGTACCAGGCGCAGGCGCTCATCGACCTCGCCCGCCGCATCCACGAGGCGTACCCGCTGATCCTCGACGACCCCGACCGCGTCGAGTCGATCACGATCCACACCTCGCACCACACCCACAACGTGATCGGCTCGGGCGCGAACGACCCGCAGAAGTACGATCCCGACGCCTCGCGCGAGACGCTCGACCACTCGATCCCGTACATCTTCACGGTCGCGCTGCAGGACGGCACGTGGCACCACGTCGACTCCTACCTGCCCGAGCGAGCGCACCGCGCCGACACCGTCGCGCTGTGGCGCAAGGTCGCGACCGTCGAGGATCCGGAGTGGACGCGCCGCTACCACTCCCTCGATATCGGCGAGAAGGCGTTCGGCGGCCGGGTCGTCATCCGGCTCGCCGACGGCAGTGAGATCGTCGAGGAGATCGCCGTCGCCGACGCGCACCCGCTCGGCGCCCGGCCGTTCGGCCGCGAGCAGTACGTGCAGAAGTTCCGCACGCTCGCCGAGTGGGTGCTCGAGCCCGCCGAGATCGAGCGGTTCCTGGATGTCGCGCAGCGCCTGCCCGAACTCGGCCCCGACGAGCTCGGCCAGCTCACGTTCACCGCCGCGCCCGGCGCGCTCAGCCACGTGGAACCGCCGACCGGCCTCTTCTGACCCGTCCGCCACCCGCCACCCGCCACCCGCCCACCCACCCACGCACGGCATTCCGTGCACAAACGGACGCTTCACCGGCGGATGGAGGCCCCGTTTCTGCCCGAATGCTAGGCGGCGTCGGTCCAGCCTCGGCGGGAGAGGTTGCGCCGGATCCGCTCCACCAGCTCACGCGCACGGCGCAGGTCGTACTCCGTCACCTCCATGACGTGGTACCCGAGCGACTCGAGCTCGGCCTCGCGTGTGCGATCGCGGCGCCACTGCCGCAGGTCGGTCCGGTGGTGGTCGCCCTGGTACTCGAGCACCTCGCCGTAGTCGCGGAACAGCAGGTCAACCCGCGCCACCGCCCGCCCGTCGTGATCACGGATCACGACGTTCGCCTCGGGGCGCGGCAGCCCAGCCAGGGCCACGATCGCCCTCAGTTCCGATTCCTTGGGCGATTCGGATGCCGCGTCGACGAGCTCGACCGCCGTTCGGAGCATCGGTCGCCGGCGGAAGTCGGGATATGCCTCGACGGCCGCGCTGAGGGCCGTGACCTCGGTGATCCCGGATCGGAGCGCGGAATCGCCCGCAGCGACCAGCTCGGGAATCGTGAGGTGCGAGGCGAGGTCGCACCAGGTCCGTTCGAGCCGTGTCAGGACGATCTCGCGGACGATCGTGATATCCGATGCGACGATGCTCAGACGACGCCCGACGACGCCATCGCGGCGCACCGCCGACGCGTGCGGAGGCACTGCGACGTGGAGGGCGGTCGCCGCCGCGAACCGCATCGGCACCGGAAGTCCGTGCAGGAGCGCCGCCGTCGGACCGCAGACCACGGCGTCGGTCCGGCAGACCAGGAGCAGCGCCCGGCACCGGGCATCGAGGTCCGGATCCCGCGGCATCCGCGCGCCGTGGATCGCGCGGTCGAGGTCGCGAGCCCGCAGGCGGTCGGGGGAGATGCCGAGCTCGAGTGCTTCGGCGACCGGGAACGGACCTTCGGCGAGCGTCTCCGGCAGCGGATGAGGTGTGCGCATCACTCGAGCTTGGCCGGGCGGTATCCGTCGCCCTCCGGCCCGCTGACCGTCGTGGACGCTCGGACGATGTACGAGAAGGGGAGGACGGGTCGCGCCATCCGAAACCGTGCGAGAACCGTGCGTATGCCGGTCGGCGAAGGCACCGTTCTTGCACGAGATGGAGCGGGCGGGCCCCGTGGCCGCCGGGGGAGACCACGCGCGGGAGACCGGCGCCGCGCCGTAGGCTGGTGAGGCGGCCGCGCAGGGGCGGGCGCCTTCCGATCCCATGAGGAGCACGATGAGCGAGCAGACGTCGCAGGGCACCGCCACCCCGGAGGCGGCATTCCAGCCGCAGATCTTCAAGGGCCTGGCCGGCGTGCCCGTCGACTACACCGCGATCTCGAAGGTGAACCCCGAGACGAACTCGCTGCTGTACCGCGGTTACCCGGTGCAGGAGCTCGCGGCATCCGTCACCTTCGAGGAGGTCGCCTACCTGCTGTGGAACGGCGAACTGCCCGATGACGCGCAGCTGGCCGAGTTCGAGGAGCTCGAGCGCAGCCACCGCGGGCTCGATCACGAGGTCAAGCGCATCGTCGACGAGCTGCCGCTCACCGCGCACCCCATGGACGTCGTGAGGACGGCGGTCAGCGTGATCGGCGCGAGCGATCCCGCGACGCCCGACGACTCCCGGGAGTCGAACCTCGAGAAGTCGATCCGGCTCTTCGCGAAGCTCCCGTCGATCGTCTCGTACGACCAGCGCCGCCGGCACGAGCTCGAGTTCGTCGAGCCGCGGCTCGACCTCGGCTACTCGGCCAACTTCCTGTGGCAGACGTTCGGCGAGGCGCCCGAGCTCGAGGTCGTCAACGCGTTCGACACGTCGATGATTCTGTACGCCGAGCACTCGTTCAACGCGTCGACGTTCACGGCGCGCGTGATCGCCTCGACGCTCTCCGACCTGTACTCGGCCGTGACCGGTGCCATCGGCGCGCTCAAGGGCCCGCTGCACGGCGGCGCGAACGAGGCGGTCATGCACGCGTTCGACGAGATCGGCGCCGGCGACGGGTCGGCCGAGCGCGCGATCGCCTGGCTCGACGCCGCGCTCGCGGAGAAGCGCAAGATCATGGGCTTCGGCCACCGCGTCTACAAGCACGGCGACTCGCGCGTGCCGACCATGCGGGACGCGCTCGAGCGGATGGTCGAGCACTACGACCGACCCGACCTGCTCGACCTGTACACCGCGCTCGAGCAGGGCATGGCCGAGCGGAAGAACATCCTGCCGAACCTCGACTACCCGGCCGGCCCGACCTATCACCTCATGGGCTTCGACACCGAGACGTTCACGCCGCTGTTCGTGGCCAGCCGGGTGACCGGATGGACCGCCCACGTCATGGAGCAGCTCGCGTCCAACGCGCTCATCCGGCCGCTGTCGGTCTACAACGGGCCCGATGAGCGGCACGTCCCGCCGAGGGGCAACGCCTCGGGCGAGCCGGCCGCCTGAGCGTCGGCCCGGGCGGTTCGGTCCTGCGCACAACGCCGCGCCGCGACATCCGCCACCGCACTGTGCGCGACCACCAATGTGGAGACATCCACGACGGATCAGGCATAGTGTCGTGGACCATGCACATGTTGTTCCGCACGCTGCTCCACGTGCTGTTCCTGTCCCGGACCAAGCCCTCGCTCGGGCACTACGAGGTCGCACGCACCCGGTTCATCACGCTGCCGACCGACCTCGACGTCAACCGGCACATGAACAACGGCGTGTACTTCTCGATCATGGATGTCGCGCGGTTCGACATGCTCGTGCGCAACGGCGTCTTCGGCATCATGCGCGCGAAGGACTGGTACCCCGTCGTCGCGAGCGAGACCATCACGTTCCGGAAGTCGCTGAGCCTGTGGCAGCGGTTCACGATCGAGTCGCGCCTCGTGGGGTACGACGAGAAGGCGGTGTACGTCGAGCAGCGGTTCGTGCGGCCTGGGCCCGACGGGCGGCCCGAGATCTACGCGCAGGGGTTCATCCGCGCGCGGTTCCTCCGCAAGGGCGGCGGCACGGTCCCCGTGTCCGAGCTCGTCGCGGCGTTCGGCACGCCGCCCGCCGAGGACGAGCTTCCCGCTTGGATCGAGCGGTGGGGCGCGGATGTCGCGCTGCCCGCGACGCGCGCCGACGCGCCGTCCGTCTGGGCCTGACCCCGCCGGCGCTCGGGCCGGCGGTGCTGTGACGAAACGGGAAGTCGCGAGATACTGGGCCTTGCGCAAGGGCGGTTCTGGCAGGGAGGTCGTCATGCCGTTTCGCAGTCTGAGGACGCTCGAGTCGTGGCTGGACGAGTTCCGGGATCTCGGCTACCGATTCGGTGGCGAGATGAAGGTGATCCAGCAGGACGGCGCCGACGGGGCCGACACGGGCCTGGTGTCGGTCCGCCTCGTGGACGCGGTGACGGTCATCACCATCCAGCCCGAGATCCGGGGTGCGATCCGCTGGGTCGTGACCATGGAGCCCAGGGAGGCGACGGTGACGCTCGATGCGCCGGCCCTGCTCAACCTCGCGGCCGAACTGTCGGTCGCGTCGGCGCTCTGCGCCTTCCTGCAGGCGAAGTCCATCGCCTTCGTGGGGATGGACACCGCCTGAGCGCGGTGGGCGCTAGGCCGATGCCCCGGTGACGGTGTCGGTCAAGGCGTCGAGCGCCATCGCGAGTCGACGGTTCGTCTCCTGGTCGCCGGCGTCGATGGCGTCGTTGAACGCGCCGTCGAACTTGGTGAGCTCGGACCACGGCGCCTCGGTGAGGTCGATCGTGAGCGTGATGCGGTTCACCCGCCGGTCGTCGACGTCGACGTCGCGGCGCACGACGCCGCGGTCGACCAGGCGGTCGATCAGCGTGGTGACCCCCGCGGAGGTGATGCCCAGGAAGTCGGACAGCGTGCCCGGCCGGGTGCCGGGATTCGCGGCGATGAACAGCAGCGCACGGGCGTCGAGCTCGTTGATCTTCAGCACCCGGCGCGCCTCGATGAGGGCCGCCGACCGGGCGTCGACGTACCGGAGCAGCGCCCTCGCGAGGGACGAGTAATCCGAGCGTCGCAACACCATGGCTCCTCCCGCCTTGTTCGACAGGCGGTCGATCCTTACATTAGCAGGAATCTCGGGAAGTTGATTTCTAGAATATTTATCTAACGTTCTGAGATTTTCTGCTAGTCTGGGATCTCGAACCCGTCCCCTCCGAAGCCTCGAACGGACTTCTCGCCGGGCCGACCAGATGGGAAGGAATGGCGATGGGCGCCTTGTACTACGGCAGCGGCAGCGAGCCGCTCGAGATACCCGACCGGCTGCTGGCTCACCTCAAGGTCGTGCTCACCGCGAAGCTGCGGCGACGCGAACGCTTCACGCTCTCGTGGGTGTCGCCAGCAGGCTCCGGGGGCGGCCACGGCACCCTCTGGCTCGACCCGACGATCCCGTTGCGCTTCACCTTCGATGCCGCCGAGACCGAGCCCCTCGACCCCGAGCTCCTGCATCGGCTCGCCCACGCGGCGAACACGGTGCGCGGGGTGGTCGTCGCACTCGAGCCCGCCGGCGCACTCGAACCCGCCGGCGCACTCGAACCCGCCGGCGCGGCGGCCGCCAGCGGCTAGCTCCGGGCCTTCCAGGGCACGACGACCTCCTTGACGAGCAGCAGGATGCCCGCCGCCACCGGGATCGCCACCAGCGCGCCCGGCAGGCCGGCGAGCGTGCCGCCCGCGAGCGCGGCGATGAGCACGATCGAGCCGGGCACCTGCACGGCCTTGCTCATGACGCGCGGGGTGAGGATGTACGCCTCGACCTGCATGTAGACGAGCATCGCGATGAGCACGATCAACGCCGCCGTCGGCGAGACGAACAGCGTGAGGGCCGTCATCACGATGGTCGTCAGCACCGTTCCGATGAGCGGGATGAGCGTGATGAAGAACGCCGCCACCGAGATGACGAGCGCGAACGGCTGCCCGACCAGCGAGAGCAGGATGAAGCTGTACACGGCGTTGAAGAAGGCGAGCACGACCATGCCGCTGAGGTACCGGCCGACGTTCTGCATGATGCGCTCGGCGTAGTCGACCACGCGCTCGCGATGCGACGCCGAGACGAGCGAGTACACCGCGGCCTTCGACGCGTCGAGCGTCGCGGTGAAGTAGATGGTCAGGACGAAGACGAAGAAGCCGGTGGAGATGCCGCCGATGATCGCGACGCCGATGTTGAGTGCGCCGCCGCCGATCGTCGCCCACGTGTTCGGGTCGCTGACGACGCCGACGAACCACGCGTAGACGCTGCTGAGCACGCCGCCCGAACCCGATGACGCCGACTGGAACCACTCCTGGTCCTGCAGGTTGGCGTACAGCTCGGGCAGCGACTGGACGAACGCGACCGACTGGGCGACCACGAGCGGCAGCACGAGCCAGAGCAGGCCCACGATCACCAGGACGAACAGGATGATCACGGTCAGGATGGCGACGCCGCGCTTCATGCCGCGTCGCTGGAACCAGCGGACCAGCGGGTCGAGGCCGAGCGTGATGAAGATCGCTGCGAACACCGAGAAGACCACGCCCGACAGGCTCAGCAGCGCGGCGGCGATCCCGAGCGCCACGAGCACTCCGGCCGTGGCGATGAACGCCCACACGAACGGGCGGTTCGCCATCATCCCGCCGGCTTCCGCCGCCTGCTCACGGCTCTCCTGCAGGTCGCGGGCGCGCCGCTCGATGCGCTTCACGGCGCCATCCTATGGGCGGCCTCTCGCGGAGGGCGTCCCTCCCGTCCGAGGGTCGCGGCTCAGCGACCCACCTCGGTGACGGGCGCGGGCACGTGCAGGCGGCGGTAGGTGTCGACCAGCCCCGGGTCGTAGTCGCTCCACTCGGGCATCGCACGGCCCCCGCGCGCGGCGGCGAACCGGTCGAGGTAGTAGTCCCAGCCCGGGCCGACCGAGGCCGCGTCGGTGCCGGACTGCAGGCGCTGGCCGAGCGTCAGCGTCGTCATGCCACCGGCCTCGCGCAGGTGGCAGAACACGCGCACCGCGGCATCCCCCTCGCCCACGTCGGCGTGGAAGCGGTGCGGGGCGTCGCACTCGAGGATCGAGGCGTTCTGCCACTCGGCGTCCTCGCCCGCCATCCGGAACCGGACCCCGCCCGTCGAGGGCAGGCCGGTGTACGTGCCGATCCACGACTGCATCGCCGTCGGATTGGTCAGGGAGTACCAGACGTCCTCGATGGGAGCGTGGAACAGCCGGTCGAACTGGAGGTAGAGCCCGTCGTCCTTGCGAACGTAGTGGCCGGTCGCCCGAGTGATGGTCATCGTCGCCCCCTGCGTGTCGTCCTGACCTCAGGCTAACCGGGGCGGCATCGCAGGGCTAGAGTGACGCGCATGGGGAGCTCCGGTTCGAAGTCGAGGGTCACGCGTTCGGGTGCGCGGAATGCGCCGCACGAGGAGGAGCCGCTGCGGTTCTCCCCCGGACACCAGACGATGTGGGGATGGTTCGCGGGCATCATCGTGCTCGCGCTGATCGCGGTGCCGCTCAGCGCCGCGTTCTCGTTCGCCACGAACCCGCGCACGCAGCAGCTGTTCGCCGGCCGCCTCTCCGAGGCGACGACCGGCGGCTACCAGGCGTTCTGGTGGATCGTCACGCTGCTGCTCATCGCCCTGCCGGTGCTGGTCGGCTACGGCGTGGCCAAGCTGTCGGCGCGGGCCCTCGCGATCGTCGGTGCGGTCGTCGCGCTGTTCGTCATCGCCATCCTCGTGCTGGGGCAGATGTTCGTCTTCTAGGTCGCCCGGGAGGGGTCGTGCAGGTTCCGAAGGCGTCGGATGACGCGAAGGCGCTGTTCTCCTCGGTCGTGCCCGACGACCCGCGGGTCGTCGTCAAGCCGATGTTCGGCAACCTCGGCGCGTTCGTGAACGGCAACATGTTCGCCGGGCTGTTCGGCGATCGCATCGGCGTGCGCGTGCTCGACGAGGCGCGCCGGGCCGAGCTCGCGGCGACGGAGGGCGCGGGCCCGTTCGGTCCCGACGAGCGGCCGATGGGCGGCTACGTGTCGGCTCCCGAGGCGTGGACCGACGAGCCCGGCCGCATCGCCGAGTGGGTCGCCGGGGCGTTCGACGAGGTGGCGGCGCTGCCGCCGAAGGCGCCCAAGCCGCGGACGGCGCGGCGGTAGCGCGCGGGCCGCGCCGGCCGGTTCAGGGCAGCTCGGCCTCGAGCACCGCCATCGCCGCGTTGTGCCCGCCGATGCCGCTCACCGCGCCGCCGCGCACCGCGCCCGAGCCGCAGAGGAGCACGCGCGCGTGCGCGGTCGCGACGCCCCAGCGCTCGGCCGGCGTCGCGAGCGGCGCGCCGGGCTCGGCCCACGGCCATGACAGCGGACCGTGGAAGATGTTCCCGCCGGGCATCGCCAGCGCCTCCTCGAGGTCGCGCGTGGTCTTGACCTCGATGCACGGGCGGCCCGCGGCATCCGCCGCGATCACGTCGGCGATCGGCTCGGCGAGCACCGAGTCGAGCGAGGCGAGCACGGCCTCGCGGAGGCGGTCGCGAAGCTCGTCGTTGCCGAACCGGTCGACGAGCCGGTCGGGCACGTGCAGGCCGAAGACGGTGAGGGTCTGCGCGTAGGAATCCGCGAGTTCGGGGCCGAGGATCGACCGGTCGCTGAGCGTGTGGCAGTAGATCTCGCAGGGGAGCGGGTCGGGCAGCTCGCCGCTCGCGGCCTGTTGGAACGCGGCGGCGAGCTGCGTGGC
This sequence comes from Agromyces sp. NPDC029043, assembly GCF_055564615.1. NCBI lineage: Bacteria > Bacillati > Actinomycetota > Actinomycetes > Micrococcales > Microbacteriaceae > Agromyces > Agromyces sp. NPDC029043. Next base: position 265,720 of record NZ_JBVHVX010000001.1, on the reverse strand, counting down.
GAGCTCGTTGATGTGGAACGTGCCGGCGAACGCCTGCTCGGGGGCAACGGACTCGTCGAGGAGCCGCGGCAGCCGCGTGAGCAGCAGGTTCACCTTGACCTGGGCGCCCTCGGGCACGTCGAGGCGATCCACGCGGCGGCGGGCGTACTCGGTGAGCGGCACCTCGTCGTCGGCGGAGAACGGGGGCTGGTCGCGCGGGGCGATGCCCGCGAGCGCGTCGTCGGCATCCGCGACGGCCGGGGCCGCGTCGGCGGGGGCCGAATCGGCGTGCTCGGATGTCGCGACGAGCCGCTCGAGCACGTGCGGCGCGACGTTCGCGAGCACGACCCGGGCGCGCGCCATCCGCTCGTCGCCGGCCTCGCGCCAGCGCACCTCGCCCGACTCGGGGTCGACGGCCACGACCTCGGCCTCGGTGCGCAGGCTCGCGCCGGCCTCGCGAGCCGCGCGGGCGAGCTCTCCCGTGACCGCGCCCATCCCGCCGACGGGGACGTCCCAGTCGCCCGTGCCGCCGCCGATCACGTGGTACAGGAAGCAGCGGTTCGCGTCGAGCGATGGGTCGGCGAGGTCGGCGAACGTGCCGATCAGGCCGTCGGTCGCGACCACGCCGCGCACCAGGTCGTCGGCGAAGCGCGCGTCGATCGCGTCGCCGAGCGGGCGCTCGACGAATTCCTCCCACACGCGGTCGTCGCCGACGAGGGCGCGCGCCTCGTCGCGGGTCGGCAGCGGCTCGGTGAGCGTCGGGAAGAGCGCCTCGCCGAGGCGCGCGGTATCGGCGGAGAAGCTCTGCCACGCGTCGAGGTCGTCGGCCGCACCGACCCGGGCGAATGCGTCGCGGGCGGCTTCGGCATCCGCCTCGACGTCGACGAGCAGGCCGCGCGACGGGTCGCGCGGATCGGGCGTGTACGACGAGAAGCGGCGACGCACGAGGCGCACGTCGAGGCCGAGGTCGTCGACGATGCGCTGCGGCAGCAGGCTCACGAGGTACGAGTAGCGGCTGAGGCGCGCGTCGACGCCCTCGAACGCCTGCGCCGAGACGGCCGCGCCGCCGAGGCGGTCGGCGCGCTCGAGCAGCAGCACGCGCTTGCCCGCGCGGGCCAGGTACGCGGCGGCGGTGAGCCCGTTGTGGCCGCCGCCGACGATGACGACGTCGTGGTCGGGGGCGGGCTCGTCGGCGGGGTGCGCATCGGTGGGCATCCCACGAGCGTAGACGAGCGGATGCCGCGTCCGAGCCGTCGGCCGCCGCCTGCGTCCGGCGTGGTGCCGTCAGCGCGCGCGACGCATCGCTCGCACGCCGAGCACGAGCCCGAACGCGCACGTGACGACCGCGGCGACGACCCCGCCGACGATCGAGGGGTCGCCGAACCCGCCCGCGAGCAGCGCCCGCTCGGCGTCGACGAGGTAGCTCAGCGGGTTCACCGCGGCGGCGACCTGCATCCACGCGGGCCCCTCCTCGAGCGGCAGGAGCATGCCCGAGAGGATCATGAGCGGGAACAACAGGGTCTGGTGCACCATCCAGAACATCCAGTCCCGATTCCGGCACGCGAGCGCGAGCGTGTAGCTGAGGGCGCCGAGCCCGACGCCGAACACGGCCAGCACGACGAGCCCCGCGACGAGGCCGGGCACGTCGAGCCGGAACCCGAACGGCACGGCCACGAGCACCACGAGCGTGCCCTGGATGACGAGCGGCACGACGTCCTTCAGTGCGCGACCGACCAGCAGCGCGCCGCGGGACAGCGGCGCGACGAGCGTGCGCTCATGCGACCCCGTCTGCATCTCGAAGAGGAGGTTCGCGCCCGTCGCGCCCGTGCCGAACAGCGCGACCATCACGAGGATGCCGGGGACGAACCACTGCAGGGTGCCCGCGACGTCGCCGCCGGAGGCGCCGACGAGCAGCGGCCCGAACAGCCCGAGGAAGACGAGCGGCTGCACGAGCGAGAACACCACGCTGAACGGGTCGCGTACGAGCGGTCGCGACTCGCGCACGAAGACGGCGGCGGTGTCGTGCACGAACCCCGTGGGGCGACCGGATGGTGCGGACCGCGCGTCGACGACGCCGGCCATGTGCGGGGCGGTGGGGCGGGTGAGGGTGTTCATCGTGAGGTCTCCTGGGTCGTTCTCATCGACTCGCGCGGAAGTTCCCCTGAGCGAGCCGATTCGCGTGGGTCGAGCGGATGGGTGGGGATGCGCGGGTCGGTCAGGCCGCGGATGCGTCGGCCTCGGCGGCCGGCGCGGCGCCCTCCTCGCGGAGGCTGCGGCCTGTGAGGGCGAGGAACACGTCGTCGAGGGTCGGCGCCCGGTGCGTCGCGGCGACGACCAGCAGGCCGGCGTCCGCGAGGTCGCGGATCCAGTGGGGGAGCGCCCGGTCGCCGTCGGGCGCCGTGACGGTCACGACGGCCCCGTGCACCTCGCCGTCGACGCGTGACGCCGCGGCCGCGGCATCCGTCGCCGACCCGAACGCGAGCGTCACGCGGTCGCCGCCGAGCTGCTGCTTGAGCGCCGGCACGGTGTCGTCGGCGATGACGCGGCCGTGGTCCATGACCATCACGCGCTCAGCGAGCTCGTCGGCCTCGTCGAGGTAGTGCGTCGTCAGGAAGATCGTCGTGCCCGTCTCGCGGCGCAGGTCGACGATGTGCTGCCAGAGGTTGGCCCGGCTGTGCGGGTCGAGCCCCGTCGACGGCTCGTCGAGGAACAGCAGCTCGGGCCGGTGGATGAGCCCGAGCGCGATGTCGACGCGCCGCTTCTGGCCGCCCGAGAGCGACTGCACCTGCCGGTTCGCGACCTGCCCGAGCTCGAGCGACTCGATGAGCTCGGCGGCGCGCGCCCGGGTTTCACGGCGCCCCATGCCGTAGAACGCGCCCTGCGCGTGCAGCTCGTCGCGCACCCGCTGCGTGTGCCCGCCCGAATCGCCCTGGCCCACGTAGCCGATGCGCCGACGCACCCCGGCCGGGTCGCGGCGGATGTCGCAGCCCGCGACCGTCGCCTCACCGGCGGTGGGCGGCAGCAGCGTCGTGAGCATCCGCAGCGTGGTCGACTTGCCCGCGCCGTTCGGTCCGAGGAAGGCCACGAGCTCGCCCTCGTCGACGGAGAGGTCGACGTCGCGCACGGCCTCCACGGGGTTCCCCTTCGCGCGGAACGTCTTCGTGAGTCCCCGCGCGGTGATCATCTGGTTCGTCATGCCGCCAGCCTCTCGAGGCATCCGGTCATCTTCTGGCCGCAATGGGAGGAGAATTCGAGCATGGCCGCGACCACCACCCGCACGCTCGAACTGCTCTCGCTGCTCCAGAGCCATCGGCACTGGACCGCGCGCGAGCTCGTCGACCGGCTCGACGTCTCCGAGCGCACCCTGCGCCGCGACGTGGAGCGCCTGCGGGAACTCGGCTACTCGATCGAGTCGACGCGCGGGGTCGCGGGCGGATACCGCCTCGAGGCCGGCACGGGCCTGCCGCCGCTGCTGCTCACCGACGACGAGGGCGTCGCGATCGCGGTCGGGCTGCGCTCGCAGGCCGCCGCCGGGCTCCGCGGTGCCGAGCACACGACGCTGAGCGCACTCGCGAAGATCGAGCAGGTGCTGCCGCCCGCGCTGCGCCGGCGCATCGAGGCGCTGCAGGCGGTCGCGACGCCCCCGGCCGGCTCGGCGTGGCCCGGATCATCCGGAGCGGGCCCGGGCGCCGCGCCATCCGTCGACAGCGACCTGCTCGGGCTCCTGGCGCTGTGCTGCCGCGACAGCGAGCGGATGCGCATGCGGTACACGGATGCCGCGGGCGCGCCATCCGCCCGCTCGATCGAGCCGCACCGCCTCGTGCCCCTCGGCCGGCGCTGGTACCTGCTCGCGTGGGACCGCGACCGCGACGACTGGCGCACCTTCCGGCTCGACCGCATCGCCGACGTGTTGCCGACCCGCGTGCGGTTCACGCCCCGGCCGCTCACCGACGAGGACGCGCTCGAGCGCGTGCAGCGCGCCGTGCGCTGGCGAGGACAGGACGTGACGGCGCGCATCGTGGTCGACCTGCCCGTCGAGGAGTTCCGCGCGCGGCTCGGGTGGTGGGCGCGCGACGCCGTCTCCGGCGCGGACGGGGCCACGACCGAGTGGCCGATCGAGGGCGAGTCGGTGCAGGCGGTCGCGGCGGCACTCCTCTGGGTGCCCGAGGGCGTCGGATGTCGCGTCGAGGGCGCGCCCGAACTGCTCGCGTTCCTCCAGGCGCAGGCCGTCCGCTTCGCCGCCGCCGCGCCGCACGCCCGCCCCTCCTGACACCCGCGGTCCGCTTCCTCGCCACCGCTCCCCACCCCTTCCGCCTCCCACCCCTTCCGCCGAGTCCCGTGTTTCTGCGGGCGCACCCGCACGAACCCGGGATTCGCGCCCCGGCGTATCCCACCCCTCCCCACTCCTTTCGCCGAGTCCCGTGTTTCTGCGGGCGCACCCGCACGAACTCGGGATTCGCGAGGGTGGCAGTGGACGGCGTCGGCGGGGCGCGGTCGAATGGGGGCATGGACATCGCCTTCATCGCCGGGTTCGGCCCGATCGGCACCGTCGACTCGGCCTCGCACGACTTCTGGGCGGGCGCGCTCGGCATCCCGTTCCATGAGAACGCACCGCGGTACTTCCACACCGAGGAGGTCGCGGGCGCGAGGGCGTTCGCGATCTGGCCGCTCGACCAGGCCGCCGAGGCGACGTTCGGCACGCCGCAGTGGCCCGCCGACCGGCCGGTGCCGCAGGCCTGGATCGAGTTCGACGTCGTGTCACCCGACGCGGTGGCGCCCGCCGTCGAGGAGCTGCGCGCGAAGGGCCTCGAGGTCCTCGTCGAGGCGCACGAGGAGCCGTGGGGGCAGACCACGTCGCGGCTCCAGAGCCCCGAGGGCCTGCTCGTGGGCGTGAGCTACACGCCCTGGATGCACGACCCGGCGTAGCCGCCGTTCGCTGGCGCGGCCCCGCTCAGCTCTCGCGTTCGAGCTGGCCGATCTCGGCCCCGTCGGAACCGAGCACCGTCATCGTGTCGCCCGACACCTCGGCGACGCTGAGCTGCGACAGCCAGTCGTCGACGCCGTCGCACGCCATCTTGGTGGAGGCGACGTTCTCGAACTCGACCTGGTCGGCCTCGTCGACCGACCAGGTGCCGTTCAGGTTGTTGCAACCGTCGCTGCCGGTGAGCGTGCCGTCCTCCTCGAGCGTGAGGTAGGGCGTACCGGTTCCCGACGAGTCGCCCCACGTGCCGGTCGGGTCGATGTCGCCCCCGGCGTCCTCGCCCTCCTCGCCCGCGCATCCGGCGAGCAGGAGCGCGGCGATGCCTCCGACGACGGCGAGCGTGCGCAGCCTGGTCATGGTCGCAGGGTAGACCCGGCCCGGCGTCGCGTCACGCCCCCATTGGGGTCGGGCCGTCGGATGGCTCGCCCCGCGCGCCGGCGTCGGGCCGGCCGTTCGCCGCAGCCGCCCGTGCCAGCGCGTCGCGTGCGGCGACGACCGCCGGGCGTCGCGCCGCGGCGCGCCGGGTCGACGAGAACACCTCGCGCTCAGGATCACCGGGCAGTGCGACCAGCCGCACGGTCGCCGCCTCGCCCGCCCACACGAGGTCGGGGAGCAGCCCTACGGCATTGCCCGACCGGATGAGGCGGATGTGCGCCATGAGGTCGGCGGTCTCGAACCGCACGTCGGGCTCGAAGCCCGCCTGGCGGCACAGCTGCTCGGCCCACTCGCGCGACGCGGTGCCTTCGGGCTCGAGCACCCAGGGGCGGTCGGATGCCGCGGCGAGCTGCTGCTCGGCGCGCGTGGTCTCGAGACGGTGCTTCGCGCCTGCTCGACCCGCCGCCGCGGTCGGCGGGGGCAGCGCGAGGCTGATGGCGTCGCGCGCGAGGGGCACGCGATCGAGCTCGGGATGCAGCGGCCGCGTGTAGCCGGGGTACTGCTCGGCGATCACGAGGTCGAAGTCGCGCGCGGCGACGTCGAACAGGGCGAGTTCGGGCTCGCGCTCGGTGACCTCGACGCGAAGCGAGGGGTGCTCGGCGGCGAGCAGGCTCAGCGCCTGCGGCACGACGGCGTGCGCCGCGGACTGGAACACGGCGATGCGCACCGTGCCGCCGACCGTGGTGAGGGAGCGCGCGACATCCGCTTCGGCCTCTTCGAGCCGTTCGAGCACGGCCTGTGCATGCCCGACGAGCACCTGCGCCTGGGGCGTGAGCTGCACGCGCCGGCCGGCCTGCACGAGTAGCGGGACCCCGGCCTCCTTCTCGAGCTGGCTGAGCTGCTGCGACACCGACGACGGGCTGTAGGAGAGGGCCTCGGCGACCGCGGCGAGCGTGCCCCGTTGGCTCAGCTCGACCAGCAGGCGCAAGCGGCGCACGTCGAGCATCGGCGGGTCTCCGGCATCCGTTCAGAACATTCGGGAAACATGAACAGTATGCATCGGATTCATTCGCTGTACTGAACGGATGGCTCGGCGCACACTGGAGTTGCCGGGCGTGAACCACCCCCGCGCGCCCAACGAGACCGAAGGACATCGCCGTCGTGACCACATCGAAGCTCCTCGCGGACGCCGTACCCGACACCGACCACGTCGTCGCGCTCGTCGAGCGTTGGCTCGCCGAGAGCGCGAACCATCCGGTCGACCCGGCCGCCCAGCGCCTCGCGGGCGTGCTGAAGGACCCGAACGGGCTCGCCTTCACCGTCGGCTTCGTCGATGGCGTCATGCGCCCGGAAGACCTCGGGGTCGCCGGCCGCAACCTCGCCGAGGTGGCGAAGCTCACGCCGAAGTTCCTCCCGGCGTACCTGAAGGCCGCCATCCGCCTCGGCGGCGCCATGGCGCCCGCCTTCCCGTGGGTCGTCATCCCGATCGCCCGCCGCGTGCTCCGCGCGATGGTCGGCCACCTCGTGCTCGACGCGACGCCCGCCAAGCTCGGTCCGGCGATCGCGAAGCTGCGCGAGTCGGGCAACCGCCTGAACCTGAACCTCCTCGGCGAGGCCGTGCTCGGCGAGCACGAGGCCGACCGCCGCCTGAAGGGCACGTACGACTTCCTCGCCCGCGACGACGTCGACTACGTCTCGATCAAGGTGTCGAGCGTCGTCAGCCAGCTCTCGATGTGGTCGTTCGACGAGGCCGTCGAGAAGGTCGTCGCGAAGCTCACGCCGCTCTACGAGCTCGCGGCGAAGTCGGCCTCGGCCGGCAAGGCCAAGTTCATCAACCTCGACATGGAGGAGTACCGCGACCTCGACCTCACGATCGCGGTCTTCAAGCGCCTGCTCGAGCAGCCGCAGCTGCACCATCTCGAGGCCGGCATCGTGCTCCAGACCTACCTGCCCGACGCGCTCGGCGCCATGCAGGACCTCACGGAGTGGGCGCAGCGCCGGCGCGCCGTGGGCGGCGCCCCGATCAAGGTGCGCATCGTCAAGGGCGCGAACCTCGCGATGGAGCACGTCGACGCCGCGATCCACGACTGGCCGCTCGCCACGTACGACCGCAAGCAGGACTCCGACACCAACTACAAGCGCGTGCTGCACTGGTCGATGACGCCCGAGCGCATCGACGCGGTGAAGCTCGGCGTCGCGGGCCACAACCTGTTCGACGTGGCGCACGCGTACCTCACCGCGAAGGAACGCGGCGTCGAGGAGGGCGTCGAGTTCGAGATGCTGCTGGGCATGGCGACGGGCCAGGCCGCGGCCGTCCGCGGCGATGTCGGCCGCCTGCTGCTCTACACGCCCGTCGTGAACCCGTCGGAGTTCGACGTCGCGATCGCGTACCTCATCCGCCGCCTGGAGGAGAACGCGAGCCAGGACAACTTCATGTCGGCCGTGTTCGAGCTGTCGGACGACCGTGCCCTGTTCGAGCGGGAACGCGACCGCTACCTGCGGTCGCTCGCCGCGCTCCAGGACGATGGGGCGGATGTCGCGGCGCCGCGCCCGAACCGCACGCAGAACCGCCGCACCGAGCGGGACGAACAGGGCGCGACCGAGCTCGGCGCCGTCGCGGCGCCCGCGCCCGGTGAGCAGCACGAGGGCTCGCTCACGAGCGTCGTGCTCGGCATCACGCGCGGCTCGGCCGGCGAGGCCGAGCTCGAGTACGCCGACGAGGTCGCGGCCCTCACGGGCCCCGGCGTCACGCCCGGATTCCGCAACGAGCCCGACACCGATCCGGCGCTCGCCGCGAACCGAGACTGGGGCCGCCGCATCCTCGAGCGCGTGCCGTCCTCGACCCTGGGCATCGACACCCTGAAGGCCAACCGAATCGAGACCGTCGACGAGCTCGAGCAGCTGATGACGACCGTCGTCGCGAGCGGCACCGAATGGGGCCGCATGTCGGGCGACGAGCGGGCCGCCGTGCTGCACCGCGCGGGCCTCGCGCTCGCCGCGAACCGCGACCGCCTCATCGAGGTCATGGCCGCCGAGACCGGCAAGACCATCGCCGAGGCCGACCCCGAGATCAGCGAGGCCATCGACTTCGCGCACTACTACGCCGAGCGCGCCCGCGAGCTCGACCGCGTCCAGGGCGCCCGGTTCGTGCCGTCGAAGCTCACCGTGGTCACCCCGCCGTGGAACTTCCCCGTCGCCATCCCCGCGGGCGGCGTGCTCGCCGCGCTCGCCGCGGGTTCGGGCGTGATCATCAAGCCCGCGAAGCTCTCGCAGCGCTCGGGCGCGGTGATGGTCGAGGCGCTGTGGGAGGCCGGCATCCCGAAGGACCTGCTCGCACTCGTCGACCTGGGCTCGCGCGAGCTCGGCACCAAGCTCGTCTCCGACGAGAAGGTCGACCGGGTCATCCTCACCGGCGCGTACGAGACGGCCGAGCTGTTCCGCTCGTTCCGCAAGGACCTGCCCCTGCTCGCCGAGACCAGCGGCAAGAACGCGATCATCGTGACGCCGTCGGCCGACCTCGACCTCGCGGCATCCGACGTCGTCAAGAGCGCGTTCGGCCACGCCGGACAGAAGTGCTCGGCCGCCTCCCTCGTGATCCTCGTCGGCTCGGTCGCGAAGTCCGAGCGGTTCCGCCGCCAGCTCGTGGATGCCGCGACGAGCCTGCGCGTCGGCTGGCCCGAGAACCCGGCGAGCCAGATGGGCCCGATCGTCGAGCCCGCGAACGGCAAGCTGCTGCACGCGCTCACGACGCTCGGGGCCGACGAGGAGTGGCTCGTCGAGCCGCGGCAGCTCGACCGAACGGGCCGGCTGTGGTCGCCCGGCATCCGCGCGAACGTGAAGCCCGGCTCGTACTTCCACCTCACCGAGTTCTTCGGGCCCGTGCTCGGCGTCATGCACGCCAAGGACCTCGACGAGGCGATCCGATTCCAGAACGCGGTCGACTTCGGCCTGACCGCGGGCCTGCACTCGCTCGACTCCGACGAGCTCGCGACCTGGCTCGCGCACGTCGAGGCCGGCAACCTCTACGTCAACCGCGGCATCACCGGCGCGATCGTGCAGCGCCAGCCGTTCGGCGGCTGGAAGCGCTCGTCGGTCGGCGCCGGCGCCAAGGCCGGCGGCCCGAACTACCTGTTCGGCCTCGGCGACTGGGAGCCGGTGCACGACGAGCCCAGCCGCTCGCTGCACCTGCGCGGCCTCGAGCAGCGCGTCTCCGAGCTCATCGAGGCGTCGCAGTCCTCGCTCGAGTACGAGGCGTTCGAGGTGCTCCGCCGCTCGGCGCTCTCCGACGAGGTCGCGTGGGCCGAGGAGTACGGCACCGTGAAGGATGTCTCGGGCCTCGGCGTCGAGCGCAACCTGTTCCGGTACCTGCCGCTGCCCGTCACGATCCGCGTGAGCGAGGACGCCTCGCTCGCCGACGGCCTCCGCGTGCTCGCGGCCGGCCTGCTCGCGAAGTCGAAGCTCACGGTGTCGACCGCGCACGAGCTGCCCAAGGGCGTCCGCGCGATCCTCGCGACGCGCGACATCCGGGTCGTGCGCGAGGGTGACGCCGGATGGCTCGACCGCGCGCGCCGCGGCGAGATCACCGGGCGCGTGCGCCTCGTGGGCGGCTCGGCCGCGGCGCTCGCCGAGGCGACGGATGGCACGCCCGACCTCGCGGTCTGGTCGCACCCGGTCACCCCGTCGGGTCGCGTCGAGCTGCTGCCGTTCCTGCACGAGCAGGCCGTCTCGATCACCAACCACCGCTTCGGCAACCCGACGACGATCTCCGACGGCGTCATCTAGGCGCCTCCGAGTCTCGTCCCTGCGCGAGTCCCGGGTTCCTGCGGCTGCACCCGCACGAACCCGGGATTCGCGTTTTCGGCGCGCGCCCTAGGCTCATGCCATGTCCGCGCACGCGCCGATCGTCACGCTGACCATGAACCCCGCGCTCGACGTGTCGAGCACGGTCGAGCGGGTGGTGCCCGAGCACAAGCTGCGATGCGGGCCGAGCCGGTTCGACCCGGGCGGGGGCGGCGTGAACGTGAGTCGCGCCATCCGGAACCTCGGCGGCACCTCGGTCGCGGTGTACCCGCTCGGCGGCCCGACGGGCCAGGCGTACCGCGGGTTCCTCGAGGAGGCCGGCATCATCGGGCGCGTGATCACGATCGCCGGGAGCACGCGCGAGAGTTTCACGGTCGATGAGACGTCGACCGGCGAGCAGTACCGGTTCGTGCTGCAGGGGCCGACGTTCCGCGAGCCCGAGTGGCGGGCCTGCCTGTCGGTCGTCGGCGACCACCTGCCGGTCGGCGGCTTCCTCGTCGCGAGCGGCAGCCTCCCGCCCGGCGTGCCGGTCGACTTCTACGCGCTGCTCGCCCGGATCGCGCACGAGCACGACATCAGGGTGGTCGTGGATGCCTCGGGGCCGGCGCTCGCCGCGGCGCTCGAAAAGGGCGTGTTCCTGATCAAGCCGAGCCGCGACGAGCTCGCCGGGCTCGTGGGCGCCGATGCCGACCTCGGACTCGAGGAGCAGGTCGACGCGGCGCGGGCGATCGTCGCCGGCGGCCGGTCGGAAGTGGTCGCGCTGACGCTCGGCGGTGCCGGAGCGGTGCTGGTCACGGCCGACGGCGTGCTCAGGATGCCGACGCCGCGCGTCGAGGTCGCGAGCGCGGTCGGCGCGGGCGACGCGTTCCTCGCGGGCCTGGTACTGCGGCTGGCCGAGGGGCGGCCGATCGAAGACGCGTTCCGCACGGCGGTCGCCGCGGGGAGTGCGACGGCGATGCTGCCGGCGACCGAGCTGTGCCGGGCCGAGGACGTCGCGCGGTTGGAGGCCGAGCTGGCCGTGGTGTGACGGTCTCGATGCGCGCGCTTCGCGTGCTCCTCGACCAACGGTCGTGAAGTCAGGCGCGCCCGCGATTGCGGCGGCGGATGGCGCGGGGCGCCCGCCCGCCGACGAACGAGCGGCCCGCGTCGACGAGGAACCCGTTGCGAAGGGCCTCGCGGCCCACGAGCATGCGGAAGCCCATCTCGTCGCGGTTGGTGAGCGTGACCTCGGCGCTCACCTCGCGGCCGAGCAGCACGAGGTCCATGAGCACGACGAGCCGCTCCTGCGTGTGCCCGGTCGAGCTGCGGATGACCCGCCGATCGTGCACCGCGAGCTCCACGGTCGCCGCGTCGGCGTCGGTGTCCTGCCAGGGGTGGATGCCGAAGCGCACCCAGCCGCGGCCGTCGCGCGAGAACTCCTCGACGTCGAACGCGTGCAGCGCCGAGGACCGGGCGCCGGTGTCGAGCTTGGCCTTGATCCACTCGACCTCGGCCTGGGGCAGGCGCACCCATTCGCGCCATCCGGCGATGGTGCTTGAATGGGTGGGCTCTGTCATCCGAACCATCTTCGCAGGGACCTCCCCATGAAACTCGCGATCCTGTCGCGCGCCCCCCAGGCCTACTCGACCCAGCGTCTCCGTGCTGCAGCGCAGCAGCGCGGACACGACGTCAAGGTCCTCAACACCCTCCGATTCGGCATCGACCTCTCCGGCGCCGAACCCGACCTGCAGTACCGCGGCCGGCAGCTGTCGGACTACGACGCGATCCTGCCCCGCATCGGCAACTCGATCACCTACTTCGGCACCGCGGTGGTGCGGCAGTTCGAGCAGATGGACGTGTACACGCCGAACACCGCGAACGGCATCACGAACGCGCGCGACAAGCTGCGCGCGACGCAGATTCTCTCGCGCCACAACATCGGCATGCCGGCGACCACGTTCGTGCGCAACCGCGCCGACCTGCGGCCCGCGATCGAACGCGTGGGCGGGGCGCCCGTCGTGATCAAGCTGCTCGAGGGCACGCAGGGCATCGGCGTCATCCTCGCGCCCGAGGTGAAGGTCGCCGAGGCCATCATCGAGACGCTGCACTCGACCAAGCAGAACGTGCTGATCCAGCGGTTCGTCAAGGAGAGCCGCGGACGCGACATCCGTGCCCTCGTCGTCGGCGACCGCGTGGTCGCGGCGATGCGACGCAGCGCGAGCGGTGACGAGTTCCGCTCGAACGTGCACCGCGGCGGCACCGTCGAACGCGTCGAGCTCACCCCCGAGTACGAGCAGGCCGCCGTGCGGTCGGCGCAGATCATGGGCCTCAAGGTCGCGGGCGTCGACATGCTCGAGGGCAACGACGGGCCCCTCGTGATGGAGGTCAACTCGTCGCCGGGCCTGCAGGGCATCGAGACGGCCACGAACCTGGATGTCGCGGGCGCGATCATCGACTACATCGCCAACCAGGTCGCGTTCCCCGAGATCGACGTGCGCCAGCGCCTCACGGTCTCGACGGGCTACGGGGTCGCCGAGCTGCTCGTGCACCGCGACGCCGACCTCGTCGGCAAGACGCTCGGCGAGTCCGGCCTGTGGGACCGCGACATCACCGTGCTCACGCTGCACCGCGGCACCACGGTGATCCCGAACCCCCGCAAGGGCGTCGTGCTCGAGAGCGAGGACCGCCTGCTCTGCTTCGGCAAGCTCGAGGAGATGCGCTCGATGATCCCCGAGCGTCGTCGCCGCCGCCAGAAGGTCCGCAAGCTGCCGAAGGAGCCGATCCCGGTCGCGGTACCGGTCGACGCCGCGAGCTGACCCGGGCGGGGGTCGACGAGGTCAGCCGCGGGAGCGGAGGGCGCGCGCGGCCGCGTCGAGCGCGACGTCGGTCGGCACCGACAGCCTCGTGACGGTGTCGGCGAAGGCGGATGCCGCGGTCTGCAGCGCCTGGTCGACCGGGTCGCCGGTGGCGCGCACGAAGGTGCCGTTGCGGCCGCGCCCCTCGACGACCCCGTCGGCCTCGAGCTCCCGGTAGGCCTTCGCGATCGTGTTCACGGCGAGCCCGAGCTCGTCGGCGAGCGCACGAACGGTCGGCAGCCGGGCGCCCGCTGCGAGCCGGCCGTCGCGCACGGCGTCGACCACCTGCATCCGCAGCTGCTCGGAGGGCGGTGTGGCGGAGCCGGCCTCGACGGTGAAGCGCATCGCGGGATCGCCGGCTCAGTCGCGGTTGCGGTTGACGAGCCGCGAGAGCACGATCGCGCTGCGCGTGTGGTCGACGTTGGGGGCGATCCGCACGCGCTCGAGCGCGTCTTCGAGCGAGGTGATGTCGCGGGCCCGCATGTGCACGATCGCGTCGGCGCTGCCGGTCACGGTGCCGGCGTAGACGATCTCGGGCACGCCCTGGAGGATGCGCTGCAGCTCGTCGGGCGCCACCGTGCCGCGGCAGAACAGCTCGACGTACGCCTCGGTGCTCATGCCGTCGACGGCCGGGTCGACCTGGATGGTGAACGCCTTGATGACGCCCTCGGCGACGAGCTTGTCGACCCGGCGCTTGACCGCCGAGGCGGACAGGCCGATCTGCGATCCGATGTCGCCGTACCCGGCGCGCGAGTTCTGCCGGAGCAGATCGAGGATGGCGCGGTCGAGGTTGTCCATGGGCCGAGTGTACGACCGTTCGTTGCGCCCCGATACGGGCGGACGCCGCTTTCCTGCGCGGTGTTGCGGTTTCGTGATCGAGGCGCGCGCCCCCGCCATCGGCCCCGCGGCTCGAGACGCGAGTTCCGAGTTCCGGCGGGTTCACCCGCAGGAAGGCGGGACTCGGTGAGGGGGCGCACGGCTCCGAGTGCGGCGGTCAGGCGCGGGGCAGTGCCGAGTGCCGTTCCCGCAGCCCGAGCATGAGCGCCTCGAGGCCGAGCCGGAAGGCGCGCTCGGCACCCGAGGCGTCGGCGTGCTCCGGGTCGAGCGCCGAGCGGAGCGCCGCGAGCTCGTCGGGCACCGACGCGTGCGCGAGCAGGTCGCCGGGGGCGACGATGTCGAGCGCCGAGCCGAGCACGTGCGCCTCCACGGTGCGCATGACCGCGACGGCGTCGCGCGTGGGCCAGCCGCCCGCCAGCAGCGATCCGACGACGGTCTCGTACATCTCGAGCGTCGACCGGTCGCGGATCGGGGTGGTCGCGAGCAGGGGGATCACGTTCGGGTGCGCGGCGAACGCGGTGAGGTACGACCGCGCCCACGCGTCGAGCGCGACATCCCATGGATGCACCCCGAACGCGGAGACGTCGATGCCCTCGACGATGCGGGCGCGCACGGCCTCGATGAGCTCGGCTCGACTGCCCACGTGGTTGTAGAGCGACGAGACCTGGCGGTCGACGCGCGCGGCGAGGGAGCGCATCGTGAGCGCCGCGCCGCCCTCCTCGTCGACGAGGTCGAGTGCGGCGCTGATGAGCTGCTCGCGCTTCAGTCGTGTCACGAATGTCCCCCGGGGTCTTCCGTCGCCGTGATCGGGAGTGTAACGTGACCGCACGCAAACACGAACAATGTTCGTATACGGATGCCGCGGCGCAGCATCCCCTGAACCCCCGACGAGACGAGACGAGACGCGGTGACCACGACCTACTTCCACGGCGGCACGGTGTGGACCGGTGCGGGCGGCGCCGACCAGCACGCCCTGCTCGTGCGCGACGGGCGCGTTGCGGCCCTCGGTGCCGAGGCGGAGGCGGCGGCATCCGGCCCCGACGCGATGATCGACGCCGTCGTGGACCTGGAGGGCGGCTTCCTCATGCCCTCGTTCGGAGACGGGCACGCGCACCCGGTGTTCGGCGGCCTGGAGAGCGAAGGCCCCGACGTGCGCTCGTGCGGCTCGGTCGAGGAGATCGTCGACGAGGTGCGCCGCTTCGCCGAGGCGCACCCCGAGCTCGAGTGGATCACCGGCGCCTCGTACGACGGCAGCCTGGCCGAGCACGGCCTGTTCGACGCCCGCTGGCTCGACGAGGCGGTCGCCGACCGGCCCGTGATGCTGCGCGCCTGGGACTACCACACGGTGTGGGTCAACTCCAGGGCGCTCGAGCTCGCGGGGATCGACGCGTCGACCCCCGATCCCGAACTCGGCGAGATCCCGCGCCGCCCCGATGGCGCGCCGCTCGGCACGCTCCGCGAGTGGGGCGCGATCGACCTCGTCGCCGCGCGCGTTCCGCCGCGCTCCGTCGAGACCGGCGTGCGCGCGCTCGAACGCGCCGGGCGCTACTACCTCGAGCGAGGGGTGACGTGGGTGCAGGACGCGTGGGTCGAGCCCGCCGACGTCGACGTGTACCTCGCGGCAGCGGCATCCGGTGCCCTGCCGCTGCGGTTCAACCTCGCGCTGTACGCCGACCCGCGCCGGTTCGCGCGCGACCTGCCCGGCATGGTCGCCGCGCGCGACCGCGTCGCGGCATGCGGTTCGCCCCTGCTGACCGCGAACACCGTGAAGTTCTTCGCCGACGGCGTGGTCGAGAACGAGACGGGCGCGCTGCTCGAGCCGTACTGCTCGGGCGTGCACTCGCACGGCATGTCGGTGTGGGGCCCGGAGCGCCTCGCCGAGGCGGTGCGCGCAGCGGATGCCGCGGGGTTCCAGGTGCACGTCCACGCGATCGGCGACGCCGCTGTCCGTCAGGCGCTCGACGCGATCGCGGGCGCGATCGAGGCGAACGGCCCGCGCGACCGGCGCCCCGTGATCGCGCACGCGCAACTCGTCGACGACGCCGACCTCGCCCGGTTCGCCGAGCTCGGGGTCATCGCGAACATGCAGCCGCTGTGGGCGCAGCTCGACGCCCTGATGAACGTGCTCACGGTCCCGCGCCTCGGCCGGGAGCGCGCCGACCGCCAGTACCGCATGCACTCGCTCGCCGAGACCGGCGCGACGCTCGCGTTCGGTTCCGACTGGCCCGTCTCGTCGGGCGACCCGCGCGACGGGCTTGCGATCGCAGCCTCGCGCCGGACGGTCGACGGCGAGCCCGTCGGCGGCTGGACGCCGCACGAGATCGTGCCGATCGAGGCCGCGCTCGGCGCCTACACCGCCGCCGTCGCGCACCAGGCGTTCGCCGACACGACCGGCGCGCCGTGGGGACGGATCGTCCCCGGGGCGAGCGCCGACCTCGTCCGCCTTGCGCGCGACCCGCGCGAGGTCGACCCGCACGAGCTGCCCGGCATCACGGTGCGCGAGACGTACCTCGCGGGCGAGCCCCGGCTCGCGGCATCCGGCACCCCGGCTCGAATCGTCGAACGCCCGAACATCCCCGCCGATCCCGATCCCGATCCCGAGCGCAGCGTCGCGCTCCACCCCTGAAAGGACCCCACCCCGATGTCCCAGACCACCGTCGCCGGCGAGCCCGGCCACGCAGCGCCGGGAGCCGAGCGCACCCACCTGCGGCGCGTGCTCGGCGTGCCCTCGCTCGTGCTGTTCGGGCTCGTCTACATGGTGCCGCTCACCGTCTTCACGACCTACGGCATCGTCACCGAGCTCACGGGCGGCCGCGTGCCGCTCGCCTACGCGATCACGCTCGTCGCGATGTTCTTCACGGCGCGGTCGTACGCACGGATGTCGGTGGCCTACCCGTACGCCGGCTCCGCGTACGTCTACGCGCAGCGCAGCTTCGGCCCCGGCGTGGGCTTCCTCGCCGGCTGGTCGCTCATGCTCGACTACCTGTTCCTGCCGATGATCAACTACCTCGTGATCGGCATCTACCTGAACGCGGCGTTCCCCGCCGTGCCGCAGTGGGTGTTCATCGTCGCCTCGATCGTGCTCGTCACGGTGCTGAACATCGTCGGCATCGTCTCGGTCGCCCGGGCGAACTTCGTGATCATCGCCGTGCAGACGCTGTTCATCGTGGCGTTCGTCGCGCTCAGCCTGGTCGCGATCGGCGGTACCGGCCAGGTCGACCTGCTCGCGCCGTTCACCGGTGACGGCTCGGTGGAGGGGCCGGGCGTGCTGTTCGCGGGCGCCGCGGTGCTGTGCCTGTCGTTCCTCGGGTTCGACGCGGTCTCGACGCTCTCCGAGGAGGCGAAGGATCCGACCCGTTCGGTGCCGCGCGCGATCATGATCACCACCGTGGCAGCGGGCGTCATCTTCATCCTCCTGTCGTGGCTGTCGCAGGTCGTGTACCCGTCGAACGCCTTCGCGTCGGTCGACTCCGCCGCGCTCGACGTCATGGGCGCCGCCGGCGGCGAGTTCCTCGCGGTGTTCTTCACGGCCGCCTACATCGCCGGCGCCACGGGCTCGGCGCTGACCTCGCAGGCATCCGTCGCGCGCATCCTGTACGCGATGGGCCGTGATCGCGTGCTGCCGCGCGCCGTGTTCGGGCGGCTCTCCGCTCGGTTCCGCACCCCCGTGATCGCGATCCTCATCGTCTCGGCGATTTCGCTGCTGGCGGTCGTCATCGACCTCGGACTGCTCGTCGAGATGATCAGCTTCGGCGCGTTGATCGCCTTCTCGGTCGTCAACCTCACCGTCATCAAGCACTACTTCGTCGACCGGCGCGAGCGTTCGGGCCGCGCGGTCGTGAACAACCTCGTGCTGCCGCTCGTGGGCTTCGCGCTGACGCTGTGGCTCTGGACGAGCCTGTCGCCGCGCACGTTCGTGGTCGGGCTCGCCTGGCTCGTCCTCGGCGTCGTGCTCCTGGCCGTGGTCACGCGCGGCTTCCGGCGTCCGGTGCCGATGCTCGACCTCCGAGAGGAGGCTCCGGTCGACGGGTCGTCCTCGGATGCGGCGCCCGCGCCCACCGAGGCACGCACCGGCGAGCGCGCGCAGGGGTAGCCGCGCTCCGGTGTCGCCCGCCGTGCATCACGCGGCGGGCGACATCCGTTCGCCCTCGGCGGAACCCCGGAAACCGCTCGCCGATCGGCCTAGGGTCGGAGCATGACCCGGAACGCATCGAACGCGCCCGCACGACTCGGCGTGCAGCTGCAGCCCCAGCACGCCGCCTACACCCAGGTCCGCGACGCCGTGCTCCGCATGGAGGACCTCGGCGTCGACGTGGTCTTCAACTGGGATCACTTCTTCCCGCTCTCGGGCGACCGCGACGGCCTCCACTTCGAGGCGTGGACCATGCTCGGCGCGTGGGCGGAGCAGACCGAACGCGTCGAGTTCGGCACGCTCGTGAACTGCAACTCGTACCGCAACGCCGACCTGCAGGCCGACATGGCGCGCACGCTCGACCACATCAGCGCGAAGCGCGGCGGCAGCGGCCGGTTCATCTTCGGCACCGGCTCGGGATGGTTCCGCCGCGACTACGAGGAGTACGGCTACGAGTTCGGCACGGTCGGCTCGCGCCTCGACGACCTGGCCGAGGCGCTTCCGCGCGTCAAGGCGCGATGGGGCAGGCTCAACCCGGCTCCGACGCGCGAGATCCCGATCATGATCGGCGGCCAGGGCGAGCAGAAGACGCTCCGGCTCGTCGCCGAGCACGCCGACATCTGGCACTCGTTCGTCGCACCCGACCAGATCGCGCACAAGCTCGACGTGCTCGCTCGTTGGGGCGAGAAGGTCGGGCGGGATGTCTCGGATGTCACGATCTCGAACGAGCTCTCGCGCGGCGCGCTCGACGACGAGCACGCCGACGCCCTCTACGACGCCGGCGTGCGCCTCTTCACCCTCGGCATCTCGGGTCCCGACTACGACGACAGGGCCGTGCGGCACTGGCTCGCGTGGCGCGATCGGAAGAACGAGGGGCGGCGCGCCGACGCAGCCTGACTCGGCAGTCGTCGGCAGCCGCGCACCCTCACCACGCCAGGCGGCCGAGCGTGAGCACCCCCGCGGAGTCGAGGACCGCGACGACGGAACCGCGCTTGGTCGAGGCGTGGCGGACGTGGAGTCCCGCGACCGGCATCAGCCCGCCTGACGTGCACCGGCTCGTCGCCCAGCCGTTCGGCTCCACCAGGAGGACGAGGCACAGGTCGACCCCGTCGATGGTGCGCGCGACGTAGGCGGCGGGTCCGTCGGCCCGCGTGGCGAGCAGGCGCACCGAGGCCGGATCGATGCCTTCGAGGGCCCCCTCCAGCCGGCCGATGTCGCCTGCGGACGGCAGCCGATCGAACACGGTCGCCAGGCCGGTCTCCTCGAGCGGGATGCCCCGCTCACCCGTCCCGAACGCGGGCGCGTCGGGTGCGACACGGGTCGAGGCGAGATCGGACTCCGACGGCATGCCGCGGCTGATCGCGGCTCCGGCGGTCATCCCAATGACGAGGCCGGCGAGTCCGGTGACCGCGGCCCGCCGCCGGCCTCGCGAGCGGGCTGGGGAGCGCGCCCGGTCTCCTGAGGGCTCAGCGTCGGCGCTGCGACCCGGCGGCACGCGGGTGACGCGGTCTGCGTCTCGGCCCTCGACCCGCGCGTCCGCTCCCCGCCCGGGCGCGTCGAACGGCCCGCTTCCACGCCGATCCGCGGAGGCAGCGAGCTCCGCGAGCTCGGCGCACGCGCGCGCCCGCTCCGCGGACGACGCGCCGGCGCCGTAGGCAAGCCGCTGCAACTCCGCGAGATGCTCGTCGTGCATCACGGTGAACCCCCGAAGCGGCCCGGCCCCGTGGCGACCGGGCCATCTCTCAGCATCCTCCGCGGTGAGGCCACGGGCAACCGGATCGAGCCGAACGTGCACCCGGACGCGTGGGGGCGCTGACGACGACGAGAACGTGCGGATGAGCCATCCGCCGCCGGTCATCGGTTGCGTTTCATGGCCGAACGCGCACGTATCGTGTGCGTGAAGCCGAGAAGGCGCGCGACTTCACGGGCACACTGGGAGTGGCGTCTCGACGGCGGCGCGATCCGAACGCCGTCGCCGAGGCTCGAGAGAGCGACCTGGTCCGCCGACACCGCACCTGCCGGGCCCGGCGGCTCGCCGCCGCGCTCGGCTCACGAGAACCTCATGAGGAGTGAGATGTCGATTGTGACCGAGACCCAGACCCAGACCCAGACCGAGATGGCCGAGCAGACCGAGACTCGGACGCCCGGCCGCACGCCGTCGAAGAAGAGCGTGCTGATGTGCCGTCCGGAGCACTTCACGGTGGTCTACCAGATCAACCCGTGGATGGATCCCGCGAAGCCGACCGACACCGCCCTCGCCCTCCGCCAGTGGCAGGTGCTGCACGACACCTATGTCGGCCTCGGCTTCGACGTCCACCTGATCGATCCCGTCGAGGGCCTGCCCGACATGGTCTACGCGGCCAACGGCGGCACCGTCATCGACGGCATCGCCTACGGCGCGCGGTTCACGCACCCGCAGCGCGCCGCCGAGGGCCCCGCCTACATGGACTGGTTCCGCGACGCCGGCTTCGACGTGCGCGAGCCCGCCGAGGTGAATGAGGGGGAGGGCGACTTCCTGCTCGTCGGCGACGTCATCCTGGCGGGCACCGGATTCCGCAGCGACACCTCGAGCCACGAGGAGCTCGCCCGCATCACGGGCCGCGAGGTCGTCACGCTGACCCTCGTCGACCCACGCTTCTACCACCTCGACACCGCGATCGCAGTCCTCGACTCGCGCACCGGGCAGGAGCACATCGCGTACCTGCCGAGCGCGTTCGACGAGCCGTCGCGCGCCATCCTTCGCGAGCGGTACCCCGACGCGATCCTGGTCTCCGACGAGGACGCGGCGGTCCTCGGCCTCAACTCGTACAGCGACGGGCTCAACGTCGTCATCGCGGCCCGAGCCACCGGCTTCGAGCGTCAGTTGCGCGAGGCGGGCTACCGTCCGATCGGCGTCGACCTGTCCGAGCTCCTGCTCGGCGGCGGCGGAGTGAAGTGCTGCACGCTGGAGCTGCGTCGCTGATCGCTGATCCGGCCGGGGCGCGGCCGGGGAAGACCGGCCCGCGCCCCCGCCGGCCCGTCGACCCCGTCAGCTCGCGAGGAACGTCAGCAGCGCCGCGTTGACCTCCTCGGCGTGCGTCCAGAGCAGGCCGTGGGGTGCGCCCTCGATCTCGACGTACTCCGCGGAGGGCAGGCGCGTGCGGAACTCGCGCGCGGTGGCGTCGATCGGGAGGATCCGGTCGGCCGTGCCGTGCAGGATCAGCGAGGGCACGTCGATCTTCTCGACGTCGCTGCGGAAGTCGGTGAGCCAGGTGTCGACGCACGCCGATGCGGCGTACCACGACGCCTGCGCCGCGGTCGCCCAGCTGCCGCGCACGGCCGCCTCGGAGATCCGCGAGCCGAGGTTCTCGTCGAGGTTGTAGAAATTCTCGAAGAACCCGTCGAACCACGCGAATCGGTCGTCGACCGCCTGCGCCTTCAGCCCATCGAAGTCGGGTGCCGCGCCGGCCGGGTTGTCGTCGGTCTGCCGCAGGTACGGCTGGAGCGACCCGAGGAACGCGGCCCTGGCGACGCGGTCGCTGCCGTAGGTGCCGAGGTAGCGGGCGACCTCGCCGGTGCCCATCGAGAAGCCGACGAGCGAGACCTCGGTCAGGTCGAGTGCGTCGAGCAGTGCATTCAGGTCGGCGGCGAAGGTGTCGTAGTCGTACCCGGTCGTCGGCTTGCCCGAGCGGCCGAAGCCGCGCCGGTCGTACGCGATCACGCGGAAGCCGGCGGCGAGCAGGGCGCGCTGCTGCTTCTCCCACGACTGCGCGTCGAGCGGGTAGCCGTGGATGAGCACCACCGGGCGACCGGCGCCGTGGTCCTCATAGTAGAGCTCGATGGGTGCCGAGTTCTCGGTCCCGATCGTGATGGTCGGCATGCGGTTCCCCCTGGTCTGGTCGTGGCGTGCCCGGTCAGTCCAGCACCCCCGGCGGGCGTCGGACAAGGCCCCCGGGAGGATGCCCCGATTCCGGGCCGCTCCGCAGGGTGTGGGTGTATCGGGCCCGCGCCGGTACGATGCCTGCAGTGCCGGCCGAGGTGAGGAGCAGCGGATGAGCGGGCCGCTGGTGGTCATTCCCACCTACAACGAGCGGGAGAACATCGCCGACATCGTCGGGCGGGTGCGCGGCGCGCTGCCCGAGGCGGCCGTGCTCGTGGTCGACGACCATTCGCCCGACGGCACGGGCGAGCTCGCCGATGGGCTCGCACGGGTCGATGCGGCGGTGCAGGTGCTGCATCGCCGCGGCAAGGAGGGGTTGGGCGCGGCGTACCTCGCGGCCTTCGACTGGGCGCTCGAGCGCGACTACGACCCGATCATCCAGCTCGACGCCGACGGCTCGCATCTGCCCGAGCAGCTGCCCGCGATGGTCGCCGGACTGCAGGCGACGGATGCCGCGGGCCGGGCCGCCGACGTCGTGATCGGGTCGCGCTGGGTGCCGGGTGGATCGGTGGTGAACTGGCCCCGACGCCGCATCTGGCTCTCCAAGGCGGGCAGCACGTACTCGCGGTGGATGCTCGCGCTGCCCGTGCGGGATGCGACCGCCGGGTATCGGGTCTACCGCGCCGATGCGCTGCGCGCCCTGCACCTCGAGGAGGTGCACACCCGCGGCTACGGCTTCCAGGTCGACATGCTGTGGCACGCCGTGCTCAACGGCCTGGCCGTCGTCGAGGTGCCCGTCACGTTCGTCGAGCGCGAGCGGGGGCGGTCGAAGATGAGCTCGGCGATCGTGATCGAGGCGATCGTGCAGGTCACCGGCTGGGGGCTGGCCTGGCGGTTCGCCCACCGACCGCGTCAGGAGGAGCTCGCCACCAACGTCGAGCGCAAGCGCTCGCGGGCCTGACGGGCCGCGGCGCCGAAGCCGGTGGCCGGGTCGGCTGCTGCGGGCGCGATCCGCGCGATCGACGCGAGCGCGCCGCCACCGAGGTCGGGACGGTTGTCGCGGAACGCGGCGTCGATGTCGGCCGTGAACGGAGCCCACCATCCGCCGACCGTGATCACGTCGGCGTCGATCGTGGGCACGACCAGCTGGAGGGCGCGACCGATCCACCTGGCGGCATCGAGCCAGGCCCACCGTGCCCGGTCGTCGGCGTCGGCGATGCGTGCCGCGAGCTCCTCCAGCGCGTCGCGCCGGCCGTAGCTTCGCTCGACGTCGCCGAGCTCGGCGCGCTCCAGCACGATCGAGGGCGAGGCGACGGTCGCCAGGCATCCGCGACGTCCGCACGCGCATCTGATCCCGTCGGGGACGACGGGCAGGTGCCCGAAGGTGCCCGCAAGCCCGTGGGCCCCGTGGAACGGGCGGCCCCCGATGGCGATGCCCGCGGTCACCTGCGTGTCGCCGGTCACGTGGAACAGCACGGCGGCGCCGTGCAGCGCGGCCTGGGTGACGGCGTCAGCGCTCGGTCCGGAGACCAGCCCAGGCGCGAGCACGAGTGACGCCTCGAGCTCGCGGAGCCGCTCGGACCGGGTTCGCAGCGCGGCGATCGCGTCGATCGGCTCGAGCCCCAGCGCGTCGTCGAGCACGGCGAGCTCGGGCGAGCCGGCGACGGCACCCTGCACGACCACGGTGGCGGCCGCGATGCGCCGGTCATCGCGTGCCGAGTGGGCGATCGCCCGGTCGACGACGAGCGCGAGCGCGTCGAGCGCGGCGGCGGGACCGGGGCGGGGATCGCCGTCGACGAGCGCGACGGGCTCCTCGTAGCGCGCGACCTCGGTGCCGTCGAGCTCGGCCAGGGTGGCGACCGCGTCGTCGCCCGCGACGCCCGCGACGAGTAGGAGCCGGTCGGCCACGGCGAGCGCGAGCCGTCCGCCCCGCGCGCCGATCGGGGCATGCGGGTCGTCCTGAGGCGCTCGATGGGCGTCGACCGCGACGCCGCGCTCGACGAGGCGATGCAGCAGTGCGGATGCGGCGGTGCGCCCCAGGCCCGACGCCGCGGCAAGCTCGGACCGGGTCGCGCTGCCGTGCGCCAGCAGGTGGTCGATCACCGCGCCGGCCTGCTCGGGGTGCTGGGCGGAGGGCGTCGCGCTCGGGTCGGGGAGGAAATCGGCGTGCGAGCCGGGCTGCGTCATGGCGCAAGCATGCTGGCGACGGACGGCGCGCAGAAAGCACCCCGTTCGGGGGGAGGGGCGTCACGACCGTCAACCCGTAGCCGCCTCCCAGCCATTCGCCCTACCGTGTTCTCACGCGTTCGGGGAGGGGGCGACATCCGATGCAGACGTTCCTGCCGTTCCCCGACTTCGACCGCAGCGCGGCCGTGCTCGACACCGTGCGGTTGGGCAAGCAGCGCGTCGAGACGCTCCAGGTGATGCGCGCGCTCACGATTCCCGACTACGGATGGCGCCACCACCCGGTCACCCGCATGTGGCGGGGGTTCCGCCCGGCGCTCATGGCCTACCAGGATGCCGTCTGCGACGAGTGGGAGCGTCGCGGTCACGCCGACACCTGCCGCGTGAAGACGCTCGTCGAGCTCGACGTCGACCGGCACGACGGCGCGGCGTTCCGCGCCCGCGACTTCGAGCTGCCGCCCTGGTTCGGCGACGAGGCGTTCCACCGCTCCCACCGCTCGAACCTGCTGCGCAAGGACCCGGAGTTCTACGCGGGCATCGCAGCCGACGTGCCGTCCGACCTGCCGTACGTGTGGCCGCCGGGGCACGAGACGATCGTCTGAGCTGCGCGCGACCCGCTCAGCGTCGCTCCTCGGCGATCGCGTTGCCGCCGTCGACCGGGATCAGCTGGCCCGTCACGTACGACGCGCCGGGGCTCGCGAGCCACGCGATCGCCGAGGCCACCTCGTCGGGCCTGCCGCTGCGGCCGACAGGCACGAGCAGGCCCTCCTCGGCTTCGCTCGGCTGCTGGCTGGCCGTGGCGATCCAACCCGGGGCGACCGCGTTGGCCGTGATGCCGAAGATCGCCTCATCGACCGCGAGCGCGCGCACGTAGCCGAGCATGCCCGCCTTGGCGGTGGCGTAGCCGACGTCGCCGCGTGAGGCCATGAGCGGTCCTGACACGCTCGACACGCAGACGACCCGGCCCCAGCCCGTTTCGCGCATGCCGGGGAGCATCGCGCGAGTCAGGAGGAACGCGGTGGTGAGGTTCATCGCGAGGTGCGCGTTCCAGTCGGCGAGGGTCATCGTGCCGTCGCCGTGCAGCATCTCGGGATCGCCGGACGCGATCATGCCGGCGTTGTTGACGACGATGGTCGGGCGGATGCCGGTGGCCGCGAGCTCCGCGGCGAGGTCGTCGACCTGCTCCTCGACATCGAGACGGGCGACCAGCGCGGTCGCGGTGATGCCAGCGCGGCGCAGCTCCTCGGCGCGCTCATGGACTCGCTCGCTCGTCGCCGTGAGCACGAGGCCGGCGCCGAGCTCGCCGAGGGCCCGCGCGGTCGCGAATCCGATGCCCTCGGGACTGCCGGCGCCGCTCACGATCGCGACGCGCCCTTCCAGATTCCACATCGACGGGGTCTCCATGTCGACATCGTACGGATGGCGCGTGCCCCTCGCCCCCGCCGCGATCGTCGGATCGGCTTCTGCACTGACCTCTTCCTGCGCGGACCCCGCCCTGCGCGGACCCCGCACACACCGTTCGGCTGGGTCTCGATATGCGGCGGGCCTGCGCGCGGCGCTGCTCGACCGACGGATGTCGCGCCTCACGCGGCGGTACTCGACCGACCGAAGTCGCGTATCGCGCCGCTGGTCGCTCGCCGAGGTGCCGCGCCCCGACGGTCAGCTCGCCTCGGCCAGCGGCCGGGCCGACGCGTAGGCGTCGTCGACCGTCGCGACCGGCACGTCGAAGAGGCGCGCCGTGATCCGGGGGCCGGTCGCGCGGGACCACGACGGATCCTCGCCCCGAACGAACGCGACCGCGGCCGCGTGCACCTCGTCGGCGAGCGGCTGCGGCGGGGTGGGGCCGGCGATCCGCTCCACGTGCTCGTCGGCGAGGCAGTCGAAGAGGAAGGGGACGTCGAGGCAGTGCACCGCCGCCGCATAGGACGGAGAACGCCAGGCGAAGCGGTACGCCCAGGTGCCCGCGGCGGCGGCCGCGCCATCCGTCGCCTCTCCCCCGGCCCCCGCCCCGGCCCCGCCCCCGACCCCGGCCCCGGCCGCGCGCGCCGCCACCGCCGTGACCAGCGGCGCGCGGAAGATGCGATCGCTCACGTAGCGTCCGAGCACGGCCGCGGTGCCGCGCCGCGCCGTCTCGCGATTCGCGCGAAGCCACTTGCGCCGTGCCGGCCCCGCGAATCCCATGCGCCCGAGCGCCAGCCACGCCGGCACCCAGCGCAGCCTCGCGGCAGCGTCGCGGAAGGCCATCGCGAACTCGTCGTCGGTCGCACCGAGCACGAGCGGCACGTCGGCGCCGACGCCGGCGCGGTACGACGCGCGGGTCGGCCGCGGGACGATCGAGCCGTCGACGACGGGACCCCACGGCAGCCCGTCCGCGACCATCGAGCGGAGCCCGTCGGCCGCGCTCGCGCCGTCGGCCCGCGGGGCAAGCTCCTGCAGCTCGAGCACGCGCGACTCGGTCAGCGTCGACAGTCCGGCCCGCGTCGGCTGCACGCCGCCGAGCGCGGCCAGCCGCCGCCCGACCTCCTCGGCGCGGGCAGCCGGCACGTCGGCCGTCGCCGGCGAGACCGCCCATGCGCGGTGGAACAGGCCCTGCGCCTGCGGCAGCCCGAGCAGCGTGAGGACCGCGCCGCCGCCGGCCGACTGGCCGGCGATCGTGACGCGCGCCGGGTCGCCGCCGAACGCGGCGATGTGGCCCTGCACCCATTCGAGCGCGAGCAGCCAGTCGAGCACGCCCCGGTTGGCGGGCGCATCGGCGATCCACCCGAAGCCGTCGAAGCCGAGCCGGTACGAGACGGTGACGGTGACGACGCCGTCGCGGTTGAACGCGCGCCCGTCGTACCACGGGCTCGCCGGCGAGCCGCCCACGAACCCGCCGCCGTGGATCCACACGAGCACGGGCAGGCCCGAACCCGGCGCTGCGGGCTCGGGCGCGGGCGTGAAGACGTTGACGTTGAGCGTCGATTCGCCCGGCACGGATGGCTCCGGGATCAGCGTCACCCCGGGATCGCCGCGCTGCGCCGTCGGGCCGAACTCGAGCGCGTCGCGCACGCCCTCCCACGGCGCGACGGGCACGGGCGCGGCGTATCGCAGCGCGCCGACGGGCGCCTCCGCGAACGGGATCCCGAGGAACGCCGCCGACGCACCCGGCGATCCGGGCCTCCCGCGCCAGGCGCCGCGCACGCGGCCTGACGGGGTCTCGACCTCGACGTGGGTGACCGGCTCGGTGAGCGTCATCGCGCCTCCTCGCGCGCGGCGTCCGCCGACGACGCGGGCGCGAGCAGCCGCACGAACACCTCGACGTGCTCGGCCATGTCGATGGCCGGGTCCATGAGCCATTGGGTCTGCAGCCCGTCGGCGACCGCGAGCAGCAGCGCCGCCGCCTGGTCGGCATCGACGTCGCCCCGGATGGCGCCGGCCGCCTGCCCGTCGCGGATCGACTCGGACGTCGTGCGGCGCAGGCTCCGGTAGCGCTCCTCGAAGTAGGGCCGCGCCGGATGCCCGGGATCGGTCGCCTCGCTCGCGAGCCTCGAGTAGAGCTGCACGAGCCCGGGCACCTCGGCGTTGTGGCGGATGGTGCGGACGAAGCCGTCGGTCGTCGCTCGGTCGTCGGCCGCGCCCGTGTCGAGGGCGGCGCGGTCGACCTCGTCGCGCTTGCGGAGCACCTCGGCGAAGAGCTCCTCCTTGGACGAGAAGTAGTGCAGCAGCCCGGCCTGGCTGAGGCCGACGGCGTCGGCGAGTTCCTTCACCGACGCTCGACCGTATCCCTCGCGGGCGATGACGTCGAGCGCCGCGGTGAGGATCTCCTCGCGCTTCGCGACGCCCTTCGCGTACGACCCTCGCTGTGCCATGCCACCGATCCTAGGCCGCCCGCGTCCCAAAAGCCGAATGACACTTGCATTTGAAACCCGAGCTACATATGGTTTTCGCAGTCTCGCCGACGAGCGCCGAGAGGACCCACCGACATGACCGACACCCTGAACCAGGCCGTGGCCCACGCAGGCGGCTCCCTCGCGGCATCCGCCCGCGACCTCGTCGCCGGCCTCGGCCTCGAGCAGAAGGCCGCCCTTACGAGCGGCGCGACGTTCTGGACGACCGAGCGCGTCGGCGACATCCCCTCGATCATGCTCACCGACGGCCCGCACGGCGTCCGCATGCAGGACGAGACCGGCGACCACCTCGGCCTCGCCGAGAGCCGCCCGGCGACCTGCTTCCCGCCCGCGGTCACGCTCGCCCAGTCGTTCGACCCCGACCTCCTCGAGCGCGTCGGGGCGGCGCTCGGCGACGAGGCCCGCAGCCAGGGCGTCTCGGTCCTCCTCGGCCCGGGCATCAACATCAAGCGCTCGCCGCTGTGCGGGCGCAACTTCGAGTACCTCTCGGAGGATCCGCTCGTCTCCGGCGTGCTCGGGTCGGCGCTCGTGCGCGGCCTGCAGTCGCGCGGTGTCGGCGCCTCGCTCAAGCACTTCGCCGCGAACAACCAGGAGGACGACCGCATGCGCGTCTCGTCCGACGTCGACCCCCGCCCCCTGCGCGAGATCTACCTCCGGGCCTTCCAGCGCGTCGTCGAGGACGAGCAGCCGTGGACCGTCATGTGCTCGTACAACCGCATCAACGGCATCCCGGCGTCGGAGCACCACTGGCTGCTCACCGAGGTGCTGCGTGGCGAGTGGGGCTTCGAAGGCCTCGTCGTCTCCGACTGGGGTGCGGTCACCGACCGAGTGAAGGCCCTCGCGGCCGGTCTCGACCTCGAGATGCCCTCGAACGGCGGGCGCAGCGACGCCGCGCTGGTCGCGGCGGTCGAGGCGGGCGAACTCGACGAGGCGGTGCTCGACACCGGCGCCGCGCGCGTCGTCTCGCTCGTGCGGCGCGCACTCGCCGGGGCCGCCGGCGATGGGGTGACGGATGGCGCGGCCCGCGCCGACGTCATCGTCGACGTCGATGCCCACCACGCCCTGGCGCGCGAGGCGGCCGCCGCCGGCATCGTGCTGCTGCGCAACGAGGGCGCGCTGCTGCCCCTCGCGCCCGAGGCATCCGTCGCCGTCATCGGCGAGTTCGCCCGAACGCCGCGCTACCAGGGCGGCGGCAGCTCGCACGTCAACCCGACGCGCGTCGACACCGCGCTCGATGCGATCCGCGAGGTCGTCGGCGACGCCGCGGTCGCGTTCGCGCCCGGCTTCACGCTCGACGGCACGGATGCCGCGGGGCTGGCCGACGACGCGGTCGCCGCCGCCGCAGCGGCCGACGTGGCCGTGCTCTTCCTCGGCCTGCCCGCGCGCCTCGAGTCCGAGGGCTACGACCGCACCGACCTCGAGTTGCCCGCCGAGCAGCTCGCCCTGGTCGACCGAGTACTCGCGGCGAACCCGCACACGGTCGTCGTGCTCTCGCACGGCGGCATCGTGCGCCTCGCCCCGTTCGCCGACCGGGTTCCGGCCATCCTCGGCACGGGCCTGCTCGGCCAGGCCGGCGGCGGTGCGGTCGCCGACGTG
Organism: Agromyces sp. NPDC029043; assembly: GCF_055564615.1. Classification (NCBI taxonomy): domain Bacteria; kingdom Bacillati; phylum Actinomycetota; class Actinomycetes; order Micrococcales; family Microbacteriaceae; genus Agromyces; species Agromyces sp. NPDC029043. The sequence continues at coordinate 236,256 of NZ_JBVHVX010000001.1, read as the reverse complement.
ATCTTCGGCGCGGTCAACCCGGCCGGCCGTCTCGCCGAGACCGTGCCCGTGCGCCTGCAGGACACCCCCGCGTTCGGCAACTTCCCCGGCGAGCACGGCCACGTGCGCTACGGCGAGGGCATCCTCGTCGGCTACCGGTGGTACGACGCGCGCGAGCTCGACGTGACCTTCCCGTTCGGTCACGGCCTGTCCTACACGACGTTCGCCTACGGCGAGGCAGCCGTGAGCAGCGACGAGGACGGGCTCGTCGTCCGCGTGCCCGTCGCGAACACTGGCGACCGCGACGGGGCCGAGGTCGTACAGGTGTACACGTCCGTGCCCGGTTCGTCCGTGCATCGCGCCCCGCGCGATCTGAAGGGCTTCGCCAAGGTGCGGCTGGCGGCGAGCGAGTCCGCCGAGGTCGAGGTCCGCGTGCGCCGCGGCGACCTCGCCCACTGGGACACCCGCGTCGACCGCTGGGTGGTCGAGGGCGGCCGCTACACGGTCGAGGTCGGCGCGTCGAGCCGCGACATCCGCTCGATCACGACCGTCGAGGTCGACGGCGACCCGGTCCGGCTCCCGCTCTCGCTCGAATCGACGGTCGCCGAGATCCTGGCCCACCCGGTCGCCGGACCGCTCCTCGCGGCGGCGCTCTCGGGCGGCGAGGGCCTGTTCGGCGCCGGCGCGACCGACGGCGACGGCGGGCTCGGCCTCGACCGCGAAAGCCTGGACAAGATGATGGGCTCGATGCCCATCGGGCGCGTCGCGACGTTCCCGGGCTCGCCCGTCCCGGTGGAGCAGGTCGAGCGGCTCCTGGCCACGGCGAACGCGTCGCGGGTGTAGCGCGCCACACCGCGCGTTGCGGTTCCGCCGGATGTGGTCAAGGGGGTTGGGGGCGTGTGCCGCGCGGCGTAGCCTCGCCAACGAGCGGCCGGCACCGGCCGCCGTCCGAGATCCGAGGTGGAGCGAATGGTCGCCGTGCACGACCGCGTCAGCTGGGCGACCTCCCAGGGGCGCACCCGGGGACGTGTGATCGACCGCAGGACCCGCGACTTCACGTTCGACGGCCAGCACTTCACCGCGAGCGATGACGAACCCGCCTTCATCGTCGAGAGCGAGAAGACCGGAGCACGAGCTGCGCACAAGGGAACTGCGCTCCGAGTGCTGAAGAAGTAGGAAGGACCGCGCATGCCGAAGACCGAGACCGAGCGTCAGGCCCGCCGCGCCGCGAAGCGCGCCGTGAAGGAGGCGGAGCGTGCGAACAAGCAGACGCGCAAGCTCGCCTCGTCGCTGCCGGAACCGGCGAAGAGCCGCGTGACGGCCGCGGCGACCGCCGAGCAGCGGCGGCTCGAGCGCGTGAAGAAGGATGCCGCGCGCCGGCCGCGCGCCACCGCCGCGTCGGCGAAGCGCACATCGGCCCGCCTCGAACGGGTCTCTCTCCGCTACGGCACCGCGGGCGGGCGGGCCTCGTCGACGGGATCGCCCAAGAAGGGCAGCCGTTCCAAGACGATCAAGCAGCAGCGGGCCCAGGTCAAGCAGCCGTCCAGGATGGCGGTGCTCAGCGGGTTCCGGACCGCGCTCGCCGCCATCCTCACGCCGACCGACCAGGAGCGCGCGCGCAAGACCGCGAAGCAGCGCGTGCGCCGCATGAAGGCGAAGCAGGCCTGAGATGGCGATCCGCCTCAACGAGACGGCGCTCCGCCACGCGCGCTCGCTCGTGCGCGACGGGAAGGTCGTGCGCGACGAACGCGACGACTGGAGCGAGCATGCGCCGAGCGCCGACGACGAGAACGCCGTCATCGAGAAGGACGGCTGGACCGAGTTCCGGCACTGGCACCTGGGCATCGACGACGACGAGAACGGCGAGACGAAGGGCGCCTATTCGTTCCCGTACGGCGACTACCGGAAGGTGCACCGCTGCGCGGTGATCTCCCTCGAGAGTCGCGCGGGCCAGTACGACCACATCGAGATCCGCGACGCCGCGAAGAAGCTGCTCGAGCTCATCGACGAGGGCTGAGGGCGCGAACCGGCGCGGTCACAGCCGCACCGGCAGACGCGACGCGGCGGCGTCGGCCGCATCGGCCACCGGGCGGGCGATCGGCTGCAGGCGCGCGAGCTGCGTCACGTGCTGCGGGCCGAGCTCGTCGAGGCTCCCGACCTCGAGCAGCTTCATGGTGCGCTCGATCTCGCCGCGGAGGATGGCGATCGTGCGGTCGACGCCGCGGCGCCCACCGGCCATCAGCCCGTACAGGTACGCGCGGCCGATGAGGGTGAACCGGGCACCGAGGGCGATGGATGCGACGATGTCGGCGCCGTTCATGATGCCCGTGTCGATGTGCACCTCCATGTCGTTCCCGACCTCGCGGACGACGTGCGGCAGCAGGTGGAACGGGATCGGCGCGCGGTCGAGCTGGCGGCCTCCGTGGTTGGAGAGCACGACGCCGTCGACGCCGGTGTCGGCGAGGAGCCTCGCATCCTCGACGGTCTGCACGCCCTTCACGACGATCTTGCCCGGCCAGATCTCGCGGATCACGTCGAGGTCGGCGAACGAGATGGTCGGGTCCATGGCCGAGTCGAGCAGCTCGCCGACCGTGCCGCCCGTCGACGACAGCGACGCGAACTCGAGTTTCGGCGTCGTGAGGAAGTTGATCCACCACGCCGGACGCGGGATCGCGTTGAGGACCGTGCCCGGCGTGAGCTGTGGCGGGATCGAGAAGCCGTTGCGCTTGTCGCGCAGGCGCGCGCCGGCGACGGGGGTGTCGACCGTGAAGAACAGCGTGTCGAAGCCTGCGGCGGCCGCCCGGCGCGCGAGCTCGTACGAGATGTCGCGGTCCTTCATCACGTAGAGCTGGAACCAGTTGCGGCCGTCGGGGTTGGCGGCCTTCACGCCCTCGATCGACGTGGTGCCGAGCGTCGAGAGCGTGAACGGGATGCCCGCGGCGCCCGCCGCGCCCGCGCCGGCCTCCTCGCCCTCGGTCTGCATGAGGCGGGTGAATCCGGTCGGCGCGATGCCGAAGGGCAGGGCGCTCGGACCGCCGAGCACCTCGCGGCTCGTGTCGACCACCGGCACGTTGCGCAGGATCGACGGGTGGAACTCGACGTCCTGGAAGGCCTGGCGGGCGCGCGTGAGCGAGAGCTCGCCCTCGGCGGCGCCCTCGGTGTAGTCGAACGGCGCCTTCGGCGTGCGTCGCTTGGCGATGTCGCGCAGGTCGGCGATCGTGAGCGCCTTCTCGAGGCGGCGGTCGGTGGGGTTCAGGGTCGGCTTCTTGAACCGCATGAGCTCGGCGAGCTCGCGCGGGTTCGGGAACTGGCGCTGGACCATGGTGGGCTCTCTTCCTAGGGGGTGCCGTTCGCGGCGGTGGCGCCGCGCTCGTGCGGGCGGGCGGGGGAGATCTCGGCGTAGTACCCCGAGATGTGGTCGTGGATGCGGGCGCGGGCGGCCGTGCCATCCGCCGCCCTGATCGCGGCGACGACGCCGCGGTGCTCGCTGCGCAGGCGCGCCGCCGTCGCGGGCCAGTCGGCGATGCGGTCGTGACCGGCGAGGGCGTAGCCCTCGATGCCGCTGCGCAGCCCGGCCATGGTCGCGGTGACGACTTGGTTTCCGGATGCCTCGGCGAGGGCGAGGTGGAAAGCGGCGTCGAGCGCGAGGAACTCGGCCGGGGTGAGGCCGGGTTCGTCCATCGCGTCGAGCAGGCGCTCGGCAGCGCCGAGGTCGGGGGCGGATGCCGCGGCGAGATCGCCCGCGACGTGCGCCTCGAGCACGAGGCGGGTCGCCACGATGTCGTCGACGGGGAAGCCGCTCGCCGCCACCTGCAGCCGCATGAGGGCGCTCATGCCGCCGCCCGGGGTCGCGATGATGATCGCACCCGCGGTGGGACCCGACCCGGTGTGAGTGCGGATGAGCCCCAGCACCTCGAGCACGCGGAGCGCCTCGCGCACGCTCGAGCGGCCGACGCCGAGTTCGGCCGCGAGCTGGCGTTCGCCCGGCAGCCGGTCGCCGGGCGCGAGCTCGCCGTCGAGGAGCCGGCGCTCGATGTGCTCGAGCACGGCCTGCCACGCGCGCGGCTCGATCGAGCGAGCGGATGCCTCGTCGCCCATGCTGTCCCCTTCGTCGCGCCGCTGTGGTCAGACCACAGTAGCAGATGTGGTCAGACCACAGCGAGCGGAGAGTTCTTACCGGGCACGGCCGACCTCGGCAAGCCCCTGCCCTCGACCGCCGGGGCGGCGGAGACTGGCCGGGACGGCGCGGCCGCGCCGGAAGGAGCGCACGACGATGAGCGACATCAACACGCCCCGCGGCGACGAGCACCCGCAGGATCCGGCCGAAGGCGCGAGCTCGGCGGAGGCACCCGAGGAGCGGCGCCACCCCGACGAGCCGGCCGAAGGCGGCGACGACAGCGAACCGCCCGCCGACATGTCGTCGTACGACATCCAGCCGCCGCCCACCGAGGACGGGGAGGTGCCCGGCGTGCCCGACGCCAGCGGCGCCCTCGACGAGGGAACGGAGCACGAGCCGGGCGCCAACGCCACCGGCGTCGGAGCCTGAGGCGCGGGGCCGCCGTCCGGGGCTTTCGTCACTTCCCCGAGCCATCCGGGATGGGCACGCTGGAACCATGAGCGGCTACGCCAACCCGGACCGACCCGACGAACGACTGAGCAACGCGGAACGCGAGGATGCGGTCGCGCGCCTCTCCGACGCGCAGATCGCCGGGCGCCTGACCCCCGCCGAGTACGAGCAGCGTGCCGCGTCGGCGCGCGGAGCGGTGACGCGCGGCGACCTCATGCCGCTGTTCGCCGACCTGCCCGACACGGCACCGCGCACGGGCACCGCCGCGCCGACCCTGCTCGACGGGCCCGGCACGCTCGCGCCGCCCTCGGCCGACGCGTACGCCTACTCGCCGCCTCCGCCGCCGGCCGTCCCCGGCCCCGCGCCCGCTCCTGGGCGCACCTCGCGGGCGCTCGGCGGCCGCATCGGCGACACGATCATGGCGCTCACGCCGTTCATCGCCCTCGGCCTCTTCTTCTGGACCGGGTTCGCCGGGGGATTCGCCTGGTCGTGGCTGTGGTTCCTGATCATCCCGGTCACGGCCATCATCATCTACGGCCCCGGCGGCAAGGCCGACGAGCGGGGGAGCTGACCGGGTCAGTCGTCGCGATCGCGGTCCCGCTCCCGCGACCATCGCATCGTCACGCGGAAGTTCGCCGCGGAATCCGCCGTCGCGATGAACGCGCCGACCTCGAGGCTCACCTGGATGCCGAACTCGACCTCGAGCTCGTCGGGCGAGTCCTCCACGTCGCGCAGCTGGCGCAGCAGCGACACGACGGCCGGCCGGGCACGGGCGAGCACCTCATCGAGGTTCTGCTGCGTGCGCTCGATGAGCGGACCGGCGCCGCCGCCCCCGCGGAACGTGACTCCGTCGGTGACGCCGTCGGGAACCTGGATGGCGACCTCGCTCCCGTCGGCGGTCGTCAACACGGCGATGCGCTGCATGTCGGATCCCTTCTCACTGCGGTGGAACGTAGGTCGCGACGACCCAGAACTCGCCCTCGTTGTCGCCGGCCGAGGTGTCGTTGACGTCGAGGAACAGCGAGCCCGCCACCCTGCAGTCGTAGCTCGTCCCCTCGCCGATCTCGAACGCCGGTTCGTCCGTGTCCTCGAGTTTGCCGATGAGCGCGGCGGTGTTGACGTCCGCCAGGATCCGCAGCTCGGGCGACTCGCCGTTCGTCATTCCGGCTGGCCCGACCGGCTCGCCGTCACGCCCGGTCGGCCAGATCTCGCCGGTCGCGGTGATGTTGAGCTTGCCTCCCTCATCGCACCACAGCCCGGTCTCGACGTCATCCGGCGAGTCCGCCTCCACCGGGCCCTCCTTCTGCTCGGCTCCGGCGATGCCGTACCTGGACTCGCCCCAGCCCGTGGAACCGGAGTCGCTGGAGTCCGACCCGTCCGCGTCCGACCCGCCGCCATCCGACCACGGCTGGCCGAGCAGGAGCCCGCCGCCGATGCCGAGGATCGCGACGAGCGCGGCCAGGCCGGCCCACAGCACCCAGCGACGAGGGAGGCGCTCCGGGCGCGGCGCCTCGCGGGGAGGGCCTGAAACCGATCGGGCGCGCGAGCCCGCCGCGCGACGCGCGCGGGCCTCGGCTGCGGGATTCCCTTCGCCGCGGCTGCTGGCCGCCGCCGGAGCGATCCGGAACACCTGCGCGTCATCGCCGCGCAGGTACAGCACGGGCGTGACCCACTCGAGCGTGCCGCGCCCGGTGCCGAGGATCCCGATGCGGCCGCTGCGGACCGCCTCGTCGACGTCGCGTCCGTGCGCGAGCGCGGTGTAGAAGCCGCGCGCGAAGGCGATGGCGGCGCCGTCGCTGATCGAGAACTGCATCGCGGCGACCGCGTGGATGCCGCTGTGCGCGAGGGCGGCGGCCGTGCCCGAGAAGAGGTCGGATCCGCCGGTCGCACCGGACTGGCAGGAGTTCAGCACCACGAGGCGGGGCGTCGGCTCCGCCTCGTCGAGCAGGTCGGCGAGCGCGTTCGCCGGCACGAGGTCGGGCCGGCCGTCGGGGGCCACGAACGCCAGCATGCCCTCGTCGGTCGCGATGTCGTAGGTGCCGTGCCCGATGAAGTGGAGCACGTGCCATTCGCGTTCGAGGAGCTTGGCGTGGATGCCCGCCCACGACGCCTCGTCGAGCCATTCGAGTTCGATGAGCCCCTGCTGCACGTGCGGCCGCAGGGCCTCCTCGAGCCGCTCCCGTTCGGCGACCACGTCGAGCAGGGGCAGCCCGCGCGGCGATGCGGCCATCGCGAGGATGCGCAGCGGCGGTTCCACCTCGAGGGCGGGCGGCGAGTACGGCGCGGAGACGTGCCGGACGAGCGGTTCCTTCCGGCACAGGTACACGTCGGCGTGGGGGTCGAACAGCGACTCCCAGGGCAGTGTCGCGAGCTCGGGCGCGGTCAGCCGGAGCGCGAGCTGCAGGCCCGTGCCGCGTTCCGAGGCGATCGCCCGGCTCGTGCGGTAGGCCGCCCCGACCTCGCCGTCGAAGGTCGCCTCGAACAGGCGCTCGCCGACGTCGCGCAACGCGGCCTCGGTGGCGGGCAGCACTCGGCGGGCCGGCACGGCCGAGGCGAGCACGCTGGCCTCGAGCAGCGGACGACGTGCGGCGAGCTCGTCGACGTCGAGCCTGATGACCGCGGTGGGCTCGCCGCCGCCTGTCGAGCGGAGCACGCGCACCAAGAACGAGCCGGGCTCGGGGCCGGGCCCGATCTCCAGTTCCAGCACCGCATCCATGTGCGAACCGTGGCGCGTCAGCGTCCTCGCCGCCACCGTGGCGACACTGAGATCATCTCAGGTTCTCACGGTTTCCGGCAGGGCCGCCGGACTCCGGCGCGACCGCCGTCTCATGCTCCGCGCGCGACTCACGGCACGATGACCGCCCGGCCGCGCAGCGTGCCGTCGTGCAGGCGACGGTACGCCTCCGGGGCCTCATCGAGCGAGAACACCTCGGTCTCCACGTGCACGAGTCCCGCGTGCGCGAGGGCGAACACCTCGAAGAGCTCGGAGCGCGACCCCCAGTACGGCGCTCGCACCGCCGAGTCGTATGGACCCGCGAGCACGCCGCTCGGCAGCGTGCCGGCAGCGACGCCCACGAGCACCTGGTCGCCCTCGACGGCGATCATCGCGTGGCCCGAGTCGAGCGTCGGCTGGATCCCCACGAAGTCGAACACCGCGGTGGCGCCCCTGCCCCGGGTGAGCTCCTTCACGCGATCGGCGGCGCCGGCATCGGACGGGAACGCGTGATGCGCACCGACCTCGCGCGCGAGCTCCAGCTTGTCGGCGCTCACGTCGAGGGCGACGACGGTGGCGGGAGTCAAGGCGCGCAGGAGCTGGACGGCGACGTGCCCGAGTCCGCCCGCGCCGATGACGACGGCGGTCGAGCCCGGGACGAGCTTCGGCAGTGACCCCTTGATCGCGTGGTAGGGCGTGAGGCCGGCATCCGTGAGGGCGACGTTCGCGACGGGATCGAGGTCGCCGATGGGCAGGAGGTGCCGCGCATCGGGCACCAGCATGTACTCCGCCATCGACCCGGGAGCGCCGAGTCCGGGCGGCGCGATGCCGAGCTCGGCCGCGTGCTCGCAGTAGTTCTCCTTGCCCTGGGCGCATTGGTAGCAGCGACCGCAGCCCTGCGGGCCGTACACCGCGACCGATTCGCCGATTTCGAGTCCGGTGACGCCCTCGCCCAGCTCGTCGACGATCCCGACGCCCTCGTGCCCGAGCGTGAGGGGAAGCCCCCAGATGTACTGCTCTGCGGGCAGGCTCATGATGAAGCTGTCGGAGTGACACGCGCCCGCGGCCGTCACCTTGAGCCGTACCTGACCCGGGCCCGGCTCGGGCTTCTCGACCTCGACCACGACCGGCTCGGCGCCGATCTCGCGATACTGCAGGGCCTTCATCTCGTCCGCTCCGTTCCGTCGTGGCGCCTTCGCCGCGGCTCAGTCTCTCGCGACGGAGCGACGGATGGCACGACGGAAGTCCCGCGACGCGAGCTCTCCGGCTCAGGGCTTCTTGGGACGGATGCGCACGCGATTCTGCCCGGGGGTCTCGTCGAGCTCGACGACGCCCCCGCGCGACTTCAGGAAGTCGGTGAACGAGGCGAACCCGAGCCGTCGCTCCTGGAACGACGGATCCATCCGCAGCATCTGGTTCTTCACCGCGCTCGACGACTGCCACTCGTCGTCGGTCTTGGCGCGCATCAGCTCGAGCGCCTTCAAGAGGAGTCGGCCCGGGTTCCGGACGCTGCCGGCGGGTGCATCCGCAGCGGCGCCGGGCTCGGTCGGGGCGACGAACTTCACGGTCCGCGAGTCGGATGGCTCGGACGCGGTGTCGGCGGGCGGTGACGGCTCGCTCGGGGCGTCTGCGGGCTTCTTCGTGGACGCCCTGCGGCGGCGCGCCGGCGCCGTCACGGTCTCGGCATCGGCAGCCGCCGACGGGGGCTTCTCGGACGCGCGACCGGTCGACCCGCCGCGGCCGGAGGGCGCCGGCTCCGCGACATCCGTCGCCTCGTCGTCGCTCACCGCGGCGTCCGTCGCCAGCAGCGCGTCGTAGTCGGCGTACTCGTCGCACGCGGCGGTCAGCGCTCGGCTGGTGCCGCCCGCGACGCCGATGCCGACGACGTACCGGCCGAGCTTCTTCGTCTTCTGCGCGAGCGCGACGTAGTCGGAGTCGCCGGCCACGATCACGATGTGCGAGAGGTCCTGGATGAGGAAGAGATCCTCGATCGCGTCGACCGAGAGGCGGATGTCGGCGCCGTTCTTCGTCGCCGAGAGCGGGAACAGCTGCACCAGGTCGACCGCGCGGTCGATGAGCTGGTTGCGGTAGCTCGCGTTCACGGGCGTCGACCAGTCGGCGTAGGCGCGCGCGATCGCGATGGTGCCGAACGTCGCCGCGAAATCGAGCACGGCGTCGATGTCGACCGTGGCCTGCTGCAGCCGTTTCCAGGCCTGCGTGCCCGGCTGCACCGTCTTGGTGCGGCTCGTGTCCTTGCGGTACGAGCTCTCGCCGTGGAGCTGGTCGTACCGGGAGATGACGATGTTGTCGAAGTCGAAGTAGAGCGCGACCCGGGGTTCTGCCGAAGCGGGCATGAGGACCTTCCGTCGGGGTTCGACTCGATCGTAGGCCCGCGCCCGGCCGCGGCGACAGCGTCCCCGCCGTCACTGCGCGGGAACCACGGGATGCTTCCAGATCCGGACGGTGAACCCGCCCTCGTTGTCGGCCACGTTCGCCTCGTTGATGCCGAGCCAGAGGGTGCCCGCGTTCGGGCAGGTGTAGATCGACTGGGAACCGACCGCGTGGCGCTGATCGGCCTCGAAGCGCAGCCCGGCGAAGAGGGCGGCATTCCCGATCCCCGGCCTCGGACCCTGCTCACCGGCGACCCCGTCGGTACCGACCGGGGCAGAGCCCGGGCCTGCAGGGCGGACCTGCCCCTCGGCCGCGAACTCGAAACGGTCGTCGCCGACGCATGAGAGCCCGGTCGCCGTCCATTCCTCGTTGCCTGCGACCGAGACGGTCGCGTCGGGCGCGCGGGCCGGAAGGCCGGACTCGTCGCCCCCGTCGTCGCCGCCACCGCCGAGCGGCCCGGGCAAGGGGAGCGTGATGCCGGAGTCCTCGCCCACTCCGGTCAACCGCGGGATCACGATCGAGGCCGCCACGGCCGTGACCGCCGCCGCGATGAGGAGCACGACGGTCCAGGCCACCCATGCGGGCGTGCGTCGACGCCGCGGTGCCGAAGCCGGTTTCGCGGGCGGCCGTGATGTCGTCGACGTCGCCGGCGGACCCGTCGGTGGCACGGTCGCCGCGCGGGATGCCGACGAGCCGCTCGGTGGGGGCGCGGGCGGGCGCGCACTCGTGTGGGCGTCCATCGCGGAGGGCGCGGGCGCAGCTCGGAGCGGGGCTGCCGGCTGAGCCGTCGCCTTGTTCGTCACGACGGGAACGGCGTGCGGCGACATCCTGGCCGGTGCCGATGCAGCGAACGGCTGCGGTCTCGCGGCGGGTTCCGGCTTCGCGGCAGGAAGCTCCGCCTTGGCGCGCGGTGCCGGCATCGCTGGCGCGCCTGCCTCCGACGTGCTCGTGCTCGGCCCGATCTCGAACAGCCGCGTGTCCTCACCCCGCAGGTAGAGCACGGGCGTGACCCACTCGAGCGTCCCGCGACCCGTGCCGAGGATGCCGATGCGTCCGCTCCGCACGGCCTCGTCGATGCCTCGTCCACGTGCCAGGGCCGAGTAGAACCCGCGGGAGAACTGGATGGCCGCGGTGTCGCTGATCGAGAACTGCATCGCGGCGACCGCATGGATGCCGCTGTGCGCGAGGGCCGCCGCGGTGCCCGAGAAGAGGTCCTCGGTGCCCCCTGCACCGGACCGGCAGGAGTTCAGCAGCACGAGCCTCGGCGTCGGCTCGGCTTCGTCGAGGAGGTCGGCGAGGCTCGATGCGGGCACGTAGTCGGGACGTCCGTGGTCGTCGACGAAGGCCAGCACGCCCTCGTCGGTCTGGGTGTCGTAGTTGCCGTGGCCGATGAAGTGCAGGACGTGCCATTCGTGGTCGAGCAGCTTATCGTGGACGGCGGCCCACGTGACATCCGTCAGCCAGTCGATCTCGACGCGACCCGCGTCGATGTGCGATCGCAGGGCGTCGTTCAGGAGGTCCCGCTCGCGCTCGGCGTCGAGCGGCGGCAGTCCGCGCGGCGACGACACCATGGCCAGCACGCGGAGCGGCGGTTGGATCGCGAGTGCCGGCGGCGAGTACGTCGACGGCACGTGGCGCACGAGGGGGTCCTTGCGGCAGAGGTAGGCGCCCTGATGCGGGTCGAACAGCGCCTCCCACGGCAGGGCGGCAAGCCCGGGCGCGGTGAGCCGCAGGGTGACCTGCACGTCCTTGCCCCGGTCGGAGGCCACGGCGACGCTCGTCCGGTAGGCGTTGCGCACCTCGCCGACGAAGGTCGACTCGAAGAGCGCGCGGCCGACCTTCTGGATGGCCGCCTCGGTGTCGGTCATGACGCGACGAGCTGCGACCGCGGAGGCGAGCACGCTCGCCTCGAAGTCGGCCCTGCGGTCGACGAGGCCCTCCAGGTCGAGCGTGATCGTCTCCTCGGGCTCGCCTCCGCCGACGGACCGCAGCACTCGCACGGCGTACGTGCCCGGATCCGGCCCGGGCCCGATCTCCAATTCCAGCACCGTCTCCATGCGCGCATCCTTGCGCCGGCGGGCGCGCGAGCCCAGCGTGCCAGCACTGATCTTCGTCCCCGAGGCAGCCCTGATCTGAGGAATACGGGGGCGCGTCCGTCGTTGCCGGTGCTAGCCCTTCGGCCGGTGCGTGATCTCGGCCCAGAACTCGCCTTCGTTGCCATCAAGGCTGTTGTCGTTGACGCCGAGCGAGAGCCGGCCGGCGTCCGGACAGACGTACGTGGCCGCGTACCCGACGTAGAACGGCTCGTCGACCGTGTCGAGGGTGCCGATGAGCGCCAGGGTGTACTCCGAGGCGGCGACACGCGACTCTGCGTAGATGCCGGAAACCAACCCGTCGGGGCCCGAATCCCTTCCCTCGTAGTGGAAGTACGCTCGCCCACTCGCCTTGATGTTGAACGTGTCGCCGGCAGCGCACGAGACACCGGTGTCCGTCCAGGCTTCGTCGACCCGGATGGTGACCTCCGTCACGGTGACGCTTCCGCCCGCTTCCGAACCGCCGCTGGTGCCGTCGCCGCCCGGGCGCAGGAGGAACGATGCGGCGACGCCCGCGCCCATCGCGAGCACGGCCATCGCCCCCGCGACCAGCCACGGCTTCCCACGCGCGCGGGGCGCTCGCGGCTGCGGCGGCGAGGCCGCCGAGGGGGCCCGTCGCCGTCGCGCCGATGCGGGCGCGGCATCCGCGGTCGCGCCGCCAGGCGTCGGCGTCACGTCGAACAGGTGCGCGTCCTCACCGCGGAGGTAGAGCACGGGCGTGATCCACTCGAGCGTTCCGCGACTCAGGCCGAGGATACCGATGCGACCGCTGCGCACCGCCTCGTCGATGCCTCGCCCGTGCGCCAGCGCCATGTAGAAGCCACGGGCGAACGCGATCGCAGCGTCGTCGCTGATCGCGTACTGCATGGCCGCGACGGCATGGATGCCGCTGTGGGCGAGCGCCGCCGCGGTGCCCGAGAACAGGTCCAGCGTGCCCGTCGCACCCGACTGGCAGGAGTTCAGCACCACGAGGCGCGGCGTGGGTTCCGCTTCGTCGAGCAGGTCGGCGAGCCTCGAGGCAGGGACGAGATCCGCGCGGCCGTTGCGTCCGACGAATGCGAGCACGCCCTCGTCGGTCTCGGTGTCGTACCCGCCGTGGCCGATGAAGTGCAGGACGTGCCACTCCTGCTCGAGGAGCTTGTCGTGCACGCCCGCCCAGGTCACGTCGTCGAGCCAGGTCAGCTCCACCCGCCCGGCGTCGAGGTGGGGGCGGAGCGCCTGCTCGAGCCGATCGCGTTCGGCCTCGACGTCGAGCGCGGGCAGCCCGCCCGGCGAGGAGATCATGCCCAGGACCTTGAGCGGGGGCGCGAGCGTGAGCGCCGGCGGTGAGTGGGGCGCCGGGATGTGGCGGACGAGCGGCTCCTTGAGGCAGAGGTACGCCTGCGTCTCGGGGTCGAAGAGCGCCTCCCACGGCAGCGCGGCGAGGCCCGGAGCATTCAGTCGCAGCGCGAGCTGCACGCCCTTCCCTCGCTCGGCGGCGACGGCCGCGCTCGTTCGGTAGGCGGTGCGGATGTCTCCCGAGAACACCGCCTCGAACATCCGGACTCCCACCGCCTGCACCGCGGCCTCGGTCTCCGATACGACGCGCCGAGTGGACACGGAGGACGACAGGATGCTTGCCTCGACGAGCGGTCTCCGTGCGACGAGCTCCTCGACATCGAGCGAGACGGTCTCGATCGGTTCGCCGCCGCCGACGGAGTGGAGCACGCGCACCACGTAGGTGCCGGGCTCAGGGCCGGGCCCGACCTCCAATTCCATCGTCGTGTCCATGTGCATGTCATCCGCGTCGGGACATCCGCCGCATGGGGTGAATCATGGCTCCGAAGGCGCCTCCATCCCTACCGGGCCATCCCTGATCTCGGGGCGGGGGCGCCGCCGCAGAGGCCCCCGCAGACGTTCGATCGATTCTCAGCGTACGCCCGACCAGGGATCCCGGACAGACGTCAGGCCGCGGCCGCGGCCACCGCGTTGTGCAGCTCGTCGGCGTCGAGGTCGAACCGGCCGATGCCGCCGCCGACGTTCGTGAGGAAGACGAAGCAGACCCCGAGCGACGGCGTCATCCAGAACTCGGTGCCGGCCCATCCGCCGTGGCCGAACGTGTCGCTCGCGAGCAGGCCCGGCGCCGAGTGCCGCACGTTCCACGCGAAGCCCCAGTCCTGCCCGCGCGTCTCGATGTACGGCTCGAGCTTCGGCAGTCCGGCGGTCAGCGGGCGTCGCATCGCCTCGAACGTGAGTGGCGACACGGCCGACCCGTCGTTGCGCAGGAGCGCCGACCCGAGGCCGAGCAGGTCGGCCGCCCGGCCGAAGAGCCCCGCACCCGGATGGCGCAGCGCCGCGAACCGCGGCCAGTCCAGGTCGTGCTCCGCCGCGTCGAGCGGCGGATGGGGCGACACGTCGTCGAACGTGAGGCCGGAGGCATCCGCTCGCTCACTCACCTCGGCGACCGCGCTCTCCCAGGGTGCGCTTGAGGCGTCCTCGATCAGCGCGGCGATGCCCTCGAAGGCGATCGTCGAGTAGCGCGAAACCGTGCCCGCCACGAAGTCGCGACCCGGCGCGAGCAGCGACGCGCGGAGCCCGCGGGGCGTGTCGAGCGGCGGCTCCACGATGCCGGACGTGTGGCTCGCGAGGTGACGGAGCCGCACGACGTCGTCGCGGTCGGCGCCGAAGGCCGGGATGGCGCGGTTCAGCGGCGTCTCGGGCGTGAGGCGACCCTGCTCGATGAGGCGCAGGGCGGCGAGCCCGACGATCGGCTTCGTGATCGAGAACAGCGGGTAGTGGTCGTCGACCGATGCGGCGCCGAACGCGTCGAGCGCGACCACCCCGTCGGCCGTCGCGACGCCGAGCACGGCGGTCGGCAGCAGCCCGTCGGCGACGTGGCGGCGCACCCAGTCGAAGGCGTGGTCGAACTGCGGCATGCGGATGTTCCTCTCGGGTGGTCAGGTGCGGAGCACCACGTTGCGCGGTTCGTCGCCGCGCGACATCCGCTCGATCTGGTCTCGGAGGAGCCGCGCCATCCGCGGCATCATCGCGCTCGTGGCACCGCCGACGTGCGGCGAGACGAGCACGTTCGGCAGCGCGAACAACGGGTGGCCGTCGGGCAGCGGCTCGGGGTCTGTCACGTCGAGCGCGAAGCGCAGGCGGCCGGATGTCGCCTCAGCGACGATCGCGTCGGTGTCGGCCACCGGTCCGCGCGCCACGTTCACGACGAGCGCGCCGTCGGACAGCGCGGCGAGGAATGCGGCGTCCACGAGGCGCGTGGTCGCGTCGGTCAATGGCACGCCCACGACCACGATCTCGGCCTCGGGCAGCAGCCCCGGCAGCTCGTCGATGCCGTGGATGCGCCCGCGCTCGTCGTTGCGTGCCCGGCTGGCGACGCGCGTCAGCTCGACTTCGAACGGCGCGAGACGTGCCTCGATCGCCCGGCCGACGCCGCCGTAGCCGAGCAGCAGGACGCGGCGGTCGGCGAGGCTGTCGTGGCGGGCAGGCGCCCACCGGCCGTCGGCGGCCGCGCGCACGAAGTCGGGGATGCCGCGTTGCGCCGCGATCGCGAGGCCGACCGCGAGCTCGGCCGTCGAGGTCTCGTGCACCGAGGCGGCGTTCGCGAACACGTGCCCCGCCGGCAGCACGTCGGGGATGTCGTCGTAGCCGATCGACTGGGACTGCACGAGCCCGACCTCGACGCCCTCGAGCACGCCGAGACGCTGGGCCGCGCCCATGTACGGCGGCACGACGATGTCGATGCGCCGACCGGATGCCGCGGCCGGCGGCGGCCCGGCGAGATCCCACTCGACGGGCTCGACGCCGTCGGGAACGCCGCCCTTCGTGTTCTCGAGCGCGCGACGGAGCGTCGCGCCGGGAACGGTCACGAGGAGGGGGCGGGTCTGGTCGGTCATGCGTCGATCCTCGCAGAGCGGATGTCGCGGCGGCGCGGGGCGCTGCTAGCGTGACGCGCATGGAGGCTCCCGCGCCCGGCGCGGCCGAACCCCGGTCGCGCGTGCATCGTCGTTGTCAGGACCATCCGGTCGAGGAGCGGTCCGAGGCGCTCAAGGAGCGCGTCTACGCGACCTTCACGGGCCTCGCGATCGTGCTGGTGCAACAGGAGAACGTCGAGCACGTCACCGCGACGCGGGCGACGCTCACGCTGCTGGTCGGCATCGTCGCGATCACCGCCGCCGGGTTCGTCGCAGGGGTGGTCGCGCATGTCGCCTACCACTCCTCGTTTCCCCACCGCGAGGAGCTCGGACGCATGCTCCGCGTCTCCGGCTCGGCGATCGCGTCGGCGGCCGCGCCGCTGATCGTCCTCGGGCTCGCGGTGTTCGGCGTGCTCGAACTCGAGCCCGCGCTGGTCACCGCGTCGATCCTGTACCTCGCGGCGCTCGTCGTGGTCGGCTTGGTCGCGGTGCGGCGCACCAAGGCGGCCTGGTGGAAGCAGCTGGTGGCGCTCGGCATCCTGCTGGCGCTCGGCCTCGCCGTCGTCGTGCTGCAGCAGCTCGCGCACGGGCACTGACCCCTCCCGCTCCGCTCAGCGCCCCGACGGCTCGTACCGCACCGGCGCGAACGCCCGCGCGAGGAGCGCCCGCAGCGACTCGAGGTCGCCGTCGACGAGGCCCTGCGCCCGTGCCTGCACGAGCACGTTCCCGATCGCGGTGGCTTCGACCGGGCCGGCGAGCACGGGCAGGCCCGATCGGTCGCCGATGCGCCGGCAGAGCAGCTCGTTGAGCGCACCGCCGCCGACGACGTGGATCGTCGTGACATCCACGCCCGAGAGCACCGACGCGGTGCGCACCGTCTCCGCGAACGCCTCGGCGAGGCTCTCCACGATCGACCGGGCGAACTCGGCGCGCGTCTGCGGCACGGGCCGGTCGTGCTCGCGGCACCACTCGGCGATGCGACCGGGCAGGTCGCCGGGCGCGAGGAACCGCGGGTCGTTCGCGTCGAACACGGTGACGGGTGCAGTGACGGATGCCGCGGCCGCGAGCAGCGCGGGCAGGTCGATGGTCTCGCCGTCCCGCTCCCACCAGCGCACCGACTCGCTCAGCAGCCAGAGTCCCATGACGTTGTGCAGGAACCGCACGCGGCCGTCGACGCCGCCCTCGTTCGTGAAGTTCGCCGCGCGCGCGGCATCCGTGGTCACCGGCTGCTCGAGCTCGACGCCCACGAGGCCCCAGGTGCCGCACGAGATGTACGCGGCGGACTCCGCCCGCATCGGCACGGCGACCACGGCCGACGCCGTGTCGTGCGAGCCGACCGCGACGACCTCGAGGCCCTCGGGCGCGCCGAGGTCGGCCGCCACGTCGGCCCGCAGGCCACCGAGCGAGTCGCCGGGTGAGACGAGCGGGGCGAAGACGGATGGCGCGAAGCCGAGCCGGTCGATGAGCTCGTCGTCCCACTCGCCGGTTTCCACGGCGACCAGCCCGGTCGTGGACGCGTTGGTGCGTTCGGCGACCTTCATACCCGTGAGCAGGAACCCGATCAGGTCGGGCACCAGCAGCAGCGAGTCGGCGAGGTCGAGCCATCCGCCCGCCTGCTCGGCGGCCAGCTGGTAGAGGGTGTTGAACGGCAGGAACTGCAGGCCGTTGCGACGGTAGAGCTCGGCGAACGGCACCTTCGCGTGCACGGCCTCGACCGCGGCGTCGTTGCGGGCGTCGCGGTAGTGGAACGGCTCGCCCAGCAGGCGGTCGCCGCGGAGCAGGCCGTAGTCGACGGCCCACGAGTCCACGCCGACCGATCCCACGACGGGCTCGCGACGGAACGCGTCGGCGAGCCCGCGCGTGAGGTCGCGGTACAGGCCGGTGAAGTCCCAGTGCAGGCCGGACGCGAGCCGCACGGGCCCGTTCGGGAACCGTGCGACGTGGTCGAGCTCGAGCCGCCCGGCTGCCTGGTCGACGTGCCCGACGATCACCCGCCCGCTCGTCGCGCCGAGGTCGACGGCCGCGACGGCGCCCGCCCTCATCGCGCGCCGCCGTCGCGCTCGGCCGCGAGGGGTCGCGGAACGCCGTCGCGCGCATGGTCCACGCGGCGTGTTGCGACACCTCGCAAGCTGAGGAGGGCTACTCCGCTCATCGGAGGAACGCCGCCGCGACGCCGGAGTCGACCGGGATGTGCAGGCCCGTCGTGCGGCTGAGCTCGGGACCGGTCAGCACGTACACCGCGTCGGCGACGTTCTCGGGCACGACCTCGCGCTTGAGGATCGTGCGGTTCGCGTAGAACTGGCCGAGGTCCTCCTCCTTCACCCCGTACGTGGCCGCGCGGTTCGCGCCCCAGCCCGACGAGAAGATGCCCGAGCCGCGCACGACACCGTCGGGGTTGATGCCGTTCACGCGCACGCCGTGCTCGCCGAGCTCGACCGCGAGCAGGCGCACCTGGTGGGCCTGGTCGGCCTTGGTGGCCGAGTACGCGATGTTGTTGGGGCCGGCGAAGAGCGAGTTCTTGGAGGCGATGTAGATGATGTCGCCGCCGAGCTTCTGCTCGATGAGCGCCTTCGCAGCGGCCTTGGCGACGAGGAAGGAGCCCTTCGCCATGACGTCGTGCTGCAGGTCCCAGTCCTGCTCGGTGGTCTCGAGCAGCGGCTTCGACAGCGACAGCCCGGCGTTGTTCACCACGAGGTCGATGCCGCCGAACGCGAGTACCGTCGCGTCGATCGCGGCCTGCACGCCGTCGGCGTCGGCGACGTTCGCGGCGACGCCGATCGCGACGTCCGCATCGCCCAGCTCTGCCGCGGCGGCCTGCGCCTTCTCGAGGTCGAGGTCGGCGACGACCACGCACGCGCCCTCGGCCGCGAGGCGGGTCGCGATGGCCTTGCCGATCCCGGATGCCGCGCCGGTCACGAACGCGATGCGGCCCTGGTGGGTCTTCGGCTTCGGCATCCGCTGCAGCTTCGCCTCTTCCAACGCCCAGTACTCGATGCGGAACTTCTCCGCGTCGGAGATCGGCGTGTAGGTCGAGAGCGCCTCGGCGCCGCGCATGACATTGATGGCGTTGACGTAGAACTCGCCGGCGACGCGGGCGGTCTGCTTGTTCGCGCCGTAGCTGAACATGCCGACGCCCGGGACGAGCACGATGAGCGGGTCGGCACCGCGGATGGCCGGGCTCTCCTCGGTCGCGTGCGCGTCGTAGTACGCCTGGTAGTCGGCGCGGTACGCCTCGTGCAGCTCGTGCAGGCGCGCGAGCTGGTCCTCCACGGTCGCCGTCGACGGCAGGTCGAGGATCATCGGCTTGACCTTGGTGCGCAGGAAGTGGTCGGGGCAGCTCGTCCCGAGCTCGGCCAGGGCCGGCGCCTTCTCCGAGGCCAGGAACTCCAGCACCACGTCGGCGTCGGTGTAGTGGCCGACCATCGGCTTGTCGGTCGACGCGAGGCCGCGGATGGTGGGCGCGAGCGCCGCCGCCCGGGCTCGGCGCTCGGCCTCCGGGAGCGCCTCGAACCCGGTGCGGCGAGCGCCGAACGGCTCGGCCTTCCCGTGCTCGGCGATGTACGCGGCGGCCGTGTCGATGATCCACAGCGAGTTCGCCTCGGCCTCCTCGGACGTGTCGCCCCACGCGGTGATGCCGTGGCCGCCGAGGATCGTGCCGATCGCCTGCGGGTTCTTCGCCTTGATCTCGGCGATGTCGAGGCCGAGCTGGAAGCCGGGGCGCCGCCACGGCACCCACACGACCTTGTCGCCGAAGATCGTCGCGGTGAGCTCCTCGCCGTCGGCTGCGGTCGCGATCGCGATGCCCGAGTCGGGGTGCAGGTGGTCGACGTGGGCGGCGTCGACGAGGCCGTGCATGGCGGTGTCGATGGATGGCGCGGCACCGCCCTTGCCGTGCAGGCAGTAGTCGAACGCGGCGACCATCTCGTCCTCGCGGTCGACGCCCGGGTAGACGTCGACGAGCGCGCGCATGCGATCGAGCCGGAGCACTGCCAGACCCGATTCCTTCAGCGTGCCGAGGTCGCCGCCCGAGCCCTTCACCCAGAGCAGCTCGACGGGCTCGCCCGTGACCGGGTCGGTCTCGGAGCCCTTCGCCGAGGTGTTGCCGCCGGCGTAGTTCGTGTTCTTGGGATCGGCGCCGAGGCGGTTCGACCGCGCGATGAGGTCGGCAGCTGCCTGGTTCGTCATGAGGGGATTCCTTCGGTGGTGGAAACGGTGGTCTGTTGGTGGATGGCGTCGAGCCAGTCGACGACGCGGTCGACGGTGACGGATGCCGCGGGCTCGCCGGGTCGGTTGAGGTGCCCGTGCTCGGTTCCGGGTTCGGTCACCACCTCGACGGGTACGGATGCCTCGGCGAGCGTCGCGGCGAAGACCTCACCCGACACGCGGAGCTCGTCGGCCTCGCCGTTCACCATGAGCACGGGCGGGAAGCCCGCGACGTCGGCCGTCGTCGCGAGGCCGGGCACTGCCGCAAGCGGGGCGTCCTCGACGGGTCCGCCGACGTAGTTCTCGTACATGGCGCGCACGACGTCGGGTCCGAACCGGTCGGCGACGGGGTTCGCGTCGAGCATCGCCCGCAGCGCGGCATCCGGTGCCGGCTGCACGGCGAGCAGCGTGGGGTACGCGAGGAACACGCCCGAAGGGAGCGCCGCGTCCGCAGGCTCAGGAGCCGACGGAGTCGGCGCCGCGGAACCGGCTTCCCGTGACTCCGGGTCTCGAGACGG
This sequence comes from Agromyces sp. NPDC029043, assembly GCF_055564615.1. NCBI lineage: Bacteria > Bacillati > Actinomycetota > Actinomycetes > Micrococcales > Microbacteriaceae > Agromyces > Agromyces sp. NPDC029043. The sequence goes on along the minus strand of NZ_JBVHVX010000001.1, from coordinate 215,881 downwards.
CGCGTCGCTCCTCGGCGCTCGAGCCCGCTCGAGGAGGCGGAGCACGGCGCCGGTCACGAGGTTGGCGCCGGCGCTCGCCCCGCCCATCGCGAGGCGGGCGGGGTCGACGCCGAGCTCGTCGGCGTGCGCCAGCGTCCAGCGCCAGGCGGCGAGCACGTCGTCGGAGGCGGCCGGGTAGCGCCCGCCCGCCGGTCCGGCGAGCCGGTAGTCGATCGAGACGACCGTGACGCCGCGGCCGGCGAACGCGCGGGCGACCCAGTCGGCCTCGGGCATGTCGAGGTCGCCCGCGGCGAAGCCGCCGCCGTGCGCCCAGACGAGTCCGGCCGTCGGGCGCGCGGTCGCGAGATCCGCGGGATACACCCGCACGAGCCCGTCGACCGCACCGTACGGCGCCTGTTGCGTCATCCGTCTGCCTCTCTCGGGTCGTCTCGGGTCGTCTCGGTCGTCAGGTGGGATCGAGAGGTCGCGGATGGCGAACGGCACCCGCCGAACGCGACGTCTCGGAGGAGGGATACGAGCGGCTCAGGCGCCCCAGCCGGCCTGGACACCGCCGACGCGCTCCTCGGCGATCCTGGCGAGATAGCCCGACTCGGCGAAGGCCCTCATCGGGTCGGCGGCGAGGCCACGCGACTCGCGCCACTCGGCGAGGGCGGGCCGCACGTCGGTGTAGAACGCGTCCATGAAGATGCGGTTCGCCTCGAGCACGTCGCCCGAGACCTGCGCGGCGCGCAGCGCGTCGGTGTCGACGAGCAGGGCGCGGGCGGTCATCTCCTGCACGTTCAGCACGGAGCGGATCTGGCCCGGCACCTTGTCTTCCACGTTGTGGCACTGGTCGAGCATGAACGCGACATCCGGGTGGTTCAGCCCGCCGCCCCGCGCGACCTCGAAGAGGATGCGGAACAGCTGGAACGGATCGGCCGCGCCCACGATGAGGTCGTCGTCGGCGTAGAAGCGCGAGTTGAAGTCGAACGAGCCGAGCTTGCCGAGGCGCAGCAGCTGCATGACGATGAACTCGATGTTCGTGCCGGGCGCGTGGTGGCCCGTGTCGAGGCAGACCATCGCCTTGTTGCCGAGCGCCGCGACCTGGGCGTACGACGTGCCCCAGTCGGGCACGTCGGTGTGGTAGAACGCCGGCTCGAAGAACTTGTACTCGAGCACGAGGCGCTGCTCGTCGCCGAGCCGCTCGTAGATGGTCGCGAGCGACTCGTGCAGCCGGTCCTGACGCCCGCGCAGGTCGGCCTGGCCGGGATAGTTCGAGCCCTCGGCGAGCCAGATCTTCAGGTCGCGGCTGCCGGTCGCATGCATGATGTCGATGCACTCGAAGTGGTGGTCGATCGCCTTCTGCCGGACGGCGGCGTCTTCGTGGGTGAGCGCGCCGAACTTGTAGTCGTCGTCCTGGAACGTGTTCGAGTTGATCGTGCCGAGCGAGACGCCCAGGACTTCCGCGTGGCGGCGGAGGTCGTCGTAGGAGTCGACCTTGTCCCACGGGATGTGCAGCGCGACGGTCGGCGCGAGCTTCGTGTAGGCGTGCACCTGCGCGGCATCCGCGATCTTCTCGTACGGGTCGCGCGGCGTGCCCGGCGTCGCGAACACCTTGAAGCGGGTGCCCGAGTTGCCGAATGCCCAGCTGGGCAGTTCGATCGACTGCAGCTCGAGCTGGTCGAGGACGGTCTGCGGAATGGTGCTCACGAGTCGCTTCCTTCTGTGTGGGTGACGGATGCCGCGTCGGCGCCGAGCGCGGCGAGCTGGTCTTCGAGGTGGAACACCTCGGGGATCCTGGGGGCGCCCTGGTCGGGTCGGGCGCCGTCGAGCGCGATGAAGAACTCGGCCATCTCGGCCTCCCACGGCGCGGTGCGCGGGTCGTTCGCGAGCGACGCCTGCGCAGCCTCGTCGTCGTCGACCTCGTAGTAGCCGATGAGGAGGCCGTCCTCGCGGAGGAAGAGCGAGTAGTTGCGGCGGCCGGATGCCGCGATCGCGCGCAGCATGTCGGGCCAGACCGCGACGTGGCGCTCGCGGTACTCGTCGAGTCGAGCGGGGTCGACCTGCAGCTGGAAGCAGACCCGCTGCGTGGTTCCTGTGCTCATCGTCGAGCTCTCCATTCTGTTGTGAATCGTTTCAAGAGTAAATGGCCGGATGCGTCCGCGCAAGTGCGGAATACGATTTCCGAATCTATGCCTCGATCAGCGCCAAGGGGTCGGCCACGCGGGCGTCCGTCACGAGGATGCGGTGCGCGCCGGGCGCGACCGTCGCCGGGCTCGCAGCATCCGTCACCCGGCCGTCGATGGTGATCGTCGACGTCGCCGTCGAGGGGAGGTCGAGCACCGCCTCCGCACCGTGGGGCACGCGCAGCTCGATCGCGAGGTCGCGCTCCTCCAACCGCCAGTCGATCGCGACCTCGCCCAGCCGCGACTCGACGCTCGCGCGCGCCCACGGGATGGTCGCCGTGGGCCGGGGCGCCACGACGATGCGGCGGTAGCCGGGGCGCTCCACGGTGGGAGCGATGCCGGCGACATGCCGGTAGATCCAGTCGACGACGGCACCGTACGCGTAGTGGTTGAACGACAGCATCCCGTTGCCCTCGGACATGTCGCCGGAGTGGATGGTGCCGTCGGGCGCGATCGCGTCCCAGCGCTCCCACACGGTGGTCGCGCCCATCTCCACCTGGTAGAGCCACGACGGCGGCGCCTGGCGCAGCAGCATGAGGTACGCCTCGTCGACGTGCCCCGAGTGCACGAGCGCGAACAGCACGAGCGGCGTGCCGAGGAAGCCGGTCGCGATGCGGCCGTGCTCGTCGCGCACGTTCCGGGCGAGCGCCTCGCCAATGCGGTCGCGCTCGGCGTCGGGCGCGATCCCGAACTCGAGGGCGATCGCGGCGCCGGTCTGCGTCGCGACGGCGGCCTCGCCCCACGCGGCCCAGGTGTCGCGCGCGACGCGCTCGGCGAGGGCGTCGGCCCGCCCGGCCCGGTCGGGGTCGCCGACCAGCCGCTCGGCGTCGGCGAGCAGCCGCGCGCTGCGGGCGAAGAACGCGTTCGCGACGAAGTCCGACGAGACCTTCGCCTCCCAGGGCTTCTCGCCGGGCGCGTCGGGATCGAGCCAGTCACCGAACTGGAACTCGGTCGGCAGCAGCCCTCGCTCGCCCGCGCGACGTTCGAGATGGTCGACCCACCGGCGCATCGAGTCGAGCTGGCGCTCGAGCACCTCGGTGCTGCCGTACGCCTCGTACACGGCCCACGGCACGATGGTCGCGGCATCCGCCCAGCCGGCCCGGCCCATGAGGACCCAGCCGCCGGGCATCGCCGTGTCCTGCGTGAGGATGTTCGGCACCACCGCGGCGACCGCGCCGTCGGCGTCCTGGTCGAGCTCGACGTCGCGCAGCCACGACATCCAGAAGGCCTCGACGTCGAACAGCGTCGACGCGGTCGGCGCGAACGCCTGCGCGTCGCCCGTCCAGCCGAGGCGCTCGTCGCGCTGCGGGCAGTCCGTGGGGAGCGAGACGAAGTTGTCGCGTTGCGACCAGGCCACGTTGGAGTGCAGGCGCTCGAGCCGCGGGTCGGCGCATGCGAAGGAGGAGCGCGGGCGGTCGGCGCTCGACACTGCGACGGCCGTCGCCGAGAGCACCTCGGCGCCGGTCACCTCGGCGTACTGGAAGCCGTGGAAGGTGAAGGTCGGCTCGAGCGTCGTCTCGCCGTCGTGCGCGAGCACGTAGCCGTCGGTCGCGCGCGCCGTGCGCAGTGCCTTGGTGTGGATGGAGCCGTCGAGCTCGAGTACCTCGGCGTGGCGCACCTCGACGCGATCGCCGGCCTTGCCGCGCACGACCAGCCGGAGCCATCCGGCGATGTTCTGCCCGGCGTCGAGGAACGTGCAGTGGCGACGCGGCTCCGGGTGGATCGCCCATTCCCCCACCGTGTGCACGCCGCCCGCGATGCGCGGTTCGACGACGGTGACGTCGACGTCGATCTCGCGGGCTGCGGCCCATGACGAGTCGTCGAAGCCGGGGGCGTCCCAGCCCTCGGGCTCGGCTCGGAGATCGATCTCCACGCCGTCGTAGAGACCCGCCGAGCGGATGGCGCCGGTCGAGGTCGTCCACTCCGGCGAGGTCGCGGCGCGAACGTGCGAGCCGTCGGCGCATTCGACGTCGAGCTGCACGAGGGCGGCGAGCTCGGCTCCGTACTGCTCGATGCCGTCCTCCCAGCCGAGGCGGCCGCGGAACCAGCCGTCGCCGAGCAGTGCGCCGAGGGCGTTGTCGCCGACGTGGAGCAGGTCGGTCACGTCCCACGTGCCGAGCACGACGCGGTCGTGGTACGCGGTCCAGCCGGGCGTGAGGTGCTCGTCGACGGCGCGGCGACCGTTGATCCGAAGCTCGCCGACGCCCCAGAAGGTGGCGCGGAGTCGTGCTCGGACGGGCTCGGCCGGCAGCGCGACATCCGTGCGCAGCAGCATGACCGGACCGTCGACGCGCTCGGACCCGCCGATGGGACGCGCCTCGAGCTCGGCCGGGTCGACGGACGCCTCGATCACGAGGTCGTCGCTCCATGCCGACCAGCCGGCCGCGGTGGCGATGCGCACGGCGTACCGGCGCTCCTCACCCGGCTCCAGCGCCGGGCCGGGGACGACCACGCCGATCGAGGCGTCGGAGGCGACCGGGTCGGCGAGTCCGGAGTGCGCGCCGGACCAGCGGACCTGGTAGCCGAGCTGCGGCGCCTCGGCGGAGCTGCGCCACGTGAGGCGCAGGCCGGTGCGGGGCACGCCGAGGAGACCGTCGGGATACTGCGAGGCGAGCGCAGCGACCCGGGCGGCCGGGTCGGTGGTCGTTGGCTTGGGCAGGTTCGTGGACATCCGCGTCCTTCCGTGGTGGTGCCGGCCGGCGGCCGGACGGGCCGCGCGGGGGAATCAGTGGGTGGGTTCGATCGGCGGCCTGGTGGAGCCGCGGGCCTTCAGGGTGGGCGTGACGGCGAAGTGGATGGGGTCGGTGCGGCCGGCGATGCGCTCGAGGAGCAGCTGGATCGCGCGCTCGCCCATGGCCTCGCCCGACTGGTCGACGCTCGTGAGCGAGATGGCCGGATGGCTCGCGATGTCGACGTCGTCGTAGCCGACCACCGAGACGCGATCGGGTGAGAGCCCGTACTCGCCGATCGCGCGGAGGGTGCCGAGCGCGAGTTCGTCGTTGCCCACGAAGATCGCCGTCGGCACCTCCTCGTCGAGGAGGGCGAGCGTGTCGAGGCGGGCGGATTCCTCGGTCATGCCGGTTCGTACGACCCGGATGTCGTCGGAGAACCCGGCGCCCCGCATGCTCGCGAGGTACTGCTCGAGCCGGACCGCGTGCGGGGTGCCCGAACCGGGCTGCGTGACATCCGCGCTGCGCGTGAGGTGCACGATGCGACGATGACCGAGCTCGAACAGGTGCTGCATCGCCAGTCGGGTGCCCTCGAGGTCGTCGCCGGTGACCGTGTCGTACGCCACGGACTCGTCGTGGCGACCGATCATCACGACGGGCACGCGCGCGGCGAGGCGCTCGAGCCATTCGGGGGAGACGAGCGGCGAGATCGCGACGATGCCGTCGACCTGGCGGTCGGCGAGGGCGCCGAGCGCGCGCACGCCCTCCTCGCCGTCGAAATCGGCGGGCGCGATGATGAGCTGGTACTCGGTGCCGTGGAGGGCGGCCGTGGCCCCGGCGACGATCTTCGTGAAGAAGGGGTTGCCGATGTGCGGCAGCTCGATGCCGAGCGTGAAGCTCGCGCCGCGCATGGCGCGGGCGGCGACCCGCGGGCGGTAGTCGAGGGTCTCGATCGCGGCGTTCACGCGCTCGCGCATGCCGGGGCTCACGCCGTACGCGTTGCGGATCACCTTGGAGACCGCGGCGCGCGACACTCCGGCTTCGCGCGCGACATCCTCGATGGTCGCTGCCCTGGCTCTGGTCACGGTCCCCCCTTTCGCCGTCGTTGGTTCATGGCGTCGCCTCGGTGTCACCATACACGCTGGAACGATCTGGGATAGACCGATCTACGAATGGACTCGCCGTCGAATATAAATCGTTTCAAAGAAATTGTGTAGATCGGTTGACAAACGGCGTCGGCACTCGTAACGTGGGCCCCGCCACAGCACCGAGCACCCGTCGGAGCATCCAACAGCGCAGTTGCTTTACATGGAGGTAAAGAGCATGGTCCCCCGTACCACACGACGCTCGATCGTCGCCCTCGGCGCAGGCGGTCTCGCCCTGTCGCTGGCCCTCGCCGGCTGTTCCGCCGGCGACTCCGGTTCCGCCGACGGCACGGTCGAGCTCACGTTCCTCGTCGACAACGGCGACGCGACGGTCGGCACGGCCGAGGCCCTCGCCGAGGCGTTCACGGCCGAGAACCCCGACATCACCATCGAAGTCGAGACCCGGCCGCAGGGCGCCGACGGCGACAACGTCGTGAAAACGCGTCTCTCGACCGGCGAGATGGCCGACCTGTTCCAGTACAACTCCGGCTCGCTGCTGCAGGCCCTCAACCCCGACCAGACCCTGGTCAACCTCGACGACCAGCCGTACATCGACAAGTTCGACGAGAACTTCATCGCGAGCGTCTCGACCGACAACGGCGTCTACGGCGTTCCGATGGGCCAGTCGATGGCCGGCGCGGTGCTGTACAACAAGGACATCTACGCCGAGCTCGGCCTCGAGATCCCCACCACCTGGGACGAGTTCATCGCCAACAGCGAGGCGATCAAGCAGGCGGGCGTCGCCGCCCCGATCATCCAGACCTACGGCGACACGTGGACGTCGCAGCTCTTCGTTCTGGGCGACTTCAACAACGTGCTCGCCGAGGACCCGGACTGGGCCGAGAAGTACACGAACAACGAGGCCAAGTACGTCGACCAGCCCGCGTTCGCCGGATTCGAGCACCTGCAGGAGGCCTTCGAGAAGGACCTCTTCAACGAGGACTTCGCCTCGGCGCTCTACGCCGACGGCGTCTCGATGGTCGCGACCGGCGAGGGCGCGCACTACCCGATGCTGACGTTCGCTGCCTCTCAGCTCGCGACCACCAACCCCGAGGCCGCCGACGTGGTGGGCACCTTCCCGCTGCCCGGACCGGACGCCGAGTCGAACGGCCTCACGGTGTGGATGCCGACCAACACGATCTACGTGCCGAAGTCGACCGAGGGCGAGAAGCTCGAGGCCGCGCAGAAGTTCCTGGAGTGGGTGACCACGCCCGAGGCCTGCGACATCCAGGCCGAGTCCAACTCGCCGCAGGGGCCGTTCGTGGTCGAGGGCTGCGAGCTGCCCGAGGACGTGCCGGCCATGGTCGCCGACCTCCAGCCCTACTTCGACGAGGGCAAGACCAGCCTCGCCCTCGAGTTCCTCTCGCCCATCAAGGGACCGGCGCTTGAGCAGATCACCGTCGCAGTGGGCTCCGGCATCACCTCGGCCGCTGACGGCGCTGCGCAGTACGACGAGGATGTCAAGAAGCAGGCACAGCAGCTCGGCATCGAGGGCTGGTAGGCCGCACTCCGTCGAAAGGCACGCCGCGGGGGGGGGGGTTTTTCCCCCCCCCCCCCCCCCCCCCCCCCCGAACACCCCCCCCCCCCCCCCCCCCCCCCCCCCCCCCCCCCCCCCCCCCCCCCCCCCCACCCCGCCCCCCCCCCCCCCCCCCCCCCCCCCCCCCCCCCCCCCCCCCCAACGCCGGTCAATCGGCGAGCGCCCGCTCCAGCGCGGCGGCCTGGTGCCGGTGGCCGACGGTCTCGTAGCCGACGACCACCACGATCGGCGAGAGCGCCGCGATCACGATGCCGGTGCCCATGCTCGCGCCGGCGGCGACCACCTGGACGGCCGCGACCAGCGGGATGATGCTCCCGATGAACAGCAGGACGTGGAACGGGTCGAACTCGCGGAGCAGGAGCGTGTAGAGCGTGAACAGCGCGATCGAGAACACGCCGACCGGCACGACGACGGTGAGCAGTGCGAGCGTGTCGTCGATGTGCGCGACGCCCTCGATCACGTATGCGGCCACGTGCAGGCCGGCGCCGGTCGCCGCGAGGGCGCCGAACAGCACGATGTGGCCGTAGCCCCACACCCAGCCCCGGCTGCGATGCCGGGCGAGCACCGTCGCGGAGGGCATGATGAAGTACACCCACCACAGCCCGAACGCGAGCATCGTGCCCCCGACGGTGACGAGCACCGCCTCGACGTCCCATCCCTGTTCCTCGACGACGGCCGAGATCGCGAGGATCGTGCCGAGCACGATCTCGCCGAGCGTGATGATCACGAGCAGGCCGTACCGTTCCGCGATGTGGTGCGGATGCCACGGGGTGGGGCCGCCGACGCGCTCGGCGATGATCGGACCGGCCATCTCGAACGAGACGAGCGCCAGCCAGGCCACCACCGCTGCCTGGAGCGGCGGGTTCACCATGAGCAACGTGACCCAGCCGACCTGCGCGATCGACACGAGCACGGCGTACGCGAGCGCGGTGCGGCGGTGCGCGGGGTCGTGCCGCGCCGCCCGCAGCCAGAGCGCGACGACGGCGACGCGCATGATCACGTAGCCGATCACGACGACCCGGTTCTCGAGCTCGCCGCCCTCGTCGATCGAGTGGAAGGTCTGCGGCAGGCCGAGGGCCAGCACGATGACGCCGATCATCTGCATCATCGTCGCGACGCGGAAGAAGACGTCGTCGTTGTCGTAGGCCGAGGCGAACCACGCGTAGTTGATCCACGCCCACGCGATCGCGAACACCGCGAACACGAAACCGAACGTCGCGGGCACGAAGTGGCCGAGCTCGAGCAGGTGCGCGGTCTGGCTGCCGGCCTGGCTGAACGCGGCCACGAAGACGAGGTCGAAGAACAGCTCGAGCGGTGTCGCCGAGCGGTGCGGCTCGGCGGGGTCGCGCGCCGTCATCCGGCGCAGCCGGTGGTCCAGTCCGGTGACGGCGCGCTCGCTCATGGTGTCTATCGTGACAGCAGCAGTGCCTCGCCCTGTCCTCCGCCGCCGCACAGCGCGACCGCGGCCTTCCCGCCGCCGCGGCGCGAGAGCTCGAGCGCGGCGTGCAGCGCGAGCCGGGCGCCCGAGGCGCCGATGGGGTGGCCGAGTGCGATCGCGCCGCCGTGCACGTTGACCTTCTCGTGGTCGAGCGCGAGGTCCTTCATCGACTGCAGCGAGACCGCGGCGAACGCCTCGTTGATCTCGACGAGGTCGAGGTCGGCGGCCTGCCACCCGTCGCGCTCGAGGGCCGCGGCGATCGCGTTCGAGGGCTGGGAGTGCAGCGAGTTGTCGGGTCCGGCGACCTGGCCGGACGCCCCGACCAGCGCGAGCCACGGCAGGCCGCGCTCCTCGGCCCACGCACGACTCGCGACGACGACCGCGGCGGCGCCGTCGGAGATCGGCGAGGAGTTGCCCGCCGTGATGCTGCCGCCCTCGGCGAACGCGGGGCGGAGCTTGCCGAGGACCTCGGGCGTCGAGTCGGGGCGGACGCCCTCGTCGGTCGAGACGACGACCGGGTCGCCCTTGCGCTGCGGGATCTCGACGGGAACGATCTCGTCGTCGAAGAGCCCGTCGGACTGCGCCCTGCCCGCGCGCACGTGCGACGCCGCCGCGACCTCGTCCTGTTCGGCGCGGCCGAGGCCGTAGCGCTCGTTGAAGCGCTCGGTCGACGCGCCCATCGACTCCCGGTCGAACGCGTCGGTGAGTCCGTCGTTGGCGGTGACGTCGATGAGCTCCATCGAGCCGTAGAGGTGACCCTTCCGCGACGCGGGGAGCACGTGGGGGGCGTTGGTCATGGACTCCTGGCCGCCCGCCACCACGACCTGCGCCTCGCCGAGGCGGATCAGCCGCGCGGCATCGGCGATCGCCACGAGGCCCGAGAGGCAGACCTTGTTGAGGGTGATCGCGGGCACCCGCCACGGGATGCCGGCCGCGACGGCGGACTGCTTCGCAGGGTTCTGCCCGGCCCCGGCCTGCAGCACCTGGCCCATGATCACGGCGTCGACGTCGTCGGGGGAGACGCCGGCCTTGTCGAGTGCGCCGCGGATGGCCGCCGTGCCGAGCTCGACGGCCGAGCGGCCTGCGAGGTTGCCCATGATGCGGCCGAACGGGGTGCGGGCGCCGGCGACGATGACGACGTCGGGGAAGCTCATTTCGGTCGGACTCCTTCGTCTCGGGGTGCGCGAGGGTGGGCGCACCCGCTTCGGGTTGCGCGTCGTGCGCGATCGACTCTAGTGTACGTTCCTGAGACCTGAACCACCTGTCAGGTTTCCACGACACCGACGTCATCCTGAGAGGCACACAGCATGCGAGTTACACCGAAGTACCTCGCGCCGGCGCTCGTCGCCGCCGCGGCCACCGCCATCACGCTGGCCGGTTGCGCACCGACCACCGCCGCCGGCGGGGGCGACTCCGAGGGCGCCGAGGCCGCCCCGGTCGCGATCGGCATGATCACCTCGCAGACCGGTCCGCTCGCAGCCTATGGCGAGGCCTACACCGCCGGCTTCGAGGCCGGGCTCGACTACGCCACCGAAGGCACCGGCGAGGTCGACGGCCGCGAGCTCGAGATCACCTGGGAGGACGACCAGGGCAACCCCGACACCGCGGTCGCCAAGGCCAAGGACCTCATCGGCCAGGGCACGAAGGTCATCGCCGGCACCGTCGTGTCGGGCATCGCGACCTCGCTCGCCGAGCAGGCCGAGCAGAACGAGATCCTGTACATCTCGGGCCCCGCCGCCACCGACGCGATCACCGGCGTCAACGACTACACGTTCCGCTCCGGCCGTCAGACGTACCAGGATGTCGCGACCGCGGGCACGTTCATCGGCGACGCCGAGGGCAAGAAGGTCGTCGTGTTCGCGCAGGACACCGCGTTCGGCCAGGGCAACCTCGCGGGCGTGCAGGCCGTGCTCGGCGGCCAGGGCGCCACGGTCGAGGGCGTGCTCGTCGCCGAGGACGCGACCGAGTTCACCCCGTTCGCGCAGCAGCTCGTCGCCGCGCAGCCCGACCTCGTCTTCGTCGCGTGGGCCGGCGCCTCCTCGGGCGCGATGTGGACCGCGCTGCAGCAGCAGGGGGTGTTCGACGCCGCACCGGTCGTCACGGGCCTCGGCGACGTGGCGACCTACCAGGCCTACGGCGACGCGTCGGGGAACATCTCGTTCCTCAACCACTACTTCGGCGGCGCCGGCGGCACCGACATCGAGGAGGCGATGATCGCGCACCTCGAGGAGAACGGCGCCGAGCCCGACCTCTTCTCGGTCGACGGGTTCGTCGCCGCGCAGATGATCGTGCAGGCCGTGCGCGAGGGCGGCGACGACGTCGCGGCCATGATCGACGCGCTCGAGGGCTGGACCTTCGAGTCCGTCAAGGGCGAGGTCACCGTGCGCGAGGAGGACCACGCACTCATCCAGCCCATGTACCAGGTCGCGCTCGTCGAGGGCGACGCCGGCTGGGAGCCCGAGCTCGTCGAGACCGTCGACGCCGAGACCGTCGCCCCGCCGGTCGCCGAGTAGCCGCCTCCGCATCGACGACCGGGAAGACCCACGCGAATGACCGACCACGTCGCGCTCGAACTCGAGCACGTCACCCTCCGCATCGGCGGCGCGCTCCTGCTGAAGGACGTCTCCCTCGCGGTGCCCGAGGGCGAGATGCTCGGGGTCATCGGCCCGAACGGCGCCGGCAAGACGACCCTGTTCAACGTCGCCTCGGGCGTGCTGCGCCCCACGGGGGGCGTCGTGCGCCTCGCGGGCGCCGACGTGACCGGGCATCCCGTGCACCGTCGCGCGGCCGCCGGGCTGGGCCGCACGTTCCAGACCTCGAGCCTGTTCCCGGCGCTCGACGTGCTCGAGAACGTGCGGCTCGCCGCCCAGGCACGCGAGGGCCGCGCGGCATCCGTGTTCCGCACCCCGCGGCGCACGGATGCCGCGACCCGGCGTGCGGCCGCGGCGCTCGAGGAGGTCGGCATGGCCCATCGGGCCGGCGCGACCGCCGCGGGCCTCGCGCACGGCGAGAAGCGCAAGGTCGAGATCGCCATGCTCATCGCGATGGAACCCCGCGTGATCCTCCTCGACGAGCCCATGGCGGGCGTCGGTTCGGCCGACGTCCCCGCCCTCACCGAGGTGATCCGCGGGCTCCACCGCGGTGGGCGCACGGTGCTCATGGTCGAGCACCACATGGACGTCGTGCTCGGCCTCGCCGACCGGGTCGCCGTCATGCACCACGGCGAGCTGCTCGCCGTCGACTCACCGGAGGCCGTCATGGCGAACCCCACCGTGCAGTCCGCATACCTGGGCAGCGCCGCATGAGCGCGAGCGCCCCCGTCGCGGCCGAGCCGATCCTCAGCGTCCGCAACCTGTACGGCCGGATCGCCGGCCAGCAGGTGGTCGAGGATGTCTCGTTCGACGTGCCCGCGACCGGCGTGACCGCGCTCCTCGGCCGCAACGGCGTCGGCAAGACCTCCACGATCAGGTCCGTCCTCGGACTCATCGACCGATCCGGCGAGGTGCGGCTGGCCGGCGAGCGCATCGACCGACTGCCCACGCACCGCATCGTGCAGCGCGGCGTCGCCTACGTGCCGGAGGACCGCGAGGTGTTCGGATCGCTCACGGTCGCGGAGAACCTGCGGCTCGCCGAGCGCGACCGGATGCCGCGGCGCGAGCTCGTGGCATCCCTGTTCCCCGACCTCCAGGCGCGACTCGAGCAGCGCGCCGGCACGCTCTCGGGCGGACAGCAGCAGATGGTCTCGCTCGCCCGCGCACTCGTCAACGAGAACCGGCTGCTGCTCGTCGACGAGCCCACCAAGGGACTCGCGCCGCGCATCGTCGACGAGGTCGCCGATGCGCTCGCCGAGGCCGCGCGCACCGCGCCGATCCTGCTCGTCGAGCAGAACCTGCTCGTCGTGCGGCGTCTGGCCGAGCGCGTCGTCGTGCTCTCCTCGGGTCGTGTGGTGTTCACCGGCTCGGCCGCCGAGCTGCTCGACGACCACGATCGCGTCCAGCGATTCCTCGGCGTGCACGACGAGCGGGAGGCCGCCTGATGGACACGCTCGTCCTGCTGCTCGTCACGGGCCTCGGCCTCGGCGCGCTGTACTTCCTGGTCGCCAGCGGCCTCTCCCTCATCTACGGGCTCATGGGCGTGCTGAACTTCGCCCACGGCGCGTTCCTCACGATCGCCGCGTTCCTCGGCTGGGAGGCCGGGCGCCGCATCTCCGACGGCACATGGACCGGGCTCGCGATCTCCGCGGTGGTCGGCATCCTCGTCGGCGCGACCGTCGCGGTGCTGACGGAGGTGCTCGTCATCCGCCGGCTCTACGAACGGCACATCGAGCAGGCGCTCGTGACCGTCGGGATCTCGCTCGCGGCCGTGGCGCTGTTCGAGGGCATCTGGGGGACCGACCCGATCTACACCGACCGGCCCGAGTGGCTCACGCAGACGACCGTGATCCTGGGGGCGCGCATCCCGAACGACCGCTTCCTGCTCATCGCGTGCGCGGCGCTCGTGCTCGGCGGCATCGTGCTCTTCCTCCGACGCACCCGGTACGGCCTGATCATCCGGGCGGGCGTCGAGAACCGCCACATGGTCACCGCGCTCGGCATCGACGTACGCCGTTCGTTCACGCTCGTGTTCGCGATCGGCGGCGCCGCGGCCGGCCTCGGCGGCGTGCTCGCCTCGGTCTACTACGGATACGTGTCGGCCCACCTCGGATCGGTGCTGCTCATCTTCGCGTTCATCGTCACCGTGATCGGCGGGCTCGGCTCGTTCACGGGCGCCGCGATCGCCTCGGTGCTCGTCGCCGTCCTGCAGCAGTTCGCGAACTTCTTCCTCGGCGGCACCGGCGATCTCGTGGTCGTCGTGCTCCTGGCCGCCGTGCTGCTCATCCGCCCGAGGGGACTCATGGGGAAGGCCGCATGAACCGTCGCATGACCGCCACGTCGCTCCGCCTGCTCGTCGGCGGCATCCTGCTCGTCGTCGTGCTCGCGGTGCTCCCGCTGTTCGCGATCGACATCCCGGGCGTGCTGCCCGGCCCGACGTACACGCCGGGCACCCTCCAGTTGCTCGCGTTCGCGCTGCTCATCGCGGCGCTCGCACTCAGCTACCGGATGATGTTCGGCCTGGCCGGGCTGCTCTCGTTCGGCCACGCGCTGTTCTTCGCCGCGGGCGCCTACGGCCTCGCGATGACGCTCGAGGCGTTCGGACCATCCGACTGGCCGAGCCCGGTGATCTTCGTGGCATCCATCGGCGCGACGCTCGTGCTCGGGTTCGTCCTCGCCGCGACCGTCGGCTCACTCGCGCTGCGCGTGACCGGCATCTCGTTCGCGATGGTCACGCTCGCCTTCGCGCAGGCCGGGTCGGTGCTCATCCGGCGCAACCCGGGCAGCGCCACGGGCGGCGACGAGGGCATCCCGCTCGACACCACGCACGTGCCCGCCGAGCTCGTCGGGGTGGTCGACACCCGCAACCTCTACTGGATGGCACTCGGTATCCTGGTCGTCGTCTACCTGGTCGTGCTCTGGGTCGAGCGGAGCCGCGCCGGCCACGTCGCCGAGGCGATCCGCGAGAACGAGCTGCGCGTCCGGGTCATCGGCCTGCGCCCCTACGACGTCAAGCTGCTCGTCTTCATCGTCGCGTCGGTGCTCGCGGCGGTGGCGGGCATGGGCTACCTGCTGCTGCAGTCGGGCGCCGCGCCGCGCATCGCCACCGCCGACTTCACCCTGACGCTCCTCGTGATCGTGGTGCTCGGCGGTGTGGGGGCGCGCTGGGGCGCCGTGGTCGGCGGTATCGTCTACACACTGCTCGACCAGCGCCTCACGGCGCTCGCCGGATCCGACGCGGTCGCCGCGCTGCCCGACGTGCTCCGGGTTCCGCTGTCCGAGCCCCTGTTCATCCTGGGCACGCTGTTCGTGCTCGTGGTGCTGTTCCTGCCCGGGGGCATCGCCGGGCTCCCCGGCCGCATCGCCTCCGGGCGGAAGCAGCACCCGGTGGAGCCGGAGGAGGCCGTCGATGCCTGACGGACTGAGGAGCGCCGACGGACCCGGCACGCTGGGGCGCTGGACCGCCGACCGCGCCCGCACCGCCCCCCACGCCGTCGCGATCGACGACCGCGGCGTGGTCGTCACGTATCGCGAGCTCGACGAACGAGCGGCGCGGCTGGCCGCGGCGTTCCGCGACGCGGGCTACGCGATCGGCGACCGCGTGGCGACGGTCACGGGCAACAGCGCCGACCACGTCGTGCTGTTCTTCGCGTGCGCCAAGGCCGGCCTCGCGCTCGTCCCGCTGTCGTGGCGGCTGTCACCGCGCGAGCTGGCCGAGCAGCTCGAGATCGCCGAGCCGGCGCTCCTGCTCGTCGAGGAGGAGTTCCAGTCGCCGGCTCGGGCCACGCTCGACCGGCTCGCGCGGCGGCTGCCGGTCGCGGCCCTCGGCGCGCACGGCGTCGAGCAGCGCGTGCCGCATCCGGCCGGTCGCGCGGAGGCCCCCGGAACGCGACTCGACGTGCGGGACGACGACGCCCTGCTCATCGTGTTCACCTCGGGCACCACGTCGCGGCCGAAGGGCGCCGTGCTCACCCACGCGAACTGCTTCTGGACGAACCTGTCGCTTTCCAAGACGATCCCGATCGCCGAGCACGACGTCGTGCTCGCCGTCATGCCCCAGTTCCACGTCGGCGGCTGGAACATCCAGCCCCTGCTGGCCTGGTGGGCGGGCGCGACGGTCGTGCTCGAGCGCACGTTCGACCCGGGCCGCGTGCTGCACCTCATCGCCGAGCGCCGCATCACGACCATGATGGGCGTGCCCGCGAACTACCTGTTCCTCGCGCAGCACCCCGACTTCGAGCGCACCGACCTGTCGAGCCTCGGCCACGCCGTGGTCGGCGGCGCGCCGATGCCGCCGGCGCTGCTGCGCACGTGGCACCGCCGGGGCGTGGCGCTCACCCAGGGGTACGGGCTCACCGAGGCGTCCCCGAACGTGCTCTGCCTGCCCGACCGCGAGGCCACCTCGCGCGTGGGCTCCGCGGGCCTGCCGTACGCGCACGTCGACGTCGCCGTCGCCGACCCGGCCACCGGCGAGCTCCTCGACGGCCCGGCCGAGGGCGAGCTGCTGGTCTCGGGTCCCGGTGTGTTCGCGGGCTACTTCCGCGACCCCGACGCCACGGCGGCCGCGCTCAACGGCGGATGGCTGCACACGGGCGACCTCGTCCGCCGCGATGCCGACGGCTACTTCACCGTCGTCGACCGGCTCACCGACGTCTACATCTCCGGGGGCGAGGGCGTCTCGCCGGCCGAGGTGGAGTCGGTGCTCATCGCCCACCCCGCGGTCGCGGATGTCGCGGTCGTCGGCGTGCCCGACGAGCGCTGGGGCGAGGCGGGCTCGGCGTGGGTGGTGCTGCGGCCCGGTGCGATCACGGATGCCGCGGAGCTGACGGAGTTCGCGCGCGGCTCGCTCGCCGGCTACAAGGTGCCGCGCGACATCCACTTCATCGACGAGATCCCGCGCGGTGCGGCGACCAAGACGCTGCGGCGGGTCCTCGCCGAGCGAGCCGCGCGGCTCGACGAGGCATCCCGGCCCGAGGGGATCGACGCATGAGCGCGGCACCGCGCACCGCCCGCGGCGAGAAGACCCGGCGCCGGCTGCTCGAGGCCGCCGAGCACGTGTTCTCCGAGCACGGCTACACGGAGGCATCCGTCTCGCGCATCACCGACCGCGCCGGCGTCGGCCAGGGCACGTTCTACCTGTACTTCGACTCCAAGCTCGAGCTGTTCGAGGAACTCGTCGAGGACCTGAACCACCGCGTGCGCCAGGCGATGAGCGAGGGCGCCGCGGGTGCGACGACCCGCCTCGAGGCAGAACGCGCCGGCTTCGCCGCGTTCTTCCGCTTCACGGCCGAGCATCCGGCGCTGTACCGGATCGTGCGCGAGGCCGAGTTCGTGTCGCCCGAGGCGCTGCGCCTGCACTACACGCGGATCGTGGAGGGCTACATCGACGGGCTCCGCCTGGCGCAGCTCGACGACGAGATCGGCGACATCGACCCGACCGTGGCCGCGTGGGCGCTCATGGGCATCGGCGAGATGATCGGCATGCGGTGGGTGCTCTGGGGCGACGGCGCGAACGGGAGCGGCGACGCCGCCGACCCGCTCGCCTCGGGTACCAGCGCGGTGCCCGACCACGTGCTCGACGAGATGATGCGGTTCATCGGCGGCGCCCTGGGGAGGGGCGCGCGCCGCGGCGATGAGGAGGATTCATGACCGAACCGACCGGATCGAGGGGGCCGGGCGGCCTGGCCGGACGCCGGGCGATCGTAACCGGCGGCGCGAGCGGCATCGGGCTCGCGTGCGCCGAGGCGCTCGCCGACGCGGGCGCGCACGTGACGATCGCCGACCTCGACGGCGAGGCCGCGGCGTCCGTCGCCGACCGGATCGGCGGCGAGGCCTGGACGGTCGACCTCGGTGACACCGCGGCGCTCGCCGAGCTGTCGCTCGAGGCCGACATCCTCGTCAACAACGCCGGGCTCCAACACGTGCGCCCCATCGACGAGTTCGAGCCCGAGCGCTTCTCGCTCCTCCTGCGCGTCATGCTCGAGGCGCCGTTCCTGCTCATCCGCGCGGCGCTGCCGGGCATGTACGACCGCGGCTTCGGCCGGATCGTCAACGTCTCGAGCGTGCACGGGCTGCGCGCCTCGCCGTACAAGGCCGCCTACGTGTCGGCCAAGCACGGCCTCGAGGGCCTGTCGAAGGTGACCGCGCTCGAGGGCGGTCCGCACGGCGTCACCTCGAACTGCGTCAATCCGGGGTACGTGCGCACGCCGCTCGTCGAGAAGCAGATCGCCGACCAGGCGAAGGTGCACGGCATCCCCGAGGAGGACGTCGTGGAGAAGGTCATGCTCACCGAGTCGGCCATCAAGCGCCTCGTCGAGCCGGGCGAGGTCGCGAGCCTCGTGCGCTGGCTCGCGAGCGACGACGCCCGCATGGTCACGGGAGCGAGCTACACCATGGACGGCGGATGGAGCGCCCGATGACCGACCCTTCTCCGTTCGTCGCATCCGTCCGGGGCGGCGAACTCGTCGGCGGCCAGTGGCGGGCGGATGGCGCGGGCACGCCCATCCTCGCCCTTCACGGCATCACCGCGACCCACCGGGCCTGGCACCACGTCGCCGATGCGCTGCCGGAACGCCGCATCGTCGCACCCGACCTCAGAGGTCGCGGACGCTCGAACGGGCTGCCCGGCCCGTGGTCGCTGCGCGACCACGCCGACGACCAGGCGCGCGTGCTCGACGCGCTCGGCATCGACCGGGCGTTCGTGCTGGGTCATTCGATGGGTGCGTTCGTCACCGTGCGCTTCGCCGCCGCGCATCCCGACCGGGTCGCGGGCCTCGTGCTCGTCGACGGCGGCCTGCCGATCCCGCACCCCGACGGGCTCGCACCCGACGAGGTGGCCGCGGCGGTGCTCGGCCCCGCGCTGGCGCGCCTCGAGATGCGGTTCGCCGATCCGGCCGCGTACGTCGACTTCTGGAAGGCGCACCCCGCGATCGGTCCCGCCTGGGACGACCATCTCGCCGACTACGTCGCGTACGACCTCGTCGGCACGCCGCCCGAGCTCCGCTCGTCGTCGGTGGCGGAGGCGGTCGCGCAGAACGTGCTCGAGCTCGACGGCAGCGACGGGTACGCCGACGAGCTCGCGTCGCTGGCCGCGCCGGTCGACTTCCTGCGCGCCGAGCGGGGGCTGCTCGACCAGCCCGAAGCCCTGTACCCTCGCGATCGGGTGGCGGCGTTCGCAGAACG
Organism: Agromyces sp. NPDC029043; assembly: GCF_055564615.1. Classification (NCBI taxonomy): domain Bacteria; kingdom Bacillati; phylum Actinomycetota; class Actinomycetes; order Micrococcales; family Microbacteriaceae; genus Agromyces; species Agromyces sp. NPDC029043. The sequence goes on along the minus strand of NZ_JBVHVX010000001.1, from coordinate 197,154 downwards.
GATGCCGGCGCTCCGCGTCACCGAGGTCGCGGGGTGCAACCACTACACGATCGTCATGACGGAGGCCGGGGCGGCGCAGGTCGCCGCGGTCGTCGCGCGGCGCCTGGCCGAGGCCGACGCCGCGACATCCGTCACCGCCGTCGCTGACAAGGAGGTCACACGATGACATTGGACAAGACCGTCGGATCCGCCGCCGAGGCGGTGGCCGACATCCCGGATGGCGCGTCGCTCGCCGTCGGCGGATTCGGGCTCTGCGGCATCCCCATGGTGCTGATCCAGGCGCTGCTCGAGCGCGGTGTCGGGGGGCTCTCGGTCGTCTCGAACAACTGCGGCGTCGACGACTGGGGACTCGGCGTGCTTCTGGCCGAGGGCCGCATCCGCAAGATGACCTCGTCGTACGTCGGCGAGAACAAGGAGTTCGAGCGGCAGTACCTCTCTGGTGAGCTCGAGCTCGAGCTCACCCCCCAGGGCACGCTGGCCGAGAAGCTCCGCGCGGGCGGCGCGGGCATCGCCGCGTTCTTCACGCAGACCGGCGTCGGCACGCAGGTCGCCGAGGGCGGCCTGCCGCAGAAGTACGCCGCCGACGGGTCCATCGCGGTCGCGTCGAAGCCGAAGCCCGTGCAGACCTTCACGGTGCGCGGCGAGGAGGCCGAGTTCGTGCTCGAGGAGGCCATCACGACCGACTTCGCGCTCGTGCACGCGCTGAAGGGCGACCGGCACGGCAACCTGGTGTTCGACAAGTCGGCCCGCAACTTCTCACCGCTGGCCGCGATGGCCGGCCGGGTGTGCATCGCGCAGGTCGAGGAGCTCGTCGAGCCGGGCGGGATCGACGCCGACGCGGTGCACCTGCCCGGCATCTTCGTCGACCGCATCGTCGAGGTCGGCAGGGGCATCGAGAAGCGGATCGAACGCCGCACGGTTCGAGAGGGGAACTGACATGGCGCTCACCCGCCTCGAGATGGCCGCGCGTGCGGCGAAGGAGCTCGCCGACGGCTCGTACGTGAACCTCGGCATCGGCCTGCCGACGCTCGTGCCGAACTACGTGCCCGACGGCGTCACCGTCGTGCTGCAGTCCGAGAACGGCATCCTCGGCGTCGGCCCGTACCCGACCGAGGACCAGGTCGACCCCGACCTCATCAACGCCGGGAAGGAGACCGTCACGGTGCTGCCGGGTGCGGCCTACTTCGACTCGGCCACGAGCTTCGGCATGATCCGCGGCGGCAAGGTCGACGCGGCCATCCTCGGCGCCATGCAGGTGTCGAAGGACGGCGACCTGGCCAACTGGATGATCCCCGGCAAGATGGTCAAGGGTCCCGGCGGCGCGATGGACCTCGTGCACGGCGCCCGCCGCCGCATCGTGCTCATGGAGCACGTCGCGAAGGACGGCTCGCCGAAGATCGTCGACGCGTGCTCGCTGCCCCTCACCGGCAGGGGCGTCGTCGACCGCATCATCACCGACCTGGCCGTGATCGACGTCACGCCCGACGGATTGAAGCTCGTCGAGGTGGCGCCCGGCGTCAGCGTCGACGAGGTCGTGGAGAAGACCCAGCCGCCGCTCGACACCTCCTCGGTGGAGGTGCTCGCATGACCGCGACGATCCTGCCGGGCATCACCGCGCACCGGGTGGCCACGCCCCGCTACACCGCCCAGGTGCTCGAACGCCCGGCGGATGCCGCGGCCGGCGCGCCGCGGACCGTGCTCTTCGTGCACGGCAACGTGTCGTCGTCGCTGTTCTGGCAGCCGACGATGCTCGCCCTGCCCGACGACGTGCGCGCGCTCGCGGTCGACCTGCGCGGCTTCGGCGGCAGCGACATCCTGCCCGTCGATGCGACCCGCGGGCTCGGCGACTACGCCGAGGACCTCGCGTCGGTGATCGGCGAGCTCGACCTCGACGACGTGCACCTCGTCGGCTGGAGCATGGGCGGCGGGGTCGTGCTGCAGGCCCTGCTCGAGCACGAGCCGCCCGTGGCATCCGTCACGCTCGTGAACCCCGTCTCGCCCTACGGCTTCGGGGCGACGGATGCCGCGGGGCGGCCGCTCACCGACGACGCCGCCGGCTCGGGCGGCGGGGGAGCGAACCCCGACTTCATCGCGCGCATCCAGGCCGGGGACCGCACGGATGAGGCGCCGGCCTCGCCGCGCTCGGTGTACCTGCAGACGTACGTGGCGCCGGGATTCAGCTCGGAGCACGACGACGTGTGGGTCGAGTCGATGCTCACCACGGCGATCGGCGAGCACAACTACCCGGGCGACTCCCGCACCTCCGACAACTGGCCGGGCTTCGCGCCGGGCGACCGCGGCGTGCTCAACACCATGGCCCCGACCAACTTCGACGTGAGCGGCGTCGCCGATCTCGAGCGCAAGCCGCCGATCCTGTGGATCCGCGGCGCCCAGGACGTCATCGTGTCGGACACGTCGCTGTTCGACCTCAACCACCTCGGCGCGCTCGGGGTCATCCCGGGCTGGCCGGGGGCGGAAGTCGCCCCGCCGCAGCCGATGATCGCGCAGACCCGGGCGGTGCTCGACCGCTACGCCGCGCGCGGCGGCGCGTACCGCGAGGTCGTCTTCGAGGCGTGCGGGCATTCGCCGCACCTCGAGGACCAGGCGCGATTCGTGGCCGAGCTCGTCGCCCAGCTGTCGGGAGAGGAGTCCGCCGCGGCGTGAACCCCGCAGGATAGGCGTCGCGCTCCGATGACGCCAGTCCCTCGCGCGGATCCGGCACCGCCTCGGAAGATGGGATGGCGACTGGGGGACGGGTGCCGGAGGAGGCATCATGACCGACCGCGCCGTCCGCGACGACCGCATCGCCCCCGACCCGGAGGATGCCCGGAAGCCGGATTCGCCGCCGGAGGTGTCCAAGCGGTCGTGGAAGTACGTGTTCCGCAAGACCTTCCGCGAGTTCATCGACGACGAATGCCAGGACAGCGCCGCGGCGCTGACGTACTACGGCGTGCTCGCGCTGTTCCCCGGCCTGCTCGCGCTCACCTCCCTGCTCGCGCTGGTCGGGCAGGGCGGCGGCGGGACGAACGCGCTGCTCGGCGTGCTCGAGGGCATCGCGCCGCCGCAGGTGCTCGACGTCCTGAGCGAGCCGCTGCAACGGTTCGCCGACTCGCCCGCGGCCGGCCTCGGGTTCATCACGGGTCTGGTCATCGCGCTGTGGTCGGCGTCCGGCTACGTCGGCGCCTTCGGCCGGGCCATGAACCGGATCTACGAGATCAAGGAGGGGCGGCCGTTCTGGAAGCTGCGGCCGATCCAGCTTGGGGTCACCGTGGCCTCGGTCCTCCTGCTCGCAATCGTCGCCGTGATCCTCGTGGTCTCGGGTCCGATCACGAATGCCATCGGCGACGCCCTCGGGCTCGGCGAGGCGGTCCGGACGGTCTGGGAGATTGCGAAGTGGCCGCTGCTGGCGTTCGTCGTGATCCTCATCGTCGCGCTGCTCTACCACGCGACGCCCAACGCGAAGCAGCCCAAGTTCCGCTGGGTGAGCCTCGGCGCCCTGCTCGCGATCCTCGTGCTGGTGATCGCGTCGGCGGGATTCGCGCTCTACGTCGCGAACTTCTCCAACTACGACCGCACGTACGGCTCGCTGGCGGGCGCGATCGTCTTCCTCCTCTGGCTCTGGATCGCCAACAACGCCCTGCTGTTCGGGGCCGAGTTCGACGCCGAGCTCGAGCGCGGCCGCGAACTGCAGGCCGGCATCCCCGCCGAGGAGCGCATCCAGCTGCCGCCGCGCGACACGCGCAAGATCGACAAGGCCGAGGAGAAGGAGCGGGAGGACATCGAGCTCGGCCGGAAGATCCGCGAGGCGCACGCCGATGACGCCGAACGCGAGGCCGCCGAGGAGTCCGGGCGCCGCGACCGCTGAGGCGACCGCCGAAGCATCCGTTCGATTGAGGAGGTCTCCAGCGGCCCGGTCCTAGACTGACACGGTGCCTGCAGTGAATCTCGGAATGCCCAAGGTCCCCGAAGTCCTCGCGCCCCGGCGCAAGTCCCGGCAGATCAAGGTGGGCAAGGTCCTCGTCGGCGGCGACGCCCCGGTGAGCGTGCAGTCGATGACCACGACGCCGACGCCGAACATCAACGCGACCCTGCAGCAGATCGCCGAGCTCACCGCGTCGGGCTGCGACATCGTCCGCGTGGCGGTTCCGAGCCGCGACGACGCCGAGGCGCTGCCGATCATCGCCAAGAAGAGCCAGATCCCGGTCATCGCCGACATCCACTTCCAGCCGAACTACGTCTACGCGGCGATCGACGCCGGGTGCGCGGCCGTCCGCGTGAACCCCGGCAACATCCGCAAGTTCGACGACCAGGTGGCCGAGATCGCGCGTCGCGCCAAGGCGGCCGATGTCTCGATCCGCATCGGCGTCAACGCGGGTTCCCTCGATCCGCGGCTCCTGCAGAAGTACGGCAAGGCGACCCCCGAGGCGCTCGTCGAGTCGGCCGTCTGGGAGGCGAGCCTCTTCGAAGAGCACGACTTCCACGACTTCAAGATCTCGGTCAAGCACAACGACCCGATCGTGATGGTCAAGGCCTACCGCCTCCTCGCCGAACGCGGCGACTGGCCCCTGCACCTCGGCGTGACCGAGGCCGGGCCCGCGTTCCAGGGCACGATCAAGTCGGCGACCGCGTTCGGCATCCTGCTCTCCGAGGGCATCGGCGACACCATCCGCGTCTCGCTCTCGGCTCCGCCGGTCGAAGAGGTGAAGGTCGGGCTGCAGATCCTGCAGTCGCTGAACCTGCGCGAGCGCAAGCTCGAGATCGTGTCGTGCCCCTCGTGCGGGCGAGCACAGGTCGACGTGTACAAGCTCGCGAACGACGTGACCGACGGGCTCGAGGGCATGAGCGTGCCGCTGCGCGTCGCCGTCATGGGCTGCGTGGTGAACGGCCCGGGCGAGGCGCGCGAGGCCGACCTCGGCGTGGCATCCGGCAACGGCAAGGGCCAGATCTTCGTCAAGGGCGAGGTCATCAAGACCGTGCCCGAGGCCGAGATCGTCGAGACCCTCATCGCCGAGGCCAACCGCATCGCCGACGAGATGGGCGTCGACGCGCCCGTGGGCACGCCGCAGGTGGTCACCTCCTAGTCCATCGTTGGCCGCCGGCCCTGCCGCGAGCAAGGTGAGCGGATCCGACCACTTCGCCATGGAGGACGAGGAGGACGACGACGAGGGCGTCTGAGCGGCGCGCGGGCGCGGCATCCGTCGTCAGTAGAATTCTCGGGTGCCCACACGCCTGACGAACTTCTTCCTCCGCACGCTCCGCGAAGACCCTGCCGACGCCGAGGTCACGAGCCACAAGCTGCTCGTGCGCGCCGGCTACATCCGGCGCCAGGCGCCGGGCGTGTTCGCGTGGCTGCCGCTGGGCCTGCGCGTGAAGGCGAAGATCGAGCGCGTCATCCGCGAGGAGATGGAGGCCGCGGGAGCGCACGAGGTGCACTTCCCGGCGCTGCTGCCGCGCGAGCCCTATGAGCAGACCGGCCGCTGGACCGAGTACGGCGACGCGCTGTTCCGCCTGAAGGACCGGAAGGAGGCCGACTACCTGCTCGCGCCGACGCACGAGGAGGTCTTCACGCTGCTCGTGAAGGACCTCTACTCGTCGTACAAGGAACTGCCCCTGACGATCTACCAGATCCAGGACAAGTACCGCGACGAGGCTCGGCCGCGTGCGGGCCTGCTCCGGGGCCGCGAGTTCACCATGAAGGATGCCTACTCGTTCGACGTGACCGACGCCGGGCTCGACGCGAGCTACCAGGCGCAGCGCGACGCCTACGAGCGTATCTTCGCCCGGCTCGGGCTCGACTACGTCATCGTGCAGGCCGACGCGGGCGCTATGGGCGGCTCGAAGAGCGAGGAGTTCCTGCACCCCACCCCCGTCGGCGAGGACTCGTTCGTCCGCACGGCGGGCGGCTACGCCGCGAACGTCGAGGCCTTCGTCACGCTCGCGCCCGAGCCGATCCCGTTCGACGGGCTGCCGCCGGCCGTTATCCTCGACTCCCCGAACACGCCCACGATCGCGACGCTCGTCGACCTCGCGAACGCCGAGTACCCGCGTCCCGACGGCCGATCCTGGACCGCCGCCGACACGCTGAAGAACGTCGTGCTCGCCCTCACGCACGTCGACGGCGCGCGCGAGGTCGTCGTCGTCGGCCTGCCCGGCGACCGCGAGGTCGACATGAAGCGCGTCGAGGTCGCGTTCGCGCCCGCCGAGGTCGAGGCCGCGACCGAGGAGGACTTCGCGAGGCACCCCGGGTTGGTCAAGGGGTACATCGGTCCGTGGTCGCCCGAGGGCGCGGTGCTCGGGGCGGAGTCCTCGACCGGCATCCGCTTCCTCGTCGACCCGCGCGTGGTCGACGGCACCGAGTGGATCACGGGTGCCAACCTCGACGAGAAGCACGTGTTCGGGCTCGTGGCCGGCCGCGACTTCATCGCCGACGGCACGATCGAGGCGGCGAACGTCCGCGACGGCGACCCGGCGCCCGACGGCTCGGGCCCGGTCGAGATCGCGCGCGGCATGGAGATCGGCCACGTGTTCCAGCTCGGCCGCAAGTACGCCGACGCGCTCGGCCTCAAGGTGCTCGACGAGAACGGCAAGCTCGCGACGGTCACCATGGGCTCGTACGGCATCGGCGTGACCCGCATCCTCGCGATCATCGCCGAGCTGCACAACGACGAGAAGGGCCTCGTGTGGCCCGCCGCGGTCGCGCCGTTCGACGTGCACGTGCTGGCCACCGGCAAGGATGCCGCGGCGTTCGACGCCGCCGAGCGCGTCGTCGCCGACCTCGAGGCGTCGGGCCTCGAGGTGCTCTACGACGACCGCCCCAAGCTCTCGCCGGGTGTCAAGTTCGCCGACGCCGAGCTGATCGGCGTGCCGAAGATCGTCATCGCGGGGCGTGGCGTCGCCGACGGCGTCGTCGAGGTCTGGGACCGCGAGTCGGGGGAGCGCACGAGCGTGCCGATCGACGGCGTCCGTGCAGCGCTCGGCCGCTGAGACACGAGAACGCCCCCGGCGCCCATCGGGCGACCGGGGGCGTTCTGCGCGAGATCACATCTTGGCGTAGCGCGCCCGCGCGAAGCAGAAGACGCCGTAGACGATGAGTCCGGCACCGACGAGCCAGAGGATGACGACGCCGAAGGGCAGTTCGGCGAGGCTCTTCAGGGCGTCGTCGAGCCCGCCGGCGGCCTCCGGATCGGCCGTGACCGCGGCGACGACGAAGAGCACGCCGACGATCGCCACGGCGATGCCCTTGGCGATGTAGCCGACCATGCCGAACGTGATGATGCCCTTGCGGGCCGGCCCACTGCCGGGCAGCAGGAGGCGCTTCTCGAACGCCCGCGTCGCTCCGCGGTACACGAACGCGATGCCGACGCCGAGGATGATCAGCCCGATGAGCACGAGCAGGACCACGCCGCCGGGAGCGGCCAGCAGCTGGGCGCTCAGGGTCTGCGTCGACTGGTCGGAGTCGGAACGCCCGCCGAGTGCGTAGACGAGCGCCGTGATCGCGATGGCGATGTACGCGATGGCCGTGCCGACGTACTTGACGCGGTAGCCCCACTTCTTCTTGTCGTCGGCCTCGCGGACGAGGAACGCCTCCGCGATCTGCCACAGCCCGAGCGCGAACAGGCCGATCGCGATGACCCAGAGGAGGAACAGGCCGAAGGGCCAGCTGGCGACCTGCTGCATCGCGCCGCCCTGGTCGGCCTCGCCACCGGCGCCCTGGGCGACGGAGATCGCGATCGCCCCGATCACGATGTGGACGATGCCGAGCACGACGAAGCCGATGCGGGCCAGCATCTCGAGGACGCGCGAGTTCTGCGCCGCGCTCGCGGCGGACTTGCCGGTTGCCGATGTCATGCCGCCAGCGTACTGAGGAAGCGCGCTCGGGAGGCAGACCGGTGCTCCTCCTTGCGCGGGGGTCTCCGGCGGTGCTAGGCCCCGGCCGCGCCGGAGGCCGTTCGCCCAGCGGTCCGCCCGCGTTCACCCGGCGGACGCCTGCGTGCCGCCATCGCGACACCCGCTCCCGAGAGGCTCGGCGCGTCCCTCCGGCCCGACGCGCGGCTGCCCCGCGCACTGAACGAGGAGCTGCCATGACCATCCCCGAACTCCGCCTCACCCCGGTCGCGCACGCGATCGGCAAGCGCTCGCCGGTGACCTGCCGGCTGAAGTGCGCCGACGCCTGCCTCGGTCCCGAGTGCAACACGTCCGACAACGCCCACTTCCGCGACATCGCGTCGCAGGCGATCTCGCGCCGGTCCGTGCTCGGCCTCGGCGTGGCCGGAGCGATCGGCCTCGTGCTCGGCGGCGCGGCGGGCGGCGGCGATGTCAGCCCCGCCTTCGCCGCGAAGCCCGGCACCGCCGGCCTCGCGTTCGATCCGATCGATCCCGTCGGCCGCCTGGTCGACGAGTTCACCGTTCCCGCCGGGTACCGCTGGCAGCCGATCATCCGCTGGGGCGACCCGCTGTTCGCATCGGTCCCGTCGTTCGACTTCGAGCACCAGACCGCTGAGGCCCAGGCCGGGCAGTTCGGGTACAACAACGACTACCTCGACATCATCGCCGACCCCAGCGGCAAGAGCGGCGTGCTCGTCACGAACCACGAGTACGTGAACCCGAACCTCATGTTCCCCGCGACGAGCGACCCCGACGAGCTGCGTCGCCGTGGCGAGATCTACAAGGCGGCGATGGGAATGGCCGTCGTGGAGGTGCAGCGCCGCCGCGTCGGCGACCCGTGGACGTACGTGGTCGACGGGAAGCGCAATCGCCGCCTCACGGTCGAGTCCGTCTTCGAGCTCACGGGCCCCGCCGCCGGCTCCGACCTCGTGAAGACCGCCGACGACCCCGAGGGCCGCTGGGTCAAGGGCACGCTGGGCAACTGCGCCGGCGGCACGACGCCGTGGGGCACGGTGCTCTCGGGCGAGGAGAACTTCAACGGCTACTTCGCCTGGGCTGCCGACACCGCCGAGCAGAAGCGGTACAGCGCCTCCTCGACCTCGACGACCTCGACGGGCTGGGAGCAGTACGACCCGCGCTTCGACGCGCACGACCCCGCGTTCGTCAACGAGCCGAACCGCTTCGGCTACATCGTCGAGATCGACCCGGGCGACCCGACGTCGACGCCGAGGAAGCACACCGCGATGGGCCGCTTCAAGCACGAGGGCGCGAACGTCACGATCGCCGAGGACGGCCGCGTCGTGGCCTACATGGGCGACGACGAGCGCAACGACTACCTCTACAAGTTCGTCTCGAAGGGTCGCTACACCGCCGCGACCTCGACCGGGGCGCGCAGTAAGAACATGCAGCTGCTGAGCGAGGGCGACCTGTTCGTCGCGCGCTTCGCGGGCAACTCGCCGGCCGGCGAGATCACCGGTGCGGGCACCCTGCCGTCCGACGGCGCCTTCGACGGCAGCGGCGAGTGGATCGCCCTGACCCGCGACGGCGAGAGCGTCGTGCCCGGCATGTCGACCGAGCAGGTGCTCGTCTACACGCGCCTGGCCGCCGACCTCATGGGTGCGACCAAGATGGACCGCCCGGAGGACGTCGAGCCGAACCCCCGCACGGGCAAGGTCTACCTCGCGCTGACCAACAACAGCAACCGCGGCCGCGCCGCGGCGCCCGTCGACGAGGTCAACCCGATCACGGGCAACCGCTACGGCCACGTCGTCGAGATCACCGAGACGGCCGGCCAGGCGGGTGAGACGTACGGCTGGAGCATCCTGCTGCTCTGCGGCGACCCGTCGACCACGGCGTACACGTACTTCGCCGGCTTCCCGAAGGAGCTGGTGTCGCCGATCTCGTGCCCCGACAACGTCGCGTTCGACTCCGAGGGCAACCTGTGGATCTCGACCGATGGAGCGCCGAGCACCATCGGCTACAACGACGGCCTGTTCCGGGTGCCGCTCGAGGGACCCGAGCGCGGGAACGTGCAGCAGTTCCTCTCGGTGCCCCGCGACGCGGAGACCTGCGGCCCCGTGATCCACGACCGCGAGGGCCTGGTGTTCGTCGCGGTGCAGCACCCGGGGGAGGACGGCTCCTACGACGAGCAGGTCTCGTTCTTCCCCGACTACGTCCAGCAGCACGGCGAGGGCACGGCGGCCGCGCCGCGCCCGTCGGTCGTGCAGGTCTGGAAGGGCTGAGCGCGGCGAACTCAGGGGGTGACGGATGCCGCGGCATCCGTCACCCCCTGAGTCGTTCACTCCTCGTGGTGCAGGTGGTCGCGGTGCTTGTCGGCCTGGTGCGCCGCGGTCGCCAGGTCGATCGGGCCCGTGACGGAGCGCTCGTCGACCCAGCACTCGATGCCCGTGACGTCGGGCAGCAGCGCGCGCGTGAACACGGGGTCGCGTCCCTGCCGGCGCTGGTGCGTGTAGTCGCGCAGCAGGCGGAACGCGACGCCCGAGAGCAGGGCGATCGCGATGAGGTTCACGAGCGCCATGAGGCCCATCATGCCGTCGGCGGTGTTCCAGACGAGGTCGGCGCCGGCGATCGAGCCGACGAAGATCGCCACCACCACGAGCGAGCGGTAGGTCGTGAGCAGCCAGGGCTTGGGCGAGATGAACTCGATGTTCGACTCGCCGTAGTAGTAGTTGCCGAGGATGGAGCTGAACGCGAGCAGGAACACGATGAGCGTGAGGAGCAGGCTCGCCCACGAGCCGAGGTTCGCGACCATCGCGGCCTGGGTCAGGCCGATGCCGCGCTCGGCGTTCGCGAGGTCGGGATTCGACACCAGGATGATGAACGCCGTGATCGAGCAGACGAGGAAGGTGTCGAAGTAGACGCCGAGGGTCTGCACGAGGCCCTGCTTGACCGGGTGGGTGACCGCCGCGCTCGCGCCGGCGTTCGGCGCGGAGCCGAGCCCCGCCTCGTTCGAGAACATGCCGCGCTTGACGCCGGTGAGGATGATCGTGCCGAGCGTGGCGCCGACGACCTCGTTGAACCCGAACGCCTCCGTGAAGATGGAGGCGAACACCTCGGGCAGGCGGGTGATGTTCAGGGCGACGATGACGAGGCCGACCACCAGGTAGATCAGCGCCATGAGCGGGACGACCGCCTGCGTGACGTGCGCGATGCGGCGCACGCCACCGAAGACGACGAGCCCGGTGAGCAGCGCGAGCACCGCGCCGACCATCCAGGCGATCCACTCGCCGCCTCCGTCGGGCGCGACGGCCCCGGTGAGCGAGGCGCTGATCGTGTTCGCCTGGAGCGACGAGAACGCGAACGGGAAGCACAGGATGAGGATGACCGCGAACAGGATCCCGGCCCACCTGGCCTTCAGGCCGCGCTCGATGTAGTACGCCGGACCGCCGCGGAACCCGTCCTTGTCGCGCACCTTGAAGAGCTGGCCGAGGCTCGACTCCACGAACGCCGAGGCGCCGCCGACGAACGCCATGAGCCACATCCAGAACACGGCGCCGGGCCCGCCGATCGCGATCGCCGTGCCGACACCCGCGATGTTGCCGACGCCGACTCGCGATGCCGCCGAGATGGTGAACGCCTGGAACGCCGACACCGACTGCGGACGGCCGCTCTCATCACGTGGCGTCTTGTCGGTGAGCGTACGGAACATCTCCGGGATCAGCCGGAACTGCACGACGCCCGAGCGCAGAGTGAAGTAGAGGCCGAGCACCACCACGACGGGCAGCACGATCCAGGTCCAGAGGGTGTCGCCCGCGGCGAGCACGAGGTCGTTGACGGCGTCCATCCGGCCAGCATGGCAGCAGAGCCGAGCGGGACTCGGCAACCACGCGGTCGGATGCGCGACCCGGGCTGGAGCGGGGCGGCCGCGCGGATGACCCGACGCCGCGTCATCCGCTACGCTTGAGTGTTCCGCCGACGAGGGGACGCGGAAGAAGAGCTGAATAGAGGAGGCCGGAATGGACATCGACCTCAGCGTGCTCCGCATGATGGAGCGCGAGAAGGAGATCCCGTTCGACGAACTGGTGCAGATCATCGAGCAGGCGATCCTGATGGCCTACCTCAAGCACACCAACCCCTCGCAGCACGGTCACGCGAACCCCAAGGGCGCCCGCGCGCACCTCGACCGCAAGACCGGTCACGTCTCGATCTACGTCCCGGAGTACGACGAGAACGGCGACGTCATCGGCGAGGCCGAGGACAGCCCGAGCGACTTCGGGCGCATCGCGGCGTTCGCCGCCAAGCAGGTCATCAACCAGCGCCTGCGCGACCTCGCCGACGACGCCGTGCTCGGCGAGTTCCGCGGGCGCGAGGGCGACATCGTCGCGGGCGTCATCCAGCAGGGGCCGAATCCGCGGATGGTGCACATCGACCTGGGCGCCGTCGAGGCGATCCTCCCGCCCGAGGAGCAGGTGCCGGGCGAGGAGTACCCGCACGGCCAGCGCATCCGCGTGTACGTCACGAGCGTCGCCAAGGGCGCGAAGGGCCCCTCGATCACGGTGTCGCGCACCCATCCCGCGCTCGTGCGCAAGCTGTTCGCGCTCGAGGTGCCCGAGATCGCCTCGGGCGTCGTCGAGATCGTCTCGCTCGCCCGCGAGGCGGGTCACCGCACCAAGATCGCGGTGCGCGCGAACCAGCCGGGCGTGAACGCCAAGGGCGCCTGCATCGGCGAGCTCGGACAGCGCGTGCGCGCCGTGACCTCCGAGCTCGGCAACGAGAAGATCGACATCGTCGACTGGAATGAGGACCTCGCGACGTTCGTCGCCAGCGCCCTCTCGCCGGCCAAGGTCACCAGCGCCTACGTCATCGACGAGAACACGCGTGCCGTGCGCGCGCTCGTGCCCGACTACCAGCTCTCGCTCGCGATCGGCAAGGAGGGTCAGAACGCGCGCCTCGCCGCCAAGCTCACGGGAGCGAAGATCGACATCCAGCCCGACTCGATCCTCGACCAGGCGTGAGGCCGGCCCGGGCCCCGCTAGGGCGGTGCGGCGGGGCGTCCGGGCCGGAGGTGTAGGATGGAACCCGTCAGAACGTGCATCGGATGCCGTTCGCGCGCTCCGCGGTCCTCGCTTCTGAGGGTCGTCGCCCAGCAATCCCGAGTCCTCGCCGATGAATCGGCGGTGCTCGACGGGCGTGGCGCATGGCTGCATCCGACGCTCGAGTGCTTCCGACTCGCCCAGCGACGGCGCGCCTTCGGGCGCGCACTCCGCGTGCAGGGCGAGCTGGACACATCCGATCTGGAAAAAAGGTTGAACGGCTAATGGACAACTCATGAGCGGCTCGAAATGAGACCCGTCCGCCATTGATGGTCCCCCTGTTTCGGGGCGGACCCGGAACAGGAGAGAAGTGGCTGCCAAACCACGCGTACACGAGATCGCCAGCGAGCTCGGCGTCGACAGCAAGGTCGCGCTCGAGAAGCTGAAGGAGATGGGCGAATACGTCAAGGGCCCGTCGTCCTCGATCGAACCCCCCGTCGCACGACGCCTTCGTGCCGCCCTCGAGGCGGCCGGCGGTGCGGCGAAGGCCGCCGAGGCACCCAAGCCCGCGGCCGCGAAGCCGGGCCCCAAGCCCGGACCGAAGCCTCCGGCCCCCGCGCCGGCGACGCCGGCCGACGCTCCCATGAGCGTCGCCGAGCGCCAGGCGCAGGCCGAGCAGAAGGCCGCCCAGGCGGCCGCCGAGAAGGCGTCCGCCGGCACCTCGGAGCAGCCCGCGCCGGCGGCGCCCGCCGCGCCCAAGCCCGCGGCCGCCGGCCCCAAGCCCGGCGACGTCGCTCGTCCCGCCGGTCCCAAGCCCGGCCAGGCCATCCCGCGTCCCGCGCCGCGACCCGGTGCGCCGCGACCCGGCAACAACCCCTACTCGAGCTCGCAGGGCATGGGGCAGCGCCCCGGCCAGCCGCGCCCGGGCAACAACCCGTTCGCCAGCTCGCAGGGCATGGGCCAGCGCCCGAGCCCGGGCAACATCCCGCGGCCCCAGCCGCCGCGTCCCGGCGCCCCGCGTCCGGGTGCGCCGCGTCCGGCCGGCGCGGGCGGTCGCCCCGGCGGCGGCGGCTTCCAGCGCCCCGGCGGCGGTGGCGGCGGTCCCCGTCCCGGCGGTGCCGGCGGCGGCTTCCGTCCCGGTGGTGCGCCTGGCGGCGGCTTCGGCGGCCCGCGTCCCGCGGGCGGCGGCGGCCGTGGTCGCGGCCCCGGCGGCGGCACGGCCGGCGCGTTCGGCCGTGGTGGCGGCAAGAGCAAGGCCCGCAAGTCGAAGCGCACGAAGCGGCAGGAATTCGAGATGCGGGAGGCCCCGTCGCTGGGCGGCGTGAGCGTTCCCCGCGGCGACGGCAACACCGTCATCCGACTGCGTCGCGGTGCCTCGATCTCCGACTTCGCCGACAAGATCGACGCGAACCCCGGTTCGCTCGTCACGGTGCTGTTCCACCTCGGTGAGATGGCCACCGCGACCGAGTCGCTCGACGAGGCGACGTTCGAGGTGCTCGGCGCCGAGCTCGGCTACAAGATCCAGGTCGTCTCGCCCGAAGACGAGGACCGCGAGCTCCTCGAGGGCTTCGACATCGACCTCGACCAGGAGCTCGAGGACGAGACCGACGAAGACCTCCAGGCCCGTCCGCCGGTCGTGACCGTCATGGGCCACGTCGACCACGGTAAGACGCGACTGCTCGACGCCATCCGCAACGCGAACGTGGTCGCGGGCGAGGCCGGCGGCATCACGCAGCACATCGGTGCGTACCAGGTGCACACCGAGCACGAGGGCATCGACCGGGCGATCACCTTCATCGACACCCCGGGTCACGAGGCGTTCACCGCCATGCGTGCCCGCGGTGCGCAGGTCACCGACATCGCGATCCTCGTCGTCGCGGCCGACGACGGCATCATGCCGCAGACGATCGAGGCGCTGAACCACGCCCAGTCGGCCAACGTGCCGATCGTGGTCGCGGTGAACAAGATCGACAAGCCCGACGCCAACCCCGGCAAGGTGCGCCAGCAGCTCACCGAGTTCGGCCTGGTCGCCGAGGAGTACGGCGGCGACGTCATGTTCGTCGACGTGTCGGCACGCGAGAACATCGGCATCCAGGAGCTGCTCGACGCGGTGCTCCTCACCGCCGACGCCGGGCTCGACCTGCGCGCGAACCCCGACAAGGATGCGCGCGGCGTCGCCATCGAGGCCAAGCTCGACAAGGGCCGCGGCGCCGTGGCGACCGTGCTCATCCAGTCGGGCACGCTCCGCGTCGGCGACGCGATCGTCGCCGGCACGGCGTACGGCCGAGTCCGGGCGATGAGCGACGAGAACGGCGAGCCCGTGGCCGCCGCGACGCCGTCGCGCCCGGTGCAGGTGCAGGGTCTCTCGAGCGTCCCGCGCGCCGGCGACACCTTCCTCGTCACCGAGGAGGACCGCACGGCCCGCCAGATCGCCGAGAAGCGCGAGGCCGCCGAGCGCAACGCGCAGCTGGCGAAGGCCCGCAAGCGCATCTCGCTCGAGGACTTCACGCGTGCGCTCGAGGAGGGCAAGGTCGAGGCGCTCAACCTCATCATCAAGGGCGACGTGTCGGGTGCCGTCGAGGCGCTCGAGGAGTCGCTCATGAAGATCGAGGTCGACGAGTCGGTGCAGCTGCGCATCCTCCACCGCGGTGTGGGTGCCGTCACCGAGAGCGACATCGACCTGGCGACGATCGACAACGCGATCGTGATCGGCTTCAACGTGCGACCCGATGTGAAGGCGCGCGAGCGCGCCGCCCGCGAGGGCGTCGACGTGCGCTTCTACAACGTCATCTACAACGCGATCGACGACATCGAGGCCTCGCTCAAGGGCATGCTCAAGCCCGAGTACGAAGAGGTCCAGTCGGGTGTCGCCGAGATCCGCGAGGTGTTCCGCTCCTCCAAGTTCGGCAACATCGCCGGTGTCATCGTGCGGTCGGGAACGATTACGCGCAACGCCAAGGCACGCGTCATCCGCGATGGCGTCGTCGTCGGCGACAACCTCGCGATCGAGTCGCTGCGCCGGTTCAAGGACGACGTCACCGAGGTCCGCACGGACTTCGAGGCGGGCATCGGCCTCGGCAAGTACAACGACATCCAGGTCGGCGACGAGATCGAGACCATCGAGATGCGCGAGAAGCCGCGGGCGTAGCAGCCACGGCACGGGGCCCCGTTCGTCCACCGCGATGAGCGGGGCCCCGACGCCTCACACACCACGGAAAGGCAGGCCACCATGGCCGATCCGCAGCGGGCCAGGAAGCTGGCCGACCGCATCAAGGAGATCGTCGCGCGGCGCCTCGACAAGGGCCTGCGCGACCCGCGGCTCGGGTTCGTGACGATCACCGACGTCCGCGTGACGGGCGACCTGCAGCACGCGAGCATCTTCTACACCGTCTACGGTACCGACGAGGAGCGGCGCGACTCCGCGCTCGCCCTGCAGGCCGCGACGGGCATGCTGCGCAGCGAGGTGGGTCGCAACATCACGGCCCGACTCACGCCGAGCCTCGAGTTCATCGCCGACGCGATCCCCGAGAACGCACAGCACATCGAGGAGCTCCTGCGCGAGGCGCGCCAACGCGACGCCGAGACCTCCGCGGTCGCCGCGACCGCGGAGTACGCCGGCGACGCCGACCCGTACGTCAAGCCGCGCGAGGCCGAGGAGGCCGAGGCCGAGTCCGACGAGGCCGAGCGGGCCTGAACCCCGCCGGGCTCGCGGTCGGCGCGGGCAAAGCTATCCGACCGGCCGCGCCGGGCCGCGCCCGAGCAGGGCGTCGGCGGCCTCCGCCATGCGTGCGCGCAGCGCGGCGATGAACGCGAGCGCCGTCGGCTGGCGCAGCGCCTCGGGCCGGCAGACGAGCCAGTACGGCAGCCGTTCCTCGACTTCGTCGGGCAGCAGCCTGACGAGGTCGTCGTGCGCGTCGGCGAGGAACGCGGGCAGGAGGCCGTAGCCGGCTCCGGCCCGCGTCGCCTCGACGTGCACGTACACGTTGGTGCTCGCCACGGCGTCGACCATGCCGCGCGTCGAGCGCCGCGCCTCGTCGAGCGCATCGACCTGCAGCATCGACTCGATGAAGTACACGAGCGGGGCGCCCTCGAGGTCGGTCATCGAGCGCGGCACGCCGTTCCGCTCCAGCAGGCTCCGGCTCGCGTAGAGGCCCAGCACGTAGTCGCCGAGGTGGATCGCCTCCGCGCGCTGCACGTGCGGACGACCGACGACGACCTCCAGGTCGACGCCCACCCGCTGCTGGGCAGCCCGGCGCTGGGCCGTCACGATCTCGAGCGAGACATCCGGATGCCGCTCCCGCAGCGCCGCCATCGCGGGCGCCGCGATGAACCCGCTGAAGCCGTCGGTGGCCGAGAGGCGCACGATGCCCGCCAAGGCGGGCGCGCCGTCGGGGGAGAGTCGGCGCAGTGCGCGCTCGACGTCCTCCGCGGCGGCGAGGGCGTGCTCGCCGAGCGGGGTGAGCACCCACCCGGCCGCGCCGCGGGCGAGCACGCGCCCGCCGAGCGACTGCTCGAGCGCCTCGACGCGACGCGCGATCGTGGTGTGATTCAGGCCGAGCCGCTCGGCGGCGCTCGTATAGCGGCCCTCACGGGCGACGGCCAGCAGCACGATCAGGTCGTCCGCGCTCGGGGCGCGGCGGGGCGGGGTCGGCGACACGATGTGCAGTTTCGCACATCGCAGTCGCACATCTCGCCATTGGAATGCAGAAGGATGCACGACAGACTCGGGCGTTGACGCGAGAGCGTCCGACATCCCCCTACGTCGAATTCCATGCAAAGGAGCATCGAATGACCCAGGCATCCGTCCGGGAGACGACCGCGGCCTCCGAGACCTCGGGGCTCCGCCGCGTCGTCACCGCGTCGATGGCCGGCACCGTCGTCGAGTGGTACGAGTTCTTCCTCTACGCCTCGGCCGCGACCCTCGTGTTCGGCACGGTCTTCTTCCCGCCGTCCGACGACCCGTACGCGGGCATCATCGCCGCGTTCCTGACCTACGCGGTCGGCTTCATCGCTCGCCCGCTCGGCGGGATCGTCTTCGGGCACCTGGGCGACAAGTACGGGCGCAAGAAGCTGCTGCAGTTCAGCATCATCCTGATCGGCGTCGCGACGTTCCTGATCGGCTGCCTGCCGACGTACGCGCAGATCGGCCTGCTCGCGCCGGCGCTGCTCGTGCTGCTGCGCTTCCTCCAGGGCTTCGCGCTCGGCGGGGAGTGGGGCGGTGCCGTGCTGCTGGTCGCGGAGCACAGCCCGTCGAAGAGCCGCGGCTTCTGGGCCAGCTGGCCGCAGGCGGCCGTCCCGGTCGGCAACCTCCTCGCCACGCTGGTGCTGTTCGTGCTGTCGTCCACGCTCTCCGACGAGGCGTTCCTCAGCTGGGGCTGGCGCGTGGCCTTCTGGCTCTCGGCCGTGATCGTGCTCATCGGCTGGTACATCCGCACCAAGGTCACCGACGCGCCGATCTTCCTCGAGATGCAGGCCGAGCGCGAGTCGGCCAAGGCCACCAGCTACGGCGTGCTCGAGGTCATCAAGCGCTACCCGCGCGGCGTCGTCACCGCCATGGGCCTGCGCGTCGCCGAGAACATCCTCTACTACGTGGTCGTCACGTTCTCGATCGTCTACCTCACGCAGGTCGTGCAGGAGGGCACCGCGAACACGCTGCTCATCCTCGTCGGCGCCCACGCCGTGCACTTCGCCGTCATCCCGGTCGCCGGTCGCCTCTCCGACCGCCTCGGACGCAAGCCCGTGTACGCGGCCGGCGCGATCCTCGGCGCCACCTGGGCCTTCTTCGCGTTCCCGCTCATGGACACGGCGAACCCGTTCGTGATCTGGCTCGCGATCGCCCTCGGCCTGGTCTTCCACGCGCTCATGTACGCGGCGCAGCCGGCCATCATGGCCGAGATGTTCCCGACGCGGATGCGCTACTCGGGCGTCTCGCTCGGCTACCAGGTCACGTCGATCTTCGCGGGCTCGCTCGCTCCCATCATCGCCACGAGCCTGCTCGGAGAGTTCGGCTCGAGCGTGCCGATCGCGATCTACGTCGCGGTCGCGTGCGTGATCACCCTCGTCGCCGTGGCCGCGGCGCGGGAGACGCGCGGCCTCGACCTCCGCGCCGTCGACGAGGCCGACCGCGAGCGGGCTGCGGCCGACGCGACCGCGAGCTGAGCACGACGGCATGACGGATGCCCCGGGGCGATCGGCCCCGGGGCATCCCCGTGCCTGTCGTCGGCCCGCCGGCCGGGAGTACTGTGTCCCCTGAGCGGCGGGGGAAGACCGTGTCCTGCCGGGGAGGAGTGGGCATGTCGAACGCGTCGCCACCGGTCATCCTCGTGGTCGAGCACGACCCCGAGGCGCGGTCCTCGATCGTCGCGGAGCTCTCGCGTCGCTACGCGTCCGACTACCGTATCGACGAGGCGACCGACGAGCTCGACGCCGCCCGGCGCATCGAGGCGCTCGCCGACGCAGGCGGCCTGCTCGCGCTCCTGCTCGCCGACCGGGCGGGCGAGGTCGAGGGCCGGTCGGTGTTCGCGGTCGCGCGGCGGGCCTTCCCCGACGTGCGCCGCGGGCGCCTCATCGAGTGGGGCCAGTGGGGCGACGCCGCCGTGCGCGCCGAGATCCTCTCGCTCATGGCCGCGGGCGAGCTGGAGTACTACGTCATCCGGCCGTGGCACTCGCCCGACGAGTACTTCCACCGCACGATCACGGAGTTCCTGCTCGAGTGGGAGCGTTCGATCGGCCTGCGGCCCCGCGAGGTCGCCGTGGTCGGCCGCGAGGGATCGCCCCGGACGCACGAGATCCGCAGCCTGCTCGCCAGGGGCGGCGTGCCGCACGAGTGGCTCGATCCGGCGTCGGATGCCGCGCGGGAACGGCTTGCTCGGGCGGGCATCACCGACGTGCCGGATGAACCGGTCGTGCTGCTGCTGGACGGCCGCGCCCTTCGCGACCCCGACAACGCCACGCTCGCGGCCGCGTACGGGTTGACGACGGCGCTCGACGCCGGCGGCGTGGCCGATGTCGTGGTCGTCGGCGCCGGCCCGGGCGGGCTCGCCGCCGCGGTGTACGCCGCGTCGGAGGGGCTCGACGTGCTCGTCATCGAGCGCGAGTCGATCGGCGGGCAGGCGGGGTCGAGCTCGCTGATCCGCAACTACCTCGGGTTCTCGCGGGGCATCTCCGGGTCCGAGCTCGCTCAGCGCGCCTACCAGCAGGCCTGGGTGTTCGGCGCGCGCTTCGCGCACGCGCGCGAGGCCACGGGCATCGAGCGGCGCGACGGGGGATTCGTGGTGGGCGTGGCTCCCGGCGACGAGATCCGGTGCCGGTCGGTCGTGCTCGCGACCGGCGTGTCGTACCGGCGGATCGACGTGCCGGAGCTCGAGCGGTTCGAGGGCGCCGGCGTGTTCTACGGCGCCTCCGCCATCGAGGCGCAGGGCATGGCGGGCAAGCCCGTGTTCGTGGTCGGCGGCGGCAACTCCGCGGGGCAGGCCGCGTTGCACCTGGCGCGGTACGCGTCATCCGTCACGCTGCTCGTCCGAGGAGCCGGCCTCGCCGAGAGCATGTCGCAGTACCTCATCGACCAGCTCGACGCCCAGGGCGTCGTCGTGCGCACGGCGTCCGAGGTGGTCGGGGGCGGCGGCGAGGATTCGCTCGAGCGCATCCTCGTGCGCGATCGCGGAACGGGCGTGGTGCGCGAAGAGGCCTGCCGCGGCCTGTTCGTGCTGATCGGCGCGTCGCCCCGGACCGATTGGCTGCCGCCGGAGATCCTGCGCGACCGCTGGGGCTACGTGCTGACCGGCCCCGCGGTGGTCGAGGAGGGCGGGCGCCGGGCGTGGCCGCTCGAGCGGGCGCCCTTCCCGCACGAGACGAGCGTGCCCGGCGTGTTCGCGGTGGGCGACGCGCGTCGCGACTCGGTCAAGCGCGTCGCGTCGGCCGTCGGCGAGGGGTCGGTCGTGGTGTCGTCGGTGCACCGCCACCTCGCCGACTCGGAGGCCGCCGCCGGGACCGCGGCCGGCACCGGGTCCGGGTCCGCGCGATGAGCGAGATCGCGCCGGGAACGGGCCCGGTGGCCCCGCCGCCGGCCCGGGGTTCCACGGCGCTCGTGGTCGTGGCGCTGGCGCTGCCGATGATCGGGCTCGCGATGCTCATCCTGCGCCCGGTGCTCGACCTCGAATGGGAGCATCAGCCGACGCACTTCTGGCTCGTGCTGGCGGTGGGCGCGATCAACGCGGCGCTCGCCTGGGCGGTCGGCGCGGCGGCCCGGCTGCGCCGGGATGCGCGACTGGTGCTCGTGTCGCTGTCGTTCCTGGCCGCGGCGGGCTTCCTCGCGCTGCACGCGCTCGCGACGCCGGGCGTGCTGCTCGCCGAGAGCAACACCGGGTTCGCGCTCGCGACGCCCGCCGGCCTCACGGTCGCCGCGGTGTTCGCGGCGTGGTCGAGCCTCGACCTCGACGGCGAGCGCGGCGCGAGGGTGGTGCGGCTCGCGCCCTGGCTCGTCGGCGGACTGGTCGCGCTCATGCTGCTCTGGGGGCTCGTGTCGCTGCTGCGGCTCGGTCCGCTCGACGCGGCCGCGCCGCCCGAGCGCACGACCGTGCCGTTCGCCGTGCTCGCCACGATCGGGCTCGCCTGCTACGCGTTCGCGGTCGTGCGGTACCTGCGGATGCCGCGGCACGCCGCATCGCCGCTCCCGCTGGCCTTCGCCGCCGCCTTCGCGCTCCTCGCCGAGGCCGAGATCGCGGTGGTCGTCGGCCGGAACTGGCACCTGTCGTGGTGGGAGTGGCACGTGCTCATGCTCGCCGCATTCGTGATCATCGCGATCGCGGCGCAGCGATCGTGGCGTGAGGAGCGCTGGGCCGGCCTGTACACGCGCGACACGGCGGCGGGCGAACGCGACGTCTCGGTGCTGTTCGCCGACCTCGCGGGGTTCACGCGCTTCTCGGAGTCGCACGAGCCGGCCGAGGTGACGGCGATGCTCAACACGTACTTCACCGACGCGATCCCGCCGCTCGTCGAGCGCTTCGGCGGCCGCATCGACCGGCTGATCGGCGATGCCGTCATGGCCGTGTTCGAATCGGATGCCGCGTCGGACGCCTCACACGCCCACCGCGCCGCGGGCGCGGCGCTCGCGTTGCAGCAGGCCACGGGCGCGGTCGCGGCGGCGCACCCGGACTGGCCGCGCTTCCGCGTCGGGGTGAACTCCGGGCGCGCGAACGTGGGGATCCTCGGCACCGGCGGAGGTCGGACGTACACCGTCATCGGCGACACGGTGAACGTGGCGTCGCGCATCGAGCACCGCGCGCCGGTCGGCGGCGTCGCGATCGCGGCCGGCACGCGGGATCGGCTCGGGGCGACGGCCATCACCGAGCCCCTCGGCGAGCTCGAGGTCGCGGGGCGTGCGGCACCCGTGGAGGCGCACCTGCTCGTGGGTCTCGTGGGCTCCGCCGGGTGAGCACGGCCGGCCGCTACGCGTCGGGCAGCGCGTAGCCTCCCTCGGAGACGACGGCGAGCCCGTCGGCGACGAGTCCGTCGAGTGCCCGCGCGAGCCGGGGGTCGTCGGCGAGCACGCGAGCGAGCTCCTCACGCGCGACGGGGTGGTGGGCCGTGCGGAGCTCGCGCATGACCATGCCCCGCGCCTGGCGGTCGCTGCCCTCGAATCGCGCCTGCCGGGTACGGCGGGGCCCGTCGTACTCGGGGTAGCCGGCGGCGCGCCACGCGCACCGATCGGCGATGGGGCACGCGTCGCATCGGGGTGCGCGAGCGGTGCACACCGTCGCGCCGAGCTCCATTGCGCCCGCGTTGAACCGGTGCGCCGCCTCGCGGTCCTCCGGAAGCAGCGCCTCCATCGAGGCGAGGTCGCGCACGGTCGCGGGCGGCCCGGCCTCGGCGTTCCCGTCGACGGCACGCGCGATGACCCGGCGCGTGTTGGTGTCGACGACGGGGTGCCGGTCGCCGAACGCGAACGCGGCGATGGCGCGCGCGGTGTACGGCCCGATGCCCTGGAGCGCGAGGAGGGCATCGAGGTCGCGGGGCACCTCGCCGCCGTGCCGCTCGACGATTTCGGTCGCGGCACGGTGCAGCCAAAGCGCACGCCTCGGGTAGCCGAGGCGGTCCCACGCGCGCACGGCCTCGGACGGCGGCTCGGCCGCGAGGGCCGCCGGCGTCGGCCAACGCCGCACCCATTCCTCCCAGCGCGGCTGCACCCGGCTGACCTGCGTCTGCTGCAGCATGAACTCGCTGACGAGCACCGCCCACGGCGACACGTCGGCCGCCCGCCACGGCAGCGGACGCGCCGCATCGGCGAACCATTCGACCACAGCCGGCGCGATCCCGTCGCGGACCTCGACGTGCACTGGCATCCGCCCAGCCTATTCGGACCCATCGACCCGGACGCCCGTCCGGCCTACGCTCGGATCATGCGACTGGTCACGACCCCGCGTACGACCTTCCTCCGCGAAACGGCCGACGAGCTGCTGTCGCGCACCGGGCGGGGCCGCGTGATCGTCGCGATCGACGGCCCGGTCCGCAGCGGCAAGACGCAGCTCGGCGACGACCTGGCCGACGTGCTCCGCGAGCGCGACCTCGACGTGTTCCGCGCGAGCGTCGAGGACTTCCACCGCTCGCGGGAGGCGCAGGCCGACTATGGACCCGACACGCCGGCCCGCTACTACGGCTACGGCATCGACGAGTCGGCGCTGAAGCGCACGCTCGTCGAGCCGTTCCGGATGGCGGGGTCCACGGCGTTCGTGACGCGCGCGTTCGACCTCGCCCGCGATGCCTGGATCGAGCCGAAGTGGCGCACCGGTCCGGCCGACGCCATCCTCGTGCTCGACGGCCGCTTCCTGCTGCGCGAACGGCTGCGCGACCTCTGGGACTTCGCGATCGCCGTCGACGGCGACCCGCTGGATGCCGCCGACCGCGTCGCCTATGCGACATCCGACCCGCGAGACGTCGCCTCGATCGTCGTCGACCTCGCCGACCCGGCGCACCCGCGCCGCAGCGCCGCCTGAGCGCGGTCGACCGTCTCGCCGTCAGCGCCGGAGCACCGCCAGCACGCGCTCGGCGGGCAGGTGCGCTCGGGTGCGCTCGACCTCGTGCACGAGCTCGGTGAGGGCGCGGTTGACCGGCGCCGTGAGCCCCGCGCGTGCCGCCTCGCGCACCACGGCGCCGTTCAGGAAGTCGATCTCGGTGGGCTGCCCGCGCCGCAGGCTCTGCTGCGTCGAGCCGAGGTTGGGGACGTCACCCATGCGCACTCGCATCGACCAGGGGAGCAGCTGGCCGAGCCCCAGCGGCAGTCGGGCGAAGAACCGCAGCCGCCGGTCGCCGAGGCCCTGCAACGACCCGAAGCGGATGCCGCGGGCCACGCCCACCCGGACCGTCTCGCGCATCGACGCGGCCACGACGCGCCGCAGGCCGCGATCGTCCACGACCTCCTGCACGCTCCGGCCGACGATGGCCGGGACGGCGTTCAGCATGTTGACGACGAGCTTGGTCCACTGCGCGCCGCGGAAGCCCGCGATCGCGACGACCGGCACCGCCTCGGAGAGCAGCGCGGCCACGCGCCGCACCTCGTCGTCGGGCTCGCCGTCGCCGCGGCCCAGGTAGCTGGCCGCGGTCGTCGTGACCCGCACGGCGCCGTGCTCGGTGTAGTTCGCCGCGATGATCGAGAGCATCCCCATGCACGACGAGGCGGGCAGGATCCGCTCGGCGGTCGCGACGCCGTCGAGCCCGTTCTGCACGACGACCACCGGCACGCCGTCGATGAGGGCCGCATTCGCGGCGAGGGCCTCCGCGGCATCCTGCGCCTTGGTGCACACGAGCACGAGGTCGGGGCGCACCGCCAGCCGCTCGCCCGCCGCGGGCCGCGCGTGCGCGTCGCCGTATCCGCCCGAGAGCCGGATGCCGCCCTCGCGGATCGCCGCGAGGCCGGCGCCGCGCGCGGTGACCTCGACCTCGTGGCCGGCCCGTGCGAGGAGCGCCGCGAACGTCCCGCCGAGCGCGCCCGCGCCGATGATGCCGATCCTCACCGAACCAGCGTAGGCCGCCGGAGGGTGCCATCCGCTCGCGCTGTTAGCCTGTACGGCGTGAACAGCGGCATCCTCCTCGTCGACAAGCCGCAGGGGATGACCAGCCACGACGTGGTCGCACGCATCCGCCGTCTCGCGGGGACGCGCAAGGTCGGGCACGCCGGCACCCTCGACCCGATGGCGACGGGCCTGCTGCTGCTCGGCGTCGAGTCGTCCACCCGCCTGCTGCACCACCTCGTCGGCCTCGACAAGGAGTACCTCGCGACCGTGCGGCTCGGCTGGGCCACCACGACCGACGACGTCGAGGGCGAGCCCCTCGACGCGGCCCCGCCCGAGGCGGTCGCCGCGATCACGCGCGAGGCCGTCCTCGAGCCGATGGCGCGCCTCACGGGCACCATCGAGCAGGTGCCGAGCGCGGTGAGCGCCGTCAAGGTCGACGGCAGGCGCGCATACCAGCGGGTCCGCGCGGGCGAGGCCGTCGAGCTCGCCGCGCGCACCGTCACGGTGTCGGCGTTCGACCTGCTCGACGTCCGGCAGGGCGACGGATGGCTCGACCTCGACGTGCGCGTCGCGTGCTCGTCGGGCACGTACGTGCGAGCGCTCGCACGCGACCTCGGCGCCGACCTCGGCGTCGGCGGCCACCTCACGGCGCTCCGCCGCACCCGGATCGGCCGCTTCGACGTCGCCGAGGCCGGCGCACTCGAGGGACTCGACGTCGCCGCCGCCCGGGTGGGCCCCGCGGAGGCCGCCCGACGGGCGCTGCCCGCCGTCGCGGTCGACGCCGCCGCCGTGCGCGACCTGCGGCACGGCAAGCGGGTGGATGCGCCTGCGGCTGCCGTCGAGGCCGCCGCCGGAACCCCGATCGCCGCGATCGGACCGGGCGACGTGCTCGTCGCGATCGTCGAGCGGCGCGGGCCGCAGCTCAAGGTGGTCACCGGGTTCCCGGCCGAGGAGGGCGCATGATCGAGTGGTTCGCGTGGACGCAGGTCGCGGTCGCGGTGGTCGCCGGGCTGCTCTGCGTCGTGCTCGGCTTCGCCGGGCGCGTGCCGAACGACCTCGTGCTCGGCTCGCTGGCGCTCGTCGAGGTGCTGCTCGTGGTCCAGGTGGTCGTCGCGCTCGTCGCGCCCGCGGCCGGCAACCCGCCGACCGGCAGCCTGCTCGAGTTCTGGGTCTACCTCGTGAGCGCCGTGCTGCTGCCACCGGCCGCCGCGTTCTGGGCGCTCGTCGACCGCGGTCGCTGGGCGACGGTGGTGTGCGGCGTGGCCGCGCTCGCCGTCGCGGTCATGGTGTACCGGATGCTCCAGATATGGACGGTGCAGCAGGCGTGATACGGCTTCTGGGAGAATCGACGGACATGAGCACGCCCACATCCGAACCGACCCGAACGACGCGTCCCGGGCGCCTGAGCGGCGTCGGCCGCGTGCTCGTCGCCGTCTACGGGGTCCTCGCGCTCGCCGCGACCGGCCGCTCGCTCGTGCAGATCGTCGAGAAGTTCGACGAGGCGCCGCTCGCGTACTCGCTCTCGGCGCTCGCCGCGGTCGTCTACATCGTCGCGACCATCGCCCTCGTGCGACCGGGCCGCACCTGGTATCGCATCGCGTGGGCGACCATCGTGTTCGAGTTCACGGGCGTCGTCGTGATCGGCGCGCTCAGCGTCATCCGCCCCGACCTGTTCCCGCACGACACGGTGTGGTCGGGCTTCGGGCGCGGGTACCTGTTCATCCCGCTCGTGCTGCCGCTGCTCGGCATGTGGTGGCTCGCCCGGCACCGGCCCGCTCCGGCCGATGCGGGCGGCATGGCCGGCGCGGCCGGTGCCGGCGACGCGGCCGTCGCGCCCGATGCGCGCGAGGGTGCCGCGTGAGGACCTTCACGGGGATAGAGGCGGTGCCGGCCGGCTTCGGGCCCTCCGCCGTCACGATCGGCAAGTTCGACGGAGTCCACCAGGGTCACCGTGCGGTCATCGCGAAGCTGCGCGAGATCGCCGAGGCCCGCCGGCTCGAGGCGGTCGCCATCACCTTCGACCGGCATCCCGCGGCGTTCCACGCCCCCGACCGGTGCCCGCCGCAGCTGGTCAGCACGCGGCAGAAGCTCGAGCTGCTCGCCACGACCGGGCTCGACGCGACCGTGCTGCTGCACTACGACGCCGGCCTCGCGTCGAACACGGCCGACGCCTTCGTGCGGCGCTACCTGGTCGAGGCGCTCGGCGCGCGCGTGCTGCTCGTCGGCCACGACTTCCGGTACGGCGCCGGGAACGAGGGCGACGTCGACCTCCTGCGACGCCAGGGCGAGGAGCTCGGCTTCGAGGTCGTCGTCGTCGAGGATGTGGTGCCCGAGGGCGGGCGACGCGTGTCGTCGACGTGGATCCGGGAGCTGCTCGACGCCGGCGACGTCGAGCACGCAGCCGAGCTGCTCGGCCACGTCCCGACCGTGAGCGGACTCGTCGTGCACGGTGCCAAGCGCGGTCGCGAACTCGGCTACCCGACGGCGAACCTCGCGCCCGACGCCGACGGGTTCATCCCCGGCGACGGCGTGTACGCGGGGTGGCTCGTCGACGGCGGCGTGCGGTACCCGGCGGCGATCTCGGTCGGGAACAACCCGACGTTCGAGGGCGTGCCGCGCAAGCAGGTCGAGGCGTACGTGCTCGACCGCGACCTCGACCTGTACGACCACATGGTGGCGGTCGAGTTCGCGAACCGGATCCGCGGCATGGAGAAGTTCGAGGGCATCGAGCCGCTCATCGCCCAGATGGCCCGCGACGTCGAGCGGGCCCGCGAGCTCGTCGGCTGAGCCCGAGCGCGCCTAGCCTCGCGACGCGGGGCCTGCGGCCTCGCCGGGCCCGGGCGGGTGCGGCGCGACCGAGCCGATCCCGGTGAGGAAGCGGAGCAGCCCGGCGGCCGTGTCGACGAGCGGGGCGCCGTGCCCGAACTCCCACCCGGCATCGGTCGCCCGCAGCGTGTGGCCCGAGATGACCGCTCGGATCTCGGTGGGCGCTGCCGCGGCGCGGCGCAGCGCCACGGCGCCCGACGCGACCGGCGACATGGGCACGTCGACGGATGCCGCATCGCCCACGAGCAGCGCGGCCACCACCACGTCGTCGAGCTCGACGACGCCTGTCGGGCGCCCGCGATCGCGGACGGCCCGCGCCCTGGCCTCGAGGGCGTCGGCCGCCTCGGCAGGACCGGAGAGCTTCGGCAGCTCGGCGAGGCGGCGCGCCTCGCCGCCGCGCACGAGGCGCTCGGCCGCATCGAGCGCACGGCGCGTGCGGGTGCGGTCGAACCCCTGCACGAGCTCGGCGACCACGTCGGCCACGCGCCATCCGGACCGCGTGGTCTGCGCCGACCACAGCTCGCCGCCGGTGCGCAGCACGCGCGCGAGCCCCGTCAGCACGTCGGCCGTCTCGGCGCGCCGGTCGGCCGTGACGCCCGACTCGTCGACGTCGGGCCGGCGGCTGAGCGGCAGGTAGCGGGAGAGGTCGGCCACGCGACCAGCCTAGACTTCGCAGGTGACGACCGAGCCCGCTCGCCCGCTCTGGACCGGACGAGCCCTCGCGCTCGTCGGGATCGTGCTCGTCGCGTTCACGCTGCGCACCGCGGTGGCCTCGCTCTCGCCCATCCTCGACCGGGTCGAGGAGGAGATCCCGCTGTCGACCGCCTTCGTGGGCCTGCTCGGCATGCTGCCGCCGCTCTGCTACGCGGTGTTCGGCATCCTCACGCCGGTCGTCTCGCGCCGGGCCGGACTCGAGCCGCTGCTGCTCGGCGCGCTCGTCGCGCTCGCGATCGGCCTCGCCGGGCGCGGCCTCGCCCCGTCGGCGGGATGGCTGCTGGCCGCGAGCGCACTCACGTTCGCGGCGGTCGGCGTCGGCAACGTGCTGCTGCCGCCGCTCGTCAAGCGCTACTTCCCCGACCGGGTGGGGCAGCTGACGAGCCTGTACGTCACGGCGCTGGGAGTGAGCACCTTCGTGCCGCCGCTCGTCGCGGTGCCGGTCGCGGAGGAGGCGGGGTGGCGCGCGTCGCTGGCGATGTGGGCGGTGTTCGCGGTGCTCGCGCTCGTGCCGTGGGCGGCGCTGCTGCTGCATCCGCGACGCACCGACCCGGCCGAGCTGCCCGAGGAGGCGGAGCCCGGGATGCTGCGGCGCGCCGTGCGGTCACCGCTGGCGTGGTCGTTGGCGCTCGTGTTCTCCGTGCCCGGATTCAACGCGTACGCGATCTTCGCCTGGCTCCCCGCGATGCTCGCCGACACCGCGGGCACCTCGCCGGCCGAGGCGGGCGCCCTGCTCGCCCTGTACGCGGCGGTCGGCGTGCCCGCCGCGTTCGTCGTGCCCGTCATCGCCGAGCGGCACGGTCGCATCCGCACGCTCATCGCCGTGGGCGTGGCCTCCCTCGTGCTCGGCTACCTCGGGCTGCTGATCGTGCCGGGTACGGCGACCTGGGTGTGGGTCGCGCTCGCCGGCACGGGCCCACTGCTCTTCCCGCTCTCGCTCGTACTCGTCAACCTGCGGACGAGGACGCACGCCGGGGCGGTCGCGCTCAGCGGATTCACGCAGTCGGCCGGGTACCTCATCGTGGCGGTCGCGCCGCTGGCGGTCGGCCTGCTGCACGAGTGGACCGGCGGGTGGACCGCCCCGCTGCTGCTCCTGCTCGCGTCGGCGATCCCCGCGGCGATCGCCGGGCTCGTCGTGGCGCGACCCGCCCACCTCGAGGACGAGCGGTGCGGCTGAAGGCGCAGCGCAGCGGCATCCCGCCCCTGTCGCGCCGGGCGTCGTCGCCCTAGACTGCGCGCATGGAGGGCGTGCTGGTGCTCGCCGAGGAAGCGAGCGGATCGGGCGGACCCAACCTCTGGGGCGCATTGGGCTGCGCCCTCGCCTACGCCGCGGCGCTGTTCGCGACGGTCGACGCCTTCGCCGACCTGCTGCTGACCCAGGCCGACACCCCCGACGGGCGGCTCAGCCCCGCCCTCCGGCTGAAGGCGGGCTCGAAGATCTCGGCGGGCGCCATCGCCGCCGTCTCGGCGGGCATCGTGCTCGCGCTCGACGACAACTGGTTCGCCTTCACCGCGCTGACGATCGCATTCGTCGTCCTCGTCGGATTGAGCGCGCTCGTGCTCGTCCGCCAGCGTGCGCTGGTCGCGCGGTGGGCGGCCGAGCAGTCCGAGCGTCGGGTCGCCTGATCGGTTCACCCGAGTGCGCGCACCGGTGCGCCGTACGTCCACCCGTTGCTCATATGAGCAGAAGTGCCTGCGCATGTTGCCGCCGTCACCGTGCGTGCCTACGCTGGATACGTCGGAAGGGGGCCAATGGACGAGACCGACGAACTCCTCTCGATCCGGGCTGCGGAGCTCTACTACGAAGAGAACAAGACGCAGGACGAGATCGGCCAGGCGCTCCGGCTCACCCGCTGGAAGGTCGGGCGCCTGCTCGCGCAGGCCAAGCAGCGCGGCTTCATCCGGATCGAGATCCTGCATCCGCGAGCCCGTCGCCTGCCGATCGAGCGCCGGCTCCGCGAGGAGCGCGGGCTCGACGACGCGATCGTCGTCTCCTCGGCCGGCGTGGTCTCGCCCGACGAGCTGCAGTCCCGTACCGCCCAGGCCGCGGCCGACTACCTCACGGCGCTCCGCCCCGTGCCGCGCACCCTCGGCGTGAGCTGGGGACGCACCCTGTTCGAGATCTCGCAGCACCTGCGCAACGGCTGGGCCACTGGCGTCAACGTCGTGCAGATCAACGGCGGAGTCAGCCTCAACCGGCGTCCCGGCACTGCGGCGGCCACCGCCGTCGCGATGGCGCAGAAGGGGGGCGGCAGCGCCACCCTGCTGCCGAGCCCCGCCATCCTCGAGCACCTCGCCACCAAGCAGGCGATCGAGTCCGACCGCGTCGTCGCCGGCGTCATCGACCTCGCCCGGTCGGCCGACGCCTACCTGTTCAGCGCCGGGCCCGCCGATCACACGTCCGTGCACATCGAGAGCGGCTACCTCACCGACGCCGACGTCGACCTCCTCGTGCAGAAGGGCGCCGTGGGCGACGTCGTCGGCCGCTACATCGACTCCGACGGCAACATCGTCGACCCCGCGCTCGACGCGCGCACGGTCGGGCTGACGCTCGACGACCTGCGGGCCGGGCAGCTGCGCATCGCGGTGATCGCCGGCCGCGCCAAGCACGCCGTCGCCGACGCCGTCGTGCGCTCCAGCCTCTGCTCGGTGCTCGTCACCGACGAGGCCACCGCACTCCACCTCCTCGACGGCTGATCCGCCGACACACGAAAGCCAGGTCACCACCCATGTCAGGCACCTCCCTCGTCACCGCGCGCGAGCGCGCGCTCGCCGTGCTGGGCGGCGAGCCCGACGACGCCACGCTGCGGCGATACCTCCACGGCATCGCCGGCGTCGACGCCGTCGGCCTCGAGCAGCGCGCCGCCGCGCTCGGCACCCGGTCCATCAAGACCACGTCGAAGCAGTGGGCCCTCGACCGCATCATCTCGCTGGTCGACCTGACGACCCTCGAGGGAGCCGACACGCCCGGCAAGGTGCGCTCGCTCGTCGCCAAGGCCGTGAACCCCGACCCGACGGATGCCTCGACCCCGCGCGTCGCGGCCGTGTGCGTCTACGGCGACATGGTCCCGTACGCGGTCGACGCGCTCGGCCCGCTCCACGGCGACCCCGACGACGGGCGGATCTCGGTGGCCGCCGTGGCCACGGCGTTCCCCTCGGGGCGCTCGTCGCTCGAGATCAAGCTCGCCGACACCGCCGACGCCGTCGCGGCCGGCGCCGACGAGATCGACATGGTCATCGACCGCGGCGCGTTCCTCGCGGGCCGCTACGGCCTGGTGTTCGACCAGATCGCCGCGGTCAAGGAGGCGTGCCGCCGGCCCGACGGCACGAGCGCCTCCCTCAAGGTGATCCTCGAGACCGGCGAGCTCGTGACCTACGACAACGTCCGCCGCGCGTCGTGGCTGTCCATCCTCGCCGGGGGCGACTTCATCAAGACCTCCACGGGCAAGGTGCAGCCGGCCGCGACCCTCCCGGTGACCCTGCTCATGCTCGAGGTGGTGCGCGACTGGCATCGCATGACCGGCCAGCGCATCGGCGTGAAGCCGGCCGGCGGCATCCGCGCATCCAAGGACGCCATCAAGTACCTCGTCACCGTCGCCGAGACCGTCGGCGAGGAGTGGCTGGTGCCGCACCTGTTCCGATTCGGCGCCTCGAGCCTGCTCAACGACGTGCTGCTGCAGCGCCAGAAGCTGGCGACCGGGCACTACTCCGGCCCCGACTACGTGACGATCGACTAGAACGAGAGCACCGAACACCATGAGCTTCCTCGAATACGCCCCCGCACCCGAGTCGCGGGCGATCCTGTCGCTCCGCGACAGCTACGGCCTGTTCATCGACGGCGAGTTCGTCGACGGCCGCGGCACCCCCTTCCAGAGCATCTCCCCGGCGACCGAGGAGCGCATCGCGATGATCGCGAGCGCGAACGCCGCCGACGTCGACGACGCCGTCGCGGCCGCGCGCCGCGCGTACGCCAACGTGTGGTCCCGCATGCCGGGCCGCGACCGCGGCAAGTACCTCTTCCGCATCGCGCGGCTCGTCCAGGAGCGGGCGCGCGAGCTCGCGGTCGCCGAGGCGCTCGACAACGGCAAGCCCATCAAGGAGGCCCGCGACGTCGACGTGCCGCTCGTCGCCGCGTGGTTCTTCTACTACGCGGGGTGGGCCGACAAGCTCGACTACGCCGGCCTCGGCGCCGATCCGCGCTCGCTGGGCGTGGCCGCGCAGGTGATCCCGTGGAACTTCCCGCTGCTCATGCTCGCCTGGAAGATCGCGCCGGCGCTCGCCGCGGGCAACACCGTGGTGCTCAAGCCCGCCGAGACCACGCCGCTCACGGCGCTGATCTTCGCCGAGATCGTCCAGCAGGCCGACCTGCCGCCCGGCGTCGTCAACATCATCACGGGCGCGGGCGACACGGGCGCTGCGCTCGTCGCGCACGACGGCGTCGACAAGGTGGCGTTCACCGGCTCGACCGCGGTCGGCCGGGCGATCGCGAAGCAGGTCGCCGGCACCGACAAGAAGGTCACGCTCGAGCTCGGCGGCAAGGCCGCGAACATCGTCTTCGACGACGCACCCATCGACCAGGCCATCGAGGGCATCGTCAACGGCATCTTCTTCAACCAGGGGCACGTGTGCTGCGCGGGCTCGCGACTGCTGGTGCAGGAGTCCATCCACGACGAGGTCGTCGAGCGGCTGAAGGACCGCCTCTCGACGCTCCGCCTCGGCGACCCGCTCGACAAGAACACCGACATCGGCGCGATCAACTCGGCCGAGCAGCTCGCGCGCATCACCGAGCTGTCCCAGGCCGGCGTCGACGAGGGCGCCGAGCGCTGGAGCGTGCCGTGCGAGATCCCCGAGAACGGGTTCTGGTACGCCCCGACGATCTTCACCAACGTGCAGACCTCCCACCGCGTCGCGCGCGAGGAGATCTTCGGGCCGGTGCTCTCGGTGCTCACGTTCCGCACGCCGCAGGAGGCGATCGCCAAGGCGAACAACACCCCGTACGGCCTCTCGGCGGGCATCTGGACCGACAAGGGCAGCAGAATCCTCGCGGTCGCCGACCAGCTTCGCGCCGGCGTGATCTGGGCGAACACGTTCAACCGGTTCGACCCTGCGAGCCCGTTCGGCGGCTACAAGGAGTCGGGCTACGGGCGCGAGGGCGGCCGGCACGGACTCGGCGCGTACCTCGCGCCGGCGAGTTCCGCTGCGGGTCGAGGAGTCGCGCAGCGCCGTCTCCAGGCCGCCGCCGCGGCATCCGCCGACGAGAAGCCGGCCCGCCGCGCCCGCCGAACCGCCCGCCCTGCGAAGAAGGGAGCCGCGCAGTGAGCCGCCTCGCCGTGCCCAAGACGTACAAGCTGTTCATCGGCGGCGCGTTCCCGCGCAGCGAGTCCGGCCGCACGTACGAGGTCGTGAAGGCCGACGGCAGTTTCCTCGCCAATGCCGCGAAGGCCTCGCGCAAGGATGCCCGCGACGCGGTCGTCGCCGCGCGCGCCGCCGTCGGCGGCTGGGCCCAGGCGACCGCCTACAACCGCGGTCAGGTGCTGTATCGCATCGCCGAGCTGCTCGAGGGCCGCCGCGCCCAGTTCGTCGCCGAGATCGAGGATGCCGAGGGCGTCTCGCGTGCGCAGGCGATGGTGCAGGTCGACGAGGCCATCGACCGGTGGGTCTGGTACGCCGGCTGGACCGACAAGTTCGCGCAGGTCGCCGGGGGCGCCAACCCGGTGGCCGGCCCGTACTTCAACATCTCGGTGCCCGAGCCGACCGGCGTCGTCGCGATCATCGCTCCCCAGGAGTCCTCGCTCCTCGGCCTGGTCTCGGCGATCGCACCGGCGCTCGTCGCCGGCAACTCGGTGATCGTGGTCGCGAGCGAGCGGTACCCGCTGTCCGCGATCTCCCTCGCCGAGGTGCTCGCCACGAGTGATGTGCCCAAGGGCGTCGTCAACGTGCTGACCGGGTCGCCCGCCGAGATCGCGCCGTGGCTCGCGAGCCACGCCGACGTGAACGCGCTCGACCTCGTCGGCGCCGGCGCGCTCGACTGGATCGACCTCGAGCTCGCGGCCGCCGACACGCTGAAGCGCGTGCTTCGTCCCGAGCAGGGCCCGGATGCCGCGGCCCCGACGCTCGACCGCATCTCGGCGTTCACCGAGACGAAGACGGTCTGGCACACCAAGAGCCTGCGCTGACCGGCCGGGCGCGCTCGGGGCATTCACAGCCGCAGTCCGGCCCGGCTCGCGAGCGCGCGGGCTAGGGTCGGGCCATGCGCATCCTCGTGACCGGTGCGACCGGCTACATCGGCGGGCGGCTGGTCCCGCGGCTCGCCGAGGCGGGCCACGACGTCCGCGTCATCGTCCGCCGGCCCGAGCGCCTGCGCGACATCCCGTGGGCCGGTCAGGTCGAGGTCGTCGAGGGCGACCTGACCGATGCCGAGGCGGTCGATCGAGCGATGCGCGAGGTCGATGTCGTGTACTACCTCGTCCACTCGATGGGCGGCCGGGGCGACTTCGCCGACGTCGAGGAGCGGATCGCGCGGAACGTCGCGCAGGCGGCGCGCGCGAACGGGGCGCGGCGCATCGTCTACCTGGGCGGCCTGCATCCGGCGGGCGCCGACCTGTCGCGGCACCTACGCTCTCGCGTGCGCGTCGGCGAGATCCTGCTCGCCTCGGGCGTGCCGACGATCGTGCTGCAGGCCGGGGTGATCATCGGGTCGGGCTCGACGTCGTTCGAGATGATCCGCCACCTCACCGAGGTGCTGCCGTACATGCCGGCGCCGCGCTGGGTGCGCAACCTCATCCAGCCGATCGCGGTCCGCGACGTGCTGCACTACCTGATCGAGGCGGCCGACGTGCCGCCCCAGGTGAACCGCGCGTTCGACATCGGCGGGCCCGATGTGCTTCGGTACGGCCAGCTCATGAACGGCTACGCGGTCGAGGCGGGACTGCGGCAACGGCCGATCGCCGCGTTGCCGGTGCTCACGCCGTGGCTCGCGGGGCAGTGGGTCAACCTCGTGACGCCGATCCCGCGCCGGCTCGCGGTGCCGATCATCGAGTCGCTGCAGTTCGACTGCGTGATGCGCGAGCACGACATCGATGCCGTCATCCCGCCGCCGCCCGAGGGGCTGGTCGGCTACCGCCGGTCGGTGCGCCTCGCGCTCGAGAAGGAGCGCCTGGGCGAGGTCGAGACGAGCTGGCGCAACGCGGAGGTCGCGGGGGCCCCGAGCGATCCGCTTCCGAGCGATCCCGACTGGGCCGGCCACACCGTGTACGAGGACCGCCGCGAGCGTCGGTCGGCGGCTCCGGTCGAGGCGCTGTGGTCGGTGATCGAGGGGGTCGGCGGTGAGAACGGATGGTACTCGTTCCCCCTCGCCTGGGCCATCCGCGGATGGCTCGACAAGCTGTTCGGCGGCGTGGGCCTGCGTCGGGGGCGCCGCGACCCCGACACGCTGCATCCGGGCGACGCGGTCGACTTCTGGCGGGTGGAGGCGATCGAGCGTCCGAGCTTCCTGCGGCTGCGCGCCGAGATGCGGGTGCCCGGCCGGGCCTGGCTCGAGATGTCGGCCGAGCCCGACGGCTCGGGCTCGACCTACCGGCAGCGCGCCGTCTTCTTCCCCAAGGGGCTCGCCGGCAGGCTCTACTGGTGGGCCGTGTTCCCGTTCCACGGCATCGTGTTCGCGGGCATGGCCAACCGCATCACCGCGGAGGCGGAGGCGGCGGAGTCCGACCCGGAAAGATAACGGAACGGTAACGCTCGTTGCTAGAGTGACCTGCACGGTCCGCGCGACGGCGCGCGGGGCCGGAGGAAGGTCCAACCCGTGCGTCATGCCCCCGACGCGGTCGACCCGGCGACCGCGCCCGCCCGAGCGCCCCTCGTCCCCACCGGCCTGATCCGCCCGCCCCGTCCGGCAGTGCGCATCGGACTGGCCGCGATCGGCGCCGCCGCGACCGCCGCGATGCTCTGGACCGTCTCGACGCCGACCGACGTGTACGCGATCGACGTGTTCGGCGCCCTGCGCCGGCCGGGGGAGGCCGCCGCCATCATCGGGCACCGCGGCGACCGGTCGATGGCCCCCGAGAACACGATGCCCGCGCTCGAGCTCGCCATGGACGACCTGGCGTACGTCGAGACCGACGTGCGGTTGACGCGCGACGGCGTGCCGGTGCTGTTCCACGACGTCGACCTCGAGCGCGTCGCCGGACGCGACGGGCGCATCGAGGACCTCGATCACGACGACGTCCGGCGCCTCGACGTCGGCGCCTGGTACTCCCGCGACTGGGCGGGGGAGCGCGTGCCGACCCTCGACGCGTTCCTCGACGCGCTCGCCGATCGCAATGGGGCTCGTGCCCTCGTCGAACTCAAGGCCGCGTGGACGCCCGACGAGGTGCGGCGCGTCGTCGACCTCGTCGAGCGCCACGGCCTCCGCGGCCGCGTCGTGCTCCAGAGCTTCAGCATCGAGACGCTCCAGTCCGTCCAGCGCGTCTCGCCCACCACGCCGCGGATCATGCTCATCCGCGAGCTGCCCGCCGATCCCGTGCCGCTCGCCGACCAGCTCGGAGTCATCGGGTTCGGCACCACCGCGACGTCCGTCACCGCCGCGCCCGGCGCGGTCGACCTCGCGCATGCGGCGGGCATCGCGGTGCTCTGCTACACCCTCAACAGTCAGGACACGTGGGAGCAGGTGCGCGCGCTCGGCGTCGACGGCATCATCACCGACCAGCCGAGCGACCTCGACGCGTGGATCGCGACGACCGCGCCGGGCACCTGATCGGCCGCCCCGGTCAGTCCACGATGTCGGCGTCGACGCCGAGCCGCCGAGCCGCGTCGGCGAACGTGCGGTGCATGTCGGCCGAGAAGAGCACGAAGCGGACGAGCGCGGGTGCGTCGGCCGCCTCCGCCGAGGTGCCGAGGGCGACCTCGGCGGCATCGTCGGCCGGCCAGCCGTAGATGCCCGCCGACACCGCGGGAAGCGACACGGATGCCGCGCCGAGCATCGCCGCGAGCTCCAGCGAGTTCCGGTACGCGTCCTCGAGCAGGGCGCGCCGCCGCGCCAGCTCGGGCCCGTGACCGGGCCACACGGGCCCGACCGTGTGCACGACCCAGCGGGCGGCGAGCCGCCCGGCCGTGGTCGCGACCGCCTGGCCGGTCGGCAGCCCATCGCGCAGCGTGGTCGCCCGCAGCTCGCGGCACGCCGCCAGGATCTCGGGCCCGCCCGCGCGGTGGATGGCGCCGTCGACCCCGCCGCCGCCGAGCAGCGACGAGTTCGCCGCGTTCACGATCGCGTCGACGCGCTCGCGAGTGAGGTCGCCGCGGACGAGCTCGATGCGGGTGGCCGACGCGGGTCGCGCCATCGGCTCAGCCCCGGTTGTTCGAGAGCTCGAAGATGCGCACCAGCTCGGCGACCGCCTCGTCGCGGCGGTCTCCGCCCTCCTCGTACATGTGCGAGACGTGCGTGCGCAGGTGGTTCTCGACGAGGAGCTTGTTCAGCGAACCGAGTGACTTCTGCACCGCGAGCGACAGCGTGATGATGTCGACGCAGTAGTCCTCGTTCTCGATCATCTTCTCGATGCCGCGCAGCTGGCCCTCGATGATCTTCGTACGGTGCAGGGCGCGCTTCTTGATGTCGTCGATCACCATGTCAGGATACGCCCGGCTCGCGATACCCGGCCCCGTATCGGTCGGGCCCCTCTCAGGGGTCGGGGCAGCCACGGATGACGCGGACGGGCCCGGTTCGCTACGGTGATCGCATGGCCGCCCCGCGCCCCATCCCGCGCCGTCCGATGCTGCGCCCGCTCGCCGTCGCCGGGGCCGCGGTCGCGCTGCTGGTCGGCCTGGGCGCGCCCGCCGCCGCGGCCGGCGTCACGACCGCCACGCCGGCCGCGGCCGCCCGCATCGCACCGGTCCAGGCGGTGCCCGCCGACGTCGACGACTTCACGTTCGCGCGGTTCGACGCCGTGTACGAGCTCGGTCGCGACGCCGACCGGCGCTCCGAGCTGCTGACCACCGAGACGCTCGTCGCGGTGTTCCCCGAGCACGACCAGAACCGCGGCATCCGTCGCGCAATCCCGCGCGACTACGACGGCCACCCGACCGACATCCGCATCGAGTCGGTGACGGACGGCGCGGGCACGCCCCGCCCGTACGAGACCGAGCGCAGCGAGGACGGCGCGTTCGAGCTCGTGACCATCGCCGCCGACGACTACGTGCATGGCGAGCAGACGTACGTCATCACCTACCACCAGCGGAACGTGACGTTGCAGCCCGACGACGGGCCCCAGCAGGAGTTCTACTGGGACGTCAACGGCACGGGGTGGGCGCAGCCGTTCGGGCGGGTCCGCGGCGAGGTCCGCCTCGAGACGGGACTCGCCGACGCCCTCACGGGCGAAGCCGCCTGCTACCGGGGATACGAGGGCTCCGACACGCCGTGCGAGCTGCTCACCATGGACCCCGGGGCCGACCCCGCGCTCGTCGCCCAGGCCACCACCCTCGGACCGTACGAGAACCTCACGCTCGCCATGGGCTTCCGGCCCGGTACGTTCGAACCCCGCGACGAGCGGTTCACGTCCTCGCCCGCGGCGATGACCTCAGCGGTCGCGGCGCTGCTCGCGTTCGGCATCGCCCTCGCCGCGGCGATCACGCGGGCATCCCGGTGGCGCGACCACCCCGGCCGCGGCATCATCGTCGCCGAGTACGAGCCCCCCGAGCGCCTCACGCTCATGGAGGCCGCCGACCTCGTCGGCGCGCCGTCGAAGGGCATCACGGCCACGATCCTCGCGGAGGCCGTCGCCGGACGGCTGCGCGTGGTCGAGACCGGGCGGAAGAAGTACGCGGTCGAGGTGGCCGGCCCCGTCGAGCCGGCCGACCGCGACGCGCAGTCGGTGCTGCGGGCGTTGTTCGGCCCGGTGCCCGTGCTCGGCACGCGGCGGGACCTGAAGTCGCGCGACACCTCGCTCGGCACCAAGTTGATGAACCTCCGGCGCAAGGTGCACACGCGCGTCGCGCGGGAGGGCCTGCGCCGGCGGCCAGACGCCCTGCTCCGCGTGCTGTTCGCGCTGCTCGCCATCGTCGCCGCAGTGATCGCGATCGTCTTCGGCTTCATCGCGCTCGACGACCGCATGGGCGGTGGGTGGCCGTGGCTGCCCATCCTGGGTGCTGGCGTCGCCGCCTTCGCGACCGTCTGGATCGTCTCGAGAGTGCGACCGCTGACCGAGCGCGGACGAGCGCTCCACGACCACCTCGAAGGCCTCCGCGAGTACATCCGTCTCGCCGAGGCCGACCGCATCCGCATGCTGCAGAGTCCGACCGGAGCCGAGCGGGTGCCCCTCGCCGACGCGTCCTCGGCCGGCGCCCCGGCCCGCCCCGACCCCGAGCTCGTGCTGCGCGTCACGGAGCGGCTGCTGCCCTACGCCGTGCTCTTCGGGCACGAGCGGAAGTGGAGCGACGAGCTCGCCGCGTTGTACGCCGCGCGGGGCGAGCAGCCGGGCTGGTACTCGGGCCGCGACGGCTTCAACGCGGTCGCGTTCTCGTCGGGCGTCAGCTCGTTCACGAGTGCGTCGAGCTCGAGCTGGTCGGGGTCGTCGTCGAGCTCCTCGTCGGGCGGGTCGGGCGGAGGCGGCTCGTCGGGCGGCGGTGGAGGCGGCGGAGGCGGCGGCGGCGTCTGACCGCCGGTCGTCGAGCGCCGGCGCGCGGGCGCCGCTGCGGCTCAGGACTCCTCGGCCGCGCCGCGCTCGTCGGGCAGGTTGACGCGGCGCTCCTCGTCGATGCCGGGCACGTCGTCGACCGGCTCCTCGCCCACGGCGCGCGCGTCGTCGTCGGCAGCCTCGGACTCGGGCGGTAGCTCGCCATCCTGTGCGATCTGGAACTCGTGGTCGTCGGCGATCTCGCCGCCGACCCCCGTCGACTCGTCCATGGATCGAGCCTAGCGCGAAGCCTCCGGCCGCGCCCGGGCGGATCCGCGCCACGTCCATTCGCGTCCGGGCCGCTACCGCGCGTAGAATGTCGTCGGCGCTCGACGAATCCGTTCTTCGGTCCGACGGCAGGGGATCTCCGCTCCGCCATGCTCGGCTCCCGGATTCGGCGCACCGCGACGACGGCTTCGACGAACGATCCCGTCCGGCGGTGCCGGCCACTGCACGCCGGTGGATCGGGGAGCCGATTCGCATCGGGCCCAGACAGGGGAGGACCATTGGCCCAGACGAGGCAGCGGCAGCGCACGCGCTCGCGTGACGACGACGCGCCCATCATCCCGATCCTCGCGCGCAAGGTCCGCGAGGTCGAGCAGAAGGCC
The DNA here is from genome assembly GCF_055564615.1 of Agromyces sp. NPDC029043. Lineage (NCBI taxonomy): Bacteria > Bacillati > Actinomycetota > Actinomycetes > Micrococcales > Microbacteriaceae > Agromyces > Agromyces sp. NPDC029043. Next base: position 156,457 of record NZ_JBVHVX010000001.1, on the reverse strand, counting down.
CAGAAGAACAAGCTGGGCCCCACGAACCGCACGAAGTTCCAGGTCATCGCGCTGCTCATGCGGGAGGAGCGCGCCCGCGTGAAGGCCGACGCCGAGCTCGGCGACGCCGCGCGCGCCGAGCTGCTGAAGCGCCTCGACGGCATCGCGCAGATCCTCGCCAAGACCGCGGCGCGCGACACCAGCCTGATCAGCCTTCTCGAGCCGGATGCCTCGATCTCGACGGTCGCGCAGCGATTCCGGCGCGACTGGCTGCTCGAGTCCGGCGCGGACCTGAGCGACGACGAGCTCATCATCGTCCGCGAGCCCGAGCCCAAGCCCGAGCTCGCGGTGAACCAGGTGATCCCGCCGTCCGTGAAGTCGCGGCAGCTGGCGAACCCGTTCCTCGCGCCCGACTTCAGCCGCGGCGCCCAGCCCGTCGTGCCTATCCGCCGGCTCGCCAACTGGGAGCTGCTCGGGCCGCTGTTCAAGTCGTTCGAGTCGGGCTCCGGCGGCCAGGCCGCCTCCATGGACCTGCCCGAGGCGCCGAAGCTCGATCGGCTGTCGCCGCGAGGACTCGAGCTCATGCCTCACCAGGTGCGCTTCATCGAGTCCGCCCGGCAGGGCCACCGCACCTTCCTACTCGCCGACGAACCCGGGCTCGGCAAGACCGCGCAGTCGGTCCTCGCCGCCTCCGTCGCCGACGCCTACCCGCTGCTGGCCGTGGTGCCGAACGTCGTGAAGATGAACTGGGCGCGCGAGGTCGAGCGCTGGACCCCGCACCGTCGTGCGACCGTCATCCACGGCGACGGCGACAGCGTCGACGCGTTCGCCGACGTCGTGGTCGTCAACTACGACGTGCTCGACCGGCACATGGCATGGCTGTCGACGATGGGCTTCCGCGGCATGGTCGTCGACGAGGCGCACTTCATCAAGAACCTGCAGTCGCAGCGCTCGCGCAACGTGCTCGCGCTCGCCGACCGGATCCGCCGCAACACGCCCGGCGGCGACCCGCTGCTGCTCGCCCTCACCGGCACGCCGCTGATCAACGACGTCGACGACTTCCGGGCGATCTGGCAGTTCCTCGGCTGGATCGTCGGCGACCGCCCGTCGCCCGAGCTGCTCGGCAAGCTCGAGGAGACCGGTCTGACGCCCGCCGAACCGGGCTTCTACGCCGAGGCGCGCCGCACCGTCATCGACCTCGGCATCGTGCGCCGCCGCAAGAAGGACGTCGCGGCCGACCTGCCCGACAAGCGCATCGCCGACCTGCCCGTCGAGCTCGACGACGAGCTCGGCCGCTCGATCCGGGCCGCCGAACGCGAACTGGGCCACCGCCTCGCGAGCCGGTTCCGCGCGCTCGTCGAATCCCGGAAGCTGCGCGTGGGCGACCTCGACGAGCTCGAGCGCGACCAGTACATCCGCGCCGTGGCGCTCTCCGAGCTCGAGGAGTCGAAGTCGGCGAAGTCCGGCGAGAACGTCTTCACGATGGTCCGCCGCATCGGCCAGGCGAAGGCCGGCCTCGCGGCCGACTACGCCGCGCAGCTGGCGCGGTCGGCGGGCAAGGTGGTGTTCTTCGCCAAGCACATCGACGTCATGGACCAGGCCGAGGCCTCGTTCGAGGCGCGCGAGCTGCGCACGGTCTCCATCCGCGGCGACCAGAACGCGATCGCGCGCCAGCAGGCGATCGACGCGTTCAACACCGACCCCGAGGTGTCGGTGGCGGTCTGCTCGCTCACCGCGGCGGGCGTGGGGGTGAACCTGCAGTCCGCGTCGAACGTGGTGCTCGCCGAGCTCAGCTGGACGGCGGCCGAGCAGACGCAGGCGATCGACCGCGTGCACCGGATCGGCCAGGACGAGCCGGTGACCGCGTGGCGGATCATCGCGGCGCACACGGTCGACGCGCGCATCGCCGAGCTGATCGACCAGAAGCAGGGGCTCGCGCTCCGGGCGCTGGACGGCAGCGACATCGAGCCCGGCTCGGCCGACTCGGTCCAGCTCGACGCGCTCCAGCACCTGCTCCGCCAGGCGCTCGACGGCGCGCTGTAGGCGGTGGTCGCGGTCTCCGGCCTGCGCGACGTATGCCGCGACCCCGCTAGACTCCCCACGTTCGCGCCTCGATGAAGCGGCCCCCCGCGAACGTCCACCTCACGAGGAGTCAACCCAGTGGTCATGAAGATCGGCATTCTCACGAGCGGCGGCGACTGCCCGGGCCTCAACGCGGTCATCCGCGGCGCGGTGCTCAAGGGCGTCATCTCGCACGAAGCGGAGTTCGTGGGCTTCCGGTGGGGATGGAAGGGCGTCGTCGAGGGCGACATCATGCCCATCACCCGCCACGACGTGCGCGGCCTCTCCAAGCAGGGCGGCACGATCCTCGGCTCGAGCCGGACCAACCCGTTCGAGGGCGAGCAGGGCGGACCTGACAACATCCGCCGCATGCTCGAGGCCGAGGGCATCGACGCCATCGTCGCGATCGGCGGCGAGGGCACGCTCACGGCGGCCCGCCGGCTGGTCGACGAGGGTGGGCTGCCCGTCATCGGCGTGCCGAAGACCATCGACAACGACCTCGCCGCGACCGACTACTCGTTCGGCTTCGACACCGCCGTCGAGATCGCGACCGAGGCCATCGACCGGCTCCGCACGACCGCCGAGTCGCACAACCGCTGCATGGTGCTCGAGGTCATGGGCCGGCACGTCGGCTGGATCGCGCTGCACTCCGGCATGGCCGGGGGCGCGCACGCCATCCTGATCCCCGAGCAGCCCATGAGCATCGAGGAGATCTGCCACTACGTCGACTCGGTGCGCGAGCGCGGCCGTGCGCCCCTCATCGTGGTCGCCGAGGGCTTCAAGCTCGACACCATGGAGGAGGCGCACTCGCACCTCGGCCTCGACGCCTTCAACCGGCCGCGCCTCGGCGGCATCGCCGAGAAGCTCGCACCGATCATCGAGGAGCGCACGGGCATCGAGTCGCGCCACACGGTGCTCGGCCACATCCAGCGCGGCGGCGCGCCGTCGGCGTACGATCGGGTGCTCGCCACGCGACTCGGCATGGCGGCGGTCGATGCGGCCATCGACGGCGCGTGGGGCAGCATGGTCACGCTGCGCGGCACCGACATCGCGCGCGTCTCCATCGCCGAGGCGACGGGCGGCCTGAACCGCGTGCCGCAGTCGCGCTACGACGAGGCGCGGATCCTCTTCGGCTGAGCAGATGAGCGGTCTCCGGATGCCGCTGCCGCAGGTGTGCGTCTGCTACCTGCTGCGCGAGGCCGACGGACGGCTCGAGGTGCTGCTGGGGCGCAAGAAGCACGGCCTCGGGCAGGGCTATTTCGTCGGGCTCGGCGGCAAGCTCGAACCGGGGGAGACCGCCGTCGAGGCCGCGGTGCGCGAGGTGCACGAGGAGTCCGGCGTCACCGTGCGCGCCGCCGACCTCGAGGCGCGCGGGCGGCTGACGTACCTGTTCCCGCACCGCGAGGCGTGGAGCCAGGAGTCGAGCGTGTTCGTCGCGCGCAGGTTCACGGGCGAGCCCGCGCCGTCCGACGAGCTCGATCCCCAGTGGTTCGCGCTCGACGCGGTGCCGCTCGGCGAGATGTGGGACGACGCGCGGCGCTGGCTGCCGGGCGTGCTCGGCGGCGGCCGGGTCCGGAGAACGTACGTCTTCGGCGAGGATCTGGCAAGCGTGGTGCACGAGCAGGATCACGTCGCGTAGGATCGACGGGTCTCGGCGCCTGCCGAATTCCACAACCCGCCATCCGTGAACATCCGGCGAATCTCGTCGCCGATCGCACAGAAAGACGCCGGTGGATCTCACCCTCATCGTCGTGCTGGTCATCGCACTGGCGCTCTTCTTCGACTTCACGAACGGTTTCCACGACACCGCGAACGCGATGGCGACGCCCATCGCGACCGGCGCGCTGCGTCCGAAAGTGGCCGTCGCGCTCGCCGCGGTCCTGAACCTCATCGGCGCGTTCCTGTCGACCGAGGTGGCCAAGACCATCTCGGGCGGGCTCATCCGCGAGGGCGAGAGCGGCGTGCTCATCACGCCCGAGCTCATCTTCGCGGGGCTCATCGGCGCGATCACGTGGAACATGGTCACCTGGCTCCTCGGCCTGCCGTCGTCGTCGAGCCACGCGCTCTTCGGCGGGCTCATCGGCGCCGCGATCGTCGGGTTCGGCGTCCAGGCGATCGACGGCGCGGTGGTGATGTCGAAGATCATCCTGCCCGCCCTGCTGGCACCGCTGACGGCCGGCCTCGTCGCGTTCACGGCGACGAAGCTCGCCTACGCGATCACGCGCCGGTACGACGGCAAGCCCGACGGCCGCGACGGCTTCCGGCACGCGCAGATCTTCTCCAGCTCGCTCGTCGCGCTCGCGCACGGCACCAACGACGCGCAGAAGACCATGGGCGTGATCACCCTCACGCTCATCTCCGTCGGCGCGCAGCCGGTCGGCTCGGGCCCCGAGACGTGGGTCGTCGTCACCTGCGCGATCGCCATCGCGCTCGGTACCTACATGGGCGGATGGCGCATCATCAAGACCCTCGGAACGGGCCTGACCGACGTCAAGCCCGCGCAGGGCTTCGCGTCGGAGACGGCGACGGCGGCGACCATCCTCGCGTCGAGCCACCTCGGATTCGCGCTCTCGACGACGCAGGTCGCCTCCGGTTCGGTCATCGGCTCCGGACTCGGTCGGCGCGGCTCGAAGGTGCGGTGGCGCACCGCAGGCCGGATCGGCGTCGGCTGGCTGCTCACGCTGCCGGCCGCGGGCGGCGTGGGCGCGCTCGCCGCCGTGATCGCACTGACCGGCACCGCCGGGGTCATCATCGCGGCGATCGGCGCCGCGGCGGTGATCGGCGGCATCTTCCTCTGGTCGCGACGCGAGGAGGTCTCGCACCGCAACGTGCTGAGCGAGGTCGCCGACTCGGGTCGTGCCGTGAAGATCAAGCGCAACCCGAAGCCGAAGAAGAAGGTGGCCTCGTGATCGACTGGTTCTCCTTCGTGATCGTGCTCGTCGCCTCGCTGGTGGGTGCCGGCGTGGTCGTCAGCCTGTACTCGCTCGGCATCCGCCTGCTCACCGTCGCCGGCCGCACCCCGGTCGTGGCCCCGGCGGAGTTCACGGACGCGATCACGGTGATCACGCCCGAGGAGGCGGCGAAGGCCGCCAAGCGCGCCGAGAAGGCCGCCCGCAAGAGCCCGCTCACCGACGGGCAGAAGCGCCTGGCCCGCGTCGGCGCGTGGGCCTGCTTCGGCCTCACCGGGGTGGCGGTGCTCTACGGAATCTTCCTGATCGTCCCGGCGTTGCACGCCTTCGTGGCCTGATCCGGGCCGCTTCCGACACGGGCCGTCGTCGTCCCACCCGACCTCCCCGCTCAGTGCGAGCGGATCCGACCGGGTGCGCGCGCACCCCAGAGCTCCCGTGGATGAGATGACCCGCACCCGACCCGAGACCGAGACCGACCTGCGCGCCGAGGCGGCGCCCGACCCGGCAGCGCCCGCCCAGGCGGCCGCGCGCCCGGCATCGCTCCTCGACCGCGTGTTCGAGATCACCGCGCGCGGGTCGACCGTCGCCGCAGAGCTCCGCGGCGGTCTCGTCACCTTCGTCACGATGGCCTACATCGTCATCCTGAACCCGATCATCCTGTCGAGCGGCACGGATGTCTCGGGCGAGAACCTCGGCTTCGCCCAGGTCGCGGCGGTGACCGCGCTCACGGCGGGGGTCATGACCATCCTCTTCGGCCTCGTCGCCCGCCTGCCGTTCGCGTTCGCCGCAGGCCTCGGCATCAACTCGTTCCTCGCGGTGTCGGTCGTCGGCCAGGTCACCTGGCCCGAGGCGATGGGCCTCGTGCTGGTGAACGGGCTCGTCATCGTGCTGCTCGCCGCGACGGGCCTGCGCCGGCTCATCTTCAACGCCGTCCCGATCGAGCTGAAGCTCGCGATCACGGTCGGCATCGGCGTGTTCATCGCGTTCATCGGCTTCGTCGACGCCGGCTTCGTGACCGCGACCGGCGCCGCCTCACCGCCCGTCGGCCTCGGGCTCGACGGCTCGGTCTCGACGGTGCCGACGCTCGTGTTCGTCGCGACGCTGCTCGTCACGGGCGTGCTCGTGGCCCGCAAGGTCAAGGGCGGCATCCTCATCGGCCTGCTCGCTGGCACGGTGCTGGCGCTGGTGCTCGAGGCGGTCCTCGACCTCGGCCCGAAGGTCGGCGCCGATGGCGAGGTGAACCCGCAGGGCTGGGGCCTGTCCGTGCCCGAGTTGCCCGCGCAGTGGGTGAGCCTGCCCGACCTCTCGCTCGTCGGCCAGGTGAGCTTCGGCAGCTTCGAGCGCATCGGCGTGCTCGCCGCCCTCATGCTCGTGTTCACGCTCGTCTTCACGAACTTCTTCGACGCGCTCGGCACCATGACGGGGCTGTCGTCGCGCGCCGGCCTCGCCGACGCGAAGGGCGAGTTCCCGCGCCTGCGCTCGGCGCTGGTGGTCGAGGGCGTCGGCGCCGTCGCGGGCGGGTTCACCTCGAGTTCGTCGAACACCGTCTTCATCGAGTCCGGATCCGGCATCGGCGAGGGCGCGCGCACGGGCCTCGCGAACCTGGTCACGGGCGCGCTGTTCCTGCTCGCGATGTTCCTCACCCCCCTGACCTCGATCGTGCCGTCCGAGGTCGCGGCTGCCGCGCTCGTGATCGTCGGCGCCCTGATGATGTCGCAGATCCGCGACATCGACCTGTCCGACTTCTCGGTGCTGCTGCCCGTCTTCCTGACGGTCACCGTGATGCCGCTGACCTACTCGATCGCGAACGGCATCGGCGCGGGCTTCATCGGCTGGGTCGCCATCCGCTCGCTCGCCGGCCGTGCGCGCGAGATCAGCCCGCTGCTCTGGGTCGTCGCCGCGGGCTTCCTCGTCTACTTCGCGCGCGGCCCGGTCGAGGCGCTGATCGCGGGCTGATCGGCCGTGCCGCGGAGCCGTGCGATGCCTCGCATGAGGTGGTAGATCACGATCGCGGCGATCGTGCCCAGCGCGATGCCGTTGAACACGACGTCGCCGGCCGTGAACGTGAAGTCGGCCACGCCGATCACGAGCGCCGTCGCGGCCGTGAACTGGTTCACGGGGTTGGTGAAGTCCACGCGGTTGTCGACCCAGATCTTCACGCCGATGATCCCGATGAGGCCGTAGAGCGCCGTCGTGACGCCGCCCAGCACGCCCGGCGGGATGGTGTTGATGACGGCCCCGACCTTCGGTGAGAGGCCGAGCAGCACCGCGAACGAGCCCGCGACCCAGTACGCGGCCGTGGAGTACACACGAGTGGCCGCCATGACCCCGATGTTCTCGCCGTACGTGGTCGTGCCCGAGCCGCCGAAGAAGCCCGCGATCGTGGTGGCGAGGCCGTCCGCGAACAACGCGCGGCCCGTGAAGGCGTTGACGGACGGGTCGGTCATCTGCGCGACACCCCGGATGTGCCCGACGTTCTCGGCGACGAGCACGAGCACGACCGGGAGGAAGGCGGGCAGCAGACCCCACACCGCGGCGTCGGCGACCGGGTTCGCGGGCAGGTGGAACTGGGGCAGCCCGATCCAGTCGGCCTCGCCCACCGCGGCGAAGTCGACCTCGCCCAGCAGCACCGCGACGATGTAGCCGATGACGACGCCGAGCAGGATCGACATCCGGCCGAGGATGCCCCGGAAGGCGACGCTCGCGACGATCACCGCGAGGAGCGTGACGAGAGCCGTGAGCGGCGCCTCCTGGAAGTTCGACTTCGCGACGGGCGCCAGGTTCAGCCCGATGAGCGCCACGATCGCGCCCGCGACGACCGGCGGCATGAGCGCGTCGATCCAGCGCGATCCGGCGAACTGCACGACGAGGCCGACGATCGCGAGCAGCACGCCCACGACGACGATGCCGAAGAGCGCGGCGCCCATCGGGTCGGCGACGCCGTCGGCCGCCAGCGCCGCGGTGATCGGCGCGATGAACGCGAACGACGAGCCGAGGTAGCTGGGCACGCGGTTGCGCGTGAGGAGCAGGAACAGGATGGTGCCCACCCCGGAGAAGAACAGGGTGGTCGCGGGCGGGAAGCCCGTGATGATCGGCACGAGGAAGGTCGCACCGAACATCGCGACGACGTGCTGCGCGCCGAGTCCGACGGTTCTCGGCCACGACAGGCGTTCGCCGGGCGCGACCACCTCGCCGGGGGCGACGTGGGAGCCGTCGCCGTGCAGGGTCCAGGGCAGTGGCATGGGGTCTTCCGATCGTTCCGGGTGCGGGGGTCGGACGGATGCTACCGGTCGGCGGACGGTGGCGTCAGCCGCCCCGCCGATCGGGGGGTTCGCCCCATACCGGCGCGCTCCGGCGGTCCATAGCGTGGAGTCATCCTCACGAACAGGAGATCCAGACCATGACCACCGTCACCCCCGCACCCGCCGCGACCGAGGTCGAGCAGCGCGGATTCGCCGTGTCGAGCCTCGTGCTCGGCCTCGTCTCGATCGTCGCCGGCTTCACCTTCGTGGTGCCGGTGGCGGGCCTCGTCCTCGGCATCCTCGCGCTGCGTCGCGAGCCGTCGGCGAGGACCATGGCGATCTGGGGCATCGCGCTCAACGGCGTGATGCTCGCCGGAATCGTCATCGCGGGCATCGCGGCGGCTGCCTTCGGGCTCGCGATGCTGCCGCTGCTGCCGTTCGCCTTCGCCTGACCCGCGACCGGCGACCGCCCCGCCCCCGGCCTCCTCCGGCCGGGGGCGTCGCCGCGCCCCGCTCCGTCGTGACCGCCGCACGGGCGTTCAGCCGTAGAAGCCGCGCAGCAGCGCCTCCGTGCCCTCGAGGTGCTCCGCCATCGCGCGCGCGGCGTCGTCGCCCGATCCCCGCAGGATCGCGCCGACGATCGCGCGGTGCTGCTCGTCGGAGTGCGCGATGTTCGGCGCGAGCAGGGGGATGCCGTCGAGGAACGCGTTCACCCGCATCCGCACGTCGGCCATGAGCGGGATCACGCTCGGCGCGCCGAGCAGCTCGGCGATCAGCAGGTGGAAGCGCGAGTCGGCGACGCGGTACTGCTCGGGTCCGGCGTCGTGGCACTCGCGGTAGGCCTGCCAGAGGCGTTCGCGGTCGGATGCCGCGAGCGGGCGTTCCGCGGCCCGTCGCGCCGAACCGACCTCGATCACCGCGCGCAGCGCCAGCGTGTCCTCGAGCTCGGCCGCGAGCGCGACGGGATCGGCGGGCGGCGCGGGGGAGTGGGGCGTGGTGCGCTGCGGCGGCGTGTCGGCGACGAACGTGCCGCCGTACCTGCCGCGGCGGGCGACGACCCAGCCGGCCTCGGCGAGCGAGCCGATCGCCTCGCGCAGCGTGTCGCGGCTGACCTCGAGCATGCCGGCGAGCTCGCGCTCGGGCGGCAGCCGCTCCCCGGGCGCGATCAGGCCGAGCCGGATCGACTGCAGCAGCCGTTGCACCGTCTCCTCGAACGCGTTCGCGGGACGCGCGGGGGTGAGCAGCAGTCCCGCGCTCAGCACCTCGGCCGGCTCCGGGGCGGACCGCGGCACGGCCGCGGGCGTCGGCGGTCCGGCCGCGGCATCCGCCACCGCCCGCTCGTCGCCCGCGCCCGCTCGCATCATCCGAGCCTAGAGCGGCGTGACGTAGGCCGAGCTGATGCCGCCGTCCACGAGGAAGGTCGATCCCGTGATGAACGACGCGTCGTCGCTCGCGAGGAACGCCACCGCCGCCGCGAGCTCCTGCGGCTCGGCGAACCGGCCGACCGGAACGTGCACCAGGCGCCGCTGCGCGCGCTCCGGGTCCTTCGCGAACAGCTCCTGCAGCAGCGGGGTGTTCACGGGACCGGGGCACAGCGCGTTCACGCGGATGCCCTGACGCGCGAACTGCACGCCGAGCTCGCGGCTCATGGCGAGCACGCCGCCCTTCGAGGCCGTGTACGAGATCTGCGAGGTCGCCGAGCCGAGCACCGCCACGAACGAGGCGGTGTTGATGATGGACCCGCGACCCTGCGGGACCATGTGCCGCAGCGCCGCGCGCGAGCACAGGTAGACCGACGTGAGGTTGACGTCCTGGACCTTCTGCCACGCGGGCAGCTCGGTCGTCTCGATGGAGTCGTCGTCGGGCGGCGAGATGCCGGCGTTGTTGAACGCGATGTCGACCGAGCCGTAGACGCGCGCGGCCTCGTCGAAGAGGTGGTCGACCTGCTCCTGGTCGGTGACGTCGACCTGCACGAACAGGCCGTCGACCGCGGATGCCGCGGCCTCGCCCGAGGCGCGGTCGACGTCGCCGATCACGACCTTCGCGCCCTCGGCGGCGAGCCGCTTCGCGGTCGCGAGCCCGATGCCCGACGCGCCGCCGGTGATCACGGCGACGCGACCGGCGAGGCGCTGGGTGAGGTCGATCGGGGTGAGATCTGCCATGGTGCTCCTTTGTGCGTGGGTTCGATGCGCGCTTCGCACTACTCGACGATCGCTGGGTCGACGGCGAAGAAGACGTTCTTGGTCTCGGTGAAGGCGAGCGGCGCGTCGGGCCCGAGCTCGCGCCCGAGCCCCGACTGCTTGAACCCGCCGAAGGGCGTGCTGTAGCGCACCGACGAGTGCGAGTTGACCGAGAGGTTGCCCGACTCGACGGCACGGGCGACGCGGATGCCGCGGCTGAGGTCGCGCGTCCAGATCGAGCCCGACAGGCCGTACTCGGTGGCGTTGGCGAAGCGGATGGCGTCGCCCTCGTCGTCGAACGGGAAGACGGAGACGACGGGTCCGAAGATCTCCTCGCGAGCGGTGCGCGAGTCGCGCGACGGCTCGAGCACCGTGGGCGGGAACCAGAACCCCGGCCCGCTCGGGGCGCTGCCGCGGAACGCGACCTCCGTGTCATCCGGGACGAATCCGGCCACGCGCTCGAGGTGCGCGCGGGCCACGAGGGGACCCATCTCGGTGGTGGCGTCAGCCGGATCGCCGACCTTCACGCCCCGGACGGCCGGCTCGAGCAGCTCCATGAAGCGGTCGTAGGCGCTGCGCTCGACGAGGATGCGGCTGCGGGCGCAGCAGTCCTGCCCCGCGTTCTCGAAGACGCCGTACGGCGCCGTGGCCGCCGCCTGCTCGAGGTCGGCGTCGGCGAACACGATGTTGGCGCTCTTGCCGCCGAGCTCGAGGGTCACGCGCTTCACCTGCGCGGCGCATCCGGCCATGATGCGCTTGCCGACCTCGGTCGAACCCGTGAAGACCACCTTCCGGACCGTCTCGTTCGTGACGAACCGCTCGCCGACGACCGATCCCTTGCCTGCGATCACCTGGAACACGCCCTCGGGCAGGCCCGCCTCGACGCCGAGCTCGGCGAGCCTGAGGCTCGTGAGGGGCGTCCACTCGGCGGGCTTCAGCACCACCGCGTTGCCCGCGGCGAGCGCGGGCGCGAAGCCCCACGACGCGATGGTCATCGGGAAGTTCCACGGCGTGATCACGCCGACCACGCCGAGCGGCTCGTGGAAGGTCACGTCGAGCCCGCCGGCCACGGGGATCTGGCGGCCGGAGAGTCGCTCGGGAGCGCCGGCCGAGTACTCGAGCACGTCGCGCACGTGGCCGGCCTCCCATCGCGCCTGGCCGATCGGGTGGCCGGAGTTCGCGACCTCGATCGCGGCGAGTTCCTCGACGGCTCCGTCGACCGCGTCGGCGAAGCGCCGGAGCAGCCGGGCCCGGTCGGCCGGGGCGAGTCGGGCCCAGTCGCGTTGCGCGCGTGCGGCGCGCTCGATCGCGACATCCGTCTCGTCGATCGTGGCCGACGCGACGGTCGTGACGACGCTCTCGTCGGCCGGGTTGACGATGGTGTGGCTCATGCCATGCTCCTCTCCGCGCGCTGGGCGCGCGCGGCCTCGACGAGTCCGGCGAACAGCCGACGGTCGGCGGCGTCCTCCTCGGGGTGCCACTGCACGGCGAGGCCGAAGGCCGCGCCGTCGAGCTCGACGGCCTCGACGACGCCCTCGTCGGTGCGCGCGGTCACGCGCAGGCCGTCGGCCACCCGATCGATCGCCTGGTGGTGGTACACGTGCACGGGCAGCGTGCCGCGCGGCTCGTCGGCGTCGCCGAGGACCGCGTCGAGCCGGCTGCCGCGCTCGACGATCACCCGAGCCTCGCCGAAGACGGCGGGTGCGGGCTGGTAGCCCTCGTGGCCCACGACGTCGGGCAGGTGCTGCACGAGCGTGCCGCCGAGCGCGACGTTGAGCATCTGGGCGCCGCGGCAGATGCCGAGGAAGGGCACCTCGAGCTCGATCGCCGCGGTGAGCAGCGCATCCTCCCAGGCGTCGCGGTCGGTGCGCGGGGCGCCCGTGCGCTCGTGCGCCTCCTGGCCGTAGCGGCGCGGGTCGACGTCGGCCCCGCCCGAGACGATGAGCCCGTCGACCGACGCGAGGACGCGGCGCGCGACCTCGGGCGTCACCGGCTGCGGCGGCAGCAGCACCGCGATGCCGCCCGCGTCGGTCACCGCGTCGAGGTACACCTTCGGCAGGAACGACGCGGGCAGGTCCCACACGCCGGTCTGCGAGCGCTCGAGGTAGGTCGTCACGCCGATGACGGGCGCCGCGCCATCCGACGCGCGGGAACCCGCCTCAGAAGCGTTCGAAGCCACGGACCCGCTCCCAGTCGGTGACGGCGGCCTCGTACGCGGCGAGCTCGACGCGCGCGTTGTTGAGGTAGTGCTCGACGACCTCGTCGCCGAACGCCGCGCGCGCGATGTCCGACGCCGCGAACAGCTCGGCCGACTCGCGCAGCGTCGCCGGCACTCGCGCGACGTCGCTCTCGTACGCGTTGCCCACGAACACGTCGCCCGGATCGAGCTCGTGGTCGATGCCGTGCAGGCCGGCGGCGATGAGCGCCGCCACCGCGAGGTACTGGTTGACGTCGCCGCCCGGAACCCGGTTCTCGACGCGCATCCCGTGGCCGTGGCCCACGACGCGGAGTGCGCAGGTGCGGTTGTCGAGGCCCCACGCGATCGCCGTCGGCGCGAAGCTGCCGGCGACGTAGCGCTTGTACGAGTTGATGTTCGGCGCCGAGAACAGGGTGAGTTCGCGCATCGCCGCGATCTGCCCGCCGAGGAAGTGCTTGAACAGCGTCGACATGCCGCGCTCGTCGCCGGAGTCGGCGAACACCGCGCTGCCGCCCTCGCCGCGCAGCGAGATGTGGATGTGGCAGCTGTTGCCCTCGCGCTCGTTGAACTTCGCCATGAAGGTGAGCGCCTTGCCGTGCCGGTCGGCGATCTCCTTCGCGCCGTTCTTGTAGATCGAGTGGTTGTCGCACGTGCCGAGCGCGTCGGTGTAGCGGAACGCGATCTCCTGCTGGCCGAGGTTGCACTCGCCCTTCACGCCCTCGCAGTACATGCCGGCGCCGTCCATGGCGTTGCGGATGTCGCGCAGGAGCGGCTCCATGCGGGTCGAGGCGAGCAGCGCGTAGTCGATGTTGTAGTCGCTCGCGGGCGTCAGGTCGCGGTAGCCCTTGCGCCAGGCCTCGCGGTAGGAGTCGTCGAACACGATGAACTCGAGCTCGGTGCCGACGTGGGCGGTGAGGCCGCGCTCGGCGAGCCGTTCGAGCTGGCGCTGCAGGATGCGTCGGGGCGAGGCCTCGACGGGGTTCCCGTCGAGCCACTCGAGGTCGGCGGTCACGAGCGCGGTCGCCTCGAGCCAGGGCGCCATGCGCAGGGTCGAGAGGTCGGGCACGAGCGCCATGTCGCCGTAGCCGCGCTCCCAGCTCGACATCTCGTAGCCGTCGACGGTGTTCATCTCGACGTCGACCGCGAGGAGGTAGTTGCACGCCTCGGCGCCGTGCAGGGCGACCTCCTCGAGGAACAGGCGTGCCGAGGCGCGCTTGCCGACGAGTCGGCCCTGCATGTCGGTGAAGGCCACGATGACCGTGTCGACGTGCCCGTCGGCGACCGCGGAGCGGAGCCCGTCGAGCGTGAGGAAACCGGTGGGTGCCGCCATGTCGGCGCCTCCTCGCGTGGTGAATGGTCGGGTTCGGCGACCATTACACCACGTCGCCCCATTCGCGACCAGCAGTCCCGCGCCCTGTTTCCGCACGAGCGGGATCATGGCCCCCGGAAAAAGGTCTGTACGGGCGACCATTACGCCCATATCATGTGGCGCATCAGCATCGCACCCCGCGCCCGCCCCCCAGAGGCCCGCGCGATGACGAACAGGAGCGCCATGGCGAAAGACACCCTCAAGGTCTCGGGCGTGACGTACACGACCGCCGACCAGGGATACTTCGAGAAACGCAAGCTCACCCGCTCGGCGGGCGTGTGGGGCCTGTGGGGCCTCGCCGTCGCCGCGGTCATCTCCGGCGACTTCTCCGGCTGGAACTTCGGCATCGACTTCGCCGGCTTCGGCGGCATGCTCATCGCCTTCGCGATCCTCGTGGTCATGTACTACGGCCTGATCTTCTCGATCGGCGAGATGTCCTCGGCCATGCCGCACACGGGCGGGGCGTACTCGTTCTCGCGTGCGGCGATGGGCCCGTGGGGCGGGTTCGTGACGGGCCTCGCCGAGACGATCGAGTACGTCGCGACGACCGCGGTCATCGTCTTCTTCTCGGCGTCCTACGCCGACGCGATCACGAGCGAGCTGCTCGGGTTCTCGATGCCCGGATGGCTGTGGTGGATCATCCTCTACGCGGTCTTCATCGGCATCAACGCCGCCGGCGCGAACATCTCGTTCAAGTTCGCGATCGTGGTGTCCATCATCTCGATCGCGATCCTGCTCGTCTTCAGCGTCATGGCGATCTTCTCGGGCCAGTTCTCGTGGGACAAGCTCTTCGACATCGCACCCGATGCCGGCCAGACCGCGTTCCTGCCGCACGGCGTGCTGCCGATCCTCTTCGCGCTGCCGTTCGCGATGTGGTTCTTCCTCGGCATCGAGGAGCTCCCGCTCGCGGCGGAGGAGTCGCACAACCCGGTCAAGGACATCCCGCGGGCCGGCATCATCGCGCGCGCCACCCTGATCGTGACGGGCCTGCTCGTGCTCTTCCTCAACACGGGCGTGCTCGGTGCGGAGGCGACCGGCGTGGCCGGCGAGCCGCTGCTCGACGGGTTCCGCGCGATCGTCGGCGACGAGCTCGCCGCGGTGCTCGCCCTCTTCGCGCTCATCGGGCTGCTCGCCTCGTTGCAGGGCATCATGTTCGCCTACGGCCGCAACATGTACTCGCTCTCGCGCGCCGGCTACTACCCGAAGTTCCTCTCGCTCACCGGAAAGCGGCAGACGCCCTGGGTCGCGCTGGTGGCCGGCGCCGTGATCGGCTTCATCGCGCTCGTGGTCCTCGACGTGCTCGCGCAGGTCGACGCCGAGGGCGCTGGGGCTGTGGCGGGGGCGATCGTGCTCAACATCGCGGTCTGGGGCGCGGTGCTCGCCTACCTGCTGCAGATGGTGGCCTACGTGATCCTCAGGCGGAAGTACCCGAACGCCAGCCGGCCCTACCGCAGCCCGTGGGGCGTGCCCGGCGCGATCATCGCGGCGGCGATCTCGGCGCTCATCTTCCTCGGCTTCCTGCTCAACCCGACCTTCGTCCCGGCGATCATCGCGATCGCGGTCGTCTACGCCGTGATGCTCATCGGTTTCGGCGTCTACGGGCGCAACCACCTCGTGCTCTCGCCCGAGGAGGAGTACGCGGTCTCGGGCGGGCTCCACGGCGATCCGCAGGCCGAGGGCTACGGCGGCAAGGTCGAGGAGGAGATCCTCGCCTCCGACGGCGTCGACGCAACCGACGAGTCGAAGGGCTGAGCACACCATCGGGCGGTGGGACGTGGGGGCGTCCCACCGCGCGATGACGCCATGGCCGGCATCGCGGGATTACGCTGACGTTCGGGGGAGGGGACGCCATGGACCCGAGCGGACCGCGGGCACCGTCGTGGACGGCCGTCGCGCCCGAACCTGCGTACGCGAAGAGCGAGGACGGCTACGTCGCCTACCAGGTGTTCGGCCGCGGCGATCACGACCTCCTGCTCATCGGGAACTGGGCCAGCAACATCGAGGTGATGTGGGAGCACCCGTCGATGGCGCGGTACCTCGACCGCCTGGGCAGGTTCGCGCGCGTCATCTGCTTCGACAAACGGGGCGCCGGCATCTCGGACCCGGTCTCGATGGGGGCCCTGCCGACCCTCGAGCACTGGATGGACGACGCGCGCGTCGTCCTCGAGGCCGCGGGCTCCGAGGGCGCCGCGCTGCTGGGCGACGCGGAGGGCGGCCCGATGGCGATGATGTTCGCCGCGACGTACCCGCAGCGCACGCGCGCCCTCGTCCTGGTGAACACCTTCGCCCGGATGCTGCGCGCCGACGACTATCCGATCGGCATGCCCGAGTCGGTGGCCGAGCGCCTGCTCGTCTCGTGGAAGGAGGGCTGGGCCACCGACGCGGCACTGGGGCTCTCGGCCCCGAGCGTCGCCGACGATCCGCACCTGCAGCGCTGGGCCCGGCATTACATGCGGCTCTCGGCGACCCCGGCCACGGCGGCCCGGATCTACGGCTGGGTGCTCCAGGTCGACGTGCGGTCGGTGCTGCCGAGCATCCAGGTCCCGACGCTCGTGCTCCACAAGGCGGGGAACCGGCATTACCGGACGGCGATGGGGCGCTACCTCGCGGAGCACATCCCCGGCGCGCGGTACGTCGAGGTCGAGGGAGCCGACTGGTACCCGCCGTTCGTCGACGCCGAGGGAGTGCTCGACGAGGTCGAGGAGTTCCTGACCGGGGACCGGCCGGCGCCGCCCGACGACCGCATCCTCGCCACCGTCCTGTTCACCGACATCGTCGGGTCGACCGACTTCGCCGCGCGCGTCGGCGACCAACGCTGGCTCGACCTCAAGTCCGCCCACGACGAACTGGTCCGCGCGCACCTCGACCGGTATCGCGGCAGGGAGATCGCGACGACGGGCGATGGGTTCCTGGCGATCTTCGACGGTCCGGCGCGCGCGGTGCGGTGCGCGACCGAGATCGCCGCGGCGGTCCGCTCGCTCGGGATCGAGATCCGTGCGGGGCTGCACAGCGGCGAGGTGGAGCTCCAGGGCAGCCAGGTCGCCGGCATCGCCGTCCACATCGCGGCACGGGTCATGGCGCTCGCCGTCGGCGGGGAGGTGCTCGTCTCCGGGACGGTCAAGGACCTGGTGGTCGGCTCGGGCATCCGCTTCGCCGACCGCGGGTCGCACGCGCTCAAGGGCGTGCCCGACGAGTGGCGGCTGTTCGCGGTCGGGGGTCTGCCCTAACGCGACGCCGCCGCCGTGCACCGCGCGCACGATTCGTGCGAGCCGGTCGCGCTTCACGCACGAACCGTCCGCCCGCCGGCCGACGCCGCCGCGACCCCCGGCGGTAGGCTCGGAGGAAGATCCGCGCGGTGATCCCGCGCATCCCCGAGGCGATGGAGCCACCCGTGTCGATGACCCGACCACATGACCGCAGCGTCGAGACTCAGCGATCGGAGGACGAGGTGATCTCGCACCAGCAGGGGCCCATGCGCACCGAGACCGATTCGCTCGGCACGGTCGAGGTGCCCGCCGACGCGTACTGGGGCGTGCACACCAAGCGCGCACTCGAGAACTTCCCGATCTCCAAGCGCCCGATCTCGGTGTACCCCGAGCTCGTCGCCGCACTCGCGCAGGTCAAGCAGGCCGCCTCGCGCGCGAACAAGGAGCTCGGCGCCCTCGAGCCGCAGAAGCAGGTCTGGATCGACGAGGCCTGCCAGCGCATCATCGACGGCGAGTTCCACGACCAGTTCGTGGTCGGCGTGATCCAGGGCGGCGCGGGCACGTCGACGAACATGAACGCGAACGAGGTCATCGCCAACGTCGCGCTCGAGATCGCCGGCTACCCCAAGGCGCGCTACGACATCGTCCACCCGATCGACGACGTCAACCGCAGCCAGTCGACCAACGACACCTACCCGACCGCGATCAAGCTCTCGATGACCGCGTCGCTCACCACGATGCTCACCGAGCTCGACCAGCTGCGCATCTCGTTCGGCCGCAAGGGCCGGGAGTTCCACGAGGTCCTCAAGGTCGGCCGCACGCAGTTGCAGGATGCCGTGCCGATGACGCTCGGCCAGGAGTTCCACGGCTACGCCACCACGCTCGGCGAGGACATCGCGCGCCTCCGCGAGACGATCAAGCTCCTCTCCGAGGTCAACCTCGGCGGCACCGCGGTCGGAACCGGCATCACGGCCGACCCGGGTTACGCGGCCGCGGTCGTGCGGCACCTCAGCGAGATCACCGGCCAGCCGTTCGAGACCGCGCCCGACCTCGTCGAGGCCACGAGCGACACCGGCGTCTTCATGACCTTCTCGAGTGCGCTCAAGCGCAGCGCCATCAAGCTCTCGAAGATCTGCAACGACCTCCGCCTGCTCTCGTCGGGGCCGCAGGCCGGCCTCGCCGAGATCAACCTGCCCCCGCGCCAGGCGGGCTCGAGCATCATGCCCGGCAAGGTGAACCCGGTGATCCCCGAGGCCGTGAGCCAGGTGGCCTACGCCGTCGCCGGCGCCGATGTCACGGTCATGATGGCGGCCGAGGGCGGGCAGCTGCAGCTGAACGCGTTCGAGCCGGTCATCGCGCACTCGCTGCTGCAGTCGATCACGTGGATGCGCCAGGCGTGCTGGACCCTGCGCGTCAACTGCGTCGACGGGATCACCGCGAACACCGACCGCCTCGAGGCGCAGGTCGCGTCGAGCGTCGGGGTCATCACCGCGCTCATCCCGTTCATCGGATACACCGAGGCCGCGAAGCTCGCGAAGGTCGCGCTCTCGACGGGGCGCCCGGTGGCCGACCTCGTCGTGGAGTCGGGCCTCATGACCCGCGAGGACGTCACCCGCGAGCTCTCGCCGTCGCGCCTGTCGGGCGTCGCGCCGATCACGCAGGCGATCCGGATCGTCGAGCGCCACGCCGAGCCCGACTGATCCGAGCGGGCGGCGTCGGCTCGCTCAGACCACGCGGCAGTGCGTGGTCAGCGAGCCGATGCCCTCGATCGTGACCGTGACGGTCGAGCCGTCGTGCAGGAACACCTGCGGGTTCCGCGAGTAGCCGGCGCCGCCCGGGCTGCCGGTCGAGATGAGCGTGCCGGGCGGCAGCGTCGCGGTCTTCGAGAGGTACGAGATGATCTCGGCGACGCTGCGCACCATCTCGTTCGTCGAGGCATCCTGCAGGATGCGCCCGTCGACGTTGGTCGTGAGCCACAGGTCCTGCGGGTCGGCGACCTCGTCGGCCGTGACGACGACCGGGCCGGTGGGCGTGAACCCGTCGAACGACTTGCACCGCGACCACTGGGCCTCGCTGAACTGGATGTCGCGGGCCGTGATGTCGTTGACGACCGTGTAGCCCCACACGTAGTCGAGGGCGTCGCGCACGGGCACGTCCTTCGCGGGGCGGCCGATGATGACGCCCAACTCGGCCTCGTAGTCGACCTGGGTGGCGACGTCGCCGGCCCAGGTCGTGGTCATGCCGTGCCCGGAGAGCGAGTTGGGCCAGAGCGAGAAGATCGTCATGGCCGACTCGGAGCGCAGCTTCAGCTCGGAGGCGTGCGCGGCGTAGTTGGCGCCGATCGCGAGCACCTGCGCCGGCCGGAGCACCGCCGAGGAGTGCCGCAGCGTGGCGACCGGCGTCGCGGGCGTGCCGTTCGCGACCGCCGTATCGACGGCGGCGCGCACGTCGCCGAGCGCATCGGCGCCGCGCTCGATGAGGCACTGCAGGTCGGCGGGCGCATCGCCCATGACCTGGTCGAGGAAGATCGCGTTCTCGCCGATCACCGCCGCGAGTCGTGGGGTCGTCTGGCCTTCGACTCGGAGGTGTGCGAACTTCACCCGTCTAGGCTATCGGGCGCACCGCGCCGGTCGCTGTGCGCGGCGTACAACGAAACCGGCGGAACGCTCCCCACGGGCGACAAGGCGGCGGGTGGTCAGGCGGATGCCGCGGC
This sequence comes from Agromyces sp. NPDC029043, assembly GCF_055564615.1. Taxonomy (NCBI): domain Bacteria; kingdom Bacillati; phylum Actinomycetota; class Actinomycetes; order Micrococcales; family Microbacteriaceae; genus Agromyces; species Agromyces sp. NPDC029043. Next base: position 136,601 of record NZ_JBVHVX010000001.1, on the reverse strand, counting down.
GCGCCACAGGTGCATCGACGCGTAGCTGCGCCACGGTGCCCAGGCCTCGCCGCGCGCGGCGAGCGCCCTCGCCTCGCCCGGGAGCCCCAGCCGCACCGCGCCGTTGCGGAGCGCGAGGTCGGAGACGAGCAGTTCGTCGGGCTCGCGGGTCACGCGCATCGCCAGGTAGCCGGCGGTCCACGGCCCGATGCCGGGCACCGCGAGCAGGTCGGCCCGGAGTTCCGTGCGCTCCCGCTCGGGTGCCACGAGGAGCTCGCCCGCGGCGAGCCGCGTGCACACGTCGACGATCGTCCGGATGCGCGACGCCGGCCCGCGCAGCACGGCGTGGCCCTGCGCGGCGATCGCCTCGGGAGTGGGGAAGAGCGTGCGGGTGCGTCCGTCGAACTCGACCCGGTCGCCGAGCGCGTCGGCCAGCCGCGTCAGCGATGTGCGCGCGGATGCCACGGACACCTGCTGCCCGACGAGCGCGCGGACCACGAGCTCGTGCGGGTCGAGCGTCCCGGGCATGCGGATGCCCGGGACGGCGGCGACGGAAGGCGCCAGGACGGGGTCGGCGGCGAGCGCGGCGTCGATCGCGACGGCGTCGGCGTCGAGGTCGAAGAGCCGACGGACGCGCGCCACGAGCGGCGCGAGGTCGGCGAGGCTCGCCAGGCGCGCCTCGACGTCGAGCGCGGGGGAGTCGGGTGCCGCCGCGAGGCGCACGAGCGCCGGGCCGGTCGGCAGCGCGAGCGTGCGCTCGTAATGGCCGGGTCGGGCCTCTTCGACGCCCGGGAGCGCGCGGTCGGCGAGCCAGGCGAACACGCCCGCCGCGTCGAACGGGGGTCGCGCCGGCAGGCGAAGCCGCACGACGCCGGCGTCGGGCGCGCCCACCGCGGGCGGCTCGGCCGCTCGCGCCGACCGGGTTCGCGACGTCGCGCGCAGCTCGAGGGGGCTGCGCTCGTACACGGCGCGGATGGTGTCGTTGAACTGGCGGATGCTGCCGAAGCCCGACGCGAACGCGACGTCGGAGACGCGCATCGAGGTCGAGGTGAGCAGCGCCCGGGCGGTCTGCGCGCGGTGCGCGCGGGCGAGCGCGAGCGGACCGGCGCCGAGCTCGGAGGCGAGTACGCGGGTGAGGTGGCGGGGCGTGTAGCCGAGGCGTCCGGCCAGGCCGGGCACGCCCTCGCGCTCGACCACGCCGTCGGCGATGAGCCGCATGGCGCGGGCCGCGAGGTCGTCGTCGAGGTCCCACTCGGGCGAGCCGGGCACGGCGTCGGGCAGGCAGCGCTTGCACGCGCGCAGGCCCGCCTCGTGCGCCGCGGCGGCCGTGCGGTAGAAGGTCACGTTCGTCGGCTTCGGCGGAGCGGCCGGGCAGCTCGGGCGGCAGTAGATGCCCGTCGAGTGCACGCCAGTGATGAACTGCCCGTCGAAGCGGGCGTCGCGCGCGAGCATCGCGCGGTAGCGTTCGGCGAAGGCCGGGTCGGCGAGCGGGTCGGCGGTCGTGGTCACGCGTCCAGCGTCGCATGCGCCGACGACGAGCGGTAGCGGGAATCGGACATGGCTGCGCGGGTACGCTGGCGGCATGACCCATGACGCCGTCGGCCAGCTCAGCTCCCTCCTCGGCGACCGGGTCGTCGTCGACGGACCGGTGATCGACGCCGTCCGCGAGGACCGGTCGGGCTGGCGGAGCGCGCACCCGCCGCTCGCGGTCGTGCACGCGACATCCGTCGCCGACGTGCAGGCGGTCATGCGCGTCGCGAGCGCGACCGGAACGCCGGTCGTCCCGCGCGGCACGGGCACCGGGCTCGCGGGCGGGGCGATCTCGAGCGACGGCTCGATCGTGCTCGACCTCTCGCGCATGGACCGCATCCGCGAGCTGTCCGAGGTCGACGAGCTCGCCGTCGTCGAGGCCGGCGTGCTCAACGGCGACCTCGACCGCGCGGCACGCGAGCGCGGGCTCTGGTTCGCCCCCGATCCCGCGAGCCGCGCCATCTCCTCGATCGGCGGCAACATCGCGACGAACGCCGGCGGACTGCTGTGCGCGAAGTACGGCGTCACCCGCGAGTCGGTGCTCGGACTCGCCGCGGTGCTCGCCGACGGCACGCTGCTGCGCACCGGGCACCGCACCGTCAAGGGCGTGACGGGCTACGACCTGACGGCGCTCCTGACCGGGTCGGAGGGCACGCTCGCGGTCATCGTCGAGGCGACCGTGCGCCTGCGTCCGCTCGTGCGCGGCGACACCCACACCGTGGCCGCCGCATTCCCCGACGTGGAGGCCGCGGGCGCTGCGGTCGGCGGCGTCGCGGCCGCGCGCATCCGCCCCGCGCTGCTCGAGCTCATCGACCCGGTCGGCCTGGCCAGGGTGACCGAGCACCTCGGCGCCGCGGCGCTCGCCGGCACGCCACTGGCCGACTTCGCGCCGGGCGAGACCTTCCTCCTCGCCCAGTGCGACGCGGGCGACGCCGCCCACGAGGCCAGGGCGATCGCGCGCGTCTTCGAGGCCGCGGGGGGTCGCGTGACCCGGTCGACGGATGCCGCGACGGGCGAGCGCCTGCTCGACATCCGTCGCGCCATGCACCCGGCGCTCGCGGCGCGCGGCAACGTGCTCATCGAGGACGTGGCCGTGCCGCGGTCGCGACTGCCCGAGATGTTCCGGGCGATCGCCGAGATCGGCGCCCGCTACGGCGTTGAGATCCCCACCCTCGCGCACGCCGGCGACGGCAACCTGCACCCGAACTTCGTGTTCGAGGGCGACGAGGTGCCCGAGCGCATCTGGGCCGCGGCCGACGAGCTGTTCCGCACGGGCGTGCGGCTCGGCGGCACGCTGACGGGCGAGCACGGCGTGGGGCTGCTCAAGCGGAGGTGGCTCGCCGAGGAGGTGGGCGACGCCTCGGTCGACCTGCAACGGCGCATCAAGCAGGTGTTCGATCCGCGCGGCATCCTCAACCCGGGCGTGATGTTCGATCCCGCGGGGCGCGGCGGCGATGACGCCGGCGCTCGCTAGGCTGCGGGCGTGAGCCTCACGCCGCCGCCCGCCCCCGGACCCCAGTCGCACGTGCCCGCATGGCAGCCGGCCGCGCCGCCCCGCCGCGGCGTCGGGGCCGGCTGGGTCGTGGCGTTCGCGATCGCGCTGCTCGTCGGCCTCCTCGTGCTCGGCTACCTGGCGGTCTCGCTCGGCGTCTCGGTCGTGGCGACCGGAACGCTGCTCGCCCTGGTGCCGCTCGCGATCGTGCTGCTCGCGGTGCGCTGGGTCGACCGATGGGAGCCCGAGCCGCGCTGGGCCCTCTGGTTCGCCTTCCTGTGGGGCGCAGCCGTCTCGGTCGCCGTCGCCCTGGTCGTCGACCTCGGGGTGCAGCTGTTCAGCGCGCTCACGAGCCCGCAGGGCGTGACCGGCAGCGAGGTGATGGGCGCCGTCGTGCAGGCGCCGATCGTCGAAGAGCTCGCGAAGGGCGTCGGCGTGCTGCTGATCTACGCGTTCTCGCGCTCGCACTTCGACGGCCCGGTCGACGGGCTCGTCTACGCGGCTACGGTGGCGGCCGGGTTCGCGTTCACCGAGAACATCCTCTACTTCGGCGTCGCACTCATCGAGGGCGGGGCGGGCGAGCTCGGCATGACCTTCCTCCTGCGCGGCATCTTCTCGCCGTTCGCGCACGTGCTCTTCACGGCGTGCACCGGCATCGCGATCGGCATCGCCGCCCGGAGGGGCGGCGGAGCCGGCGTGATCGGCTGGTTCCTGCTCGGCCTGGCGGCCGCCATCCTGCTCCACGCGTTCTGGAACGGCTCGCTCGCCTTCGCCGACGCGTTCGCGCTCTACTTCACCGTGCAGGTGCCGATCTTCATCGCCGCGATCGTCGTGACGCTCCTGCTGCGCCGCGAGGAACAGCGCGTCACCCGGACCCGGCTGGCCGAGTACGCCGCCGCCGGATGGTTCAACCCCGACGAGGTCGAAGGGCTCTCGTCGCCGTCGGGCCGGCGCGCCGCGCTCGAGTGGGCGCGCGCGCAGCGGCCTCCTCGCACGGCCGAGGTGAAGCGGTTCATCGCGGATGCCACGCGCCTGGCGTTCACGCGGAACGCGCTCGCGACCGGTCGCGCCGACGTGCGGCGCTTCGAGGACGAGCGCGTGCTGCTCGACGCGGTCGCGCGCGACCGGCGCGCGATCTCGGCCTGATCCGACGCTCGGGCGAGCGCGCGCGCCGGTCTATGCTTGCGGCATCCGGAATCGAGGGCGATCGGAGACGGCGTGCGCGTGCCGAGCGATCCAGCGCGACGACGCGGGTCTGAAGACCTGCGCGAACGGCTGCTGCGCGCCCAGGAGGATGCGCTCGCGACGGGCGTCGTGCCGCTGAGCCTCCGCCCGGTCGTCCGGGAGTCCTGGGAACGGGCCATCCGCGGGGCCATCGACCCCGAACGCGCGCTGCCCGCCTTCGAGCTCGACGACGGCGCGTTCCGCGAGTATCGCGCCTCGCATGCGCTGGCGCCCGTCATGCCCGTCATCCGCCGGCTGCTCGTCGACGGAGCCGATGACGCCGGGCTGGTCGTCGCGGTCGGCGACGCGCAGGGCCGGCTGCTCTGGGTCGAGGGCGACCCGCACCTGCGGCGTCGCGCGGAGGACATGCTGTTCGTCGCAGGGGCCGACTGGTCGGAGGCGCGCATCGGCACGAGCGCTCCGGGCACCGCGCTCGAGCTCGACCGCGCGGTCCAGATCCGGGGCGCCGAGCACTACAACCGCATCGTGCACCCGTGGAGCTGCACGGCCGCGCCCGTGCACGACCCGGCGACCGGGGCGCTGCTCGGCGTCATCGACATCACGGGCACCGACCTCGCGGTCGCTCCACACGCGCTCTCGCTCGTGTCGGCCACGGTCGCCGCGGTCGAGGCCGAGCTGCGGATCGCGAGCCTCGAGACGGCCGTGCGCGCCACCATCCGCCGGTCGCGCATCCGTGCGGTGCCCGCGTCCGAGCGCACGCAGCTCACGGTGCTCGGCGAGCGACGTCCACGGCTCGGCGAGCACGAGCTCAGCCCGCGCCATGCCGAGATACTCACGCTGCTCGCGTCGGACCCGCGCGGCATCGGCGCCGAGCGCCTCGCGGCCCAGCTCTACGAACGCGATGCCTCGCCCGTGACCCTGCGTGCCGAGATCGCACGGCTGCGTCGCGTCCTCGAAGCGGCGGGTGAGCCGCCGCTCGAGTCGCGCCCCTACCGGCTCGGCCGCGAGCTCGATCTCGACGCCGCCCGGGTGGCCAAGCTCATCGGGCAGGGCGCCCTGCGCAAGGCGCTCGAGCGCTATCCCGGCCCGATCCTGCCCGCCTCGACCGCACCCGGCATCGTGGAACTGCGCGACGAGCTGGCCGGCCGGCTGCGCGAGTCGATGCTCGCCGATGCCTCACCCGACCTCCTGCTCGCTTTCGCCGAGCGCGACGAGCACCGCTACGACGCCGAGCTCTGGCGATCCCTGCTCGAGGTGCTGCCCGCGCGCTCGCCGCGGCGCGCGTCGGTCGTCGCCCATCTCGAGCGGATCGAGTCGGCCCTGCGCTGAGTGCAACCTCCCTGCAACCCTCGGGCAACCGGGGCGCAACGCCCACACGCCTAGCGTGGCGGACGCCCCACTCCGAGGGCATGACGACGACGTCACGAGGAGACACGATGACCGTGTACGCCGCGCCCGGCACCGCCGGCGCACTGATCGAGTTCAAGCCGCGATACGAGCACTTCATCGGCGGCGAGTGGGTGAAGCCCGTCGAGGGCGCCTACTTCGAGGACATCTCGCCCGTGAACGGCAAGCCGTTCGCCGAGGTCGCCCGCGGCACCGCGGCCGACATCGAGGCCGCGCTCGACGCCGCGCACCGCGCTGCGCCGGCATGGGGCCGGACGAGCGCCGCGCACCGCGCCGGCATCCTGAACGCCATCGCCGATCGCATCGACGCCAACCTCGAGCGGCTCGCGGTGGCTGAGACGTGGGACAACGGCAAGTCGATCCGCGAGCCCCTGAACGCCGACCTGCCGCTCGCGAGCGACCACTTCCGCTACTTCGCGAGCCTCATCCGCGCGCAGGAGGGCAGCTTCACCCAGCTCGACGAGGACACCGTCGCGTACCACTTCGACGAGCCGCTCGGCGTGGTCGGCCAGATCATCCCCTGGAACTTCCCGCTGCTCATGGCCGTGTGGAAGCTCGCGCCGGCGCTCGCCGCGGGCAACGCCGTCGTGCTCAAGCCCGCCGAGCAGACGCCGGTGTCGATCCTCGTGCTCATGGAACTCATCGCCGACCTGCTGCCGCCGGGTGTCGTCAACGTCGTCAACGGCTTCGGCGTCGAGGCGGGCAAGCCGCTCGCGTCATCGAACCGGATCCGGAAGATCGCGTTCACCGGCGAGACCACGACGGGCCGGCTGATCCTGCAGTACGCGTCGAACAACATCATCCCGTCGACCGTCGAACTCGGCGGCAAGAGCCCGAACATCGTGTTCGAGTCCGTCGCGGACCGTCGCGACTCGTTCTACGACAAGGCGCTCGAGGGCTTCAGCCTCTTCGCGTTCAACCAGGGCGAGGTGTGCACCTGCCCGAGCCGCTCGCTCATCCAGCGCTCGATCTACGACACGTTCCTCGACGACGCGATCGAGCGGACGAAGCAGGCCCGCCAGGGCAACCCGCTCGACACCGAGACGCAGGTGGGCGCGCAGGCCTCGAACGACCAGCTGCAGAAGATCCTCGGCTACATCGACATCGGCAAGCAGGAGGGCGCGAGGCTGCTGCTCGGCGGCGAGCGCGTCGACCTGGGGGGCGACCTCAGCGAGGGCTACTACGTCGCCCCGACGATCTTCGAGGGCGAGAACCGCATGCGGCTCTTCCAGGAGGAGATCTTCGGGCCGGTCGTCGCGGTCACGAGCTTCCGCAACTACGACGACGCGATCCGCATCGCGAACGACACGCTGTACGGCCTCGGCGCGGGCGTGTGGAGCCGCAACGGCAACGAGGCGTACCGCGCGGGGCGCGACATCCAGGCCGGCCGGGTGTGGGTGAACAACTACCACGCCTACCCGGCGGGAGCGGCGTTCGGCGGCTACAAGTCCTCCGGCATCGGCCGCGAGAACAACAAGCAGGCGCTGGCCCACTACCAGCAGACGAAGAACCTGCTCGTCAGCTACAGCGAGAACCCGCTCGGGTTCTTCTGATCCGGTCGGCGCGGGCCGCCGCCGCAGAGACCCCGCCACAGGGCGGCGTTCCACGCCTGCCGCACGAAAAAACTCGTCGCCCTGTGGTGTGGCAATGCCGACATCTCTACGGGGCGACGAGTCTTTAGGGCTTCAGACTGCAAGATGTTCGCCGTTGGCGCAAGTGCCGGGTGGACGGTTGTCCGCTCGGCCCGACTTCCGTTTGGATGGAGCCCATGACTGACACCAACAGCAAGCCCGAGGTCGACGCTCCCGAGGGTCCGGCCCCCGCCGACCTGGTCATCGAGGACATCGTCGTGGGCGACGGCGCCGAGGCCACGCCCGGCTCGACGGTCGACGTGCACTACCTCGGCGTCGAGTACGAGACCGGCGAGGAGTTCGACTCGTCGTGGAGCCGCGGGCAGTCCATCAACTTCCCGCTGCAGGCCCTCATCGCCGGCTGGCAGGAGGGCATCCCCGGCATGAAGGTCGGCGGGCGCCGCAAGCTCACCGTCCCGCCGCAGAAGGCGTACGGCCCGGCCGGCGGCGGCCACCAGCTCTCGGGCAAGACCCTGATCTTCGTGATCGACCTGCTCGGCGTGAGCTGACGCGTCGCGGCATTCACCCGGAAGGCCGGTGGACCCATGGTCCGCCGGCCTTCTGCATGTCTTCGGAAGAGATTTCCATTCAGGTGCATCCGATTCGCCGGGCCCCGCGGAAGTAGGTGGTGACAGGCAATCTCGACGCTCCGCCCCGCGGAGCCGACCTGGAGGGAACCATGAACAAGATCCTCGTCGCCGGGATCGGTGCGGGCGCGCTCATCGCGCTCGGCGCCGTCGCTCCGGCCAACGCGTCGGAGGACGCCGCGATGCTGTCCGTGCTGCACGGCGTTCCCGACCTGACCGTCGACGTCTACGTGAACGACGATCTCACGCTCGACGACTTCGAACCGGGCGACCTCGCGGGGCCGCTCGAACTGCCCGCGGGCACCTACTCGGTGGCGATCACCGCATCGGATGCCGCCGACGCCTCCGCGCCCGCGATCGGCCCCGTCGACCTGCCTCTCGAGGCCGGCGGCAACTACACCGCCGTCGCGCACCTCGACGCCGAGGGCAACCCGACGGCGACGCTCTACACCAACGACGTGTCCTCGATCCCGGCAGGGCAGGGTCGTCTGACGGTCCGCCACGATGCCGCCGCACCGGCTGTGGACGTGCTCGCCGGCGGCCAGGCGGTCATCACGAACCTGGCCAACCCCGACGAGCAGACGCTCGACCTCGCGCCCGGGACCATCTCGGCGGCGGTCGCCGCGACCGGCACCACCGAACCGGTCATCGGACCGGCCGATGTGACGGTCTCGGAAGGCACGCTCACGATCGTGTACGCGTGGGGCAGCCTCGAGGACGGCAACCTCGCGCTCGCGGTGCAGAACGTGACGGGCATGCACTCGAGCCCCGACGGCGTCCCGGCGGGAGCGGCGGGACTCGTGGCGACGAACTCGCCCGAGCAGCAGATGCGCGGGTGGGCCGCGGTCGGCCTCGCCGCGCTCGCGGCCATCGCGCTCGCGGCCGCCGTGGTCCGCAAGGTCACGACCGCGAAGGCGGAGCGCTGATCCGCATGGGGGAGAAGGAGGTCGCAACCGGGGTGTTCGGGTCCCTGGTCGCGGCCTCCGCCGTGGTCGGCCTGATGGCCGGGTGCGCCGCGTCGCCGCAGGGGATCGGCGGCGCGGCGACATCCGCCCCGCCGGAGGAGCCGTCCCGACCGGCCGCCGTCGCGCCGCCGGTGGCGGTGCCCGACGTCCCGCGCCAGTCGGCCGCCCTGAAGGACCAGCCCGTCGCCCCGCCGGCGCCGACCCGCCTGGAGGTGCCCGCACTCGGGATCGACGTGACCGTGCAGCCCGCCGGGCTCGATGGACAGGGCCGCATGGGCCTGTTCGACGATCCGGCGATCGCCGCGTGGTACCAGTGGGGCCCGGCGCCGGCGAGCGAGGCCGGGTCGACGGTCATCGCCGCGCACGTCGACTCGCTCACGTACGACGTGCTGCCGTTCGCCCGGCTGCGCGACGCCGGACCCGGCACCGAGGTCTTCGTGACGGATGCCGCGGGCACGCGCCACGCGTACGCCGTGGAGTCCCAGCAGGTGATCGAGAAGGCCGACGTCGACTGGGACGCCGCCTTCGACCGCTCGGGCGCACCGCGCCTGACCCTCGTGACCTGCGGCGGCGAGTTCGACTACGAGAACCGCCGCTACCTGTCGAATCTCGTCGTCACCGCCGTCCCACTCGGCTGACCGGATGGAGCGTCGATATGCTGATGCCGGTGCCGCACGCGACCGTCGTCGCACCGCTCCCGCCGGTCTCCACCGGTGAGGGCCTCCGGATCGGTCGGCGAAGGGGTGAGCGTCGCGCGGTGACCACGACCTCCTTCGCCGAGATCGACGACCAGGCGCTCGGGCGCGAGTTCGCCGCCGGCGACGAGCGCGCGCTCCGCGAGGCGTATGCCCGCTGGTCGCCGCTCGTCTTCCGGCTCGCGCTGCGTTCGCTCGGCGATCGCACCGACGCCGAGGATGTGACGCAGCAGGTCTACATCTCCGCCTGGCGCGGACGGCACACGTTCGACCTCGCCCGTTCGACGCTCAGCGCGTGGCTCGTCGGCATCACGCGGCACCGCATCGCCGACGCGCACGAGGCGCGCTCGCGCGCGCGGCGGCTCGAGGAGACGCTCGTCTCCGAGGCGTCGACCGCCTCCGAGGCCGTCGACGACGACCTCGCCGAGCGGGTCATGGTGGCCGAGGAGCTCGAGCGCCTCGAGCCCGTCCCGAGGCGCGTGATGCAGCTCGCGTTCTACGACCAGCTCAGCCACTCGCAGATCGCCGACGCGCTCGGCATCCCGATCGGCACCGTGAAGAGCCATGTCCGTCGCAGCCTGGCCAGGCTGCGAGCACGATGGGAGGTGGATGATGGACCATATCGAGCCTGATGAACTCGCCGTGCTCGCGCTCGACGGACGCGAACCAGACGACGCGGTCCGCGCCCACCTCGCCGAGTGCGCCGAGTGCCTCGCCGAGTACGACGCGCTGGCGCGCACGGTCGCGCTCGGGCGGGGCGGCGCCGACGTCGGCCTGCTCGAGCCTCCGCCGTCGTCGGTGTGGGCGGGCATCCACGCGGAACTGGGGCTCGCGCCCGAGCTCTCGGGCGATCCGCTCGCCGAGCGTCCGGTGGCCGAATCGCCCGCTGCCGAGCGGGCCCCCGCGCCACCGGTCGCGCCGGCCGCCACGCCGGCTCCGTCCGACGAGCCGCGACCCGTGGTCGAGCTCGCGTCGCGCCGACGTGCGTGGTGGCCGGTCGCCGCGGCCGCGGCGGTCGGCGGCATCCTCGCCGGCGTCGGCATCGGCGTCGCGATCGGCGGCCTCGCCGGCGATGGCGCACCCAGCCCGTCGCCCGCGGTCGTGCTCGCGAGCGCCGACCTGGCCGCGTTCCCCGGCTGGGAGGACGCGAGCGGCCACGCGAGCGTCGAGGAGGACGCCGACGGCGTCCGCTCGATCGTCGTCGACGTCGACGCCACGGTGCCCGAGGGCGACGTGCGCGAGGTCTGGCTGATCCGATCCGATGCCTCGGGCCTGGTGAGCCTCGGGCTCCTCGACGGCGACTCGGGCCGGTTCGTCGTGCCCGCGGGCGTCGACCTCGCCGAGTTCACGCTCGTCGACGTCTCGGCCGAGCCCGTCGACGGCGACCCCGCGCACTCGGGCGACTCGATCGTGCGCGGCGAGCTCAGCGCGACCTGAGGTCGGGGCGGCCCTCGTCGCGGCCGGGCGACGCCGGACGCCGACCGTCGGCGGGCCGGGGTCGGGCGCGCTCGGGCTCCGCGACATCGCGCACCCGGTCGACGAGGTCGCGCCACGGCCCCGTGACCTGCCGCTCGGCCAGGGTGGCCTCGTGCGGCTCGCAGCGGATCCGGTACGTGTAGCGGTCGGGCTCGGGCGGCGCGGGCGGCGTCTCGCTCCAGGGGAGCCGTTCGATGAGCAGCACCCATTCCTCGGGGTCGGGCTGGTCCTCGACGTTGACCGTCCACGAGATCCGCAGCCCCGCGATCCCACCGCTGCGCACGACCTCGACGTCCATGCCGCCGATGCTACTCCCGGTCGCCGGACCGAGCCGGGATGAGAGGATGGCGGGCATGGGCCGGATCACGGCGCGACGACGCGTCACCCGATACACGTTCGGCGAGCGGATCTCGCGACGCGAGGACGAGCTGACCGCCGAGGAGCCGCTCGAGGTCCGCGTCGGCGGGCGCGCGCTCGCCGTGACCATGCGCACGCCCGGGCACGACGTCGAGCTCGCGCTCGGGCTGCTCGTCTCGGAGGGCGTGGTACGCGGGCGCGACGACGTGCTGGCGGCACGGCACTGCGCGGGAGAGCCGACGGGCGAGGGCGAGTTCAACGTGGTCGACGTGACCGTCGCGGCGGGCGTCGTCCTGCCCGACGGCGCGCGGCACGCGCTGACCATGACGAGCGCGTGCGGGTTGTGCGGAAAGGACTCGATCGACGCGGTGCGCGCCCGCTCGATGCATCCGGTCGCCGACGACCCGGTCGAGGTCGATGCGGCATGGCTGGCCGCACTGCCCGAGCGCATGCGCGGTGCCCAGCCCGTGTTCGAGCGCACGGGCGGGCTGCATGCGGCCGCGCTCGTCGACGTCGACCGCGACGAGGTGCTCGTCGTCCGCGAGGACGTGGGCCGGCACAACGCCGTCGACAAGGTCGTCGGCTGGGCGGTCCATGAGGGGCGCCTGCCGCTCGCGGGAACCGCGCTGGTGCTGTCGGGGCGCGCGGGCTTCGAGCTCGCGCAGAAGGCGTCGATGGCCGGCATCCCCGTGGTCGCGGCTGTCTCGGCCCCCTCGTCGCTCGCCGTCGACCTCGCGAACGAGGTCGGGCTGACGCTCGCCGGATTCGTGCGGGGCGGCTCGATGGTCGTCTACTCGGGCGACCACCGCATCCGGCACGAGGCCGCCGCGTGAGTCGGCCGGTCCCCGAGCGCGCGGAGTATCCCGACCTCGAGGTGGGCCCGCCGAAGCGCGAGGCGGTCGGCGCCGAGGCGGTCGTGCGCACGCTGCAGTCGACCATCCGGGAGCTCGGGCCGGTGCGCGCGGCGCGCCTGCTCCTCGATGTCAACCAGACGGACGGCTTCGACTGCATGAGCTGCGCCTGGCCCGACCCGGGCCACCGCAACGCCCTGGAATTCTGCGAGAACGGCGCGAAGGCGATCACGTGGGAGGCGACGCCGCTCACGATTCCGCACGAGTTCTGGGCGAGCCATCCGCTCTCGTCGCTGCAGGATGCCACGGAGCACTGGCTCGGACGGCAGGGCCGCCTCGTCGAACCCGTGTACAAGCCCGCGGGCGGCGACCGCTACGAGACGATCACGTGGCAGCGCGCGTTCGAGCTCATCGGCGACCGGCTGAACGCGCTCGACTCGCCCGACGAGGCCGCGTTCTACACGAGCGGGCGCACCGCGAACGAGACGGCGTTCCTGTACCAGCTGTTCGTGCGGGCCTTCGGCACGAACAACCTGCCGGACTGCTCGAACCTGTGCCACGAGTCGACGGGCACCGCGCTGAACGAGGTCATCGGCGTCGGGAAGTCGACGATCGCGTACGACGACTTCGGGAAGGCCGACCTCGTCATCGTGATGGGGCAGAACCCGGGCACGAACCACCCCCGCATGCTGACGGCGCTCGAGGAGACCAAGCGGAACGGCGGCTCGGTCGTCTCGGTGAACCCGCTGCCCGAGGCCGGGCTCGTGCGCTACCGGAACCCGCAGAAGGCGCGCGGCCTCGTCGGTCGGGGCACCCCGATCGCCGACCGGCTGTACCAGATCCGCTCGGGCGGCGACCAGGCGTTGCTGCAGGCGGTGTCCCGGCGCGTGCTCGCCGCCGAGGAGGCCGCGCCCGGCACCGTCCTCGACCACGCGTTCCTCGCCGAGCACACCACGGGGCTCGAGGCGTTCGCCGCGCACCTCGCCGACCTCGACGAGGGCGAGGTGCTGCGGGCGACGGGTCTCACGGCCGAGGAGATCGACGACCTCGCGGCGCGCTACCTCGCCGCCGATCGCGTCATCGTCACGTGGGCGATGGGGCTCACGCAGCAGCGCCGCGCGGTCGACACCATCAAGGAGATCGTGAACCTGCTGCTGCTGCGCGGCAACATGGGCCGGCCCGGCGCCGGGGCGTCCCCCATCCGCGGGCACAGCAACGTGCAGGGCGACCGCACCATGGGCATCTGGGAGAAGATGCCCGATGCCTTCCTCGACGCGCTCGGCCGCGAGTTCGGCTTCGAGCCGCCGCGCACGCACGGGCTCGACGCGGTCGACACGCTCCGCGCGCTGCGCGACGGACGCGTGAAGGTCTTCGTCGCACTCGGCGGCAACTTCGTCGGCGCCATCTCCGACACGGTCGCGGCGGAGGCCGCGATGCGCGGCGCGCGCCTCACGGTGCAGGTCTCGACGAAGCTCAACCGGTCGCACGTCGTCACGGGCGAGGAGGCGCTCATCCTGCCCGCACTGGGGCGCACCGAGGTCGACCTGCAGGAGACCGGTGCGCAGTTCGTCTCGGTCGAGGACACCGTGTGCGCAGTGCACGCCTCGCACGGCTCGATCCCGCCCGTCGGCGACGACGTGCGCAGCGAGATCGCCATCGTGGCCGGAATGGCACGGGCGACGCTCGGCGATCGCCACGGCATCGACTGGGAGGGGATGGTGCGCGACTACGACGTCATCCGCGACCGCATCAGTCGCGTCGTGCCGGGGTTCGAGCACTTCAACGAGGACGTGCGCCGCTCGGGCGGGTTCGTGCTGCCGAACGGGCCGCGGGACTCGCGCACCTGGCGCACCGCGACGGGCAGGGCCCATCTGACCGTCAATCCGCTCGAGGCGATCGAGGTGCCGCCCGGCCGGCTGATCCTGCAGACGCTGCGGTCGCACGACCAGTTCAACACGACCGTGTACAGCCTGGACGACCGCTATCGCGGGATCCGTCGCGGGCGGGACGTCGTGTTCGTGCATCCCGACGACCTCGCCGAACGGGGCCTCGCCGACGGCGACCGCGTCGACGTGGTGAGCGAATGGCCGGGGGAGCCCGATCGAGTGCTGCCTGGGCAGCGCGTCGTCGCCTATCCGACCGCGCGGGGATGCGCGGCGGCGTACTTCCCCGAGGCGAACGTGCTGGTGCCGCTCGGCAGCACCGCGCTCGGCAGCAACACGCCCGTGTCGAAGGCGGTCATCGTGCGTCTGGAACGCGTGGGCTGAGCCGCGCTCAGTCGGGCTCGAGGCCCACCGCGCGCCATGCGCCCGCCACCGCCCGCGCCTCGCGCGAGGCGTCGCCGAAGCGCGCCTTCGCGGCCGCGAGCGTCGCCGGCGCGAACACCGCGAAGCCGTCGTCGGGCCCGAGCACGCCGCCGGTGAGCGTCTCGTACCAGACGCGGCCCACGTGCTCCCACGCGAAGCCGCCCAGCTCGACGGCCGCGAGCGCGAACGCGCGGTTCGGGATGCCGGAGTTCAGGTGCACGCCGCCGTTGTCGTCGCGCGTGCGCACGAAGTCGCGCATGTGCGCCGGCTGCGGGTCGCGGCCGAGCACGTCGTCGTCGTAGGCGGTGCCGGGCTCGATCAACGATCGCAGTGCGCGCCCCTGCACGAGGTCGGTGAAGACGCCCTCGCCGATGAGCCAGCTCGCGGCGTCGGCATCCTGGCCCATTGCGTACTGCTCGACGAGCGCGCCGAACACGTCGGACACGTGCTCGTTGAGCGCACCCGACTGATCGCGGTACCGCAGCCGCGCGGTCGCCTCGGTGACGCCGTGGGTCAGCTCGTGCCCGATGACGCTCAGCGAGTGCGTGAACCCGCGGAACACCTCGCCGTCGCCGTCGCCGAAGACCATGCGCTCGCCATCCCAGAACGCGTTGTCGTAGCGGTCGCCGAAGTGCACGGTCGCCTCGAGGGACGCACCACCGCCGTCGATCGCGTCGCGCCCGTACACTCGGTGGAAGAGGCGGTACACCTCGCCGAGCCCGTCGTACGCCTGGTCGACCGACGTGTCGCCGGTGTCGGGGTCGCCCTCGCGGCGCACCAGCCGGCCGGGGAGCGTCTCGAGGTGCTCGGCGTCGGAGATGCGCCGGTCGGGCGACGTCGGCGCGATGCCGGCCGCAGCCCCGGGCCTGGCCTCGGTCGTCGCGTGCACCGACGGCCACCGCTCGCGCTCGGGCTCGTGCGCCACGAGCGGCGGGTGCGCATCCTCCGCCCGGAGGTCGCGCAGCGGGCGATCGCGCACCAGCGACCGGCGCGCCGCGTCGGCTGCGACGTCGAAGCGGTCGGTCGCCTCGGCGACGCGCAGCAGCAGCCAGGGCGGCACGATGCCGCGGAACGGCGCAGGTTCGGGGGCAGGGGCGGCCGGCGGCATCCGGGTCATGGGTCGATCGTGTCATGCGCCGCCGACAGGGTCGCGCGCCCGCCGCCGCGAGTCGGCTCCGAGTCCGCCGCGACATCCGGCCCCGCATGGCAGGCTGGTCATGTGCCCGTGACCGCTCCCGCCCAGTACGAGGTGCGCACGCATCCCATCGCCGTCGTGCCCGCCCTCGTCGTGTGCTCGGCCGCGATCCTGCTGTTCGGGTTCCAGCTGAAGCTGCCCGGCTACGCGCTGCTGGTCGTCGGCCTCGCGATCGCGTGGCTCGTCGACCGCTCGGGGCGCACCGAGCGCCTCGCACCCGACCTGGCGCTCATCGCGATCGGCCAGGCGATCATCTCGACGATGCCGCTCGAGGCCGACATCTCGTTCCCGGCGATGGTGCGCTTCGCGCTCGTGCTGGGCCTCGCGGTCGTGGTGCCGTACGTGATCTCGCGCTACCTCTACGGCGACCGCGTGATCCGGTTCCCGTGGCGCACGGGCCGCCGGTGGACCCGCACGCAGTGGCTCTACCTCGTCGGCGTGACGGTGGCCGGATGGCTCATCCTGCCGTTCTACTTCATCACCTCGGGCGTCTACCGGAACTGGCCCACCGTGACCGAGCCGGGCGAGATCGCGCGCCTGTTCGTCGGCGTCAACGCGGTCGGCACGTGGGACGAGCTGTTCTTCATCTGCACCGTCTTCGCGCTGCTCCGCCGGCACTTCCCGACGTGGCAGGCGAATCTCCTGCAGGCGATCGTGTTCGTCTCGTTCCTGTGGGAGCTGGGCTACCAGGCGTGGGGGCCGCTGCTCACCATTCCGTTCGCGCTCATCCAGGGCTACACGTTCAAGCTCACCAAGTCGCTCACGTACGTGCTCGTCGTGCACCTCATCTTCGACGCGGTCGTGTTCTGCGTCATCGTGTACGCGCACAACGGGTGGCCCGCGATCTTCCCGCTGGTGCCGGGCGGGTGACCGGGGCATCGGCGCGTCCGTCCCGCATGCGGGCGGTGCGCTACGACCGGTACGGGGGTCCGGAGGAGCTGCGGCTCGTCGAGGCCGCCGTGCCGAGTCCGGGGCCCGGGCAGGTGCTCGTGCGCGTGCGGGCGTCGTCGGTGAACTCGTGGGACTGGGACCTGCTGCGCGGACGGCCGTGGTTCGTGCGCGTCGGCGCCCTCTCGCGCCCGGCGCACCCGGTGCTCGGGGCCGACCTGGTCGGCGAGGTCGTCGAGGCGGGGCCGGGCGTCGCGGCGTTCGCGGTCGGCGACGAGGTGTGGGGCGATGCCTCCGCGGCGGGCTGGGGCGGCTTCGCCGAGTTCGCGGCGGTGGATGCCTCGGCGCTCCGGTCGCGTCCGTCCGACATCGATCCGGTGGTCGCCGCCGCGGTGCCGCAGGCGGGCGGGCTCGCGTGGCAGGCGCTCGTCGACGTCGGGCGCGTGCAGTCCGGCGAGCGGGTGCTCGTCGTCGGAGCGGGCGGCGGCGCTGGGACCATCGCGGTCCAGCTCGGCCGGCATCTCGGGGCCGAGGTCGTCGCGGTCGATCGAGCGGCCAAGCTCGACCTGCTCCGTGGGCTCGGCGCGAGCGCGGCGGTCGACGCCGACGATCCGATCGTCGATCCGTTCGCCGACGGCGCGGATGCCGCGGCGTACGACGTGATCGTCGACCTGGTCGCGTCGCGCTCGCGCACGGCCTATCGGCGCGCCCTGCGGCCCGCGGGGCGGCTCGTCGTGGTCGGCGGCACGACACGGACGATCGGAGCGGTCGCCGCCACACGCGGCCGCGCCGACGACGAGGGTCGCACCCTGCACCTGCTGGCCGCCAAGCCGAACGGCGGACTCGACGAGCTCGGCGCGCTCGTGGCATCCGGTGCCGTCACGCCGGTGGTCGAGGAGGTGCTGCCGCTCGAGCGCGTTTCCGAGGCATTCGCGCGCCTCGGGGCGGGCGAGGTGCGTGGCAAGCTCGTGATCGTGCCATAGGGCCGTCGCACCGACTCGGCGGGGTCGCGCTGCGAGTCCGGTTCGCGGTCGCGGATTCGTCGATCGGCGGTCGTCATCGCAGTGTCACCTTCTCGGTGCGCTCGTCACCGCTCGACGGCCGCCCCGTGCGCGCCGAGCCACTCGAGCAGCACGGTCACGTGGTTCACCCGCTCGTCGCGCGCGCCGAACACCAGCGTGACGCGATCGTGGGTGCGCCCGGTCTCGAGCAGCGCCTCGGCCGCCGGGTTGGCGTCGAGCTCGTCGCGGTAGCGCCCCGCGAACTCGTCGAAGCGCGACGCATCGTCGCTGCGGTGCCACTCGGTGCGCAGGTCGGGGGAGGGCGCGACCTCCTTCGCCCAGTCGTCGAGCTCGGCCCGCTCCTTCGACACGCCGCGCGGCCAGAGCCGGTCGACGAGCACGCGGTACCCGTCGGAGGCCTCGGGGGCGTCGTAGACCCGCTTCATCGCGAACGCCATCAGATGGCCGACCACCCGCCGTCGGAGGCGAGCACCACGCCCGTCACATTCGCGGAGTCGTCGCTCGCGAGCCAGGTGATCGCGGCCGCCAGCTGCTCGGCGGTCGCGACGCCCGGGATGATCACCTGCATGAGCGGCCCGAGGCGTCCCTGCGCCCATTCCGAGCTCCACGGCGCCTCGATGTTCGTGGCGGTGGCGCCCGGCGCGACCGCGTTCACGCGGATCCCCTTCGGCGCGTACATGAACGCGGTGTTCTTCGTGTAGCCGATCACCGCGTGCTTCGACGTCGTGTAGGCGACGCCCGCCGCCGAGCCGCGCAGGCCCGCCTCGCTCGTGACGTTGACGATCGCACCGCTGCCCGCCTCGATCATCCGCGGAAGGACGGCCCTCGTCAGGCGCATGATGGCCGTCACGTTGACATCCATGACGCGCTCCCACGTCGCGTCGTCGACCTCGGCGGCGGGCAGGAAGGCGTCCATGATGCCGGCGTTGTTCACGAGCACGTCGATGCGCTCGCCGGCGGCCGCGACGAGCGCCTGTGCGGTCTCCTCGCTCGCGATGTCGCCCGCGACCGCGCCGACGTCGAGACCGGGATGCTCGGCCGTGAGCGCGTCGAGCCGCTCCTGCGAGACGTCGGTCGCGACCACTCGGGCGCCTTCGTCGGCGAGGCGCAGCGTCGTCGCCAGCCCGATCCCGGATCCCGCTCCCGTCACGATCGCCGTGCGCCCCCCGAAACGTGCGCTTGATGCTGCCATGTCGTGTCACTCCTCATCGTCGCGGGTCGCGCAGCACGCTACGAGGCGGGGAACGCGGCGGGTAGGGCACAAGGTACCGCCGCGATCATCGCCGAGTGGGGGCGAGCGGATGCCGCGTGCATGAGAGCGCGGCACCCGCCCGGGTCATCCGGCACGCTACGCCCGCTCCGCGCGCGCGGCAACCCCGCACGAGCCGCGTCGTCAGCCGAGGGTGCGCGTGATCTCGAAGGTTCCGTCCGCGTTCCATTCGACGACGAGCAGGTCGGAGCGCGACGCGTCCCCGGCGATGCCGTCGCCGTCGCCGTCGCGGCCCTCGCCGAGTCCGGCCGGAATCGGCGAGCGCAGCGACATCCCATCGCCCACGAGGCGCTCGACCGACGTGCAGTTCCAGACCATGCCGTTGGCCTCGAGGCGCACGATGAGGCACGCGATCGCGTCGTGCGAGACCGCGGCGTACACGCCCGCGCCGCGGATCGGAGCCTCCGGCCCCACGAGCTGGGCGACCCTCGCGACGGGGAAGATCTCGTTCAGCCATCCGGGCAACGATCCGTTGACCCGTGCCGGGTCGCGGAAGACGTCGAGCGCTTCCCCCGGCGGGAGGTCCTCGGCGCCCTCGATGCCATGCGTCGGCCGCGGCGAGAGCTCCACGCGCACCTCGGGCGTGCGGGCGGCGACATCGCCGATGGACGACCACGCGGCCGCGAGCCCGGCGCCGGCGAGCACGCCCGCGAGGGCGACGGCCGGTGCCGACCATCGCACGCGGTGCGCCCGCGCCGTCCAGCGCTCCGCCGCGGGCGCGCCGGGTTCGGGTGACCCCACCGACTCGAGCGGCTCGGACGGCTCGGACGGCTCGGATGTCGCGACCCCCGCCGTCTGCGGCGCACGGTCGCGCTCGGCCTGCAGCAGCCGCCACTCGCTGTCGGTGACGGAGACGACCCGCCCGGTGCGCGGATCCAGGCGATCGACGCGCGGGTCATCCGCCCCGGCGCGGGAGTAGACTCGCGCCTCGAGCTCCGACCGATCCACGTCGTCAGCCATGCTCGAACGCCCTCGGTCGGAGGCTACACCTGCCGCGACCCCGCAGGTAGGCCGCGAAGTGGGGGCGGCGCCCGGTCGTCGAGGATCGTCCGAGCCGCGGCATCCGCTCTGCTAGTATCGTGAGGTTGCCGTGAATCGGCCGCGCATCAAGAGAGCCCAGGCAGACGGCCCCGGGCAGCGCGCAACGAGAAGGAAGGGGATCCCATCTATGGCACTGGATGCAGAGACCAAGAAGGCGATCATCGAAGAGTACGCGACGCACCCCGGTGACACTGGATCCCCCGAGGTCCAGATCGCGATCCTCACCAAGCGGATCAAGGACCTCACCGAGCACCTCAAGGAGCACAAGCACGACCACCACTCGCGTCGTGGCCTGCTGCTCCTCGTCGGTCAGCGTCGTCGTCTGCTCGGCTACCTCGCCGACGTCGACATCAACCGCTACCGGGCGCTCATCGAGCGTCTCGGGCTGCGCCGCTAGGCGTCAGACCCGACGCGGCTCTCGCTGACACCGCGAACTTCTTGCGAAGGCCCCCCGCCCTGCTGAAGCAGGCCCGGGGGGCCTTCGTCATTCCCCGATACTGTCAACCCCCTGACGGGCGACCGCGGGCGCTGCCTAGCGTGGACACCGTTCCCGAGGGAAGGAGACACCGCATGACCGACCGACTGACCGGGAAGAAGGTCGCGTTCCTCATGACCGACGGATTCGAGCAGGTCGAGTTCACCGAGCCGTTCGAGGCGATCCGCGCCGCGGGTGCCGAAGTGGACGTGATCGCACCGAAGGCCGGCACCGTGCAGGGCATGAACCACGTCGAGGAAGCCGACACGTTCGACGTCGACCACGCCGCCGGCGATGTCGCCGCCGACCTCTACGACGCGCTCGTGCTGCCGGGCGGCGTCGTGAACGCCGACCACCTGCGCATGGACGGCGCCGCCGTCGCGTTCGCGCGCGGTTTCTTCGAGCAGCACAAGCCGGTGGCGGTGATCTGCCACGGAGCGTGGATCCTCACCGAGGCCGACGTGCTGCGCGGGCGCATCGTCACGTCGTACCCCTCGCTCAGGACCGACCTGCGCAACGCCGGCGCCCAGTGGGTCGACGAGGAGGTCGTCGTCGACCAGGGGCTCGTGTCGAGCCGCAATCCCGACGACCTGCCGGCCTTCATCGAGAAGGCGATCGAGGAGATCTCCGAGGGGGAGCACGCGGGGCAGGTCGCCTGAGGCGAGGCGCCGCGGGGGACGCAGACGGGATGCCGCGGGCGTGGGGTTCGCCCGCGGCATCCGCCCTGGTCAGACTGATCGGGCTCAGGCCGCGGGTGCGTCGCCGGCGCGCGCCCGGTGCGCACGAGCGGCCATGCGGTTGCCGCAGCGCACGCTGCAGTAGCGCTTCGACGCGTTCTTCGACAGGTCGACGAACACGCCCGTGCAGTCGTCGGCGTCGCACTGCGCCAGCCGGCGGGTCTCGTCGGCGCGGATGACGTCGACGAGCGCCATCGCGCCCTCGACGAGCATGCGCTCGGCGAGCGGCGACTCCTGCGAGACGGCGTGGATGTGCCAGTCGAGGTCGTCGTGTCGCATGAGCTTCGGCGTCGCGTTGGTCTCCTCGAGGATCGCGTTGACGACCTCGGCCATCTCGTCGCGCTCGAGGGTCCAGATCCCGCGCAGGCGGGCGCGGACGGCGCGCACCTCGTCGAGCTCGCGCCGGTCGCCGTCGCGCCGGCCCGAGAAGCCCCAGGCGTCGAGGAGGGAGGCGAGCTGCGCCGTCGTGGCGAGCTCGTCCTCGCCCGATTCGGACGCGCCGGGCACGGTGTCGGCGACCGCCGCCATGAACCCGAGGGCCGCCACCGTGTCATCGGTGAAAATCATTTGACTCCTGACATCCTGCAGAGTACTGTCACGAGCATAACGTCGTTCGCCCCTGACGGGGCGATGACATCCCGAACTCGGAGGGAGGCGGCCGTGCGCGCATCACGGGGACTCGTCGGCATCGCGCTCGGCCTCGGCGCCGGCCTCGCCTTCGGCGCCGGCGGCGTATTCGTCAAGCCGCTCCTCGAGAGCGGCTGGTCGCCCGGCGCCGCGGTGCTCGCACGTATCTCGATCGCGGCCGTGCTGCTCGCCGTCCCGGGCCTCATCGCCCTGCGGTTCGACCTCCGCCCGCTCTGGCGCGCACGATGGACGGTCCTGCTCTACGGCACGGTCGCGGTCGCCGGCGTGCAGTTCGCGTTCTACGCGTCGCTCGAGCGCATCCCCGTGTCGACGACGCTGCTCATCGAGTACCTCGCGCCCATCGCGCTCGTCCTCTTCGCCTGGGCGCGCACGCGACGGATGCCGCAGCTCATCGTGCTCGGCGGTTCGGTGCTGGCCATCGCCGGCCTCGTGCTCGTGATCGGGCCGGGCGGCGGCGACCTCGACCCGCTCGGCCTGGCCTTCGCCGCGGCCGCCATGGTCGGCGTCTGCGTCTACTATGCGATCGGCGAGTCGGCGACCGAGCAGGTTCCGCCGCTCGCGCTCATCGCCGCCGGCTTCGTGATCGGCGCGATCGCCCTCGCGATCGCCGGCGCGGTCGGGCTGCTGCCGATGGAGGCGACCTTCACCGACGTGCCGTTCCTGGGCGGCACTGCGCCGTGGTGGGTGCTGCTGCTGACCGTCGGCGCCGTGTCGACGGCCTTCGCCTACGTGGCGGGCATCGCCGCGATCCGCATGCTCGGCGCGCGGCTCTCGTCGTTCCTCGGCCTTTCCGAGGTCGTCTTCGCGGGCGTCGTCGGCTGGATCCTCCTCGGCGAGGCGCTCGGGCCGCTGCAGATCCTCGGCGGCGCCCTGATCCTCGGCGGGATCGTGCTCGTCCGACTGGAGCGCCGGCCCGCCGATGCGGCATCCGTCGCGCTCGACTTCGACCTCGTGCCCGTCGCCGTCGAGCCGTCACCGACCCGGCCCTCGCCGACCGGGCCGACCCCCGCGCGCACCCCGTAGGCTCGGCGCCATGCGCTTCGGACTCGTCATCCTGCCCCAGTACGAGTGGCCCGAGGCGGCCCGGCTCTGGCGCGACGCCGAGCGACTCGGCTTCGACCACGCCTGGACGTACGACCACCTCTCGTGGCGCGGCCTCGCGGGGGAGCGGTGGCACGCGACCGTCCCGACGCTCACGGCCGCGGCCATGGCGACCGAGCGGATCCGGCTCGGCACGTTCGTCGCGAGTCCGAACTATCGGCATCCGGTGCCGTTCGCGAAGGATGTCGCGACCCTCGACCAGATCTCGGGGGGCCGCGTCGTGCTCGGGCTCGGGTCGGGCGGTACCGGGTTCGACGCGTTCGTGCTCGGGCAGGGCGAGCTGACCGCGCGCGAGCGGCACGAGCGGTTCCGCGAGTTCGTCGAGGCGCTCGATCTGCTGCTGCGCTTCGAACGCGGGTCGGGGCAGGGGATCTCGTACTCGGGCGACTGGTTCTCGGCCGCCGCGGCACGCATGGTCGGCGATCCCGCCCAGGAGCCGCGCATGCCGTTCCTCATCGCCGCGAACGGGCCGAGGTCGATGCGGCTCGCCGCGCGGACCGGCTCGGGCTGGGTGACGACCGGTCCCCAGGCCGACACGGATGCCGCATGGTGGGCCGGCGTCGCCGAGCTCGTCGACCGGCTCGACGACGCGTGCGCCGCCGAGGGGCGCGACCCGGCCGACGTCGATCGCGTGCTCTCGCTCGACGACGAGCAGCGCTACTCGATGGTGAGCGTGGACGCGTTCGAGGACGCCGTCGGGCGGGCTCGCGAGCTCGGCTTCACCGACGTGGTCGCCCACCGCCCGCGCGAGCACGGCATCTACGCGGGCAGTGAGGCCGTGCTCGAGGCGATCGGGTCGCGGCTCGACGCGCTGCGCTGATCGGCCGCCCGGGCGACGGGTAGCCTGTCGTGGTGTCCGCGCCCCGCTTCGTGTCGCCGCTCCGCTGGGAGCCGCTGCCCTACCTCGTCCTCGTCGTGCTGCTGGTCCTGACGGGCGCCGTGCGACCCGAGTCGGGGCTCGGCTACGTCCTCCTGCTGGCGGGGATCGCGCTCGCGGCGGCGTGGCTCGTGGCGGGCTTCCTGCGGGAGCGCCGCATGCGGAACCCCGATCCGATGGGCGACCTGTCGACGTTGGACGACCTGCAGGTCGTCGACGCATCGTCGGCCCGCGCCGAGGTTCGCACGGTCGTGCCCGTGGCCGACGCGTACCGCCACCAGGCCGCGATCGAGATCGCACGCGTGAGCGGGGGCACCGACCAGTACGCGGTGCTCGTGCCGCGCGCGCGGCGCTGGCTGTCGCCGCGCTACCGCATCGGCGTGCAACTCATCGACAGCGGCCGCCCCCGCCACGCGGGCTTCCTGCCGGATGGCGCGGACGCGCGCTGGCGCGACCGCCTCGACGCGCTCCGCGCCGACGGCGTCTACGTGCGCGTGCCCGCGCGGATCGAGGGCGCGTCGCGGCCGTTCCGCGTCGACCTCGACCTCAGCGGGCTGCCCGCGGTGCTCGAGGCCGATCGTCCCGACTGAGCCCGTCCGTCCAGCCGAACGTCCCCCATATGCGGGACGTGCGTGGAAGTCAAGACTGTTTCTTCGTGTTGCGGCGGGGCTAGGGTCTCGCCTCAGGGGCTGTCGACGAGGACGCTCCTGAAAAAGGAGAGACGATGTATCGAACTGCAAGGCTTTCCCGCCGCGCAACGGTGCTGGCGACCGCGACATCCGTGGTCGGTGCACTCGCGCTGGCACCCGCAGGGGCCGCACTGGCGGCCCCGCCGGCGAAGGGCTGCGACGCCCGCACGAACAACACCTACGAGAAGTTGCTCGAATGCGTGAGCGTCGAGGGCATCATGGAGCACCAGCGGGCGTTCCAGGCCATCGCCGACGCGAACGGCGGCATTCGGGCCGCCGGAACCACGGGCTACGACGAGAGCGTCGAGTACGTCGTCGATCGACTCGAGGCGGCCGGATGGAACGTCGAGCTCGACGAGTTCCCGTTCACGTACGTGCCGCCGGCTGAACTCGAGGCCATCGTGCCCGACCTCGGGACGCTCGAGACCGGCATCTTCACCGGCACGGGGTACGGAGAGATCACCGGCAATGTGATACCCGTCGACATCGTGCTGGACCTGCCGCGCGATCCGGTCAACAGCGGGTGCGAGGCGGCCGACTTCGCCGGCATCGACTGGTCGGGCGACAGCGACATCGCGCTGATCCAGCGTGGAACCTGCGAGTTCGGCATCAAGGCCATCAACGCCCAGACCGCCGGCGCCGAGGCCGTCATCATCTTCAACCAGGGCAACACCGAAGCTCGCTCCGGGCTCATCACCGGGACGCTGTTCGGCGCGAACCAGACTCCGCTGTCGATTCCGGTCGTCGGCGCGAGCTTCGCCGATGGCGCCGCGCTCGCGGTCGACGGTGCGACCGCGCGGATCAAGGTGGATGAGCCGTCGCAGCGCCCCCAGCTGAACGTGATCGCGGAGCTGCCGGGAGCCAGCGGCGACTCCAACGTGGTCATGGCCGGCGCCCACCTCGACTCCGTCCAGCGCGGCCCCGGCATCAACGACAACGGAAGCGGCTCGTCCGCGCTCATCGAACTGGCGGAGCAGCTCTCGAAGCTCAAGCCGCAGAACACGCTCCGGTTCGCATGGTGGGGTGCAGAGGAAGCCGGCCTGCTCGGCTCGCGGGCCTACGTCGCCGAACAGCTCGAGCTCGGCACCCTCGATGAGGTCGGCCTCTACCTCAACTTCGACATGGTGGCTTCGCCGAACTACATCTACATGGTGTACGACGGCGACGAGTCGAGCTGGCCCGCCCCGGTCGTCGTCCCCGAGGGCTCGATCCAGATCGAGGACGTCTTCGAGAGCTACTTCACGAAGATGGGGATTCCCTACGACGACGCCGAGTTCAGCGGCCGGAGCGACTACCAGGCCTTCATTCAGAACGGCATTCCCGCCGGCGGCCTGTTCACAGGCGCCGAGGTCGTCAAGACCGAGGAGCAGGAGGCGATCTGGGGCGGAGAGGCCGGGGAGCAGTACGACCCCTGCTACCACCTCGCCTGCGACGACATCGACAACCTGGCGCTCGACGCCCTGGGCGTCAACGCAGATGCGATCGCGACCGCGGTGCTCACCTTCGCCTACTCGACCGAGTCGGTGAACGGCGTGGTCGGGAAGACGGTGCCGGGCGGATTCACCCTGCCCGCGCCGGTCGGCCCCGAGAAGACCGTGAACAACCCCGGTGGCGGAGGTCTCGCCCCCGACCACGATCACGATCACGAGCCGCACGAGGTGGACTGAGTCCAGCCCGGATCCGTCCCAGCGGGGCCCGTCGCGTCTGCGGCGGGCCCCGTGCTCGTACAGAAGACTGGGGCGGTGCAGACGATCGTGAAGCGCCGCGCCGACGCACCCGAGGGCTTCTTCGAGGCCGAGGCCGCGGGGCTGGCCTGGCTCGCGGCAGCGGGCGGCGTGCGCACCGCGCGCGTACCCGCCGTCGGTCCCGGATGGATCCAGCTCGAGCGCATCGACGAGGTGCGGCCCGACGCGGCCGCCGCGTCGGCGTTCGGCCGCGACCTCGCCCGCACCCACTCGGCCGGCGCAACCGCCTTCGGGGCGCCGCCCGACGGATGGCGGGGCCCGCTCTTCATCGGTCGTCGCCGCATGCCCGCGGCGGCAGAGGACCGTTGGGGCGCGTTCTACGCGCGCGACCGCGTGCTCCCGTTCCTGGAGATCGCCGAGCGGATCGGCGATGTGACCGCATCGGAGGCGACGCTCGTCCGTCGCGCATGCGACGCGATCGCCACCGGCGCCTTCGACGACGCCGAGCCCCCGGCTCGGCTGCACGGCGACCTCTGTAACGGCAACGTGCTCTGGTCGGCCGACGGCGTCGTGCTCATCGACCCGGCGGCGCACGGCGGTCACCGCGAGACCGACCTCGCGATGCTCGCGCTGTTCGGCTGCCCGTTCCTGGGCGAGGTGGTCGCCGCGTACGACGCGGCCGCCCCGCTGCGCGACGGATGGCGCGAACGCGTACCGCTGCATCAGCTGCATCCGCTCGCGGTGCACGCGGCCGGGCACGGGAGGGGGTACGGGCTCGCCCTCGTCGAGGCGGCCGGGGCTGTGCTCGACCTGGTCGAGCGCCGCCGGGAATAGACGGGGTGCGCCATCCGTTCTGACCAATTGCATGCAAACGCATGAAGTGAGACGAGGAGCCCAGGAGGGCGACATGCAGTTCGGAATCTTCACCGTCAGCGACATCACGCAGGACCCCACCACCGGTCGCACCCCGACCGAGGCGGAGCGCATCCAGGCCACGCTGACGATCGCCAAGCACGCCGAGGAGGTCGGGCTCGACGTCTTCGCGCTCGGCGAGCACCACAACCCGCCGTTCTGGTCCTCCTCGCCGACGACGACGCTCGCGTACATCGCGGGCCAGACCTCGACCCTCCAGCTGTCGACCGCGACCACGCTCATCACCACGAACGACCCGGTGAAGATCGCCGAGGACTACGCGATGCTCCAGCACGTGTCGGGCGGCCGCGCCGACCTCATGCTCGGCCGCGGCAACACCGGGCCCGTCTACCCCTGGTTCGGCAAGGACATCCGCCAGGGCCTGCCGATCTCGATCGAGAGCTACGAGCTGCTGCACCGCCTGTGGCGTGAGGACGTCGTCGACTGGGAGGGCAAGTTCCGCACGCCGCTGCAGGGCTTCACCTCGACGCCGCGCCCGCTCGACGGCGTGCCGCCGTTCGTCTGGCACGGCTCGATCCGCACGCCCGAGATCGCCGAGCAGGCCGCGTTCTACGGCGACGGGTTCTTCGCCAACCACATCTTCTGGCCGGCCTCGCACACCCAGCGGATGGTGGCCCTCTACCGCCAGCGCTTCGAGCACCACGGCCACGGCACGGCCGCGCAGGCGATCGTCGGACTCGGCGGCCAGGTGTTCATGCGCAAGAACTCGCAGGACGCCGTGAACGAGTTCCGCCCGTACTTCGACAACGCGCCGGTGTACGGCCACGGCCCGAGCATGGAGGACTTCACGCAGCAGACGCCGCTGACCGTCGGCAGCCCGCAGGAGGTCATCGACCGCACGCTCGGCTTCCGCGACTACGTGGGCGACTACCAGCGCCAGCTCTGGCTCATCGACCACGCCGGCCTGCCGCTGAAGACCGTGCTCGAGCAGCTCGACCTGCTCGGTGAGGAGGTCGTGCCCGTGCTGCGACGCGAGTTCGCGAAGGACCGCCCCGCCGACGTGCCCGACGCTCCCACGCACGCCTCGCTCGTGAAGGCCACCTACGGGGATGCCGCGCCGCGCCAGGCGACCCCGAACGCCAACCGGGGCGACAACCTCACGCTCGGCTCGCCCTACCAGGACGCTCCGGCGACGCCCGTCGGGGCGGCATCCGGCTCGGCCTTCGGCCCGGCCGCGACGCGGACGGCGGGTGCACGATGACCGCGAAGAAGATCGTCGTGGTCTCGGCTGGCCTCTCGACGCCGAGCTCGACCCGGCAGCTCGCCGACCGCCTAGCGGCCGACGCCGCCGGCATCCTCGCCGAGCGCGGCGTCGAGGTCGAGGTGCGCACGTTCGAGCTGCGCGACCTCGCGCACGACATCACGAACAACCTGCTGCTCGGCTTCGCCCCGCCGAAGCTCGAGGAGGCGCTCGACGCGGTGGCGTCGGCCGACGGCCTCATCGCCGTCACGCCGATCTTCACGACGAGCTATGCGGGCCTGTTCAAGTCGTTCATCGACGTGATCGACCCGCAGGCGCTCACCGACCTGCCCGTGCTGCTCGGCGCGACGGGCGGCACGCCACGGCACTCGCTCGCGATCGACTACGCCATCCGCCCGCTGTTCACCTACCTGCACGCGATCCCGGTCCCGACCGGCGTCTTCGCCGCGACGGGTGACTGGGGCGACGGCGGCGACGGCGTTCGCTCCCTGCCCGACCGCATCTTCCGCGGCGCGAGGGAGTTCGCCGAGCTCGTCGAGCGGACGGACCGCAGCGAGCTCGTGAGCGACCCCTTCTCGCTCGACCGTCCGACGGGTCACCTGCTGGGCGGGCTCGCGGGGGAGTAGGCGCCGACCCGCCGACGTCCGGCGCGCGTCACATCCCCGGCAGTTCGACCGCCTCGAGGATCTCGATCGTGCCGATCCTCAGGTGCGGATGGCCCTCCATGAGTGCAGCGGCGGCATCGGCGTCGTCGGCCTCGATCATCGAGTAGCCGGCCACAGTCGACGCGCCGCCGCCCTCGGCGCCGACCCGGCGTCCGTTCGCGAGTGGAGTGCCCAGGTCGGTGAGCGCGGGCCCGACCCGGCTCGCCCAGTCGTTCCACGCCTGCATCTCGGCCTGGCCGTCGGCCTCGGACTGCTGCATCTGCTCCTCCGCGCTCACGTCGGCGTGGTAGAGCACGAGGTACTTGGTCATCGTCGTCCCTTCGTCTGGGGCGGGGACGCCGCGCTGCGCGCACCGTCTGCCCGCACGCGACAACGCTACGCCGCTCGGGCGGCGGCGGGAACCGGTTCGATCAGCTGCACGATGGCCGGGCGGGGCACGCCGGGTGCAGGCCGGATGGGCGGCGTCGCAGCCGCCGCCCGGCCCGCAGGTCGGATCACGCCGGCGCGTCAGCCCTCGAGCACGAACGTGACTTCGAGCGTGACCGACCACTCGATCACGCGGTCGCCCTCGACCTTGACCTTCTGCTCCTTGACCCAGGCGCCCTTGACGCCGCGCAGCGTGGCCGCCGCGCGAGCGATGCCGACGGAGACCGCATCCTCGAAGCTCGTCTCGGAATAGGCGGTGATCGTGGTGACCCGTGCGACCGATGACATGGCGTTCCTCCTCGAGCGAATCGGGACGCATCGGACGGTGCGTCCGTGTGCCATGTAACTCCTGATGCCGGATTCGCGCGAGGGGTTGTGCGCGCGGATGTCGTGACCGACGCCTGACCGGACCGGGAACCGCGACCGGCGAGCCGGTGAACCCTCGGCGAAGTCCGGCGCCGCGGCGTGCGGGTGCGGCGCGCCGCCCGCACGCTGGGAGCCGTGAGAGTCGCACTGCTCGCCGAGTCGTTCCTCCCGCACATGAACGGGGTCACCCACTCCCTCCTCCAGGTGCTGCGCCATCTCGAGCGCCGGGGCCACGAGGCCCTCGTGATCGCCCCGCGCTCGGGACCGGTCGAGCACGGGCTGCACGGCGCGAGGGCCGCCTTCCTCCGGTCGGTGCCGCTGCCCCGCTACCCGGAGGTCCGCGTGACGTTCGCGAGCGCGCGCCGCCTGGCCGGCGTGCTCGCCGAGTTCGGTCCCGACGTGGTGCACCTCGCCTCGCCGTTCGTGCTCGGCTGGCAGGGCGTGCTCGCGGCCGAGCGGCTCGGCGTCCCGAGCGTCGCCGTGTACCAGACCGACGTGCCCGCGTACGCCGAGCGCTACCGCGTGCCGGGCGCCGCGCCCATGCTCGCCGGCCACGTCGCCCGGCTGCACGCGCGCGCGACGCTCACGCTCGCGCCGTCCTCGGCGGCAATCGCCCAGCTCGAGGGCTACGGCGTCGACCGGCTCCGCCGCTGGGCGCGCGGGGTCGACACCGAGCGGTTCCGCCCGGGTCGCCGCTCGCCCGCCTGGCGTCGCCGCTTCGCCGAGGACCACGAGGTGCTCGTCGGCTACGTGGGACGGCTGGCGCCCGAGAAGCAGGTCGAGGACCTCCGCGCGCTCGCCGGCATCGACGGGGTCCGTCTCGTCGTGATCGGCGACGGCCCGTCGCGTCCGGCACTCGAGGCGGCGTTGCCCGGCGCGGCCTTCACCGGCTTCCTCGGCGGCGACGCGCTCGCCGAGGCCATGGCGAGCCTCGACGTGTTCGTGCACCCCGGCGAGAGCGAGACGTTCTGCCAGACCGTCCAGGAGGCGCTCGCGAGCGGGGTGCCGGTCGTGGCCACCGGCCGCGGCGGGCCGGTCGACCTCGTCACCTCCAGTCGCGACGGATGGCTCTACCGCCCGGGCGACCTCGGCGAGCTCGCCGCACGCGTGCGCGACCTCGCGGGCGACGACGCCAAGCGGCGGGCGTTCGGACGGACCGCGCGAGAGGGTGTCGCCGGTCGCAGCTGGTCGAGCCTCGGCGACGAGCTGCTCGGGCACTACGCCCTGGCCGGCCGCTTGCACGCCTCGGCTGCCGACGCACGACCGGTCACCGCCGTGCCCCGGCCCGCGCCGGTCGGCGACCCCGCCGAGGGCGGCGAGCGGATGCCGCGTCCCAGCGCCGCAACGAGACCTCCGGCTCCCGGATGGCGCCGTTACGTCGCCGTCGGCGACTCGATCACCGAGGGTCTGTGCGACTCGTCGCGGATGGCGGCGGGGGAGTACCGCGGCTGGGCCGACCGGCTGGCGATGCTGCTGGCGGCCGCCGGCGACGGGATCGGCTACGCGAACCTCGCGGTGCGCAGCCGCCGGGTCGCCGACGTGGTGGGCATCCAGCTGCCGCACGCCGCGGACCTCGGTGCCGACCTCGTCACGGTGTGCGTCGGCGGCAACGACCTCGTGCGCGTGGACGCCCGGCCCGATGTGATCGCCGGGCGCCTGTGCGACGCGATCGAGTCGGTCCGGGGCAGCGGGTGCGACGTGCTGGTCGTCACGCCGTTCCTGCCCGCGCACGTCCGGCTCGCCGCGGTCCGAGCTCGCTTCGAGCGCTTCCGCGAACGGCTCCTCGCGCGCGCCGAAGCCGCCGACGCGATCGTGCTCGACGCCGCGCGCCACCCCGTCCTCGTCGGTCGGGGCGTCTGGGCCGAGGATCGCGTGCACCTGAACTCCTCCGGTCATCGCACGCTCGCGTACGCCGCGGCCGACGCCCTCGGCGTGCCGGATGCCGCGGCGCTCGCCGAGCTCGACGCGGTCCTCCACGGCGACGCCGATGAGCCCGACGCCCCGCCGCTGCGCACCACGGAGTGGGTCCGCCGGCACGCCGCGCCGTGGGCCGGGCGACGGCTCCTCGGGCGGACCGCGGGCGACGGCCGTTCGCCCAAGCACGTCGCCCTCGTCGACCTGCCGGGGCGACCGGGCGAGCGGTCGCGCGGCGGCCTGCGCTCGCCTCGCTAGGCCGCGACACGCCGGGGCTGATAGGCTCGCGAAGGATGTCGACGCGACATCCGCTCAAATCAACACGAGCTCGCGCCCGCTGACGGGCGCTACGGAGCAGGCCGGCAGGAAGCTGGTCCCCTGTGGTGGCTTACCAATCGAGAGCTTGGTGGACTTCTACTGGTGGCCAGCGCTGGCGAGTCATCGACGCGCTGAAATCTGCCTGTTCCCTGCTCCTTGTTCACCTCGCGCGCCACACGGGCGTGCGAGCCGAAACAAAGGAGAGAGACCTCTTGGAAGGTCCTGAGATCACGTTCGCCGAGACCGTCATCGACAACGGTCGCTTCGGCACCCGCACCATCCGCCTCGAGACCGGCCGCCTCGCCCAGCAGGCGCAGGGATCCGCGGCCGCCTACATCGACGACGAGACCATGCTGCTCTCGGCGACGTCGGTGTCGAAGCAGCCGAAGGAGCACTTCGACTTCTTCCCGCTCACGATCGACGTCGAGGAGCGCATGTACGCCGCGGGCCGCATCCCCGGCTCGTTCTTCCGCCGCGAGGGCCGCCCCTCGACCGAGGCGATCCTCACCTGCCGCCTGATCGACCGTCCCCTCCGTCCGTCGTTCGTCGAGGGCCTCCGCAACGAGGTCCAGGTCGTCGTGACGGTGCTCGCGATCGATCCCGACGAGCTGTACGACGTGCTCGCGATCAACGCCGCGTCGCTCTCGACGCAGCTCTCGGGCCTGCCCTTCTCGGGCCCGGTCGCCGGCGTGCGCGTCGCGCTGATCGACGGCCAGTGGGTCGGGTTCCCGAAGTACTCGCAGCTCGAGGATGCCGTCTTCGACATGGTCGTCGCCGGCCGCGTCGTGACCGAGGCCGACGGCTCGCAGGACGTCGCGATCATGATGGTCGAGGCCGAGGCCACCGACGGCGCCTGGAACCTCATCCAGGGCGGCGCCGTGAAGCCGACCGAAGAGGTGGTGGCCGAGGGCCTCGAGGCTGCGAAGCCCTTCATCAAGCAGCTCGTCGAGGCGCAGCAGAAGGTCGCTGCGACCGCTGCGAAGGAGACCGCCGAGTACCCGACGTTCCCGCCCTACCAGCAGTCGACGTACGACGTCGTCGCGGGCCTCGCCTACGACGAGCTCAAGGACGTCTACCAGATCGCCGGCAAGACCGAGCGCCAGGATGCCGACGACGCGCTCAAGTCGCGCGTCAAGGAGGCCGTGGCCGCGAAGGTCGAGTCGGGCGAGCTGCCCGAATCGGCGATCGGCGAGGTCTCCGCCGCGTACAAGTCCGTCACGAAGCTCGTGGTCCGCTCCCGCGTGCTCGACGAGGGCGTCCGCATCGACGGACGCGGGCTCGCCGACATCCGGCCGCTCGATGCCGAGGTGCAGGTCATCCCGCGCGTGCACGGCTCGGCCATCTTCCAGCGCGGCGAGACGCAGATCCTCGGCGTCACCACGCTGAACATGCTCAAGATGGAGCAGCAGATCGACTCGCTCTCGCCCGAGACGAAGAAGCGCTACATGCACAACTACAACTTCCCGCCGTACTCGACGGGTGAGACGGGTCGTGTGGGTTCGCCGAAGCGTCGCGAGATCGGCCACGGCGCGCTCGCCGAGCGCGCCCTCGTGCCGGTGCTGCCGAGCCGCGAGGAGTTCCCCTACGCCATACGCCAGGTCTCCGAGGCGCTCGGCTCGAACGGCTCGACCTCGATGGGCTCGGTCTGCGCGTCCACGCTGTCGCTGCTGAACGCGGGCGTGCCGCTCAAGGCGCCGGTCGCGGGCATCGCGATGGGCCTCATCTCCGACACCAAGGACGGCCAGACGCGCTACGCGGCCCTGACCGACATCCTCGGCGCCGAGGACGCGCTCGGCGACATGGACTTCAAGGTCGCCGGAACGTCCGAGTTCGTCACCGCGATCCAGCTCGACACCAAGCTCGACGGCATCCCCGCCTCGGTGCTCGCGGGTGCGCTGACCCAGGCCAAGGAGGCGCGCACCACGATCCTGCAGGTGCTCAACGCCGCCATCGACGGTCCCGACGAGATGGCGCCCACCGCGCCCCGCGTCATCAGCGTGCAGATCCCCGTCGACAAGATCGGCGAGCTCATCGGCCCGAAGGGCAAGACGATCAACGCGATCCAGGATGAGACCGGCGCCGAGATCTCCATCGAGGAGGACGGCACCGTCTACATCGGCGCGACCGACGGCCCCTCGGCCGAGGCCGCCCGCGCCCAGGTCAATGCGATCGCCAACCCCACCAACCCCGAGGTCGGCGAGCAGTTCCTCGGCACGGTCGTGAAGATCGCCGCCTTCGGCGCGTTCATCTCGCTGCTGCCCGGCAAGGACGGCCTGCTGCACATCTCCGAGGTGCGCAAGCTGGCCGGCGGCAAGCGTGTCGAGAACGTCGAGGACGTGCTCGGCGTCGGGCAGAAGCTGCTCGTCGAGATCACCAAGATCGACGACCGCGGCAAGCTCTCGCTCGCGCCGGTCGTCGCCGACGAGGCCGACACGAACGGCCGCGAGGCCGAGCGGGTCCACCCCGACGAGCCCGCCGAGGGCGCCGACGCGTAAGGCGTTCGCTCCGAGCCGCACCGGATGCCCGTCCCGACCTCGTCGGGGCGGGCATCCGTCGTCTCAGCGGGAGAGCAGCGGCGCGAGGCGGTAGGGCACCAGCTCGCCCATCGCGAGCGAGGTCTCGGTGCGCTCGACGCCGTCGATCGCGAGGATCTCCTCGTCGATCCGGAAGAGGTCGTGCGCGTCGCGGCAGACCACCCGCACGAGCAGGTCGATCGGGCCGGAGAGCCCGTGCGCCTGGATCACCTCGGGGATCTCCGCGAGCTCGCGCACGACCTCGGCGAGCACCTTCTGTCGCGCGTGCACCGCGACGAACGCCTCGAGGGGGTAGCCGAGGGGGGCCGGATCGATGCTGCGCTCGAACGAGAGGAAGGCGCCGGACGCCTCGAGTCGCGCCATCCGCGCCTGCACCGTGTTGCGGCTCATCTGCAGCCGGTCGGCCAGCGCCACGACGGTGGCGCGCGGATCGTCGGCGAGCGCTCGCAGGAGCGCACGGTCCACCGCGTCGTAGCCGTTCATAGCGCCACACGTTAGCACCGTGATGCGGCCGACACCATGCAATGTGCGCAACTCGTCCGCGCCTGCTTGAGCCGATTGCAAGATCGTCGTACGCTTCCGGTATCCGGCAACGTCGCCGGGTGCGAGGCTGCCCACGAAGCGGCCGAGCCGACACGGAGGTTCGACCATGACCCCTTCCGACCGAGAGGCGACCGGGCTGCTCACCCGCCCCGGCGACCTCGTCCAGCTCCTCGACGAGTCCGGCCACCGGCACGCGAACCCCGACTTCGATCCGTGGGTGGCCGACCTCGACGCCGACGCGCTGGTCGCCCTCCACCGCGACATGGCCGTCGTGCGCCGCCTCGACACCGAGGCCACCGCGCTGCAGCGCCAGGGCGAGCTCGCCCTGTGGCCGCCGCTCGCGGGCCAGGAGGCCGCCCAGATCGGCTCCGCGCGGGCGCTCCGCGCCGACGACTTCGTGTTCTCGAGCTACCGCGAGCACGCCGTGGCGTGGCTGCGCGGCGTGCAGCCCCACGAGCTGCTGAGCGTGTGGCGCGGCTCCGCGGCATCCGGTTGGAACCCCTTCGAGAAGCGGATGGCGATCCCGAACATCATCATCGGCGCGCAGTCGCTGCACGCCGTCGGGTGGGCCATGGGCGCGAAGTGGGAGGGCGCCGAGTCGGCGTCGATCGCGTACTTCGGCGACGGCGCGACGAGCGAGGGCGACGTCAACGAGGCGTTCGTGTTCGCCGCGAGCTTCGGCGCGCCCACGGTGTTCTTCTGCCAGAACAACGGCTGGGCGATCTCCGAGCCGGTCGGCCTGCAGTCGCACCAGCCGCTCGCGCGTCGCGCCGACGGCTTCGGCATGCCCGGCATCCGCGTCGACGGCAACGACGTGCTCGCGGTGCTCGCCGTCACGCGCTGGGCGCTCGAGCGCGCCCGTCGCGGCGAGGGGCCGGCCCTCATCGAGGCCGTCACCTATCGCATGGGCCCGCACACCACCGCCGACGACCCCAAGCGCTACCGCACCGACGACGACCTCGCCGCGTGGCGCGAGCGCGACCCGATCACGCGCCTGCACGCGCTGCTCGCGGCCTCCGGCGCCGACATGGAGGCGATCGACGCCGACGTCACGTCCGCCGCCGACCGTGCCGCGGCCGAGCTGCGCGCCGGCATCACCGCGATCCCCGATCCCGAGCCGATGAGCGTGTTCGACCACGTGTACGCCGAGCCCAACTCGCACCTCGAGCGGCAGAAGGAGCGGTTCGGCCGCTACCTGGCGATGTTCGACGACGAGGGGGCTGAGCGATGACCACCGTCACCTTCGGGAAGGCCATCAACGAGGGCCTCCGTCGCGCGCTCGCCGACGACGACAAGGTCGTGCTCATGGGCGAGGACATCGGCACGCTCGGCGGCGTGTTCCGCATCACCGACGGGCTGAAGGTCGAGTTCGGCGAGCACCGCGTGGTCGACACGCCCCTCTCGGAGGCCGGGATCGTCGGCACCGCCGTCGGGCTCGCGTACCGCGGGTTCCGCCCCGTCGTCGAGATCCAGTTCGACGGGTTCGTCTACCCGGCGTTCGACCAGATCGTCGCGCAGGTCGCGAAGCTCCACTACCGGTCGCGCGGCAGCGTGCGCATGCCGATGGTCATCCGCATCCCGTTCGGCGGCGGCATCGGCGCGGCCGAGCACCACTCCGAGTCGCCCGAGGCGTACTTCACGCACACCGCGGGGCTGCGCGTGATCGCGTGCTCGAACCCGGCCGACGCGTACGTCATGATCCGACAGGCGATCGCGAGCGACGACCCCGTGATCTTCCTCGAGCCCAAGCGCCGCTACCACGTCAAGGGCGAGGTCGACCTCGACGCCAACCTCGCCGACGCGCGCCCGATGGGCGTGGCCACGGTCGTGGCATCCGGCCGCGACGTCACCCTCGTGACCTACGGCGCGCTCGTGCAGACCGCGAAGGATGCCGCGACCGCCGCCGCGGAAGACGGGGTGTCGATCGAGGTCATCGACCTGCGCTCGCTCGCGCCCGTCGACTACGCCACGATCGAGGCGTCCGTGCGTCGCACCGGACGCCTGGTGGTGGCGCACGAGGCCGGCGAGCAGGGAGGCGTGGGCGCCGAGATCGCGGCGTCGATCACCGAGCGCTGCTTCGAGTACCTCGAGGCGGCGCCCGTGCGCGTGACCGGCCACGACATCCCCTACCCGCCCGCGAAGCTCGAGCAATACCACCTGCCCGACCTCGACCGCATCCTCGACGGCGTCGACCGCGCGATGGGCCGTCCCAACTCGCTCTCGGAGACCTCGGGGGTCGAGGCGTGAGCACCATCCGCGACTTCGCTCTGCCCGACCTCGGCGAGGGACTCACCGAGTCCGAGATCGTCGCCTGGCGCGTCAAGGTCGGCGACCACGTCGAGCTGAACCAGATCATCGCCGACGTCGAGACCGCGAAGGCGGTCGTCGAGCTGCCGTCGCCGTTCGCGGGCACCGTCACGGCGCTGCACGCCGCCGAGGGCGAGACCGTGAACGTGGGCGAGAAGCTGTTCTCGTGCGACACCGGCGAGGGGGCCGGGGCAGCCGAGGTGACGGCGCCCGCGCAGGCCGCGGCGGGCGCGCCGTCGCCCGCGGCGTCGGCGGGCGCGACCGAGGAGTCGCGCGAACCGACGCTCGTCGGCTACGGTGCGGGCGCCGAACGCGGACCGAAGCGCCGTCCCCGACGGCTCGGCGGCGGCGCCCTCGCGGCCGACCTCGTGCCGGCGCCCCCCGAGCACGACCGCATCGAACCCGACACCGCGACGCACTCGGTCAACGGGCTGCACGACGCCGATGAGCGTCCCGAGCGGCCACGCTCCACGCCGCCCGTGCGCAAGCTCGCGCGCGACCTCGGCGTCGACCTCGAGCGGGTCGTCGGCACGGGCGAGCGCGGGCTGATCACGCGCACCGACGTCGAGGCCGCGGCAACCGGTGC
Organism: Agromyces sp. NPDC029043; assembly: GCF_055564615.1. NCBI lineage: Bacteria > Bacillati > Actinomycetota > Actinomycetes > Micrococcales > Microbacteriaceae > Agromyces > Agromyces sp. NPDC029043. The sequence goes on along the minus strand of NZ_JBVHVX010000001.1, from coordinate 98,719 downwards.
GCGCTCGCAGGTCGAGGAGCCCGCGCCGGTGGCGGGGGAGGCGGAGGTCGCGGCCGCCGCGAGCCGTCCCGAGGCCGAGCGCATCCCGATCAAGGGCGTTCGCAAGCACACCGCCGCGGCGATGGTGCGGAGCGCCTTCACCGCGCCGCACGTCACGGAGTTCCTCACGGTCGACGTGACCGCCACGATGGAGCTCCTCGCCGGCATCCGAGCCGACCGCGCCTACGCGGGGCACCGGGTGACGCCGCTCACGGTCGTCGCGAAGGCCCTCTGCATCGCCGCGGCCCGCACGCCCGAGGTCAACTCGCACTGGGATGAGGAGGCGCAGGAGATCGTGCGCTTCGGCCACGTCAACCTCGGCATCGCCGCGGCGACCGAGCGCGGCCTCGTCGTGCCGAACGTCAAGGGCGCGGAGGGGATGACGCTCATCGAGCTGGCCGACGCCATCGCGGCGCTCGCTGACACGGCCCGTGCCGGGAAGACCGCTCCCGCCGACCTGTCGGGCGGCACGATCTCGATCACGAACATCGGGGTGTTCGGCATCGACGCGGGCACGCCCATCCTGAACCCGGGCGAGGCGGCGATCCTCGCGATGGGCGCCGTGCGCCGGCAACCGTGGGAGCACCGGGGCGAGGTCGCCCTGCGCGAGGTCATGACGCTCTCGCTCTCGTTCGACCATCGCCTGGTCGACGGTCAGCAGGGGTCCCGCTTCCTCGCCGACATCGGACGCATCCTCCGCGACCCGGGCCTCGCGCTGACGATGGCGTGAGTTCCGCCGCCGGGGGTGGTGCGCCGCCCCCGGCGGGGCGAGGATGACGGCATGGACGAGCACACGCCGCTCTCGCGGCAGGATGTCGCGGCCGAACTCGCGGGAACCGGATTCCGTCACGACGGCGAACGATTGACCGCACAATTCCGCACCGACGATTTCGCGGGCGCCGTGCGATTACTCGACGCCGTGGCGATCGAGGCGGATGCCGCGAATCACCACCCCGACGTGCGACTCGGCTGGGGTCGCATCGAATTCGACCTCGTCTCCCACGACGTCGGCGCGGTGACCGCTCGTGACGTGTCGCTGGCCAGACGGATCCGCGCGATCGCCGACGCACAGGGCGCGACCGCGACCTGATATCCCCGGTGGTATTCGCCCTGAATTCTCCACAACTGCGCCCCGGAATTCGTGCACCGGAATTGCGGAGGGAATATGCTCGATATCAGCAAGTACCCCTCCCAGAATTCAGCGGCGAAATGCCGCGGAAAGGGCGTGACAAATGGCCAAGAGAGTGGTCGAGACGCTCATCGACGATCTCGACGGTTCCGACGCCGAGCGCACGATCTCCTTCACCATCGACGGCGACCAGTACGCCATCGACGTCTCCAAGGCGAATGCCGACAAGTTCGAGGCGGCGGTCGCCCCGTTCGTCAAGGCCGCACGCAAGACCGCGTCGGGCCGTGCGACCTCCGGCCGCGGTCGCCGCGGCGGTTCGTCCGCCGGCGACACGAAGGACGCCCGCGAATGGCTCCGTTCGAACGGGCACGAGGTCTCCGACCGCGGCCGCATCCCGGCGCCGCTCCTGGAGCTCTACCGCAACCGGTGAGGCGCGCTCAGCGCAGGATGAACTCGACCTGCTCGATCTCCTCGCCGCGGGCGTCGGCGTAGGCGCGCCCGCGGCCGACCTCGACGAACCCGAGTCGCGTGAGCAACGCGATGAAGGCCGCGTCGTCGGCCGCGGCGCGTGCCCGCAACGGGCGCGGTTGCGTGTCGAGGAACAGGCGCATGGCGCGCGTGGCGATGCCGCGACCCCAGTGTTCGCGATCGATCCAGCAGGCGACCTCGGGCGTGCGCGTCTCGGGGTCGATCCAGCTCGCGACCCTGCCCACGATCCGCCCGTCCGAGCGGATGGTGCGGGCGTCGGCGCCGTCTCGAGCGGCGAGTCGCGTCCACTGCGCGTCGAACGCGGCCCGGTCCGACGGGCCGTCGGCGATGGACGCGCCCACCCCGTTCGCGTCGGGATCGAGTCGGATGCGGTACAGCTCATCGAGATCGCCCGCGCGGGTCGCGCGCAGGGTCACGACGTGAGGCTCGACCATGCCATGTCCTCCAGGATGCTGCGGACCACCTTGTCCGCGGGTCGGCGCCCATGGATGCGGGCGCTGTGGGGGGTGGAGTTGATCAGGCCGAAGGCCGCGTGAGCCCTGATCCGATGCTCCGATTCGGCCCGGTCGGGCCTGAGGCGGGTGAGCACGCCCACCCACAGTTCGACGTACTCGCGCTGCAGCCGGCGCACCTCGTGCGCGTCGGCATCGTCGAGGCTCGTGAGGTCGCGGTCCTGGACGCGGATGACGTCGGCGTTCGCCAGTGCGAAGTCGACGTGGAAACGGATGAGCGCGCGCAGCGCGACCGCGGCGCCATCGGCGTCGGCGACCGTTCTCCGTCCGCCCTCGAGGAGCCCCTCGCTCGCGTCGGCGAGGATCGCGGCGAGCACCGCGGCCTTGCCCGGGAAGTGACGGTACACCGCCGGGCCCGAGACGCCGGCGGCCTGGCCGAGCTCTTCGAGCGTGACGCCGGCGTAGCCTCGGTCGGCGAAGAGCCGCGCGGCGGCGGTGAGCAGTGCGGCGCGGCGGTCGGCCTTGGCGCGGCCGCGCTCGGTGAGCGTGTCGCTCAGGGGAACCTCCCGGGGCATTCGGTGAATGCACACTAACCGACAGCCGCGACGACGGCAAGCGTCCGGGAGGCTCGGCGGGTCAGCGGGCGGAGGTCGCCGCCGCGTCGCGCACCAGCCGGACGGCCTCGGCGGCGCCGGCGTTCCAGGGCGTGCCGTGGCCCGGGAGCACCCATGTCGCATCGAGGTCGGCCAAGCGGTCGAGGGACTCGATCGCGACCTGCGGCTCGTCGGTGAACGGGGCCGGTCGCGGGCCGCGCCGGCCCGTGAGCACGTCGCGCGTCGTGAGCGCGTCGCCCACGCAGACGGCGTCGAGGTCGGGGGAGTGCACGGCGATGCTGCCGGGGGAGTGCCCGGGCATGCCGACGATGACGGGCGAACCGGGCAGGTCGATTCGGTCGCCGTCGGCGACGGTTCGCACGTCGGTGAGGTACTCGGTCTTCGCGCCGCCTCTGCCGAACGCGTACGCGAAGAACCGCACGAGCGGCCAGGGCCGCACGCCTCGACCGAACGAGGTCGCAGTGGGCTTCGCCTCGCCTCGGGCGCGCGCGGCATCGGCCTCGTGGACGTACACGGGCACGCCGTGCTCGCGACGCAGGCGCTCCGCGAAGCCGATGTGGTCGGTGTCGCCGTGCGTGAGGACGAGGCCGCGCACGTCGTCGAGGGTGCGGCCGGCTTCGCCCAGTTCGTCGAGCAGGTCGCGATAGTGGCCGGCGAGGCCGGCGTCGACGATCGTCACGCCGCGATCGTCGATGAAGAGGTAGCAGGCGACGATCTCGTTGCCGACGCGTCGAAGTCCGGGCTTGAGTTCCATGTCAGCTACGATACGTAGCTATGATGGCTACTGTCAATAGCCTTCAAGGAGGTCGTCATGCCCACCCCGGTCCGCATCACACCCGAGGCCCTCCGTGCGGCCGCACGCGAGGTGCTCGAACGCGACGGCCGTGACGGCCTCACGATGCAGGCCGTCGCCGTCGCCCTCGGTGTCCGCGCGCCGTCGCTCTACAAGCACGTGCGTGACCGTGATGCGCTCGTGCGCATCGTCGCCGAGGAGGTCGCGGGTGACCTCGGCGATCGGCTCGACGCGGCCCTCTCCCGCTCTCACGGCGACGCGGCCGCGGCGGCCGGGGTGCTCGCGGGCGTCGCCCGACGGTTCGCGCACGACCACCCGAACGGCTACGCGCTCGTGTTCGGGCCGCTGCCCGAGCCGGCCCGACCCGACCGCGACGCCCTGTCGCGCGGGAGCGCCGCGGTGCTGGAGGTCGCTCGCCGGCTCGCCGGCGAGGACCGGGCGCTGGACGCGGCGCGCACGCTCACGGCCTGGCTGCACGGCTTCACCACGATGGAGCTGGCAGGCGCCTTCCGCCTCGGCGGCGATGTCGAGGAGGCGTGGGAGTTCGGACTCGAGCGCGTCGTCGCCGCACTCGCGGACTGAGCCGGGCAGCCCCGGCGAGCGGCGCCGTGTTGCGGACTTCGGTGAATGGCCGCTAACATGAATCCCGGTTAGCGAGCGTTCACCGAACTCTCGCGTGCACGCCACGACGGAGAGGCGGACGGGAGCGGATGCACATCCTCACGAGCGCGGTCGACGCGGCATCCGACGCCGCCCGCGCCAATGCCGACGCCCACGCCGCGCTGGCCGACGAGCTGCGCGCGAAGCTCGCCCGCGCCGCCCTCGGCGGCCCCGAGGCATCCCGCGACCGTCATGTGGCGCGCGGCAAGCTGCTGCCCCGCCACCGCGTGGAGCGGCTCCTCGACGAGGCGAGCCCGTTCCTCGAGCTGTCGCCGCTCGCGGCCGACGACCTCTACGACGACGACACGCCCGCGGCGGGCGTGATCGCCGGCGTGGGCCTCGTGCAGGGCCGCCCGGTGATGGTCGTCTGCAACGACGCGACGGTCAAGGGCGGCACGTACTACCCGATCACCGTCAAGAAGCACCTTCGCGCGCAGGAGGTCGCACTCGAGAACGCACTGCCGTGCGTGTACCTGGTCGACTCGGGCGGCGCGTTCCTGCCCAAGCAGGACGAGGTCTTCCCCGACCGCGACCACTTCGGCCGCATCTTCTACAACCAGGCCAACCTGTCGGCGAGTCGCATCCCGCAGATCGCCGCCGTGATGGGCTCGTGCACCGCGGGCGGCGCCTACGTGCCCGCGATGAGCGACGAGACCGTCATCGTGCGCAACCAGGGCACCATCTTCCTCGGCGGCCCGCCGCTCGTGAAGGCCGCGATCGGCGAGGTCGTGACGCCCGAGGAACTCGGCGGCGGCGACCTGCACGCGCGACACTCGGGCGTGACCGACCACCTCGCCGAAGACGACGAGCACGCCCTCGAACTGGTCCGCGACATCGTCGCGACGCTCCCCGAGCCCGCCGACCGGGCGTGGGCGGCGCGCGAGCCGCGCGACCCCGCGGTCGACCCGTCGACGCTCACCTCGGTCGTGCCGGTCGACGTGCAGCAGCCCTACGACGTGCGGGAGGTCATCGCGCGGCTCGTCGACGGCAGCGAGTTCCACGAGTTCAAGCGCGAGTACGGGGACACGCTCGTGACCGGGTTCGCCTGGATCGACGGGCACCCGGTGGGCATCGTCGCGAACAACGGCGTCCTGTTCAGCGAGTCGGCCATGAAGGGCGCGCACTTCATCGAGCTCTGCGACCAGCGCGGCATCCCGCTCGTGTTCCTGCAGAACATCTCGGGCTTCATGGTCGGCCGCGACGCCGAGGCCGGCGGCATCGCCAAGCACGGCGCCAAGATGGTCACCGCCGTCGCGACCACCCGCGTACCGAAGTTCACCGTCGTCATCGGCGGATCGTTCGGCGCCGGTAACTACTCGATGTGCGGCCGCGCGTACTCGCCCCGGTTCCTGTGGATGTGGCCGAACGCGCGCATCTCGGTGATGGGCGGCGAGCAGGCGGCCTCGGTGCTCTCGACCGTCAAGCGCGATCAGCTCGCCGTGCGCGGCGAGCAGTGGTCGGCCGACGACGAGGCGGCGTTCAAGGCGCCCGTGCGCGAGCAGTACGAGACCCAGGGCAGCCCGTATCACTCGACCTCGCGGCTGTGGGACGACGGCATCATCGAGCCCGGCGAGACCCGCACGGTGCTCGCGCTCGCCCTCGAGCTCGCGAGCCGCACCCCGCTGCCCGCGCCCCGCTTCGGCCTGTTCAGGATGTGATCGAAATGTTCGAACGTGTCCTCGTCGCGAACCGCGGCGAGATCGCCGTGCGCATCATCCGCACGCTCAAGCGCCTCGGCATCCGGGCGATCGCCGTGTACTCCGACGCCGATGCCGGCGCGCCGCACGTCGCCCTCGCCGACGACGCAGTGCGCATCGGCCCGGCGCCCGCCGCCGAGAGCTACCTCGACCCCGCCCGCATCGTGCGCGCGGCGCTCGAGACGGGTGCGCAGGCGATCCACCCCGGCTACGGGTTCCTCAGCGAGAATGCCGCGTTCGGGCGCGCGTGCGCCGACGCCGGCATCGTGTTCGTGGGCCCCGGCGCGCTGGCGCTGGAGGTCATGGGCGACAAGATCCGAGCGAAGCGGCACGTCGAGGCATCCGGTGTGCCCGTGGTGCCCGGCGTGAGCGAGCCCGACGCGACCGACGACGAGCTGCTCGACGCGGCGCCGCTCATCGGGTTCCCGCTGCTCGTGAAGCCGTCGGCGGGCGGCGGCGGCAAGGGCATGCAGGTCGTGCGCGACCAGCGCGAGCTCGAGCACGCGCTGCCTGCCGCGCGCCGCGTCGCGCGGTCCGCCTTCGGCGACGACACGCTCCTGCTCGAGCGGTTCATCGAGCGCCCGCGGCACATCGAGGTGCAGGTGCTCGCCGACGCGCACGGCGACGTGATCCACCTCGGCGAGCGCGAGTGCTCGCTGCAGCGCCGCCACCAGAAGGTGGTCGAGGAGGCGCCTTCGCCGCTGCTCGACGCCGCGACCCGCGAGCGCATCGGCCGTGCGGCGTGCGATGCGGCGCGCAGCGTCGACTACCTCGGCGCCGGCACGGTCGAGTTCCTGGTGTCCGATGCCGCGCCCGACGAGTTCTTCTTCATCGAGATGAACACGCGACTGCAGGTCGAGCACCCGGTGACCGAGCTGGTCACCGGCGTCGACCTCGTCGAGCAGCAGCTGCGCATCGCGGCGGGCGAGCCACTCGCGATCGCGCAGGACGACGTGCGGATGACCGGCCACGCGATCGAGGCGCGCCTCTACGCCGAGAGCCCCGAGCGCGGATTCCTCCCGTCGACCGGCGAGGTCCTCGCCTGGCGACCCGCTGAGGGCCAGGGCGTGCGCGTCGACGGGGGCGTCCGCGAGGGGCAGCGCATCACCGCCGACTACGACCCCATGATCGCGAAGGTGATCGCCCACGGTCGCGACCGGGCGCAGGCGCTCGATCGGCTCGACGCCGCGCTCGCCGACACCGTCGTGCTGGGCGTCGAGACCAACACCGCGTTCCTGCGCGACCTGCTGGCCCACCCCGAGGTGCGCGCTGGCCAGCTCGACACCGGGCTCATCGACCGTCTTCCCGAGCCCCAGGCGACGGATGCCGCGGCCGACGCGCTGGTCGAGGTCGCGCGCCTGGCGCGCGAACGGGCCGCTCGGGCCGAGGTCGCGCACGCGAACGCGTGGCAGCGCGCCCGCGGCTGGCGCCTCGGCGCCGGGGCCGCCGCCGACCGCGATACCCGGGCCGCCGGCGACCTCGACCGCGCCGTCGTGCGCCTCGGCGACGACGGCACGGCGTGGGTGCACCTCGACGGCCGCGCCGCGGCGTTCCCGCGCACTGATCGCCGCGCCGCGCTCGACGAGCGCCTCGCGCAGCTCGAGCGCGGCGGCACCGCCGACCCCGACCTGCTCGCGCCCATGCCGGGCAGCGTCACGATGCTGCTCGTCGCCGACGGCGACCGCGTCGAGGCCGGTCAGGCGGTGCTCGCGATCGAGGCCATGAAGATGGAGCACCGCGTGACCGCCACCGTGTCCGGCGTCGTCCGCCTTCGCGTCGCGGCCGGTGAGCAGGTCGCCCGCGACCAGGTCGTGGCGCGCGTCGACCATGCCGCCGAGGGAGCCGACGCCGGCCCCGCGGCATCCGGAACCGACGCGGAGGCCGCGGCCGCGGCATCCGCCCCCGAACCCCGGGACGACGCCCACGAGGCCGTCGCCCGGACCGCAGCCCACCAGGAATGAGGAGTATCATGCACGACCTGACCGACGAGGAACAGCAGCTGTACGACATGGTCTGCGAGTTCGCCGACACCGTCGTCGCGCCTCAGGCCTACGAGGCCGACCGCACGCACGAGCTGTCGATGGACGTCGTCGCGCAGATGGGCGAGCTCGGGCTCTTCGGCCTGCCCTTCCCCGAAGAGGTCGGGGGCCAGGGCGGCGACTACATGGCGCTGTGCCTCGCGATCGAGGCGCTCGCCCGCGTCGACCAGTCGATCGCGATCACGCTCGAGGCGGGGGTCGGCCTGGGTGCCATGCCGATCTACCGCCACGGCTCCGACGAGCAGAAGGCCCGGTTCCTGCCCGACCTGGTGTCCGGACGGGCGCTGGCCGGCTTCGGCCTCACCGAGCCCGAGGCCGGATCCGACGCCGGTGCCACGCGCACGACGGCCGTGCTCGACGGCGACGAGTGGGTCGTCAACGGCTCCAAGCAGTTCATCACCAACTCGGGCACGCCGATCACGCGGTTCGTCACCGTGACCGCGGTGACCGGCGAGCGTACGCGGCCCGACGGGTCCGTATCGAAGGAGCTCTCCACGATCATCGTGCCGAACGGCACGCCCGGCTTCACCGTGGGGCCGGGGTACGACAAATCCGGATGGCGCGCCTCCGACACCCACCCCCTCACCTTCGACGATGTCCGCGTGCCGGCCGCCAACCTGCTCGGCGAACGCGGGCGCGGCTTCGCCAACTTCCTCCGCGCACTCGACGAGGGCCGCATCGCGATCGCCGCCCTGGCGACGGGTGCAGCGCAGGGATGCCTCGACGAGGCCATGGCCTACGCGAAGTCCCGCAACGTCTTCGGCGTGCCCATCGCGAGCCACCAGTACATCGCGTTCACTATCGCGGGGATGCAGGCCCGCGTGCACACCGCGCGCCTCGCCTGGCACGACGCGGCGCGCCGCGCCGATGCCGGGCTCCCGTTCAAGAAGGAGGCCGCGATCGCGAAGCTCGTCTCGAGCGACGCCGCCATGCTGAACGCGCGCGACGCGACCCAGATCTTCGGCGGCATGGGCTTCATGAACGAGACGACCGTCGCCAGGCACTACCGTGACTCGAAGATCCTCGAGATCGGCGAGGGCACGAACGAGGTGCAGCTTATGGTCATCGCCCGCGAGCTGGGGATCGGCTAGGAGGGTCGTCATGGCAGAGGTCCCGATGCGCGAGGTCGTCGAGCGCGGGCTCTGGTACGAGGAGTTCGAGACCGGGGTGCGCTACCTGCACCGTCCCGGGCGCACCGTGAGCGAGGCCGACAACGTGCTGTTCACGACGCTCACGATGAACCCCCAGCCGCTGCACCTCGACGCGGCGTGGTCGGCACGGCAGCCGTTCGGGAAGCCGCTCGTGAACTCGCTGTTCACGCTCTCGACCCTCGTCGGGCAGTCGGTGAGCCAGCTCACCCGGGGCACGCTGGTCGCGAACCTCGGCTTCGGCGAGGTGGCCTTCCCGAATCCGGTGTTCGTGGGCGACACCCTGTACGGCGAGAGCGTCGTCGAGTCCAAGCGCGAGTCGGCGTCGCGCCCGGGCCAGGGCATCGTGGTGCTCGGCCACACCGCCCGCAACCAGGACGGCGCGGTGGTCGCCACCGCCTCGCGCACGATGCTCGTCTGGACCCGCGAGGCGGGCGAGCGGCAGTCGCGTCCGGACGCCGAGGCGAGCCCATGACCCACCCGGCGTTCCCCTTCGGTCCCGCGCTCCTGTTCTGCCCGGCCGACCGTCCCGATCGCTACGCCAAGGCGGTGGAGCGTGCCGACGCGGTGATCCTCGACCTCGAGGATGCCGTGGCCGAGGTCGCGAAGTCGGCGGCGCGCGAGTCGCTCGTGGCGAACCCGATCGATCCCTCCCGCGTCATCGTGCGCGTGAACCCGGCATCCACGCCGCACCTCGCCGACGACCTCGCTGCGCTGCGCCGCACCGCCTATCGCACGGTCATGCTCGCCAAGTGCGAGGGCACCGGCGACCTGGTCGCGCTCGAGGACTTCGACGTCATCGCGCTGTGCGAGACGGCGCGCGGCGTGCTCGCCGCGCCCGACATCGCGTCCGTGCCGATCGTGTCCGCGCTCATGTGGGGCGCCGAGGATCTCGTCGCCTCCCTCGGCGGCGACTCCAGCCGGTCGGCCGACGGGCGGTACCGCGACGTCGCGGGGCACGCCCGGTCGCGGGTGCTGCTCGCCGCGCGCGCGCACGGCGTGGCGGCGATCGACGCGGTGCACCTCGACCTCGCCGACGCCGAGGGCCTCCGGGCGGAGGCCGAGGACGCCGCCGCCGTCGGCTTCACCGCGACGGCGTGCGTGCATCCGGGCCAGGTGGAGGTCATCAGGGCCGCGTACGCTCCCGGTCACGAGCGAGTGGAATGGGCGACTGCGCTGCTCGCCGAGGCCGCCGTGCGCGAGCGCGACGGCGTGTTCGCGTTCCGGGGTCAGATGGTCGACGCGCCGCTCCTGCAGCAGGCCGAGGCGGTCGTGCGACGAGCGCGTTCCCAGGGCACGCTCGAGTGAGGAAGGATTCCGATCCGATGAAGATCATCGTCCTCGTCAAGGAGGTCCCCGACACGTACGGGGAGCGCAAGCTCGACCTCGAGACCGGGCTCGCCGATCGCGCCGCGAGCGAGGCGGTGCTCGACGAGATCGGCGAGCGCGCGCTCGAGGTCGCGCTGTCGTACGCCGACGCGCACGACGGGGCCGAGGTGGTCGTCATGTCGATGGCCGCCGACAGCGCCGCGACGACCATCCGCAAGGGCCTGGCGATGGGAGCCGGGTCGGCCGTGCACATCGCCGACCCCGGCCTGGCGGCCGCAGACCTGGGCCTCACCGCGCGCACCCTCGCCGCGGCGATCCGACGCACCGGTTTCGACCTCGTCATCACCGGGAACCTCTCGACCGACGGCAGCGGCGGCGTGATCCCCGCCATGCTCGCCGAGCTGCTCGAGGTGCCGAACGCGACCGCGCTCTCATCCGTCGAGATCTCCGACGGCTCGGTGTCGGGAACGCGCGCCGTCGACGGCGGCACGATGCGGGTGAGCGCTCCCCTCCCGGCGGTCATCTCGATCACCGAGGCGCTCCCGGACGCCCGCTTCCCGAACTTCAAGGGCATCATGGCCGCGAAGAAGAAGCCGTTCGAGACCCTGAGCGCCGCCGATCTGGGCATCGACCCCGAGGATCTCTCGGTGCCCTGGTCGATCATGACCGCCGTCGCCGAGAAGCCGCCGCGCACGGCCGGGATCAAGATCACCGACGAGGGCGACGGCGGCACGAGGATCGCCGAGTTCCTGGTCGAGAACCGGCTGGTCTGAGAGGACGATCATGACCGACTACCCCGTAGACCCGATCCTGGTCGTGCTCGAGGCCACGCCGAGCGGTGAGCTCGCGACGAGCGCGGCCGGCCTCCTCGCCGCCGCCTCCGGAATCGGTACGCCCGTGGCCCTCGCCGTGACCTCGCCCGGCCGGGCGCAGTCGCTCGCCGAGCAGGCCGCGGCGCTCGGAGCCGAGCGCGTGCTCGCCGTCGAGACGAGCGCGACGCAGTCCGAGCTCACCATCCCGCACGTCGACGCGCTGGCCGCCGCTGCGGCGCGCATCGCGCCCGCGGCGGTGCTCATCTCCAACTCGATCGACGGGCGCGACATCGCGGGCCGATTCGCCGCCCGCACCGCCGCTCCGATCGCGGTGGACGCGGTCGGCGTCTCGCGCGACGACGAGGGCATCGTCGCCCATCACTCCGTGTACGGCGGCGCGTACGACGTCGACTCGGCCGCCACCTTCGGGCCGCTCGTCGTCACGGTGCGCCAGGGCGCGGTCGATGCCCGCGCCGAGGCGCGGCCGGTCGCCCTCGAGTCGCTCGAGGTGACGGCCTCCGGCGCGGCGTCGGCCACGATCGAGTCGGTCGAGCCCGTGACCGAGACGTCGAGCCGACCCGAGCTGCGTGGGGCGAAGCGGGTCGTGTCGGGCGGACGCGGTCTCGGCTCGGCCGAGAAGTTCGCGCTCGTCGAGGAGCTCGCCGACGCGCTCGGCGCCGCGATCGGCGCGTCCCGCGCCGCGGTCGACGCCGGCTACATCCCGGCGAGCCATCAGGTCGGGCAGACGGGCGTCGCGGTCTCGCCGCAGCTGTACATCGCCCTCGGCATCTCGGGTGCCATCCAGCATCGCGCCGGCATGCAGACGGCCGAGAACATCGTCGCCGTCAACAAGGATCCCGATGCGCCGATCTTCGAGGTCGCCGACTTCGGCGTCGTCGGCGACGTCTTCACGGTGGTCCCGCAGCTGATCAGCGCACTCGCCGAGCGGAAGCGGTGACCCGTGGCCGCGGTGCGGAGCCTGCGCAGGGGACTGCCTCGACGGCGCGGCGGCGAGCCGTGGCCGCCTCCAGGCGAGGCGACCGGCGACCTCGCCGTCGCCTCGATCGAGGCGCGCGCGGATGCGGCGACCGCCGAAGCGACGGTCGCCGCGGCTCCGGTCGCCCGGACGGCGCCGGCCGCGGTGCCGGCCGCGTCGTCCCCGGTGGCCCCGCCCGCGGCGTCCGCCGCGCCCGCCGCGCCGGCGCCGAGTCGGGGGCTTCGAAGCGGGCTTCCGCGCGTCCGGGGCGGCCGGCCTTGGCCTGAGGCCGGCGTGGCGAGCCCGGCTGCGAAGGTCGAGACGACGGATGCCGCGGCCGCTCCGCCGCGCGACGACGTCATCGAGCCCATCGCCGAGCCGGCAGCCCCTGCCGCCTCCGCGCGCCCGGCCGCGGCCGCCGGAGCGACCACGGCAGCGGTCGCGGCGACCGGCACCCGCCTTCGCCGAGGGCTCCCGAGGGTCGCCGGGGGAGACCCGTGGCCCACGACGGCGGTCGCACCGGCCGCCGAGCCCACCGCGTCTGCGTCTGCGGCGGTGCCGGCGGCGTCGGCACCGCCCGCCGAGACGGCGCCCGAGGCGTCGATCGGGGCGTCCGCACCGTCCGCCGCGGTCGCCGTTCCGTCGCCGGCCGTCTCCATCCCGGCCAGCCCGGCTCCCGCAGCACCCGACGCGGCAGCTCCCGCAGCATCGGTCGCCTCGGCTCCCGAACCACCCGCCCAGCCCGCGGCACCCGTCGCGCCGGCAACCGTCGCGCCGGCACCGGTCGCGCCCACCCGGCAGGCCGTACCGGCGCCCGCACCGTCCGTCGCACCGGAGGCCCCTGCGCAGCCGGGCCCGAGGCGGTACGGCCCGCTGACCGCCAGGCAGTGGGTCGGGGCATCCGTGGTCGGCGTGCTCGCCGTCATCGGCGCCGCGACCATCGTCGTGCAGCTCACGAGGTGGTTCCTCGGATTGGACGTCATGCGGGACTTCATGGCGACGTACCCGGGCGTGACGCCCCTGCCCGAGGGCGCGCCCGTGGGGATCCCCGCCTGGCTCGGCTGGCAGCACTTCTTCAACGCGTTCCTCATCGTGCTGATCATCCGCTCCGGCCTGCAGGTCCGCACCGAGCGGAGACCGCCGGCGTACTGGACGCCGCGCTGGTCGAAGGGCGGCCGGGGCAGGATCAGCCTGAACCTGTGGTTCCACCACTCCCTCGACATCCTGTGGCTCGTGAACGGGCTCGTCTTCATCGTGCTGCTGTTCGCCACCGGCCAATGGATGCGCGTCGTGCCGACCAGCTGGGAGGTCATCCCGAACGCGGTGTCGGCCGGGCTGCAGTACCTCTCGCTCGACTGGCCGCTCGAGGACGGTTGGGTCAACTACAACAGCCTGCAGGTGCTCGCGTACTTCGCGACGATCTTCATCGCCGCACCGCTCGCCGCGCTCACGGGGGTGCGGATGTCGGGCCTGTGGCCGAAGGACGCCACGACGCTGAACCGCGTCTACCCGGTGGAGTGGGCGCGCGCCGTGCACTTCCCGGTGATGCTGTACTTCGTGGGCTTCATCGTGGTGCACGTCGCCCTCGTCTTCACGACCGGTGCCCTGCGCAACCTGAACGCCATGTTCGCGGCGCGCGAGGCCGACGACTGGCTGGGATTCTGGATCTTCGTCGCCTCGATCGTCGTCATCGCGGCAGCGTGGATCGCCGCCCGCCCGTCGGTGCTCGCGCCCATCGCGGGACTGTTCGGCAAGGTCGGTCGATAGGCGCCGGCCGCGGCGCACCGTCCTGGCAAGGAGCGCGATGACGAGCGGATGCCGCGGCACGGCGCCCCGCGCGGGGCGAGTGCCGCGACATCCGCTCGGCTCGGTCAGACCGCGATGTCGCGGCGGCGGAACACCAGCCAGCCGACCAGCAGCAGCACCGCGACGACCGCGTAGGCGAGCCAGATCGTGCCGTTCCAGCCGTTCTGCATCGGCGACTCGCCGTAGGCCCAGCTGTAGGGGGACCAGTCGTGCAGCCACGCGAGATCGTCGCTCTGGTTGCCGAGCGCGTTGAGCGCGTACGCGGCGACGGCCACGCCCGCGCCGGCACTGACCGACCACGAGCGCCGGCCCGTGAGGCCGCCCACCGCGATCGCGGCCGCCGCGGCGAGTGCCACGAGCCCGAGGAACGCCGTCGCGGTGGCGACGAGGTTCGGGAACTCGATGCCGAGCTCGGCCGGCTCGTTCAGCATCGCCACGACCGCCACGCTCACGAGCGCGAGCCAGGCGAGCTTGACGAGGACGGCGGCCGTGCGCTCGGCGAAGACCTGCCCGCGCGTGACGCCGTGCGCCAGCGTGAGCTCGAGCTGCCCGTTCTCCTCGTCGTCGGCGATCGCGTCGGTGCCCCAGCCGACCGCGGCGATCGTCACGAGCACGAAGCCGATCAGGCCGAAGAAGGTCGCCTGCGCGTATCCCGGTCCGGAGCCGATCTGGTCGTAGTTGAGGGACCGGACCAACTCGGGCGGGAGCGAGTCGATGATCTGCTGCATCTGGCCGTTGCCGCCGAACGACGGGTACAGCGGCAGGTACAGGAACAGCGCGGCGAGGATGCCGACGGTCCAGCCGGCGAGGCCGCGCCAGCCGTCGAGGATCGACCGGCGGAAGAGGGGGAGCACGCGGTTCATCGCTTCGCCGCCTTCCGGCCGTCCTCGGCGGAATCGGCGCCGGACGAGAGGTCGGCGCCGTAGTACGCCAGCACCATCTCCTCCAGGTCGGGTTCCTCCATCGTGAGGTCGACGACCTCGAGGCGGGACACGGCCTTCACGAACGCGTCGACGTGGGCGTCCAGCGTCGCGGACAGCGCGATCGTCCCGGGCCCGTTCGCGATCGCGGTCACGCCCGTGACGCCGGGCAGCGCGTCGAGCGTGGCGCGCGCCGACGCGGCATCCGTCTCGGCGACGACGAGCCTGACGTGCCGCATCGCGTTCTCGCGGAGCGCCGAGACGGTCGACTGCTCCACGATCCGGCCCTGCTTGAGGATCGCGATCTCGTGCGCGGTCTGCTGCACCTCGCTCAGCACGTGGGAGCTGAGGAAGACGGTCTGCCCGTTGGCGCGCGCCTCGCGGAGCATCGCGTGGAACTCCTGCTGCACGAGCGGGTCGAGCCCGCTCGTCGGCTCATCCAGCACGAGCAGTTCGGGCTCGTGCATGAACGCCTGGATGAGGCCGATCTTCTGCTTGTTGCCCTTCGACAGGCTGCGGACCGGCCGGCCGAGGTCGACGCCGAGGCGATCGGCGAGCCCGTCGATCGCGGCCGGGCGCACGGGCCCCGAGATCTCGGCGTAGTGCGCTAGGAAGTCACGGCCCTTCACGCGTGTCGCGAGGTGCAGCTCACCCGGCAGGTAGCCGATGCGGCGTCGCAGCGCCGCGCCGCCGCCGCGCGGGGAGTCGCCCAGCACGCGGAGCTCGCCGCCTGACGGGCGGATGATGTCGAGCAGCAGCCGCATCGTCGTGGTCTTGCCGGCGCCGTTCGGGCCGATCATCCCGAACACGCTGCCGCGCGGGATGTCGAGGTCGATGCCGTGGAGCGCGGTGTGCGATCCGTAGCGCTTGACGAGGCCGCGCGTGGTGACGGCGGCGTCCGTCGTGGTGGTCGTGGTGGTGCTCATGCGGGTCCTTCCCGTGGTCGATCGACGAGGTGGCGGATGTCGCGGGCGTCAGGCGCTCGCGGCCTCGTCGATCGGCGGGTCGGGGTCCTGGTTCGGGTTGCCCGGTCCCTTGTCGGAGCGAACGCCCGGAACGGTGCGCGGCACGGCCCCGCGGGCGTCGCCCGCGGTCGCGCCGTCGCCCGAGATCGCGGTGCGCGCCGCCTCGAGCAGTCGCTCGTCGGCGTAGAGGCCGTGCGTGTAGAGCTCGAGCGTCGGCACGGTCATGCGCCGGAGCGTGGCGGGGGAGTCGAGGGGTGCGCCGAGGGTGCGTGCGAGCTGGTCTCGCAGCAGCAACGGAGCGATCCCGTACAGGGTGACGAGCACCGCCCTCAGCTCGGGATCGCTCGAGGGCCGCATGGTGCCGTCGGCGACGCCGGCGTCGAGCATGGCGCGCGTCTCGGCGAGGAGCAGGTCGAACAGGCGGGCGCCGCCGTCGGTGCCGTCGGCGAGCATGCTCGAGACGTAGTCGAGGTAGGGGCGGAATCGGCCGGGGTCGTCGAGCCACTCGCGGATGGTCGACGCCACCGCCGGGGCGTCGAGGCGTTCCTTCTCGCCCATGAGCCGGGCGACGAGCCAGTCATCGCACGCCTCGCGGAGCTGTGCCTTCGAGCCGAAGTGGTGGATGACGAGGGCGGGGCTCACGCCCGCATCGGCGGCGATGTCGCGCACGCTCGTGTGCCCGAAGCCGTTCGCACCGAAGCGCGTGACGGCCGCGTCGCGAATCCGGGCCCGCGTCGTGGCATCCTCAGCCGGCACTGAACGCATGTTCAACATGCTAAACGCTCGTTCAGCGCTGTCGCAATACGTCACGGATTTCGCACCTGAGGACTGTTCACCAACGATTGGGTAACGCTTCACCCGATCCGTCACGGACCGGGTTTCGGGCCCGCATACGCTCGATGGCAATCCTGGGGAGGAGGATCGCGTGGCACGGAAGCACGCACAGTACGGTCCGCGGCGCGCGGTGGGCGAGCCGGGGAGCGCCGACGCGCGCGCGACGACGGTGACGCTCGGGCCCGTCCGGCACGGCGAGGCGGGCGAGCGGCCGGAGGCCGGGACGGCGGCGGTCGAGGCACTGCCGACGCGCACGCCCACGACCGAGGAGATCGAGACCAACGCGTTCTCCGGTCCGATCACCGTGCCACGACGGGAACCCCTCGGCGAGACCGGACTCGCAGTGCACCCGCTGGCGCTCGGCGCCAGCACGTTCGGCTGGACGGTCGGCGCCCATGACGCGGCCGAGATCCTCGACCGCTTCGCCGGCGTCGGCGGCAATCTCCTCGACACCGCCGACAGCTATGCGGCCGGTCGCAGCGAGAGCATCATCGGCCGGTGGATGGCCGACCGCGGCGCGCGCGACCGGGTCCGGGTGATCACGAAGGTCGGGCGGCACCCCGACCGGCGGGGCCTCTCGCCCGAGTCGATCGCGGCAGCCGTCGACGAGTCGCTGACCCGGCTCGGCACCGATCGCATCGACCTGCTCTGCTTCCACGGCGACGACCCCGGGACGCCGCTCGAGGAGAGCCTCGGCGCCGTCGACGCGCTCATCGCCGCGGGCAAGGTGCTGGCGATCGGCGCCTCCGACTTCTCGCCCGAGCGGCTCATCGAGGCCCGCGTCCTCGCCGCGAACGGGCTCCCGCGCTTCCAGGCGCTCACCACCCGCTACAACCTCATGGAGCGGCGCGACTTCGAGGGCGCGCCCGAGCTCGTCGCCCACGCGCAGGGGCTCGCCGTGCTGCCGTACTTCGCGCTCGCGAACGGCTTCCTCGGCGGACGCGTGCGACGTCGCGCCGACATCCGGCGCGACGCGCGGGGCGAACGGCAGGCCCGCCACCTCAGTCGGCGCGGCCTCCGCGTGCTCCGGGCGCTCGACGAGGTCGCCGCCGCGCACGACACGGTGCCCGCCGCCGTCGCGATCGCGTGGCTCCTCGCCCGCCCGACGGTCGCCGCGCCGGTCGCGAGCGCGAGCCGCCCCGAGCAGGTCGACGCGCTCGTCGCGGCGGCCAACCTCGTCCTGCACCGCTCGGAGATCGTCGAGCTCGACCGCGCCTCGGCCTGAGCGGGCCCGGCCGCCGCGCGGCGCCACGCGCCGCCGCGCCGAGCCCCGGCGTCGGACCGGTGGCATAGGCTGGAGCGCGTGAACGGCGCCGTCGAACTGTCCCTGGGCGAACCCGAGCTGGAGTTCCGCGCCGCCGGAGACACCCTCGTCCGTCGCTCCGTGCTCCCGTCGGGCATCCGGGTGCTCACCGAGCGCGTTCCCGGCAGCCGCAGCGCCACGATCGGCTTCTGGGTCGCCGTCGGCTCGCGCGACGAGCACGCCGCCGACAGCGGTCATCCGGCCACCCACGGCTCGACCCACTTCCTCGAGCACCTGCTCTTCAAGGGCACCGAGACCCGCAGCGCGCTCGACATCGCCGTCTCGTTCGACGCGGTCGGCGGCGAGCACAACGCCGTCACGGCCAAGGAGTACACCTGCTACTACGCCAAGGTGCAGGATCGCGACCTGCCCATGGCGGTCGAGGTGCTCACCGACATGTTCACCTCCTCCGTGCTCGACCCGGAAGAGTTCGAGAGCGAGCGCCGCGTCATCCTCGAAGAGCTCGCGATGGCGGGCGATGATCCCGCCGACGTCGCCAACGAGCGCTTCTTCGAGGCCGTGCTCGGGCGCCATCCGCTCGCCCGCCCCATCGGGGGCGACCCCGCCGCCATCGACGCCGCGACGCGCGACGCCGTGTGGGAGCACTACCGCGCGAACTACCGTCCGCGCGACCTCGTCGTGACGGCCGCGGGCGCCGTCGACCACGACGCGCTGGTCGCCGGGCTCGCGAGCGCGCTCGACGGCGCGGGCTGGCGCCTCGACGAGGCGGGCGCGCCCGAACCGCGGCGCCCGACCGGGGCGGCACTGCTCGACGGCACCGCACCGCTCGCCGTGGTCGAGCGTCCCGGCGAGCAGGTGAACCTCGTTCTCGGCGTCCCCGGGCTCGTCGCGACCGACGAACGACGCGCGGTGCTCAGCGTGCTGAACACCGTCTTCGGCGCCGGCATGTCGTCACGGCTCTTCCAGCAGATCCGCGAGCGCCGCGGGCTGGCCTACTCGGTGTACTCGTTCGCGCCCGGCTATTCCGACGCCGGGGTGTTCGGCATGTACGCCGGGTGCGCACCCAGGAACGCGGCGACCGTCGCTGCCCTCATGCGCACCGAGCTCGAACGGCTCGCGCACCACGGCGTGACCGCCGAGGAGCTCGAGCGCGCCGCCGGCTACCTCGGCGGCGCATCAGCGCTCGCGCTCGAAGACAGTGACACCCGGATGTCGCGACTGGGCCGCGCCGAACTCGCGCTCGGCGAGTTCGCCGACCTCGACGAGGCGCTGCGCCGCGTCGCGCGCGTCACCGGCGACGACGTCCAGGCGCTCGCGGCCGACCTCGCCGACCGGCCCTTCTCGCTCGTCGCGGTCGGTCCCGTCCAGGAGCACGCGTTCCGCTCGGTCGTCGACCAACCCGAACCCCGCACCGACGTCGCCTGAGCGACGCACGACCAGACCAGGACCCGACGTGCCCCACCACCTCTACCTCGTCCGCCACGGCGAGCAGCTCGACGCCGAACACGGCCTGCCCGACGGGCCGTTGTCCCCGCGCGGCCGGCGCCAGGCTGAGCTGCTCGGCGAGCGGCTGGGCGGCATCCCGTTCGACGCTGCCTACCACTCGCCCCTGCAGCGGGCGGCCGAGACGGCCGACATCATCGCCACGAAGATGCCCGCGCTGCATCCCGAGCCCTCGGCGCTGCTCTTCGACTGCGTGCCGTCCGGGCCCGCACCCGAGACGCCCTCGGCCTTCGCGCCGTTCTTCGGCTCATTCACCGAGCTCGACTTCGAGGCGGGGCGGGCGCAGATGGCCGATGCGAACGCCGAGTTCCTCCGCTCGCACCGCGAGGACCGTCACGACCTGCTCATCACGCACAACTTCGTCATCGGCTGGTTCGTCCGCGAGGTGCTCGGTGCGCCCGAGTGGCGGTGGGCGACCATCAGCCAGGCCAACTGCGGCCTGACGGTGCTCACCCAGCGAGCGCCCGGCCGCCCGTGGACGCTCCTCGTCCACAACGACCTCGCGCACCTGCCGCCCGAACTGCGCACGGGCCTGCCCGAGCCGTTCGCGATCTGACCGCGAGGCGCGCGTCTCAGAGCTGCTTGCCGTACCAGTTCGTGGCGTTCGGATTGGCGTTGTACGGCTCGATGTCGACGTAGCCGCTCGAACGGTACAGGCCGCCCGCGGCCTCGAGGCTGGCGTTCGTGTCGAGCACGACCTCCTCGGCACCGAACTCGGCGGCGCGGCGCTCGAGCTCCCGGAGCAGGCGGCGGCCCTCGCCGAGGCCGCGGCCGTCGGGGGCGAGCCACAGGTGCTTCACCTCGAAGCGCACGCGCCCGTCGGCCGACGGCGGGATGCGACGGACCCCGCCGCAGCCGACCGCGCGCCCCTCGTCGTCGACGACCAGCAGGAACACGCCCGCGGGCGGCGTGAACTGGACGTCGTCGGGCCACGTCGGCCGGTACTCGCCCTGCTCGCGCGGGAACCCCGCCGCACGCTCGGCGAAGTACTCCCCGAGGAGACGATGGGCATCGGGATCAGTGACGGCGGCGTCGCGGAAGCGCAGCATGGATCCAGCCTAGGTGCGGCCGTCCGAGCCATCCGCCCCCGGTTGCTAGGGTGATCGTCGTGACGATCAGGGTGGCGGTGGCCGGCGCGACGGGCAAGATGGGGCGCCTCGCCGCCCGGTTGATCGACGAGGCCGACGACCTCGAACTGCACGCCGGCCTCGACTCGCGCTCGAGCCTCGACGAACTCGAGGGAGCCGACGTCGTGCTCGACGTCACCCATCCCGCGGCGAGCCCCGCGATCGTCGAGGCCGCGATCGAGGCGGGCATTCCGGTCGTCGTGGGCACCTCGGGCTGGTCGCGTGAGCGCATCGCCGAGGTCGAGCGGCGACTTCGCGACCTCGAGGATGCACCCGGCGTGATCTTCGTACCCAACTTCTCGGTCGGCAGCGTGCTCGGCTCCGCGTTCGCCGCGTTCGCCGCGCGCCACTTCGACTCGATCGAGATCGTCGAGGCGCACCACGCGGGCAAGGTCGACTCGCCCTCGGGGACCGCGGTGCGCACCGCCGAGCTGATCGCCGCAGCCCGCGGCGACGAGGGACCGGTGTCGGCCCCGCACGCCGACCAGCGCGCCCGCGGCCAGCTCGTCTCCGGCGTGCCGGTGCACAGCATGCGGATGGCGGGCCTGCTCGCCGACCAGCGCGTCGTGCTGGGCGGCGAGGGCGAGACCCTCTCGATCGCGCACACCACGATCGCGCCGTCGGCCTACGAGAAGGGCATCCTCCTCGCGCTGCGTCGCGCGACGACGTCCGAGGGCGTCACGGTCGGCCTCGACGCCCTGCTCGGGCTCGAGCTGCCCGGCGCGCGATGAGCGGCGCGAAGGCCGGTGCCGTCGTCATGGCGGTGCTGCTCGCGCTGTACGTCGCCCTCGTCGGATGGCGCGCGGTGCAGTTCGTCCAGACGGGCGAGCCCGTCGCGATCGCCATGGGCCTCGCGCTGATCGTGCTGCCCGTGCTCGCGGCCTGGGCCATCTGGCGCGAGCTGCAGTTCGGCGTCCGCTCGCAGCGGCTCGTCGAACGCCTCGAATCGGAGGGCGGGACCGACCTGGGCCTGCCGCTCCGGCCGAGCGGTCGCCCCGAGCGGGCGGCAGCCGATGCCGCATTCCCCGCGTACCGCGACGCGGTCGAGGCCGATCCCGACTCCTGGCGCGCCTGGCTGCGTCTCGGCCTCGCCTACGACGCGGCGGGCGACCGTCGGCGCGCGCGTCGTGCCGTCCGGAGGGCTATCGAGTTGGAGCGTGCTCGGGGCTGAGCATCGCGTCGATCGCCGACTCGAACGTGGGGTACCGGAAGCGGAAGCCGTCGTCGATGAGTCGCTGCGGGCGGACCTTCTGGCTCGACAGCAGCAGGTCCTCGGCGGCCGAGCCGAGCCCCAGCTTGAGCAGCGGCTCGGGCACGGGGATCACGTACGGGCGGTGCAGGCGCTCGGCGACCGCGGACATGATCCGATCGGCCGTCGCCGGCGTCGGACCCACCAGGTTCACCGGGCCGGCGACCGATCCGTGCAGCAGGTGGAGGATCGCGCCGACCTCGTCGTCGAGCGCGATCCACGGCCAGTGCTGGCCGCCCGTGCCGAGCCGGCCCGATGCCCCGGCCTTGGTCAGTCGCATGATGGGCTTGAACGCACCGCCGCGCCCGACGATGATGCCGGTGCGCAGCAGGACCGTACGCGTCTCGTGCGGGGCGAGTTGCGCCGCCGCCTCCCATCGACCGACGACGTCGGCGAGGAACCCCGCGCCCGGGCTCGAATGCTCGGTGAGCAGTTCGCCCGGCCGGTCGCCGTAGATGCCGACCGCTGAGCCGCTGAGGAACACCGACGGGGGCGACGCGGCCTTGCGCATGGCGTCGGCGAGCGTCCGCGTCGCCGTCACGCGCGACTCGAGGATCTCGTCGCGGTACCGGCGCGTCCACGGCAGGCGGGTCATCGACGCACCGGACAGGTTCAGCACCGCGTCGACGCGGTCCATGACCGTGAAGTCGATGATCCCCGACCCCGGCGACCAGCTGACCTCGTCGGCCGCCGACGCCCTGCGGCGCACGAGCCGCAGCACCTCATGGCCCTCCTCGGCGAGGCGGGACGTGACGGCGGTGCCGATGAAGCCGGAGGCGCCGGCGACGAGGACGCGCACCGCTACGCGAGCTCGGCTTCGATCGTGATGGGCGTGCCGCCCAGCGCCTTCGAGATCGGGCAGTTGGCCTTCGCGTCGTCGGCGATCCGCTCGAATTCGGCCTCGGTGATGCCGGGCACCCGGGCGCTCACGAGCAGGTGGCTGCCGGTGACGCCCTCGCCGGGCTGGAACGTGACCGCCGCGGTCGTCTGGATGCTCTCGGGCGTGTATCCCGCCTCCGTGAGCGCCAGCGAGAAGGCCATGGAGAAGCAGGCGGAGTGCGCCGCCCCCAGCAGTTCCTCGGGGTTGGTCGTGCCGGCCTCGCCCTCGGACCGGGCCTTCCAGTTCACATCGAACTCGGCGACCTTCGACGAGTCGAGGCGCGTGCGGCCAGACCCCTCGAAGAGCGTGCCGTTCCAGACCGTGGTGGATTCGCTCGTCAGTGCCATTCGGGTACTCCTCCTCGAGACAGGGGCTCCAGCCTACCGAGCGGATGCCGCGGGCGGCAGTTGCGGCGCGGCGTCGAGCCGCATCCGAGTGACGTCTCCCGGTCAGGCGGCGCGGATGACGCGGGCGCGCACGAGCAACAGGTAGATCTGGCAGCCCAGGCAGTAGCCGAACGCGGCGTTGAGGAAGGCCGCGAGGAACGCGATCGACGCCGCGATCGGAACGGCGAGCTCCAGTCCGAGGAGCCCGAGCACGACGCCCGTCCCGGTCACGATGAACCCCACGAGCTGCGCGAACGTGGGCGGGCGCGGGTCCTCGAGCTCGGACGGCGGCGCGAGCCTCGGACGCACGAGCGCGCGGAACACGAGCCCGAACGGGTTGCGCGCCACGCCCGCGACCGCGCTCCACGCGAAGACGGCCGCGATCGCGGCGAGGAGGAGGAGCGCCGCGAGGTCGAGGCCGCCGAAGCCGAGGACGGCCGTGAGGAGGAGGAGCGCGGCGGTCACGCCGGCGGTGAAGCGGGGTCCGCGCGGGTCGATGCCCTGGCGAGCCGCCGGGGACGGGGCCGAGGCGTCGGCGGGCTCAGGCGTGGTGCGCGACACGGTGCCTCCCGGTGAGGTCGTCGATGAGCGAGCGGAGGTCGTCGGTGCGCGGCACGCCCGCGACGCGACCCGCGGTCGAGCCGTGCGCGTCGAGCACGAGCACGGTCGGCGTCTGCGTCACGCGGAAGCGGTCGGCCAGCCCGGGGTCGTTCGTCAGGTCGATCTCGACGTGGCGGACGCCCTCGTATCCCTCGGCGAGCGCGCCGAGCGCGCGGGCCGTCGCAGGGCAGCGGCTGCAGTACTCGGTCGAGAACTGCACGAGCGTCGCGTCGGCGCCGAGCCGGTCGTCGAGCCCGAGGTCGTGCGCATCGCGACCGTCGAGGGCCGCGGCTGGGGCCGCGACCGCGCGGACGCGACCGTCCCGCGCCTTCCACGCCAGGCCGGCCGCGAGCGCCACGAGCGGCAGCCCCAATCCGGCGACGAGCGCGGGCACGAGATCCATGTCCCGGATGCTACGCGCGGCCGGCGCCGGCCCGCCCCGTTGTGACGCAGGGTGACGCGCGGCGGCGCGGCGCGCCATCCGCCCGACCGCCGCGCCTGCCGAGGGCCCGGCCGACCGGGCGTAGCCTTGAGCCCGTGGCCAGCGCGATCCCGACCCCGTACGAAGACCTCCTCCGCGACGTGCTCGCGAACGGCACGCCCAAGTCCGACCGCACCGGCACCGGAACGCGGAGCGTGTTCGGTCGCCAGCTGCGGTTCGACCTCTCGGAGGGCTTCCCGCTCATCACGACCAAGCGCGTGCACTTCAAGTCGATCGCGATCGAGCTGCTGTGGTTCCTGCGCGGCGACTCGAACGTGCGCTGGCTGCAGGAGCAGGGCGTCACGATCTGGGACGAGTGGGCGGATGCCTCGGGCGACCTCGGGCCCGTCTACGGGGTGCAGTGGCGGTCGTGGCCCACGCCGTCGGGCGAGCAGATCGACCAGGTCGCCCAGGTGATCGAGCAGATCCGCACGAACCCCGACTCGCGGCGGCTGATCGTCTCGGCGTGGAACCCGGCCGACATCCCCGACATGGCGCTCGCGCCGTGCCACGCGCTCTTCCAGTTCCACGTGGCCGACGGGCGCCTGTCGTGCCAGCTGTACCAGCGCAGCGCCGACCTCTTCCTCGGCGTGCCGTTCAACATCGCCTCGTACGCGCTGCTCACCCACCTGGTCGCCCAGCAGACCGGACTCGAGGTCGGTGACTTCGTCTGGACGGGCGGCGACTGCCACATCTACGACAACCACGTCGAGCAGGTGACCGAGCAGCTCTCGCGCGAGCCGTTCCCGTACCCGACGCTGCGACTCGCGCGCCGGCCCGACTCGATCGACGACTACCGGTACGAGGACTTCGAGGTCGTCGGGTACGAGCACCACCCCGCGATCCGCGCGGCCGTCGCGGTATGAGCGCGGATCGGGCGGATGGCGCGGCGCCGCGCATCGGCCTCGTCTGGGCCGAGGCGCACGGAGGCGTGATCGGTGCCGGCGGCGGCATGCCCTGGCACGTACCCGAAGACCTGGCGCACTTCAAGCGCACGACCGAGGGCGAGCCTGTCGTGATGGGTCGCCGCACCTGGGAGTCCCTGCCCGAGCGGTTCCGCCCCCTGCCGGGTCGCGCCAACATCGTCGTGACCCGACAGGCCGGCTGGAGGTCCGACGGCGCGGTGCGCGCCGCATCCGTCGACGAGGCGCTCGCGCTCGCGGCATCCGACGCCGAGGAGTGGATCTGGGTGATCGGCGGCGCCGAGCTGTTCGCCCGTACGATCGACCTGGCCCACCGCCTCATCGTCACCGAGCTCGACCTCGACGTCGACGGCGACACCTTCGCGCCCATCCGCACGCCCGACTGGCACGTGGCCGCGGTCGACCCGCCCACCGGATGGCACGACTCGCGCACCGGCATCCGCTACCGCTTCCTCACCTACGCCCGCTGACCCCCTCTGCTGCGGCTTCGCTCGCCCGCGCTCAAGCCGGGCTGGACGGGCGACTCCTCCTCCACAGGGGTGGGGGAATGGCCGCGACCGCACGGAGGTCTCGCTTGTCGACGCGCTGCTGCAGATCCGCGGATGCCTCGGCGAAGACGCCTTCTTCGCCACGCTCGAGTCGGCGTTGCACCAACGCGTGCTCGCCGAGCACGAGAGGGCCGAGCTTCGGGATCGGATGACCGAGTCGGCGCGATGGCTCGTCGACCTCGCGCGCACCGACGCCGAGAGCGGCCTCGAATCGCTGCTCCGGCTTCGCCTCCACCGCCTGGGGCTCACGCTGCACACCCAGGTCGAGATCGCCGGCGTCGGTCGTGTCGACTTCGTCGTCGGGGACCGTCTCATCGTCGAGGTCGACGGCCGGAACGGGCACGACGACCAGCCCGACCGGCACAAGGACCGGGTGCGTGATGCGGTCGCCTCCGCTCACGGCTTCGACACCATCCGTTTCGACTACGACCTCGTGATGCACGACTGGCCGACCGTCGAGGACGCCATCCTCGCGAAGATCGGGCGAGGCCTGCACCTCGACCCTTGGGCTGAGCAGCTCCGCTCCACCTGACCCGATCCCCATCCCCGCCCGCCGCACTCGCGCACACCGATCTCCGTCCGTCCAGAACAGCGGATATACGATCCGCCACCCCGGCGAGATGCAGTATCCATCGGGGCGCCGGATCGTATATCCGCCGGAATGGTCGCGGGGCGTGGGGGCAGCCCGCCGCGGCCCGGCGGGGCCGGAGCCGATAGCCTGTAGTGCGTGAGTGCAGAGAACCCCTTCGGACAGGTGCTGGTCGCGCTCGTCACGCCCATGACGGCGGACGGCGAGGTCGATTGGCCCGGGGTCGAGAAGCACATCGACGATGTCATCGGCGCCGGCGCAGACGGCATCGTGGTCACGGGCACCACGGGCGAGACGTCGACGCTCACCGACCCCGAGAAGATCCGCCTCGTCGAGGTCGGCAAGGATGTCGCGGGCGGCCGCGCCAAGATCATCACGGGCGGCGGATCGAACGAGACCGCCCACGCGATCGAGCTGTACAAGCACAGCGAGCAGGCCGGCGCCGACGGCATCATGATCGTCACGCCGTACTACAACAAGCCCACGCAGGCCGGCATCCTCACGCACTTCCGCATGGTCGCGGATGCCACCGACCTCCCGGTCATCCTGTACGACATCCCCGGGCGCACGGGCGTGCCGATCCGGTACGAGACGATCCTGCGGCTCGCCAAGCATCCGAACATCCTCGCCATCAAGGACGCCAAGGGCGACTTCAGCGAGGTGAGCCGCGTGCTCAACCAGACCGACCTCATGTACTTCTCCGGCGACGACGCCAACGTCCTGCCGCACCTCGCCATCGGGGCGACCGGCCTCATCGGCGTCACGGCGAACATCGCGCCGGCACCGTACCGCACCATCGTCGACGCAGTGAACGCGGGCGACCTGAAGGTGGCGACGGCCGAGCATCAGCGGCTCGAGCCGCTCGTGCGCGCGGTCATGACGCACGTGCCGGGCACGGTCGCCGCGAAGTACATCCTGCACGGACTCGGCCGCATCGGCTCGCCCAGGGTGCGACTGCCCCTCGTCGGCCCCGAGGAATGGGAGGCCGCGCTCATCGAGGACGAGATCGACCTCGTCCAGGGCATCCCCGGCGTCGACTTCCACAACTTCCGCCCCGACCGCAACGCCGCCGCGGGCGGCGCGCTGCCGAAGGTGGCCGGCACCACGCGCTGACGCGCGGCGTGCGGCGGTGCCGGATGGCGCGACGCACGCCCCGCCCGTCGAGCGCCCGCCCCGAGACATCCGCGGCCCCGAGGGTCGCACCGAACTGAACACCGAACGTGAGGAGGGCACATGCCCGACGAAGTCTTCGACCCCGCGCCGCTCGAACCGGGCACGCTCCGCGTCATCCCCATCGGCGGCCTCGGCGAGGTCGGCCGCAACATGACGAGCTTCGAGATCGACGGCAAGCTGCTCATCGTCGACTGCGGCGTGCTCTTCCCGGAAGAGCACCAGCCCGGCGTCGACCTGATCCTGCCCGACTTCGGGTTCCTGCGCGACCGCCTCGACGACATCGTCGCGGTCGTCCTGACGCACGGTCACGAGGACCACATCGGCGCGGTGCCGTACCTGCTGAAGCTCCGGGCCGACATTCCGCTCGTCGGCTCGCAGCTGACCCTCGCGCTGGTCGAGGCGAAGCTCAAGGAGCACCGCATCCAGCCGTACAGCCTCACGGTCAAGGAGGGCCAGCGCGAGAAGCTCGGCCCCTTCGAGCTCGAGTTCGTGGCGGTCAACCACTCCATCCCCGACGCGCTCGCCGTCGCCATCCGCACGGCTGCGGGCACGGTGCTCGCGACCGGCGACTTCAAGATGGACCAGCTGCCGCTCGACGGGCGTCTCACCGACCTGCGCGAGTTCGCCCGGCTGGGCCAGGAGGGCGTCGACCTGTTCCTCGTCGATTCCACCAACGCGGATGTGCCGGGCTTCACGCCGCTCGAGCGCTCCATCGGGCCCGTGCTCGACGAGGTCATCGCGCGCTCGCCGCGCCGCGTGATCGTCGCGAGCTTCTCGAGCCACGTGCACCGCGTGCAGCAGGTGCTGCACGCCGCGCACCAGAACGGGCGTCGCGTGGCCCTGCTCGGCCGCAGCATGGTCCGCAACATGACCATCGCCGCCGAGCTCGGGTACCTCGACGTGCCGCCGGGCGTGCTGGTCGACTTCAAGAAGGCGGGCGACATCCCCGACGACCGCATCGTCTACATGTCGACGGGGTCGCAG
The DNA here is from genome assembly GCF_055564615.1 of Agromyces sp. NPDC029043. NCBI lineage: Bacteria > Bacillati > Actinomycetota > Actinomycetes > Micrococcales > Microbacteriaceae > Agromyces > Agromyces sp. NPDC029043. The sequence continues at coordinate 70,310 of NZ_JBVHVX010000001.1, read as the reverse complement.
GGCGAGCCGATGGCCGTGCTCAGCCGGATGGCGAACCGCGACCACCAGATCGAGATCGGCGAGGGCGACACGGTGATCCTCGCGTCGAGCCTCATCCCGGGCAACGAGAACGCGGTGTACCGCGTGATCGACGGGCTCACGAGGCTCGGCGCCAACGTCGTGCACAAGGGCAACGCGAAGGTGCACGTGTCGGGTCACGCCGCCGCGGGCGAGCTGCTGTACTGCTACAACATCCTCCAGCCGAGGAACGTGCTGCCCGTGCACGGCGAGTACCGCCACCTCGTGGCCAACGCGCGCCTCGCGCAGGACACGGGCATCGCCGCGGAGCGCACGTTCCTCGCCGAGAACGGCACGGTCCTCGACCTGAAGGACGGCCGGGTCGAGATCGTCGGCCAGCTCGACCTCGGCTTCGTGTACGTCGACGGCTCGACGGTGGGCGAGATCACCGACGCCGACCTCAAGGATCGCCGCATCCTCTCGGAGGAGGGCTTCATCTCGGTGATCATCGTGGTCGACGCGACCACGGGCAAGGTGATCGTCGGCCCCGAGATCCACGCGCGCGGCTTCGCCGAAGACGATGCGGTGTTCGAGGACGTCAAGCCGAAGATCGTCGCGGCGCTCGCCGATGCCGCGCACCACGGCGTGCGCGACCCGCGGGCCCTGCAGCAGACCGTGCGGCGCACCCTCGGCAGCTGGGTGAACCGGCGGCTCCGGCGGCGGCCGATGCTCGTGCCGCTCGTCATCGAGGCGTAGCGGCCGGCTCGACGCGACGGCGGGCGGATGGCGCGCCATCCGCCCCTCGGAAACACCGCCGTAACACCGTGCGCGTACCCTCCGTGCATGGCGGACCACTCCATCCGACCCGCCGGCCCGGCGGACGGCGGTTTCCTCGCCGACATGGTCGTCGAGGCCGCGAACTGGCGGGCGGGCGCGACGCGTCCGCGTCCGGCGATCCTCGCCGACGCCCGTCACGGGGGCTACGTCGCCGGATGGCAGCGACCGGCCGATCGCGGCGTGATCGCGGTCGACTCCGACGGGCGTCCCATCGGCGCCGCGTGGTACCGGCTGTTCGGCGCGGACCGCCCGTCGATGGGATTCGTGGCCGCGGGCGTGCCCGAGCTCATCATCGGGGTCCGGCCGATCTGGCGCGCGCAGGGCGTCGGCCGCGCCCTCCTGCGGGCCCTCGCCGACCAGGCGCGGGCCGAGGGGTACGCGCGGCTCGCGCTCTCGGTCGAGCACGGCAACTTCGCGCACGACCTGTACCGTTCGGAGGGGTTCACGGTGGTCGCCTCCTCGCCCGGCCGCGACACGATGGTGCGACTGCTCCGCTGAGCGACGGATGGCGCGCGCCGCGGCCTCGCGCGCAGCGCGCGTCAGTGCGCCGACACTCGCGCGGCCTCCGCGCCCGGGTCGGCGGCGGGCCGTAACGTTGGACCCATGGCTACGAGCACCAGGTCGAACGGGCGCGCCTCGGGCGCGTCCGGGCGCGGCTCGTCGACGCGCACCGCACCCACGAAGAAGCTCCCGGCGCAGCGTTCGACTGCGCGCACCGCCAAGGCCGCGCCGGCGCCGAAGGAGGGCCCGGGCCTCCTGGTCCGCGCCTGGATGGGGCTCGCCCACCTCACCGGCGCCGCCGCCCGTGCGCTCGGCCCCGAGACGCTCGCGCGCGAGGAGCGCCGCGACGGCCTGCCCTTCTTCCTGGTGCTGCTGGCGGTGGCCGGCGCCGTCGTCGAATGGTTCCTCATCAACGACCCGGTCGCGCAGACGCTCGACGCCTACACGTTCGGCGGACTCTTCGGCCGTGTCGCCTTCGCGCTGCCGGTCGTGATGCTGATGTTCGCGGTGTGGCTGTTCCGCCACCCCAGCTCGGTGCACGACAACACGCGCATCGGCATCGGGCTCGGGATGCTGCTGCTCACCGTGTCGGCGCTCTGCCACCTGTTCGGCGGGCAGCCGGCGCCGAGCGAGGGCATGGCGGTGCTCGCGCAGGCCGGAGGCATCCTCGGCTGGATGCTCGCCCAGCCCCTCATCCTCCTCATCACCGAGGTCGGCGCCGCGATCGTGCTGGTCCTGCTGGGCCTGCTCTCGCTGCTCATCCTGACCAAGACCCCGCCCAACCGCATCCCCCAGCGCTTCCGGGAGCTCTACTCGTGGCTGTTCGGGGCCGTCGAGCCCGCAGGCGACGAGCCCGACGCCGGCGCGGCGAGCGAGAAGCCGAAGCGGCGCTCCCGCCGCGAGCGGGCCGAGCAGGTCGAGCTCGACGGCGTCGACGGCGACGGCGACGAGGGGGGCGGCGGGCTGCTGCCGTGGTGGCGGCGCAACGAGTCGAACCGCGAGGAGGATCCCGACTTCGCGGCGGCCGGAGCCGAGGGGCTCACCGAGGTGTTCGGTCCGGGCTCGGCGGCGGGCAGCTTCGAGACGCCGCTCGAGGGCGCGCGCCCGGGCGACGCGTACGGCGCCGGCGTGATCGACGAGCTCGAGCGGGCCGAGTCGGCGCTGCAGCGCTTCACGGGCGAGGTGCCGCACGGGGGCACGGGCCTGCACGGTGACGATCCCGACGCGGCGACGGGGCTCGGCGGGGCGGCGGCTGCGGTCGGCGGCGCGGCGGGGAGCGTCGCCGGAGGTGCGAGCGGCGACGCCGCGGCATCCGTCGCCGGCGATGCCGAACCCGAGCCCGACCGCCCGTACCACCTGCCCGCGGCCTCCACGCTCGCGGCGGGCGCGCCCGCGAAGACCCGCTCGGCGGCCAACGACGACGTGGTGCGCCAGATCACGGGCGTGCTCGAGCAGTTCGGGGTCGATGCGAAGGTCACGGGCTTCTCGCGCGGCCCCACGGTCACGCAGTACGAGATCGAGCTCGGGCCGGGCGTGAAGGTCGAGCGCGTCACCGCGCTGTCGAAGAACCTCGCCTACGCGGTCGCGTCGAACGAGGTGCGGATCCTGTCGCCGATCCCGGGCAAGAGCGCGATCGGCGTCGAGATCCCGAACGCCGACCGCGAGATCGTCACGCTCGGCGACGTGCTCCGCTCGGGCGCGTCGGTCAACGCGAAGCATCCGATGACGATCGGCGTCGGCAAGGACGTCGGCGGCGGGTACGTCGTGGCGAACCTCGCGAAGATGCCGCACCTGCTCGTGGCCGGCTCGACCGGCTCGGGCAAGTCGAGCTTCGTCAACTCGATGATCACGAGCCTGCTCATGCGCGCGAAGCCGTCCGACGTGCGCATGGTGCTGATCGACCCGAAGCGCGTCGAGCTCGCGCCGTACGCGGGCGTTCCGCACCTGATCACCCCCATCATCACGAACCCGAAGAAGGCGGCCGAGGCGCTGCAGTGGGTCGTGAAGGAGATGGACATGCGGTACGACGACCTCGCGTCGTTCGGGTTCCGCCACATCGACGACTTCAACAAGGCGGTCGTGGGCGACGAGATCGTGCTGCCCGCCGGATCCGAGCGCAAGCTCAAGCCCTATCCCTACCTCCTCGTCGTGGTCGACGAGCTCGCCGACCTCATGATGGTCGCCCCGCGCGACGTCGAGGACTCGATCGTGCGCATCACGCAGCTGGCTCGCGCCTCGGGGATCCACCTCGTGCTGGCCACGCAGCGTCCGTCGGTCGACGTCGTGACGGGCCTCATCAAGGCGAACGTGCCGTCGCGACTCGCCTTCGCGGTGACGAGCGTCACCGACTCCCGCGTCATCCTCGACCAGCCAGGCGCCGACAAGCTCATCGGCCAGGGCGACGGACTCTTCCTGCCCATGGGCGCGTCGAAGCCGATCCGCGTCCAGGGCGCCTGGGTCAGCGAGGCCGAGATCGAGAAGGTCGTGACGCACGTCACGCGCCAGGCACGTCCCGAGTACCGCAACGATGTTGCAGCCGCCGTCGAGAAGAAGGAGATCGACTCCGACATCGGCGACGACCTCGAGCTCCTGCTCGCGGCCGCCGAGCTCGTCGTCTCGACGCAGTTCGGCTCCACGTCGATGCTGCAGCGCAAGCTCCGTGTCGGCTTCGCCAAGGCCGGCCGGCTCATGGACCTGCTGGAGTCGCGGGAGATCGTCGGGCCGTCCGAGGGATCGAAGGCGCGCGACGTGCTCGTCACGCCCGAGCAGCTGCCGGGTGTGCTCGCCAAGCTGCGCGGCGAGGAACCAGTGGCCCCGGCCGCACCCGCCCCGGCGCCGGCCGCCGCTGCGCCGGCGCCGGGGCCCGCCGCGGCCGCCGAGTCGGGCGCCGACGATCGCTACGACGACCCCGTGGGTCGCATCCCCGAGGGCTTGGAAGAGGTCGACGCCGACTCCGACGAGGATGCCTGGGGGCTCACCGGGCGCGACTGAGCGCACGGGACCATGGGCCATCGGCGCCGGCGGGCCCGCAGCTAGGCTGAGGCCATGACCTCACCCGCGGGCCGGACCCGCTCGGCGAACAACTGGAACCTGCCGAACGCGATCACGGTCGTGCGGATCATCATGGCGCCGGTGTTCTTCTGGCTGCTGCTGGCCGACGCGGGCGAGTTCGGCGCGATGCGCTGGTGGGCCGCGATCATCTTCGTCGTCGCGATCTCGACCGACTGGGTCGACGGATGGCTCGCCCGCTCCCGCGGCCTCGTCACCGACGTGGGCAAGATCCTCGACCCGATCGCCGACAAGCTGCTGACGAGCGGCGCGCTCGTGTGCCTGTCGATGCTCGGCGAGCTGCCGTGGTGGATCACGATCGTGATCGTCGTGCGCGAGGTCGGCATCACGGTCTGGCGCTTCGTCGAGCTGCGCCGGGGCACGGTGGTGCCGGCGTCGTCGGGCGGCAAGCTCAAGACGCTCACGCAGGCGATCGCGATCTCGCTCTTCCTGACCCCGCTCTGGACGATCGTGGGCGAGTGGATCCTGTGGGTGAACTGGGCGTTCATGATCCTCGCGCTCGTGCTCACGGTGTGGTCGGGCCTGCTCTACGTGCGCGACGCGATCCGGCTCGCGCGCGAGCACCGCAGCGAGTCGACGTGAGCGACGAGCGGATGGCGCGCGCCGCCGGTCCGTCGACCGATCCGACCGCCGCGCTGCTCGCCGAGCTGACCCGCCGCGGCCTGCGGATCGCCGTCGCCGAGTCGCTCACGGGCGGCCTCGTCACGGGTGAGCTCACGCGGATCCCGGGGGCCTCTCTCGCGGTGAGCGGGGGCATCGTCGCGTACGACACGGCCGTGAAGCGATCGCTGCTCGGCGTGCCCGCCGACCTGCTCGAGGCCGAGGGCGCGGTGCACCCCGACGTCGCGCGGCATATGGCCGAGGGCGTCCGGCGTGCGCTCGCGATCGAGGGCCGGCCGGCCGACCTCGGCATCGGCACCACGGGCGCGGCCGGTCCGGACCCGCAGGACGGGAAGGCGCCGGGCACCGTGTACGTCGCGGTCGCGGACGCCGGGGGCACCGAGGTGGTGGCGCTCGCGCTCGAAGGCGACCGCGACGCGATCCGCCGCGCGACCGTGGCAGCCGCCGTCGAGGTCGCGCTCGCGCGCGTGCGCGCCGCCGAACTCGGCGACGACCGGCCGACGTCAGCGGCGCGGTAGCCGGTACCGGTGCTCCGGCCGTCCTGCGCTGCCGTACCGGGGTGCGACCTCGGCTGCCCCGCTCGCGACGAGGTGCTCGAGGTAGCGGCGGGCGCTGACGCGCGACATCCCCAGCGATTCGGCGATCTCCGCGGCCGACGCGTCGGTGGCGCACGCGGCGAGCCCGGCCGCCACGCGCTCGAGGCTCACCGACGACAGGCCCTTCGGCAGCACCGCCCCGCGGGTGGTCGCGATGCCGAGGACGCGGTCGACGGCCCGCTGGTCCAGCGTGGCGTCGGGCGCGGCACGGTCCGCGACGATGCCGCGTCGTACGTCGTCCAGTCGCTCGGCCAGGCTCGCGCCGGAGAACGGCTTGACGAGGTAGTGGCGCACGCCGAGCAGCCGCGCATGCCGGACGGTCTCGAGGTCGCGCGCCGCCGTGACGGCGATGACCTCCACGTCGTCGCCGCTCGCGCGCACTCGCCGGAGCACGTCGAGCCCGCCGACATCGGGCAGGTAGACGTCCAGCAGCACGAGCTGCGGGCGGTGCGACGCGATGGCGGCCAGGGCCTCCTCCCCGGTGTGCGCCTCGGCGACGACGACGAACCCGGGATGGGCGTCGACGAACGCGCGGTTCACGTGGGCGACCGCGAAGTCGTCGTCGACGATGACGACCCGGATGTCGCTCACGCGCCCTCCGCGTGCGCTGACACGGCCTGCGCCGATGCCATCGGCGGCCGCGGCGACGTCTCGCGCGCCGCCCCCGCCCACGGCAGTCGCACGACGAACCGCGCCCCGCCCTGCGGCGATTCCCCGACGACCACGTCGCCGCCCAGCCGCGCGGCGACGCGCTGCACGATCGTGAGCCCGATGCCGCGGCGCTGCTTGCCGGGGGCCGGGGACTTCGCGCTCACGTCGGGCTCGAAGATCGCCTCACGGCGGTCGGCCGGCACGCCCGGCCCGTCGTCGTCGACGCGCACGACGAGCACGCCCTCCTCCTCGTCATCTCGGACCGACAGGCTGATCCGGCCGCCCAGGGAGCACGCCTCGATCGCATTGTCGAGCAGGTTCCCCGCGACGGTCACGAGATCCGTGCGCTGCGCGGCATCCGCCACCGGCTCGAGATGCGAATCGGGCTCGACCTCCAGGCTCAGGCCGCGCTCCTGTGCGCGGGAGCGCTTGGCCAGGATCAGCGCGGCGGTCTCGACATCGGCGATGCCGTCGTGCTCGCCGAGCGTCGAGAGGGCGCCGCCGCTGCCGACGCGCTGGATGAACGCGATGGCCGCATCGACGTGGCCGAGCTCGAGCAGCCCGCTCACGACGTGCAGCTTGTTGGAGAACTCGTGGGACTGCGCACGGAGGCCCTCGGCCAGCCCTTGGGCCCCTTCGAGCTCGCGAAGCGTCGTCTCGAGCTCGGTGCGGTCGCGGAGGATCACGATCGAGCCGATCTCGCGGCCATCGACCCTGACTCGGTCGCCGTGCACGAGCAGCACGCGCTCACCCGCGAGCACGGGCGTCTCACGTTCCTCGCCCGAGGCGATGAACCGTGCGAGCTCGCGGTCGAGCACCTCGTCGACGGGCGTGCCGAGCACGTGGTCGGGCTCGTCGACGTCGAGCAGGCGTGCCGCGGCGTCGTTGATCAGCACGATGCGGCCCGTTTCATCGACGGCCACGAGTCCCTCGCGGATGCCGTGCAGCATCGCCTCGCGGGTCTCGAGCATGGTGCGGATCTCATCGGGCTCCAGGCCGTAGATGCGCCGACGGATGACCCGGCCGATCCACGCGGAGCCGACCACGCCGACCAGGGCCGCCGCGGCCAGCGCCGCCAGCAGTCCGCCGAGGCCGCCGAGGAAGTCCTCGCGCAGCTCGGACTCCAGGATGCCGACGGAGACCTGGCCGATCACCTCGCCGCCGTCGTCGAAGATCGGGACCTTCACCCGCCAGGATTCGCCGAGTGTGCCGGTCTGCGTGCCGACGTAGACCTGGCCGGACAGCGGGATCGCGGGGTCGGTCGAGACGCGTTCGCCGATGCGCTCGGGATTCGGGTGCGAGTACCGGATGCCGAATTCGTTCGCGACGACGACATAGGTCACGTCGGAGGCCTTCCGGATCACCTCGGCGACGGGCTGGATCGTCTCGGCCGGGTCGTCGTCGTCGAAGGCGTCCAGGATGACGGGCAGGCCCGCGACGGACTGCGCGACCGCGATCATGCGGTCCTGGTAGGCCTCGCGGAGCTGCCGCTCCTGGATGAGCATCGCCGTGACACCCGTGCCGACCACGGTGGTGAGCACGATCGCGACCTGCAGCAGGAGCAACTGCATGCCAAGCGTCATCGACCGGCTCACCAGTCCAGTCTGCCGTACCGGACCTCGTCGTGCGGCCCGCATTATACGACCAAAACGACCGAATCGACCAAAACGAACAGTACGATGAATATGACCGCAGCGTTCTCGCCGGACCTTCCGGGGGCCTAGCGTCTTCCGCACCGACGATCGTCGGCCCGGCACCGGAGCCGGGCGCTCAAGGAGGAGAATTGCGATCACACAGCAGGCCGACGCGGTCGGCCCACATCATCGGCATCCGCACGGCCGGCACCCGTACCGCGCTGGCCGGAATCGGCGTCCTGGCGCTCCTCGGGCTCGCGGCGTGCAGCCCGACCGACGACGGCGGCGACGCCGGCGAGGGCGAGGCCGTGACCCTCGACTCGGTCAACCTCGTCGCCCCGGCCGACCCCGGCGGCGGATGGGACCAGACGGCACGCGCCATGTCGGAGGTCCTCACGGGCGAGGACCTCGTCAGCTCGGCGCCGGTCGAGAACGTCCCGGGCGCAGGCGGCACGGTCGGACTCGCCGCGCTCGCCAACGAGCGCGATCCGGCCACCCTCATGGTCATGGGCCTCGTGATGGTCGGCGCGGTCGAGACGAACGCCTCCGAGGTCCGCATCGAGGACATGACGCCGGTCGCGAAGCTCACCGAGGAGCCGCTCGTCATCGTGGTCCCCGAGGGGTCCGAGTACGAGACGGTGGAGGACCTCGTGGACGCGATCGTCGAAGAGGGTGCCGACATCGCGGTGACCGGCGGCTCGGCGGGCGGCGCCGACCACATCCTCGCGGGCATGCTGCTCACCGAGGCGGGCGTCGACCCGGCCGATATCCCATCGACGCTCAACTACATCCCGAACGCGGGTGGCGGCGAGGCCGTCACGATGCTGCTCGGCAACACCGTGCAGGCCGGCATCTCGGGCGTCGCCGAGTTCGCCGAGCAGATCGAGGCCGGAGAACTGAAGGCGCTCGCCGTGTCCTCCGAGGAGCCGGCGGCGCTCCTGCCCGACACGCCGACGTTGATCGACGAGGGCTACGACGTGACGCTGACGAACTGGCGAGGCGTGCTCGCGCCCGGCGGCATCGAGGAGGCCGACGCCGCCGCGCTGCAGGAACTCGTCACCGAGATGCACGACACGGACGCCTGGGCCGCAACGCTGGAGGAGCGAGGCTGGGACGACGCCTTCCTCGTCGGTGAGGAGTTCCAGGAGTTCCTCGACGGGAACATCGCCGAGGTGACCGAGACCCTGCAGGCGATCGGCCTGGTCGAGTCATGACCGACCGTCACGCGGCACCCTCCGGCGCTCCGGCGCCGGAGGGTGCCTCCGGCGGCTCGGGCGCCGGCCCCGGCTCAACGCGTGACCGCCGCGGCATCATCGGCGAGTACGCCTTCGCCGGCGTCTGCGCGGCGCTCGGCGTGTACGCGATCCTCGGCGCCGGGTTCATCCGGGTGCCGCCGGGATCGGCGAGCGTCCTCGGACCGCGGTTCTTCCCGTACTTCGTGGGCACGATCCTGTTCGTCGCCTCGGTGGCCGTCATCGTCGACATCGCTCGGGGCCGCCGGGGCCAGCCGGAGGCGGAGGAGGACGTCGATCCGAACGCGAAGACCGACTGGCGAACGGTGCTGCTGCTCCTGCTGTGCTTCCTCTCCCTGCTCGTCCTGATCGAGCTGGCCGGATGGCCCATCGCCGTGGCAGTGCTGTTCGCCGGCGCGGCGATCACCCTCGGCGCCACGCGGTGGTGGGTCGCGCTGCTCGTCGGCCTCGGGCTCGGACTGGCCACCCAACTCGTCTTCGGCGCCTGGCTCGGGCTCTCGCTGCCCGCCGGCCCGCTCCTGGAGTGGATACCGATCTTCAATGGATAGCCTCAACGCGCTGCTCGAGGGGTTCGCCACCGCGCTGCAGCCCCAGTACCTGCTCTTCGCCCTGTTCGGCGTGTTCATCGGCACCGCGGTCGGCGTCCTGCCCGGCATCGGCCCGGCGATGACGGTCGCGCTCCTGCTGCCCCTCACGTACACGCTCGACCCCACGGGTGCGCTCATCCTCTTCGCCGGGATCTACTACGGCGGCATGTACGGCGGCTCCACCACCTCGATCCTCCTGAACACGCCCGGCGAGTCCGCGTCGATCGTCACAGCGCTCGAGGGCAACAAGATGGCGAGGGCCGGGCGCGGGACGGCCGCCCTCGCGACCGCCGCGATCGGCTCGTTCGTGGCCGGCACCGTCGCGACGGTCCTGCTCACGTTCCTCGCGCCGACCATCGCCGAACTCGCGGTGCAGCTCGGACCGGCCGACTACTTCGCGCTCATCGTGGTCGCATTCCTCACGGTCGGCGCATTGCTCGGTTCGAGCGTGTCGCGGGGCCTCACCTCGCTCGGGCTCGGCCTGCTGCTCGGACTCGTCGGCACCGAGGTGCTGTCGGGCCAGCAGCGGTACACGTTCGGCGTGCCCGCGCTCGCCGACGGCATCGACGTGGTCCTCATCGCCGTCGGCCTCTTCGCGATCGGCGAGTCGCTCTACGTCGCCTCCCGCATGCGGCACGGACCGGTGCGGGTCATCCCGGTGACGCGCGGCTGGCGCAACTGGCTCACCGGCAAGGACTTCCGGCGGTCGTGGAGGCCGTGGCTTCGCGGTACGGCGATCGGATTCCCGATCGGCACCATCCCCGCCGGCGGCGCGGATGTCGCGACTTTCCTGTCGTACGCCACCGAGCGACGGCTCGCGAAGGGAACCGCCAAGGCCGAGTTCGGTCGCGGCGCGATCGAGGGCGTCGCGGGGCCCGAGTCGGCGAACAACGCGGCCGCGGCCGGCGTGCTCGTCCCGCTGCTCACGCTCGGCCTGCCGACCACCGCGACGGCCGCGATCATCATCTCGGCGTTCCAGTCGTACGGCATCCGTCCGGGACCCCTGCTGTTCGAGAACCAGCCGGGCCTGGTCTGGGCGCTCATCGCCAGCCTGTACATCGGCAACGTGCTGCTCATCGTGCTGAATCTGCCGCTGGTGGGCATGTGGGTGAAGGTGCTGCAGATCCCGAGGCCCTACCTGTACGCCGGCATCCTGGCGTTCGCGGGCCTCGGCGCCTACGCGCTGCGCTTCAACGTCCTCGACATCCTGATCCTGCTGGTCATCGGCGTCGTGGGCTTCCTGATGCGTCGCTACGGCTACCCCGTCGCGCCGATGGTGGTCGGCGGCATCCTCGGGCCCATGGCCGAGGAGCAGCTCCGGAAGGCGATGGCGATCAGCCAGGGCGACATCCTCTACCTCGTGCAGAGCCCGTTCGCGATCGTCGCGTACGTCGCCCTCGGGGTCATCATCGCGACCGGCATCTGGCTGAAGCGGCGGCGGGCGCGGATCGAGGCCGCGCCGAAGCTCGTCCCGACCTCGGCGATCGCGGCGATCACCGAGGAGGACGAGGCGGCGCTCGGCGGCAGGCGATCGGGTCGGAGGCGCGGGGAATAGGCCACGTGAACACCCTGTTACAGGTGCTGGGTTCACAAGAAAACTCCAGTGACCACCGGTAGGCTCGGGGGACGGGAAGAGGCGCTAGACTGACCTCCCCGCACCGGCCCCCGGAGGGTGGTCGCAGGCAGAGAGAGGGAGGTTCCGATGGTTCTGGTTCGACAGGAGATCGGCGACGTGCTGAGGGACTTCCGCCTGCAGAAGGGCCGCACGCTCCGTCAGGTGGCGAGCAAGGCCAGCGTCGCGCTCGGGTACCTCAGCGAGGTCGAGCGCGGGCAGAAGGAGGCCTCGAGCGAGATCCTCGCCTCGGTGGCCGAGGCGCTCGACACGCCCATCTCGGTGATCATGCACGAGGTCGGCGACCGTATCGCGGTCCTCGAGGGGCTCTCGGCGCCGTCGGTGCCCGACAGCCTGCCCGACGACCTCGTCGCGGAGTTCGACGCGGACATCATGGTCCGCTGACCCAGTCACATCGTCGCGATCGGCCGGTCCTCGGACCGGCCGTTCGCATGTCCGGGAGAACCGAGTGAAGCGCAGTGAGTTCGACCTGGCGGTCGAGGAGGAGTTCGGCGCGGGGTACGCCAGCGTGGTGGTCGACGACCTCGTGCTCGGTGCGCTCGACGGGCGGACGGCTCGGCAGGCGCTGGCCGCGGGCGTTCCGCCGCGCACGGTGTGGCTCGCGCTCTGCGAGGCGACCGACGTCCCCGAGTCGCGCCGCCACGGCGCGGGTCTTCGGGCTCCGGGCGGGGGCCGCGAGTCCTGACACCCGAGCGCGTCCCCCGCCCGAAGACCCGTTCGACACGCCGCGCGTCGTATCGAACATCCGTTCGGTTCGCGGAGTAGGCTCCTCAACAACGGGAGGGATGTCGCATCCATCCACATCCGCGGTCCCTCGGGCACCGGATGTCGGTGGCCGGCCATACGGTCGAAGCGTCGGAACACACCGCAACCGCCTTGTCGCAAGACGTGCCGGGTCACGGCCTGGCACGCGGAACGACAGCCTAGAGGCCGCCGAACCCACCACGAAGGAGCACCGATGCCATCACCCGCTGACCGCGAGAAGGCCCTCGAGACCGCACTCGCCCAGATCGACCGCCAGTTCGGCAAGGGCTCGGTGATGCGCCTCGGCAGTGAAGAGCGCGCGCCCGTCGAGATCATCCCGACCGGTTCCATCGCGCTCGACGTCGCCCTCGGCGTCGGCGGCCTGCCCCGCGGTCGCATCATCGAGATCTACGGTCCGGAGTCCTCCGGCAAGACCACGCTGACCCTCCACGCGATCGCCAACGTGCAGCGCGCGGGGGGCATCGCGGCGTTCATCGACGCCGAGCACGCGCTCGACCCCGACTACGCCAAGAAGCTCGGCGTCGACATCGACTCGCTGCTCGTCTCGCAGCCCGACACCGGCGAGCAGGCGCTCGAGATCGCCGACATGCTGATCCGCTCGGGCTCGATCGACCTCGTCGTCATCGACTCCGTCGCGGCGCTCGTGCCGCGCGCCGAGATCGAGGGCGAGATGGGCGACTCGCACGTCGGCCTCCAGGCGCGCCTCATGTCGCAGGCGCTCCGCAAGCTGACCGGTGGGCTCAACCAGACCAAGACCACGGCCATCTTCATCAACCAGCTCCGCGAGAAGATCGGCGTGTTCTTCGGCAGCCCCGAGACCACGGCGGGCGGCAAGGCGCTGAAGTTCTACGCATCGGTCCGCCTCGACATCCGCCGCATCGAGACGCTGAAAGACGGTACCGAGGCGGTCGGCAACCGCACGCGCGTGAAGGTCGTCAAGAACAAGATGGCGCCGCCGTTCAAGCAGGCCGAGTTCGACATCCTCTACGGGGTGGGCATCTCGCGTGAGGGCAGCCTCATCGACTACGGCGTCGACCAGGGCATCGTGAAGAAGTCCGGGGCCTGGTACACCTACGACGGCGACCAGCTCGGCCAAGGCAAGGAGAACGCCCGGAACTTCCTCATCCAGAACCCCGACATCGCGGCCGACATCGAGAAGAAGATCCTCGTCAAGCTGGGCATCGGCCAGCCCGCCGGCGGCGCGGCCGCCGGGCCCGGCGTCGCGCCGGTCGAGTCGATCACCGCGAAGCGCAAGGGCGCTTGAGCTCGCCGGCCGGCCACATGAGCGATCAGTCGAACGAGCGCCTCGCGCCCGTCGCCTACCTGCCGTGGGTGGCGCCGTCGTCGGAGGAATCCGATCGCGGCGGCGCCGCTCCGGCACGCTCCGGCCGGCACCCTGCCGGGCGCGGGCTCGGTGTGCAGCCCGCGTCCCGACTCGCGGTCGTCGGCTCCGACGAAGCCCATGACGGCCTCGACCGCGAACCCGGCACACGCGTGGAGCGATCCGAGAGCCCCCGTGAGCGCGTCGAGACCGGCGTCGAGCGCGACGAGCGCATCGACCGGCTCATCGTGTCGCGGCTGCGGCGCTCATCGCTCTCCACCAGCGAGGTCCGGTCGGCGCTGCTCGAGCACGGGCTCGACGATGCCGAGGTCGAGGAGTGGATCGATCGCTACGAGCGGCTCGGCTACCTCGACGACCGGCGGCTCGCCGAGCAGCTCGTGCACAGCCACGGCGTGCGCCGCGGGCGGGGCAGCGGCGCGCTCCTGCACGAGCTCGGCCGGCGCGGCATCGACGCCGAGCTCGCGCGCGACGCGGTCGACGCGCTCGATCCCGAGGTCGAGCTCGAGCACGCCACGCAGATCGCCGACCGGCGAGCCAGGCAACTCGCCGGGCTCGACCCGAGCACGGCCCAACGGCGGCTGAGCGCGTTCCTCCTGCGTCGGGGCTACGGCAGCGAGGTCGTGCGCCAGGCGGTGCGGGCCGCGCTCGACGGCGACCGGCCCGAGTGAGCGGCGTCCTCTCCGGCATCGTTTCGTAGACTGGTCCGATCATGACCACCATCCACGAGGCCGCACGCGTGCCCGGCGGCGCCGTCGCCGACGAGTCGGCCGCGCCCCGCACCTACGAGGTCCGCACCTACGGGTGCCAGATGAACGTGCACGACTCCGAGCGGCTCAGCGGTTCACTCGAGGCGGCGGGCTACGTCCCCGCCGACGGCGCCGAACCCGACATCGTCGTGATCAACACGTGCGCCGTACGCGAGAACGCCGACAACAAGCTCTACGGCAACCTCGGCCACCTCGCGGGCGTCAAGCGACGTCACGCGGGCATGCAGATCGCCGTCGGCGGTTGCCTCGCCCAGAAGGACAAGAACGTCATCCTCGAGAAGGCGCCCTGGGTCGACGTCGTCTTCGGCACGCACAACATGGGCTCGCTGCCGAGCCTGCTCGAACGCGCCCGCCACAACGAGGAGGCGCAGCTCGAGATCCTCGACGCCCTCGAGGTCTTCCCCTCGACGCTGCCCACCAAGCGCGATTCCACCTACTCGGGCTGGGTGTCGATCTCCGTCGGCTGCAACAACACCTGCACCTTCTGCATCGTGCCGGCACTCCGCGGCAAGGAGAAGGACCGCCGGCCGGGCGAGATCCTCGCCGAGATCCAGGCGCTCGTCGACGACGGTGCCGTCGAGGTCACCCTCCTCGGGCAGAACGTCAACTCCTACGGCGTCGAGTTCGGCGACCGCCAGGCGTTCGGCAAGCTGCTGCGCGCCGCCGGGCAGATCGAGGGCCTCGAGCGCATCCGATTCACGAGCCCCCACCCCGCGGCGTTCACCGACGACGTCATCGACGCGATGGCCGAGACGCCCTCGGTCATGCCGCAGCTGCACATGCCGCTCCAGTCCGGCTCCGACCGCATCCTCAAGGCCATGCGCCGGTCGTACCGGTCCGAGAAGTTCCTCGGCATCCTCGATCGCGTGCGCGCTCGCATCCCGAACGCCGCGATCTCGACCGACATCATCGTCGGATTCCCGGGTGAGACCGAAGAGGACTTCCAGGAGACCCTCCGGGTCGTCGAGGCCGCGCGCTTCGCCTCCGCCTTCACCTTCCAGTACTCCATCCGTCCGGGCACCCCCGCGGCGACCATGGATGACCAGGTGCCGAAGGAGGTCGTGCAGGAGCGCTACGACCGCCTCATCGCGCTGCAGGAGCGCATCTCGTGGGAGGAGAACCGGAAGCTCCTCGGCCGTCCCGTCGAGGTGCTCGTCTCCACGGGCGAGGGCAAGAAGGATGCCGCGACCCACCGCTTGAGCGGCCGCGCCGAAGACAGCCGCCTCGTGCACTTCGAGGTGCCCGAGGGCTCGGAGCTGCCGCGGGCCGGCGACGTCGTCTCCGTCGTGATCACCCAGGCCGCCCCGTTCCACCTGCTCGCCGACTCGCCCGACGGCGCGCCGCTGCGCATCCGTCGCACACGCGCCGGCGACGCGTGGGACCGTGCGCAGGCCGACAGCTGCGGTGTCCCCGCCGCACCCGGAGCCGTGACATCCGCCACCGGCCGCGTCTCGCTCGGCCTGCCCACCCTGCGCATCGGTTCCGAGCCGCTGACGTCGCCGGGCGTCGGCACCATGCCGATCTACGACCCGTCCGACGGCCAGCGCTGACGTGACGCTCATCGCGGTCGTCGGCGCGACCGGAACGGGCAAGACCCGCTTCGCGCTCGACCTCGCGCACGCGATCGCGGCCACCGGGCGCCCCGCCGAGGTCGTCAACGCCGACGCCATGCAGCTCTACCGCGGCATGGACATCGGCACGGCGAAGCTCCCGCCCGACGAGCGCGAGGGCGTGCCGCACCACCTGCTCGACGTGCTCGAAGTCACCGACGAGGCCTCCGTGGCCGCTTACCAGGCCGAGGCGCGCCATGCGATCGACCGGATCGAGGCGCGTGGCGGCGTCGCGCTGCTCACGGGCGGCTCCGGGCTCTACGTCTCGGCCGTGATCCACGACCTGCGGTTCCCGGGCACCGACCCCGCCATCCGCGCCCGGCTCGAGCGCGAGCTCGACGAGGTCGGACCGGGGATGCTGCACCGTCGCCTGCGGGAACTCGACGCCGAGACCGCCGGGAGCGTCGATCCGCAGAACGGGCGCCGCATCGTGCGCGCCCTCGAGGTGATCGAGCTGACCGGCGAACCCAAGGCCGCCCGCCTGCCCGACCGGCCGGTCCCGTGGCGCCCGCACCGCATCGTGCACCTCCGGGCGGACCGCGCGACGCTCGTCGAGCGCCTCGACGCGCGCGCCGCCGCGATGTGGCGCGACGGGCTGCTCGACGAGGTGCGGTCGCTGATCCCCGCCGGGCTCGAACGCGGCGTCACCGCGCGCAAGGCCATCGGCTACGCGCAGGCCCTGGCCCAGGTCCACGGCCGCATGAGCGAGTCCGACGCGATCGCCGAGACGCAGGCGCTCACCCGCACGTACGCGCGACGGCAGGTCGGCTGGTTCAAGCGGTACGCCGCGGCATCCGTCGTCGACGCCGACGATCGCGACGCGGTCGCGGACGAGGTCGCCCGCCAGGCCGCGGCCGGCTGAAGGCGAGGGTCCGGAGCGGCCTCGCGCCATCCCTAGACTGAGGGGATGGCGTTCGATCTGC
The DNA here is from genome assembly GCF_055564615.1 of Agromyces sp. NPDC029043. Classification (NCBI taxonomy): domain Bacteria; kingdom Bacillati; phylum Actinomycetota; class Actinomycetes; order Micrococcales; family Microbacteriaceae; genus Agromyces; species Agromyces sp. NPDC029043. Next base: position 53,524 of record NZ_JBVHVX010000001.1, on the reverse strand, counting down.
GCTTCACCAAGGGCCACGGCACGGGCAACGACTTCGTGCTCTTCAGCGACCCCGAGGGCGACCTCCAGCTCACGCCCGCGCAGATCGCGGCGGTGTGCGACCGCCACTTCGGCGTCGGCGGCGACGGGCTCATCCGCGCGGTGCGTTCCGACCGGCTCGTGGACGGCGCGGCCGCGATCGCCGAGAACCCCGATGCCACGTGGTTCATGGACTACTGGAACGCCGACGGCAGTCCCTCCGAGATGTGCGGCAACGGCATCCGCGTGTTCACGCGCTACCTCCTCGACCAGGGGCTGGCCGAGCTCCGCGACGGCGAGTGGATCGCGATCGGCACGCGGGCGGGCGTGCGGCGCGTGCGCGAGCTCGGCAACGGCAACTTCGAGGCCGACCTCGGGGTGTGGCGGCTCGACGGCGGCGAACCGCTCGTGCGCGCGAAGAACCTGCACGCCGCGCGTCCCGGGCTCGGCATCGACGTCGGCAACCCGCACGTGGTCGTGGCGCTCGCCGACGACGACGAGCTCGACGGCCTCGACCTCGCATACCTGCCGATCCTCGACCCCGAGCCGCAGGCCGGCGCGAACGTCGAGTTCGTGGTTCCCGCCGAGCCGCTCGTCGAGGGCGGCCGTGGGCGCATCCGCATGCGCGTGCACGAGCGCGGTTCGGGCGAGACGCTGTCGTGCGGCACCGGCGCGGTCGCCTCCGCGCTCGCGGTGCGGTACTGGGCCGGTGAGACCGCGCCCGACGAGTGGGTCGTGCAGGTGCCCGGCGGCGTCGTCGGCGTGCGCATGGCCGCCGAGCCCGACGGCGAGCACGTGCTGCTCTCAGGCCCGGCCGAGCTGGTGTTCGACGGGGTCGTCAGCCTCGCCTGAGCGAGCGGATGCCGCGGGGCGCCCGCGCGCGGAGGCTCAGCGCTCGCGGGTGACCGCGAGGACCCGGAAGCCCTTGGCTGACGCGGCGCGCTGGACGCGCCATCCGTCGCCGAGGTCGTCGACGAGCCAGCGCTGCAGCGAGTCGGCGCCGAGGTTCTTCTGCACGACGAGCCACGCGGTCGCACCGGCCTCGAGCCGCGGCAGCCATCGGCGCAGCAGTCCGTGCAGCTCGGCCTTGCCGATCCGGATCGGGGGATTCGACCAGATCGCGCCGAATCGCACGTCGTCGGGAACATCGTCGGGCAGTGCGGCGTTGACATTCGACAGCCCCGCACGCGCCGCGTTGCGGCGGACGAGGTCGAGCGCCCGCTCGTTGACGTCGACCGCCCACACCGTTGCATCCGGCGCCTCGAGGCCCAGGGTGAGCGCCACCGGCCCCCACCCCGCCCCGAGGTCGAGCAGGTGGCCCGCCGCCGGGGGAGCGGGCACCTCGTCGAGCAGGACCCTCGTGCCGAGGTCGACGTGACCCGGGCTGAACACGCCGCCGGCGGTGAGCAGCGACAGCTCTCGACCCGCGAGACGCGCCGTCACGGTGCGGAGCGCATCGTCGTCGGCGGGCTTCGACGAGAAGTAGTGCTCCTGCGGCATACACGGGAACCTATCGCACGAAGGGAAGTAGGCTGGACACGATGAGCGACGCGGAACACGAGACCCACGACGACGCGGTCCAGCGCGTGCTCCGGAGCGCGGACGTGCGGGCGGGCGTCTCCCGGTTCGGCGCATCCGAGGCCGCGTCGATCCAGCGCGACGGTCTCGCCGGCGACGGCGAGGGCGGCTTCGACGGCGAGCAGTACGACCGCGAGGAGCGGGCGGCGCTCCGGCGGGTCGCCGGCTTGTCGACCGAGCTCGAGGATGTCACCGAGGTCGAGTACCGCCAGTTGCGCCTCGAGAACGTGGTGCTGATCGGCGTGTACCCGCAGGGCTCGCTGGAGGATGCCGAGAACTCGCTGCGCGAGCTGTCGGCCCTCGCCGAGACCGCCGGCGCGCGCGTGCTCGACGGCGTGCTGCAGCGCCGCCCGCACCCCGACCCCTCGACCTACCTCGGCCGCGGCAAGACCGAGGAACTGCGCCACATCGTCGCGGCGCTCGGCGCCGACACCGTCGTGGCCGACACCGAGCTCGCGCCGAGCCAGCGCCGTGCGCTGGAGGATGCGGTGAAGGTCAAGGTCATCGACCGCACCGCCGTCATCCTCGACATCTTCAGCCAGCACGCCAAGAGCCGCGAGGGCAAGGCGCAGGTCGAGCTCGCGCAGCTCGAGTACCTGCTTCCGAGGCTCCGCGGCTGGGGTGAGTCCATGTCCCGCCAGGCGGGCGGCCAGGTCGGCGGCGCGGGCGCGGGCATGGGGTCGCGTGGTCCCGGTGAGACGAAGATCGAGCTCGACCGCCGCCGCATCCACTCGCGCATGGCGCGGCTGCGCAAGCAGATCGCGGGCATGAAGCCCGCGCGCGATGCCAAGCGGGCCAACCGCAAGCGCAACGCCGTGCCGTCGGTCGCGATCGCCGGGTACACCAACGCCGGCAAGTCCAGCCTGCTCAACCGCATCACCGGCGCGGGCGTGCTGGTCGAGAACGCACTGTTCGCCACGCTCGACGCCACCGTGCGCCGCAACACGACGCCCGATGGGCGCGTGTACACGATCGCCGACACCGTCGGATTCGTGCGCAACCTCCCGCACCAGCTCGTCGAGGCGTTCCGCTCGACGCTCGAGGAGGTGGGCGACGCCGACCTGATCGTGCACGTGGTCGACGCGGCGCACCCCGATCCGGCCGCGCAGATCGCGACCGTCCGCGACGTGATCGGAGAGGTGGGCGCTCGCGACGTGCCCGAGCTCATCGTGTTCAACAAGGCCGACCTCATCGGGCCCGAGGAGCGGCTCGTGCTGCAGGGCCTCGAGCCGAACGCGGTGTTCGCGTCGGCGCGCACGGGCGAGGGCGTGCCCGAGGTGCTCGCCGCGATCACGCGCATGCTGCCCGACCCCGCGGTCGAGGTCGACCTGCTCGTGCCGTACGACCGGGGCGACATCGTCTCGGCCCTGCACGAGACCGGACGCGTGCTCTCGACCGACTACGTCGAGGACGGCACGCGCATCCGCGCGCTCGCGTCGCCCGAGCAGGCGGCCCAGCTCGCCGAGTTCCGCGCGGCGGCCGCGCTGGCGTAGCACCGGCGGGCTCCGAGCGCCGCGGCCCTAGGTGCGCCCCGTCGCGCCATCCGGAACCGCCCGCCCGCGTCATCCTGCGTAAACCATGTTCCGGATGTCGCGTGCCCGGCGTATCGTCGCACCTGATCGTGGCGAGCGGCCGGATGCCGCCCGCCTGGAGCGACCGCCGAGCCCGGCACCCGCCCGCGAGACCCACCCGCCGTGACGGCTGGTCGGGCGCGGCGTGCCGTGACCTCGACCCGCCGGAGCGGCATCGCCACCAGGAGCACCATGACCGGAAGCGCGCCCGACGGCGACGGCTGTCGGCCGAGGCCGCCGATCTCGTTCGAGCTGTTCCCGCCGAGAACGGATGCCGCCGCGCTCGCGCTCGGCCGCACGATCGACCGCCTGGCAGAGGTCGACCCGGCGTTCATCTCGGTGACGTTCGGCGCGGGCGGCTCGTCGCGCGACCGTTCGCTGACGGTGCTGCGGTACATGCTCGAGCACACCGACGTCGAGCCCATGGCGCACCTGACCTGCGTCGGCTCCAGCCATGCCGAGGCGAACCGCCTCGTGCGGGAGTTCCTCGACGCGGGCGTGACCAGCTTCCTCGCGCTGCGCGGCGACCCGCCCGAGGGCGCCGACCCGGAGGCGGGCATCGGCGACCTCGAGAGCGCCGCCGAGCTCGTGCAGCTCATCCACCGGGTGCAGGAGGAGCGCGAGCCGTACGGGCAGGCCGGGATCCCCGGGATGCCCGGCGTGACGCGCATCCTCGAGCGACCGCGCCCCGAGCGCGTCGCGGTCGCCGCCTTCCCGACCGGGCATCCGCGCTCGCGCGGCGTGAACCAGGATGTCGACGTGCTCCTCGCCAAGGAGGTGGCGGGGGCCAACCTCGCGATCACCCAGCTCTTCTGGCACGCCGACGACTACCTCGGCTTCGTCGAGCGCGCCCGCGCGGGCGGGGTCACCATCCCGATCCTGCCCGGCATCATGCCCGTCACCTCGGCCGCCCGGCTCGGCCGCCTCGAGCAGCTCACGGGCGTGCCCGCGCCGAGTGAGCTCGCGATCGCGCTCGAGATCGAGCCCGACGCCGACGCGCTCTTCGAGCTCGGCGTCGACTTCGCGGCCGACCTCGCCGGCGAGGTGCTCGCGGGCGGCGCACCCGGACTCCACCTGTACACCTTCAATCGCCACGAGGCCGTGCTCGCCGTCCTGGACCGGCTCGGCCTCCGCACCATCCCCGCCCACGCGGGCACCGAGAGGAACACGAGAACACGATGACCGCACCCGCCTTCCCCGCCGGAACCATCCTCGGCTACCCCCGCATCGGGCGCCGCCGCGAGCTCAAGCACGCCGTCGAGGCGTTCTGGGCCGGCCGCATCGACGCCGACGAGCTCGAGCGCACCGCCGCCGGCCTGCGCGCCGCGACGCGCGAGCGCCTCGCCGCGCTCGGCCTCGGCCGCACCGACTCGGCGATCCCCGAGAGCTTCTCGTACTACGACCAGGTGCTCGACGCCGCGGTCGCGGTCGGCGCGATCCCGACGCGCTTCGCGAGGCTCCTGGACGCCGACGGCCGCCTCGATCTCGCCGGCTACTTCACGGTCGCGCGCGGCGAAGGGGCCGACGCGCCGCTCGAGATGACGAAGTGGTTCGACTCGAACTACCACTACCTCGTGCCCGAGATCGGTCCCGACACCGCGTTCGCCGCGCACGCCGACGCGCTCGTGGCGCAGGTGCGCGAGGCCCGGGAGGCCGGCTTCGTCACCCGCCCCGTGCTCGTCGGTCCGGTGACGTTCCTGCTGCTGGCCAAGGCGGCGGACGGCGCGCCCGAGGGATTCCGTCCGATCGACCGCCTCGACGACCTCGTGCCCGTCTACGCCGAGCTGCTCGCCGCGCTCCGCGACGCGGGCGCGGAATGGGTGCAGCTCGACGAGCCGGCGCTCGTGAGCGAGAGCTTCGACGAGCCGCGCGAGCGCATCCTCGAGGCGGTCGCCGCCGCATACGACCTGCTGGGTTCCGCCGAGGCGCGCTCGGCGATCTTCGTCGCGGCGCCCTACGGCTCGCTCGACGACGCGCTCCCCGTGCTCGCCGGCACGCCGGTCGAGGCCCTCGGACTCGACCTCGTGCGCGGCAGCGCGCCCGAGCAGCTCGATCCGGTGACCGAGGAGGCGCTCGCCGCGAAGACCCTGGTCGCGGGCGTCGTCGACGGCCACAACATCTGGCGAGGCGACCTCGAGCGCGCGTTCGTGCACGCCGAGGCGCTGCGCACATTCTCCGGCGATGTCGCGGTGTCGACGTCGACCTCGCTGCTGCACGTGCCGCACGACGTCGAGGACGAGTCCGCGCTCGACGCGCGCCTCGTGGGCTGGCTCGCCTTCGCCGACCAGAAGGTCGCACAGGTCGCGATCCTGGCGCGCGGTCTCGCCGAGGGCCGCGATGCGATCGCGTCCGAGCTCGACGCGGCATCCGCCTCGCTCGCCGACCGTGCCGCCGCGCCGGGCGTGCGCGTCCCCGCCGTGCGCGATCGCCTCGCGGCGCTCGACGCCGCCGCCTTCTCGCGGGCCGCGTACGACGCGCGCGTCGCCGCCCAGGAGGACCTCGCACTGCCGGCGCTGCCGACGACGACGATCGGGTCGTTCCCCCAGACCTCCGACATCCGCCGTGCCCGCGCCCGCCTCGTCAAGGGCGAGCTGACGGACGCCGCCTACCGCGAGCTCATGCGCGAGGAGATCGCCCGCGTCATCCGCCTGCAGGAGGAGCTGGGCCTCGACGTGCTCGTGCACGGCGAGCCGGAGCGCAACGACATGGTGCAGTACTTCGCCGAGCTGCTCGACGGCTTCGCCGTCACGCAGAACGGCTGGGTGCAGTCGTACGGCTCGCGCTGCACGCGCCCGTCGATCCTGTGGGGTGACGTGTCGCGTCCGGCGCCGATGACGGTCGAGTGGTCGGAGTACGCGCAGTCGCTGTCGGAGAAGCCCGTCAAGGGCATGCTCACCGGACCGGTGACCATCCTCGCCTGGTCGTTCGTCCGCGACGACCAGCCGCTCGGCGACACCGCGCGCCAGGTCGCGCTCGCGCTGCGCGATGAGATCACCGACCTCGAGGCGGCCGGGATCCGCGTGATCCAGGTCGACGAGCCGGCGCTGCGCGAGCTGCTTCCCCTCAAGCGCGCCGACCAGCCCGCCTACCTCGACTGGTCGGTCGGCTCGTTCCGGCTCGCGACGGGCGGCGCCGAGCCGGCCACGCAGGTGCACACCCACCTCTGCTATTCCGAGTTCGGCGTCGTCATCGACGCGATCCGCGAGCTCGACGCCGACGTCACCTCGATCGAGGCGGCGCGCAGCCGCATGGAGGTCGTCGACGACCTGTCGGCCAGCGGCTTCGACCACGGCGTGGGCCCGGGCGTGTACGACATCCACTCGCCCCGCGTGCCGAGCGTCGAGGAGGTGCAGTCGCTGCTCGAGCGCGCGGTCGGCGCGATCCCGGCCGGACGCCTCTGGGTGAACCCGGACTGCGGCCTCAAGACGCGCGGCTACGACGAGACGGTCGCGTCGCTCGCGAACATCGTCGAGGCGACGCAGGCGGTGCGCGCCGGCGTCGGGGTCGGGGCGACCGCGGGCTGAGCCCGGGCGCAGCCCGATCGAGGGGCGGATGTCGCGGCGCGAGGCCGCGGCATCCGCCCCTCGTCTCGTCAGACGTGCGGAGGACCGCTCAGGCCGCGCGCGGGACCGCTCAGACTGCGCGCAGGACCGCGACGACCTTGCCCAGCACCTCGGCGTGGTCGCCGAGGATCGGCTCGAACGCCGAGTTGCGGGGGAGCAGCCACGTGTGCCCGTCGCGCTGGCGGAGCACCTTGACGGTCGCCTCGCCGTCGAGCATGGCGGCGACGATCTCGCCGTTCTCGGCCGTGGGCTGCGAGCGCACCACGACCCAGTCGCCGTCGCAGATCGCCGCGTCGACCATCGAGTCGCCGACGACCTTCAGGATGAACAGCTCGCCCTTGCCGACGAGCTGGCGGGGGAGCGGGAAGACCTCTTCGACCTGCTGCTCGGCCGTGATCGGCACGCCGGCCGCGATGCGGCCCACGAGGGGCACCATCGCGGCGTCGCCGACCGGTGCCGGCTCGACGTCGGACGGGCGCGGCTCGGTGCCCGGCACGTCGATGAGCACCTCGAGCGCCCGCGGCCGGTTCGGGTCGCGCCGGAGATAGCCCGCGAGCTCGAGCTGGTTGAGCTGGTGCGTGACGCTCGAGAGCGAGGAGAGCCCGACCGCGTCGCCGATCTCGCGCATGCTCGGCGGGTAGCCGCGATCGGCCACCGAGCGGCGGATCACGTCGAGGATGGCGAGCTGCTTGGCGCTGAGCGTCTTGCGTCGACGGGACCGGCCGCCCGCGCCGCGTGCCTGGTCGATGTCGATGCTCACGGTGTCGCCTCTCGTCTCGGCCTCCGTCGGCCCGGATCGTGATGTCGGTGGTCGGTGCTGGACTGTCCCCGACATTCGAAACTGTATCCGCCTCGTACGCGCACGACAAACATCCGTTCGAGTGTGTCGCGGAAAACGACCGGTGATTCCCACCCGCCGGTCCTTGCAGCTTCGATTGTTCGAAGATATATTCGGAACACAGCTTCGCATCCGGCCCTCCCGGCCGAGGGCCGGATGCGGGGCTGTCGGGGAGGTGCGAGATGACTGCAGTGCTGATGGGAACCACGGTGGCACGGCCCGCGATGCCAGGCGGCGTCGTCCCGTCCGGTCGCACACGCCTCCGCCTCACGCGCCGTGGCCGTCTGGTCTTCACCGCGCTGGCGGCGCTGCCGATCGTGGTGGGCGTGCTGATCGGCTCGCTCGCGTCGGGCGGAGCGGTCGCCGGCATCGACGACGGCGCGGGTCCCGCGGTCTTCGACACCGTGGTGGTCGGGGCGGGCGACACCCTGTGGGGCATCGCCGAATCCCTCGCGCCCACGGCCGACCCGCGCGACGTGATCCACGAGATCATGCAGCTCAACGGGCTTCGCGAGCCGGTGGTGCAGCCGGGCCAGCGCCTCGCGCTGCCGGTCGTCGAGTAGCGGCGATCGGCGACTGGGCCGCCGGTGGGCACGGTCGTCGAGGTGGTTGGGGCGACGGGAGCCGAAACGTCGCTTCGCCCGCCGATACCATTGATCGGTGACGAGTCTCGACGACCTTCCCATCCGCGACGACCTTCGCGGCAAGTCTCCCTACGGCGCACCGCAGAAGGTCGTGCCCGTCGCACTGAACGTCAACGAGAACACGCATCCGATCCCCGAGGATGTCGCGCACGACATCGTCGCACGGGTCGCGGCGGCGATCATCGGGCTCAACCGCTACCCCGACCGCGAGTTCACCGACCTCCGGGTCGCGCTCGCACGGTACCTCGGCCACGGGCTGGAACCGTCACGGCTGTGGGCGGCGAACGGGTCGAACGAGGTGCTCCAGCACATCCTCCAGGCCTTCGGGGGCCCCGGCCGACGCGCGCTGGGCTTCGCGCCCACCTACTCGATGTACGGCCTGCTCGCCTCGGGCACCGGCACCGAGTGGGTCACCGCCGAGCGCGACGCCGACTTCGAGCTCTCGCCCGAGACCGCCGTCGACGCCGTCCTCCGCCACGATCCCGACATCGTGCTGCTGTGCGCCCCGAACAATCCCACCGGCACCCCGTTGTCGCTCGAGACCGTCGCGGCGGTGGCCGATGCCGCCCGGGGTGTGGTCGTGGTCGACGAGGCGTATTTCGAGTTCGCCGATCCGGGCACTCCGAGCGCGCTCACGCTGCTCGCGGGCCGGCCGCGGCTGCTCGTCTCCCGGACCATGAGCAAGGCGTTCGCATTCGCCGGCGCTCGCGTCGGCTACCTCGCCGCCGACCCGGCGGTCATCGACGCGCTCCGGCTCGTGCGGTTGCCCTATCACCTGTCGGCGCTCACGCAGGCCGCCGCGCTCGGCGCCCTGGCCCACTCCGACGAGATGCTCGCGATGGTCGACGAGATCCGTTCGCAGCGCGACCGGATCGTCCGCGAACTCGACGGGCTCGGCTACCGGCCCTATCGCAGCGGCGCCAACTTCGTGCTCTTCGGCGGCGTCGACGACCCGCACGCCGTCTTCGAGGCGCTGCTCGAGCGCGGCATCCTCATCCGCGAGATCGGCCTGCCCGGATGCCTGCGCGTCACCGCCGGCACCGAGGCCGAGACCACCGCGTTCCTCGAGGCGATGGCGGCGTTCACCCCTGCCCGCGTCGCCGCCCGCTGATCACCCTCACGACCACCCTGAATAGGATGACCGCATGACCACCGATCGCCCCGCGCGAACCGCGCGCGTGCAGCGCGAGACCAGCGAGTCGAGCATCGACCTCTCTCTCGACCTCGACGGCACGGGCACGAGCGACATCGAGACGAGCGTGCCCTTCTACGACCACCTCCTCACGGCGTTCGCGAAGCACTCGCTCACCGACCTCACCGTGCGCGCGAAGGGCGACATCGAGATCGACGTGCACCACACGGTCGAAGACGTCGGCATCGTGCTCGGCACCGCCATCCGCCAGGCGCTCGGCGACAAGCGCGGCATCTCCCGGTACGGCGACGCGCTCGTCCCCCTCGACGAGGCCCTCGCGCGAGCCGTCGTCGACATCTCGGGTCGTCCCTACCTCGTGCACGCGGGCGAACCGGCGGGGTTCGAGTTCCACCTCATCGGAGGGCACTTCACGGGTTCCATGGTGCAACACGTCTTCGAGGCCATCACGTTCAACGCCGCGCTCACCGTGCACGTCGACGTGGTCCGCGGGCGAGACCCGCACCACATCGCCGAGGCCGAGTTCAAGGCGTTCGCGCGCGCGTTCCGGCAGGCCAAGGCGTACGACCCGCTCGTGACGGGCATCCCGTCGACCAAGGGGGCTCTGTGAGCGCCGTGCGCCGCGTCGCCGTGCTCGACTACGGTTCGGGCAACGTGCACTCGGCCGCGAAGGCGCTCGAGCATGCCGGGGCCGAGGTCGAGCTCACGTCCGATCGCGCCGTGGCGATGGAGGCCGACGGCCTCGTCGTGCCGGGTGTCGGGGCGTTCGCGGCGGTGATGAGCCAGCTCCGCGCCGTCCGCGGCGACGAGCTGGTCGACCGCCGGCTCGCCGGAGGACGTCCGGTGCTCGGCATCTGCGTCGGCATGCAGGTCATGTTCGAGCACGGCGTCGAGCGGGGCGTCGACACCGAGGGCCTCGGCGAATGGCCCGGCGTGGTCCGAGAGCTGCCCTCCGACGTGCTGCCGCACATGGGCTGGAACACCGTCGAACCCGACCCGGGCTCCGTCCTCTTCGAGGGCATCGAGGACGAGCGGTTCTACTTCGTGCACTCCTACGCGGCGCAGGAATGGCATCTCGACGTGATGCCGCCGTTCCCGCAGCCCGCGCTCACCTGGGCCGAGCACGGCGGCCGCTTCCTCGCCGCAGTCGAGAACGGCCCGCTGTCGGCGACTCAGTTCCACCCCGAGAAGTCGGCGGAGGCCGGCATCCGCCTGCTGTCCAACTGGATCCGCTCGCTCGGTTGACGCCGGCGGGCCCGGTCCGTCATGGGCGGCGCGGCGGGGCGCCGGGCGGACTAGGATGCTGTGACTGTGCCGAAGTCGCGATCTGCGCGGCATCCGATTCGAGGACAGTGATGAGTGAGTTCAACAAGACCCCCCGCCTGGTCCTGCTTCCCGCAGTCGACGTAGCGGGCGGCAAGGCGGTCCGCCTGACTCAGGGCGAGGCGGGCACCGAGACCAACTACGGCGACCCCGTCGACGCGGCGAGCGACTGGGCCGAGCAGGGCGCCGAGTGGATCCACCTCGTGGACCTCGACGCCGCGTTCGGACGCGGCTCGAACGCCGGTGTGCTCAAGAAGGTGATCCGCCAGGTCCGCGGCGTGAACGTCGAGCTCTCGGGCGGTATTCGCGACGACCGCTCGCTCGAGCACGCGCTCGAGATCGGCGCCAAGCGCATCAACCTCGGCACCGCCGCCCTCGAGAACCCCGAGTGGGCGGCCTCGGTCATCGCCCAGTACGGCGAGGCGATCGCGATCGGCCTCGACGTGCGCGGCCACACGCTCGCCGCGCGCGGCTGGACCAAGGACGGCGGCGACCTCTGGCAGGTCATGGACCGACTCGAGGAGGCCGGCGCCGCGCGCTACGTGGTCACCGACGTCACCAAGGACGGCACGCTCCAGGGCCCGAACCTCGAGCTGCTGAGCCAGATCATGGAGCGCACGCGGCGCCCCGTCGTCGCGTCGGGCGGCGTCTCGAGCCTCGACGACATCGCGGCCCTGCGCCAGCTCGTGCCGCAGGGCCTCGAGGGCGCGATCATCGGCAAGGCCCTCTACGCGGGTGCGTTCACGCTGCCCGAGGCGCTGGATGTCGCATCCCACTGATCCCGGCGCGGACTCGGCCGGCCGCCCGTGGGCCGGCCGATCGTTCCAGGCCAACCCGCACGCCGCCGATGACGGACGCATGCCCGAGGAGCTCGGCGCGGCGCTGGCGCGGTTCCGCTCGGGAGACGGCGGGCAGGCCGACGTCGTCGCGGCCTTCGGCCGGGCGCGACTGCTGATCCCGCTGCTCGCGGAACTCGGCGACGGCGGGTCGGAGACGGGCGCCCACGGCCACGCGGTCGACAAGAGCCAGGAGCTCTCGATCGTGACGGTCGAAGGTCCCGACGGACGCCGCGTGCTGCCGGTGTTCGGATCCGTCGCGGCGATGTCGCGCTGGAACGCGACCGCGCGGCCGGTGCCCGCTGACGGCGTGCGCGTCGCGCTCGCGGCGGCCGACGACGACACCGAGCTCGTGGTGCTCGATCCGGGCTCCGAGACCGAGTTCGTGCTCAGGCGGCCCGCGGTGTGGTCGGTGGCGCAGCAGCTTCCGTGGCGACCGCCGTTCGAGGCCGAGGCCGTGCGCGAGGCGTTCGACCGGTCGATCGCGGGGGAGCTGGCCGTGCTCGGCATCGACCTCGACGCCGGCGACCCCGATGCGCGCCTCGCGGGCCCTGAGCTCGTCGTTCGGGTCCGGCTCGTCGCCGGGCTCACGCGCGCCGAGCTCGACGCCATGACCACGCGGCTCGCTCGCCGCTGGTCCGAGGAGGATGCGATCGCGACCGGCGTCGATTCGCTCGCCGTGCGACTGGTCGCCGACGTGCCGCCCGCATCGTCGACCTGAGCCGTCGTAGGCTTCTGGCATGACCGACGCATCCGGGGGGAATGCCGGCTCACGACCCGCGTCGAGCGAGCTCGACGGCGATGAGGAGGTTCCGCCCCCGCCCGAACGGCCGGCGCTCTCCGACCGACGGCGCCCGCCCGTGCGGAAGCCGGTGCCGCCGCCGTGGCCGCTGCGGACGGCGCGCGTGCTCTGGCTCGTGAGCTTCATCGCGAGCGCCGCGGCGATCCTGGTCGCCTTCCTGGCGCGCGAGGCCATCGAGGTCGAACTCGAGGAGACGCTGCTCCGCGTCGCGCCGAACTACGACGCGACCTCGATCGGTTCGCTCGTCGACGTGATCTACTGGTCGTCCGTCGCCGCGCTCGGCGTGGTCGTCGCAGCCGAGGCCGTGCTGCTAGCGTTCCTGTTCAATCGCCGCGGCGGGGCGCGCTGGCTGCAGGTGCCGGTGCTCGTCCTCCACGTGGCCGCGGCGCTCGCCGGCATCGCCTTCCTCGCGGTGGCCGAGTTCGGCGTGATCGTCGAGGTCCTGATCATCGCCGGGCTGCTCTTCGCGGTGCTCGGCTGGTTCTTCCCGCTCCTCCCCTCCGCGCACCGCTGGTTCCGCGGCGCGCGCCAGCCGCAGTCGTCGACGCCCGACTGACTCGGGCCCGGCGGCGACCACGAGCGCCTCGCACGTCCGCGTCACGACGTCGCACGCCTCGGCGGCGGCGCGGTCGAGCAACGGGCTGCCGGCGAGCGCCCGCCATCTCCGCAGCGCGTCGGTCGCGGCCCGATGGAGGTCCTCCGAGGGCGTCTCCTCGGCCAGGCCGAGTCGCGCGGGAAGATCGGTGCCCGAACCGCCGATGAGTCGTTCGGCCTCCTCCGACCGATCCCGCGGCAGGCCGATGCCCGTCGTGCGCGCAGCCGCGAGCACCGCGAGCTCGCGCAGCTCGTGCGCATTCGCCTCCAACCGCTCGATGGCGCTCGTGATGAGCGTCGCGGCCGGCAACGGGTGCTCCGCGAGGAGGGCCCTGAGCGCCGTGAGCGCGGAACTCGACTTCAGCACGTCCGCGCGTGAGCGGAACTGCCCGCCGACCAGGTGGACGAGGTCGTCGAGGCCGGAGCGCCGGTACAGCTCGTCCGCGAGCGCCGACGCGTCGTCGTATCCGGCCCTGATGGAGACGGTCGACATGCGGATGCCGAACATGCCGAACCGGTCGAGCAGTCGCCGGCGCATCTCGGAGGGGACGTCCACCGGCGCCTCGGCGCGAACGAAGCGGTCGACGGAGACCAGCATCCGCTCCCGAGCATCGCGGCGGAGCGAGGCGAGCCGGCGGAGCGCCTCGAACTCGCTCTCGCGGAGGGTTCGCGCGGACTGGGCGAGCAGTCCGGCGATGGGAACGACGTCGAGCGCCAGCGAGCGGAGGGTGCCGTCGGTGCGGTACCGCTCCGCGATGCCCCGAGCGGACAGGAGGGCGTCGATCCGCCCGGCGCCGATCTCATCGGCACGAGAGAGCACCGCGATCGCGTTGACCGTGCGCGAGCGCGTCACCGCCGGATCGTGGAACGCCGAGAGGAAGCCGAGATCGGCCGAGTGCATGTGGCGCGTGAGGTAGATGATCGCGTCGGCCGAGGAGGCGGATGCCTCCGGCGCGAGGAACGCCGCGGACCGCGCTGAGATCTCCGCCGACAGCGACCCGATTCCGGGCGTGTCGATCAGCGTGACATCCTCGAGTCGCCTCGACGGCCACTCGACCACGATGCGCTCGACCTGCTCGGGCGTCGCGGGCTCGAGGTCGATCTGAAGGCGACCGTCGAGGCGGCGCACCGGCAGCGACTGGGACTGCCCGTCACGGAGGTGCATCGTGATGCTCGGCGTCCGGGCGAAGCGGTACCACGTGATCACCCGCGTGCATTCGCCGGCGTCGGTGGGCGCGATCTCCTCGCCGATGATGGCGTTGAGCAGGGTCGACTTCCCGGCCTTGACCATGCCCGCGATCGCGACGCGGAGCGGCTCGCCGAGCCGCTCGCGCTGCTCGCGGATGCGCGCGAGCGCCTCGGCGTCGCCGCGGTAGTGGTCGGCCGCGACCTCGAGGAGGTCGCGCGTCTGCTCGAGCAGGCGAGCGCTCACGCGGGGCCGGCCCCGATCGCGGGCGTGGCGGACGCACCGGGCGTGGTCGCGTCGGGCGCTGTCGCGACGCCGTCGATCGCGCGCGCCCGGGTCGACAGCGCCTCGACCTTCTGCAGGTCGCGCCGCAGCTGCTGGACGCGTTGATCGCGCTCGCTGGCGAACATGTTCGCCGCCTTCTGCGCCGCGATCACCGAGTCGGCCAGCGACCGGTGGTGCTCGTCGGCGATCGCCGTGAAGTGGTCGCGCGTGACGCGCTGGACCAGCCTGAGCCGGTCGCGCAGCTGCTTGCCGACCTGGAAGATGATCTCGTCGACCTGGCGTCGGATGAGTCCCTTCGCCTCGTTGCGCCGGCGCTGCAGGCGGTTCTCCTGGTCCTCCTTGTACGCCTTCCGGCCGATGACCGCGCCCGCGGCGAGCGAGAGCGGGTTGATGATCGACATCCCGACGATGCCCGTGATGATGCCCACCATGAGCACGCCGCCGTACGACCCGCGCAGGCCGATGTAGAACTTCTGCATCGCGCCGAGGCGGCCCGAGTCGAGCTCGGACATGTCGTCGACCGAGTCGAGGACCTCCCGGGTGTCGTCGACGTGGATCTGGGGCAGCGCCACCTCCTCCTCGGTGAAGTGGCGGGCGACCTTCGCCGAGAGCCACTGGGCGCGCTCCTGGGTCCACACGAACGTGTCGGTCACGGCGGAGGAGACCCGCTGCTCGAACCATTCGACGAGCTCGTCCCAGACGGGCCCCGGGTCGCCCTCGTCGATCGCGTCCTCGGCCTCGCGCTGGATGGTGCGCAGGCGGTCGCGCAGGTCGTGCTCCATGTCGGCGATGAGGTCGGTCGCCCCGTCGTTCAGGGTGATCTGCCAGCGCGACGAGTTGCGGCGGAGCTCGTCGGCGCGGGCCTTCGTGGCCTCGAGCCGAGCGACGATCTCGGGCGTCCGCTCTGGGCTGAGCAGGGCGTCGAGCTCGGAGTCGATCGCGAGCCGGAGGTGCTCCGTGGTCGAGATGAGGTCGGCCGCCGCGGATCGGCGCTGCAGGAGCTCGGCCTGCCCGACGACATCCTTCCGCAGGTACGAGATGAGCGTCGCGAAGCCCGACTCGGTGTTCAGCTCGTGGTCGGACGCCTCGATCGCGGCCAACCGGAGGTTGGAGGAGACGGGGAACACCGGGATGTCCGGATCGATCGCCTGGAGGTGGCCACGGTCGAGCTCCTCGACGCGGCGCCACTGCGGGTACAGGTCGATCTTCGAGAGCACGCACGCGACGTTCGGCGAGATGCGCATCGCGTGGCGGAGGAACTGGATCTCGGGCTCCGTGTACTCCTGCGACGCATCGGACACGAACAGCATCGCGTGCGCCGACGGCAGGGTCGCGAGCGTGGTCAGCGCGTGCGCGGAGTTGAGGCCGCCCACGCCGGGGGAGTCGATCAGGGTGAGTCCGCTCTTGAGCAGCTTGCGGGGCAGCACGACCTCGGCGGCGGAGACATCCGAATCGGCGCCCCGCCCGCCGCGCTCCGACACGTACCTCGCGAGTTCGGCGATCGGCACCTCGGTGCGCTGCGATCGCCCGTCGGCCTCGAGCGTGCCGCCGATCGCCGAGGTCGACACGACGGATGCCGCGGCGCGCTCGCCGTACCGGACGGTGGTCGGCACCGCGGTGGCGATGTCGTCGTCGACGGGGCAGACCGGCGCGTTCACCAGGGCGTTGATCAGCTGGCTCTTGCCCTGCTTGAACTCGCCGACCACGATCACCCGGATGTTCGGATCCTGCAGCCGATCGCGCGTCTGCTCGAGCCGCCGGCGGAGGTCGGCGCGATCGCCGCTGCCGGCGAGCGCGATGCCCTGGTCGACCAGTCCGATGAGTTGCTGCACCTTTGCACCCCTCGTTGTCCGTTCTCAATACAAGCAGACGGCACGCGGATCCGGCCCGGTGCGGAGGACATCCGCGCCGGGCCGGACCGGTGCCGTGTGGGTGATCAGAGGGTGACGTCCTCGACCTCGACGTCCACGTCGACGTTGTCGCCGGGGCCCTGCTCGGTCTGGTTGTCGTTGAACGAGTCCTCGACCGCGACGTCGGTGAGGTCGCCGGGACCCGTCTCGACGTTGTTGTCGTTGAACGAGTCCTCGACCTCGACCTCGGTCGAGTTGTCCTGGAAGGAGTCCTCGATCTCGACCTCGATGGAGTTGTCCGTCGAGTTGTCGGTCGAGTTGTCCTGGAAGGAGTCCTCGATCTCGACGTTGGTCGAGTTGTCGGTCGAGTTGTCCACCGAGTTGTCCTCGTTGAAGGAGTCCTCGATGTCGACGTCGATCTCGGTCTCGTCGTTGTAGGAGTCCTCGTTGAAGGAGTCCTCGATGTCGACGTCGATCTCGGTCTCCTCGTTGAAGGAGTCCTCGATCTCGACCGAGTTGTCCGTCGAGTTGTCCGAGTTGTCGTTGAACGAGTCGTCGATGATCGTGGTGGTGGAGTTGTCGGAGTTGTCGTTGAACGAGTCCTCGATCTCGACCTCGGTCTCCTGGTTGAACGAGTCCTCGATGTCGACCTCGATGTCGGTGTTGTAGGCCTCGACGGCCGCACCCGTGCTCGCCGCGACCGCGCCGTCGCCGGACGCCGTGGTCACGTTGTTCTCGACGTTGTTCTCGACGGCGACGATGCTGTCCTCGGCCCAGATGTTCGTGTTCACCGAGGAATCGTTGACCACGTCGCGGTCGTCGATGTACGAGTAGTTGTTGACCACGTTGAGCAGCTTCTGGACCGCGACGTCGTAGTCGCCGTGCTTGTCGCCGCCGCCGTGGTGGCCGCCGCCCCAGCCGCCGCCACCGCCGGAGCCGCCACCACCGTGGTGGCCGCCGCCGCCGCCCCAGCCGCCGCCGCCACCGGAGCCGCCGCCCCAGCCGCCGCCACCGCCGGCCGAGCCGGCGCTGTTGATCGTGTTGCCGCCGGTGTCGTACTCGCGGTTCGCGACCGGCGCGAAGTCGAGGGCGACCGGCAGGACCGCGTCGACGTCGGCCGCGCAGATGCCGTTGAGCCCGGCGTTCGTGAGCGCCGTGTCAGGGTCCGCCGCGAAGTCCGCGCTCGCCTGCGGGTTGCGCAGCAAGCCCATCAGGAAGTCGAGCAGCGCCGTCGTGATGTTCGCCATGATGTGTTCTCCTCTTCGGTGAGGTCTCGATGGCCGACATCCGCGTCGGCCCCCCGCAACCCAGCGTGGCCGTTGCGCCGTCCCACGGCATCGGGGGCGGGCCCCCTCCGTGATCCCGGGGATTAGGGGATGTCGTGCTCGCCGCGCGTCGGGGTGCGGGGATCGTCGGTGTCGGACGGTCCATGCGTCCCGCGCTCGTCGGTCGCGGCCTCGTCGAGGGCGATCCGGAGCCTCGCGAGGAGGTCGGACCGCGTCGACGCCCCGAGGCGGCGACGCATGCGCGCGATGTGGTGCTCGGCGGTACGGGGCGAGATGAAGATCGCCTGGCCGATCTCGGCATAGGTCTTGCCCTCGAGCACCAACCGTGCGACCTCGCGTTCGCGCGCGCTCAGCCGTCCCCCGCCTCCCGCGCGCTCGGCACCGGTCGCGCCGTCGCCGCGATCGGCGGTGGCCGGGGCCGACGGCGGCTCCTCGGGGTGCAGGCTCCTGGCGAGGGCGAGCAGGTCGAGCGTGTCGCGGTGGTCGGTCGCGCGTCCGGCCGCATGCCCGGCGAGGCGCGCGGCGTCCCACGGGTATCCCGCCGCGACGAGGTCGCGCACCGCCCGCTCGACCTCCGGCACGGTGACCTCACCCGCCAATGCCGCCGCCCACGTGCGGCCGGCGCTCGCGAGCCGGCTCGCCGTGCGGTCGCCGCGTGCGGCGTCGAGGAGCGCCGCATTCCGTTCCACCGCATCGGGGTCGTTGCGCAGCAGTGCCGCCTCGAGCTCGGTCCACCGCAAGGGGGTGGTCCACGATGGGGGGTGGCCGATGCGTCCGAGGAGATCCCACGCCGCGGCGAGGTGGGTCTGCACGAGCGGCGCCTCGCCGAGCCTCGCGGCGGCCACGGCGAGCTCGCCGAGCACCGGCAGGGTGGTCAGGTCGACCTGCATGGCCGCGATCGCGGGGCGTGCGGCGTTCCACGCGCGCATGAGCACGGGGATCTCCCCCTGGTGCCGGGCGAGCCCGACGCGGACGGCGTAGGCGAGCAGCTCGTCCCTGAGGCCGAGCGGATGCCTGGCGGCCTCCTCCTCGGCGGCGTCGAGGTGTGCTCGCGCCCGCGCAGGCCGGTCGGCGCGGAGCGCCACGAGGGCGCGCATGAGCAGCAGCCGGGCGCGGTAGGCCGGACCACCCTGGCCGGCGGTGATCCCCGCGGCGAGCGCGTCGTCCGCGATGCCGAGCTCCCCGGCGTTCATCGCAACGATGGCGGCGTAGACGGCGGGCAGGTCGGGGAGCGGGATGAGTTCGGTCGATTCCGACATCACGGTGGTGGCGCGCAGCAGGGCGGCGAGCGCCCGGTCGCCCTCGCCCTCGATCGAGAGCAGGAGGCCTTCGGCGGCGAGGTCGGTCGCGACGTGCGAGGACGTCGGATAGGGGTCCCCAGGGGTGTCGGCACGGAGCGCGCGGGCCCGGTCGAGCTCGCCGACGGCGGCCAGGCACGTCACGGCGAGCGGCCCGAGCCCGCAGTGGTCGTCGGCGAGCCTCGCGTACGCGTCGGCGCTGCGCGAGAGCAGTCCCTGGCGGGCCCAGAGGGCCGCGGCCACGGCGACCGCCCGGCAGAGGTCGGTGCCTCCCGCTCGGGCGAGCATCCGGTCCACGAGCCGTTCGGCGGTCCGGACGTCGCCGCCGGCCCAGGCCGCCATGGCACGCGGCGCGTCCATCGCGGCCTCCTCGGCTCCCGCGTCGATGGCCAGCGAGTACAGGCGCCAGGCGGCCCTCGGATCCGCGGCGAGCACGGAGTCCGCTCGGGACTCCAGCGCGGCGGCGATGCGCACGTCACGGAATCCCTGTCGGGCGAGGGCGACGGCGGCGTCGTCGAGCGGCAGGCCGGCCGTCTGGAGCGCGTCGACGAGCTCGCGCCGGAGCGACCAGGCCTCGTCGGGCGGGGCCGTCCGCAGGATGGCCTCGCGGATCAGCGGGGACAGGGTGCCGTCGGGCGCGGTGAGTCCGCTCGACCGGGCGGCGCCCATGAGGGCGCGCGTGCCGTCGTGGGCGAACCGCGACGTCAGCGCGAGCGCCGGCGCGGAGGTCCCGAAGCCCACGGCGAGCGCGAGCAGGAACTCACGTGCCGCGGGCTCGAGCGCATCGCACTCGTCGGCGACGTAGGCGAGCACGGCCTCGGGGACGTCCGCCGTCGAGTCCGGCTCCCACGCGTCGTCGCGGACGGCGGTGAGCACGAGGTCGACGAGACGCGGGTTGCCGCGGGTCTGCTCGAGCACGCGGGCGATGTCGACGCCCGCGGCCCGGGCGCCGAGGAGCGTCGCGGCGCGTGCGCGCACGTCGCCCTCCGACATCGGGTGCAGCGTCACGAGCGCGGGTCGCCGCCCGGACTGCTCGAGTGCGTCGACGACCGGGACGGCGGGCGCCGGCCGGTACGCGATCACGATGTGCGGCCCGGGCTCCGCCACGACGTCGTCGAGGGCCGCCAGCTCGCCCCGTGCGAGATGGTGAGCGTCGTCGACGAGGAGCACGAGCCGGTCGCGCCCCACCGGGGGACCGGCCGAAGCATCCAGTCCGCGGACGACCTCGACGCCGCCCGCCCGAAGCTCGTCGGCCATGCGCTCGAGCAGCGTCGACTTGCCCGAGCCGCCCGGCCCGGTGACGCCCGCGATCACGCGGTCGGAGCCGTCGAGGATCAGGCGGACGAGATCGGCGCCGTCCGGCCAGCCCACGATGGCGGACGGCCCGGGTCCGTCCGTGCGTCGCGACCCGTTCATGGCGCCGGCGACGGGTCCGTAGTGGGCTCGGGTGCTGGCTCCGGCGCCGGTGCCGGAGCCGGTTCCGGTGCGGGTTCCGGTGCCGGTTCGGGTGCGGGTTGAGGTGCGGGTTCGGGGGATGGCTGCGGAGTCGGGTCTGGCACCGGCTCGGGCGAGGGCGCGGGACTCGGCTCGGGCGAGGGGGCCGGAGTCGGGTCGGGCGAGGGCGACGGCGACGGGTCGGTCGACGTGCTCGGACCCGGGTCCGTGGTCGGCGTCGGCGTCGGCGACGGGTCGGCCTGGCCGACGGGTTCCGGCGCGGCGGCGGACGAGTCGGTCCCCGAGGAGCCGCCGCTCGATGCGGCGGGCGACGGCGGCGCCGTCGCAGCGCTCTCGCTCGACTGGCCCGTCTTGAGGGGACCGGGGGCCTGGGCGCCCGGCTCGGACTCGTCGGCGCGCGTGAACGGGTCGTCGAAGGCACGTGCCGGGGCCGGCGCCTGCGCAGCCGCGGCGCCGGTGACGTATCGGCCCTCGGGCACGCCGTCCTCGCCATCGAGCGCATTCGCCCCGTCGCCCTGCTCCTCCGGCTCGCCGCCGGCCCCGAGGGGCGTGATCGGGATGAGGACCGCGAGCACGGCGGCCGCGACCCCCGCGAGCAGCGTCGCTCGAAGGCCCAGTGACATGCGAGCGGTCGCCTCGCGTTCGGCGGCGCCCGCGCGCGCGACCGTCGGCGGCGCACCGGTCGGGTCGGCGTGGGCAGCGTCCTCGCCGGCGGCCTCGGCCACGGCCGGCACCTCGACGGGCGCGAGGGCGGTGGCCGCGGCCGCGGCGGCGCCGAGGCTGATCGTGGCCTTCGGATCGGCGTCGATCGCGACCGGCAGCTCGAGCTCGGAGGAGATGAGCTGCGTCACCGCCGGGATCCTGGACGAGCCGCCGATCAGCAGCACGGCCGAGACGTCCTCCGCGTCGACGCCGGCGTTCGCGATGGCCTCCCGAAGCGTGTCGAGCGTGCGTCGGAGGTCCGGGGCGATCATCTGCTCGAACTCGGAGCGGATGAGTCGCACGCGTGCGTGCGACCCCGGAAGGGCGACGGGAACGGTGGTCTCGGAGTCGAAGGACAGCGCCTCCTTCGCCTCGGTGCACTCGCTCCGCACGCGGGCGAGCGCGAGGGCGAGCTCGGCGTCGTCGTCGGCCGGCTCGGCGAAGGCCTCGGAGGCGCGCGACCGGACGTGCTCGAAGACGAGCTGGTCGAAGTCGGCCCCGCCCAGGCGCTCCAGTCCGCGCGGCGCGCCCAACAGGCGGAGGTCGCCCTCGCCGTCGCGGCGGAGCAGCGCGACGTCGAACGTCCCGCCGCCGAGGTCGTAGACCGCCACCACCTGATCGGCGCCCACGTCGTGGTGATCGAGGTAGTGCCGTCCGGCGGCCTCCGGCTCGCTGACGAGCGCGGCCTCGGAGAGCCCGACGCCCGCGAGGGCGCGGCGCACCAGGCTGAGCCGGTGCTCGCCCCACGACGCCGGATGCGAGAGCGCGATCGCGGTCGGCGGAGCGCCCTCCTGCGCTTCGGCGCGCTCGACCACCCACTGCGCGAGGACCGCGAACAGGTCTTCGGGCGCCAGCTCCAGGTCGTCGACGATGATCGGCGTCTCGTCGCCGATGCGCCGCTTGAACTCGCGGACCACGCGTTCGGGCCGGTCGATGGCCCGCCGTTCGGCGGGCTCGCCGACCACGACGCTGCCGTCGTCGCCCAGGTAGACGACGGTCGGCACCGCCGACTTGCGCGTTCCGAGATCGAGCGCGTCGTAGCTGAGCGCGCCGCTCCCGTCCCGCCGTCCGAGCGCTGCGGCGGTGTAGGTCGTTCCGATATCGATTCCGAGTACGTAGGAGTTCAAGGACTCGCCCCCCAACGCGTGGCATCGGCACCTTCGCCGTTCGAGTCCATGCCACGACCCGTCGAGTATTGCGCGGTGCCGTACCGGCTGCAACCGCCCCTCCGGCCCCGATTCGGGGTACAGAGCGGCACGTCGGGTGGCCGATCCGCGCCATTCCGCGAGAGTGCCGGGGGACACGCCGCGCCCGACACGCCGACCCCCAGAACGGGGGGTGAGTCATCTCAGCGGTCCCCGTGATACTGGGTCACGATGAGGCGCGCGCCGAGGGGGGTGGTGCTCGCGGTACTCGGGGCGATCGCGTTCGCCGGGACCGTGAGCGGCTGCGGCATGTCCGTCTTCTTCCCGGTGGTCGACGAGTCGACGCCGACCGGCGAGGAGGTCGACGCCGCGCTCGAGCCGTTCTACGGCCAGGTGATCCGCTGGGAGGAGTGCGGCGAGTTCGAGTGCGCGACCGCACTGGCTCCGCTCGACTGGGATGAGCCGCGCTCGGGGGAGATCGAGTTGGCCCTCATCCGGCACTCCGCTCGAGGCGAGCGCGTCGGGACGCTCCTCGTGAACCCGGGCGGACCGGGCGTCTCCGGCTATGACGCCGTCGCGCGGTCGCTCGACCTCACCGCGACGGCGACCCTGCAGGACCGCTACGACATCGTGGGCTTCGACCCCCGCGGCGTCGGCCGCTCGACGGCCGTCGACTGCTATGGCGACGCCGGCCTCGACCGGGTCATCTTCGGCGTGCCCTCGGGCGTGCGCGGCACGAACACATGGCTGACGAGCCAGAACGAGCTGACGCACTCCTTCGGCCGCGCCTGCGCACAGGAGAGCGGCGCCCTGCTCGCCAATGTCGACACGCTGAGTGCGGCTCGCGACCTCGACATGCTGCGCGCCGCCCTCGGCGAGGAGCAGCTCGACTACCTCGGCTACTCCTACGGCGCCTACCTGGGGACCGTGTATGCGGGCAGCTTCCCGGCCCGTGTCGGCCGGATGGTGCTCGACGGCCCGATCGACCCGGGCATCGGCCAGTACGAGATCGCCCTCGCGCAGGCGAAGGGCCTCGAGGCGGCCCTCCGGTCCTACCTGGCCACGTGCATGCCGGCGGCCACCTGCCCGTTCCAGGGCACCGCCGACGACGCCATGGCGATCATCCGGGAGATGCTCGAGCTGGTGGGGAAGAACCCGATCCCGTCGACCGACGGTCGCGCCCTGACCTCCGACACCCTGCTGATCGCGATCGCGGCTCCGCTGTACGACCGGGAGGCCTGGCCGGTGCTCGACCAGGTGTTCTCGACGGTCGTGGCGGGCCAAGCGGAGTTCGCCCTGTCGGTCGTCGACGGCTACTACGGCAGGACCCCTGAGGGGCAGTACACCGGCAACCTCTTCGAGGCGCTCCGAGCGATCACGTGCATCGACTACCCCGCGCAGAACAACGTCGAGACGATGAAGGAGCAGGCGCGCCAGCTGAACGCCGCCGCCCCCTACCTCGGCGTGTTCCTGACCTACGGCGACATCGCGTGCCTGTCGTGGCCGCATCATCCGGAACAGCCGAGGGCGCCGATCGCTGCGCCGGGCGCGGCGCCGATCCTCGTCCTCGGCACGACGAACGACCCGTCCACGCCGTACGAATGGGCGGTCGCCGTGGGCACCCAGCTCGAGAGCGGCACGCTGGTCACCCGTGAGGGCGATGGGCACACGGCGTTCAACAAGGGCAACGCCTGCGTGGACGCCACGGTCGAGCAGTACCTCGTCGACGGGGTGGTGCCCCCCGCCGACGTGACCTGCCCGCCCTGACCCCGCGCGTTGACGGCCCATGTCGGGCGAGGCAGGATCGGGATGCGCGACGGCGCGCGGAATCAGGTGGATCATGCCCGACGACGACGAGGGGGCCGGCCGGACTCCCGGCTTCAGCCCGCACGACGAGGCCCTGCTGAGCCTCGCCCACCGTCATGCCGCGGCGTGGCTCGATGCGCTGCCGGAGCGGCCGATCCCGCCGCGTGCGTCGGTCGACGATGTCGCCGACGCGCTCGGCCGCGACCTGCCCGAGCACGGCGAGCCGGCCTCCGAGGTCATCGAGCGCCTCGCCGAGCGGATCGAGCCCGGCCTCATGGCGATGGGATCGCCGCGGTTCTTCGGGTGGGTGATCGGCGGCGCACAGCCGGTGGCGCTCGCGGCCGACTGGCTCGTCTCGACGTGGGACCAGAACACGCCGCTCCGCACGGTGACCCCGGGTGTCGTCGCCGCCGAGGAGATCGCCGGCGCCTGGCTCGTGGATCTGCTCGGCCTTCCCGCAGGCAGCGGGGTGGGCTTCACGACCGGTGCGACCACCGCGCAGACCGTCGCGTTCGCCGCGGCGCGCGACGAGGTGCTCCGCCGCGTGGGCTGGGACGTCGCCCGCGACGGCCTGGCGGGCGGTCCGCGCGTGCGGTTCATCGTCGGCGAGGAGGGCCACGGCACGGTCGACCTCGCGGGCCGGTACGTCGGACTCGGCGAACCGATCAGGGTTCCGAGCGACCAGCAGGGCCGCATCCGGGTCGACTTGCTGCGGCGCACGCTCGCGGAGGGCAGCGGACCGGCGATCGTCGTGCTCCAGGCCGGCAACATCCATTCCGGCGCGTTCGACGACCTCCGTTCCGGGATCGCCGTGGCGCACGATGCGGGGGCATGGGTGCATGTCGATGGGGCGTTCGGGCTGTGGGCGGCGGCGTCGCCGAGCCTGCGACACCTCGCCGCGGGTCTCGCCGCGGCGGACTCCTGGTCGACCGACGCCCACAAGACGCTGAGCGTCCCGTACGACTGCGGCGTCGCCATCGTCGCCGACGCGCGGGCGATGACCCGCGCGATGGGCATGCACGCGAGCTACCTGCAGGCCGACGGCGTCGTCGCCGATCCGCACGACATGGTGCTGGAGCTCTCGCGGCGGGCCCGCGGCATCCCGACCTGGGCGGTCCTGCGCCACCTCGGCCGTGAGGGCGTCGCCGAGCTGATCGACCGGCTCGCCGGCTCGGCGCGGATCATCGCCGACGGCGTCGGCGCGCTGCCCGGCGTCGAGGTGCTCAACGACGTGGTGTTCACGCAGGTCTGCGTCGCACTCCACGACGACGCCGCGACCGAGGCGCTGAGCGCGCGGCTCTGGGCCGACGGCGAGGTCCTCGCGATGACCTCGCGCTGGCACGACCGCGCCGTCGTGCGGTTCTCCGTGAGCAACTGGGGCACGGATGCCGCGCAGGCGCGACGCACGGTCGCCGCGGTGGAGCGCGCGCTCGCCGAGATCCGCTCCGGCGCGTGAGCGATCGGGCCGTGCACCGCAACCCGGCGACCGTGTCGGTGGCATCCGCTTGAATGAAGGAATGACCGGGGCGCTCGATTCGTTCGCGCCCGCGACGCGGGCGTGGTTCACCGAGTCGTTCCGCGAGCCCACGACCGTGCAAGACCAGGCGTGGCGTGCGATCTCGCGCGGCGACCACGCGCTCGTGGTCGCCCCGACCGGTTCGGGCAAGACGCTCGCGGCGTTCCTCTCGGCGATCGACCGCCTGCACCACGCGCCGCCCCCCGTCGTCGATCCATCGACCGGCGTGGTCGCCGACGCCGCGCCGCGGGCGACGCGCGTCGTGTACCTGTCGCCGCTGAAGGCCCTCGGCGTCGACGTCGAGCGCAACCTGCGTGCGCCGCTCGTCGGCATCGCCCGCACCGCCTCGGCCCTCGGCGTCGAGGTGCCCGAGGTCACCGTGGGGGTCCGGTCGGGCGACACGTCGCCGACCGACCGGCGCGCGCTCGTCAAGCGTCCGCCCGACATCCTCATCACGACGCCCGAGTCGCTGTTCCTCATGCTCACGTCGCAGGCGCGCGAGACGCTCGCGGGCGTCGAGACGGTCATCGTCGACGAGATCCACGCGCTCGCGGGCACCAAGCGCGGCGCGCACCTCGCGCTCTCGCTCGAACGGCTCGACGAGCTGACCGCCGCTCCGGTGCAGCGCATCGGCCTCTCGGCGACCGTGCGTCCGCACGAGGAGGTCGCGCGGTTCCTGTCGGGCACGCGCCCGGTCTCGATCGTGGCGCCGCCGTCGGGCAAGCGGTTCGACCTCCGGGTGACCGTGCCGGTCGACGACCTCGCCGACCTCTCGGGCGAGGCGGGCGGCTCGGTGTGGCCGCACGTCGAGGAGGCGATCCTCGACGAGGTGCTCGCGCATCGGTCGACGATCGTGTTCGCGAACTCCCGCCGCCTCGCCGAGCGGCTCACGGCCCGGCTGAACGAGCTGTGGGCCGAGCGCACGGCCGAGCCGGTGCCCGAGCTCGAACTCGAGGTCGCGGGCGCGCGCCGGCCCCCCGCCGACCTGCCGGGCGCGTCCGGCATCACGGCGGGCGCCGAGCCGATCATCGCGCGTTCGCACCACGGCTCGGTGAGCAAGGAGGAGCGGGCATTCGTCGAGGCCGACCTCAAGGCCGGCCGGCTGAAGTGCGTGGTCGCCACGTCGAGCCTCGAGCTCGGCATCGACATGGGCGCCGTCGACCTGGTCATGCAGGTGGAGTCGCCCCCGTCCGTCGCGAGCGGCCTGCAGCGCATCGGCCGCGCCGGCCACCAGGTGGGCGAGGTCTCGAAGGGGCTCCTGTTCCCGAAGCATCGCGCCGACCTGCTGCACTCGGCCGTGGTCGCCGAGCGGATGGTGGCGGGCGCCATCGAGCCGCTTCGCATCCCGACCAACCCGCTCGACGTGCTGGCGCAGCAGACCGTGGCCGCGGCGGCCGTCGACGAGTGGGAGGTCGAGCACTGGTTCGACGTGGTGCGCCGGGCCGCGCCGTTCCACACGCTGCCGCGCTCGGCGTTCGACGCGACGCTCGACCTGCTCGCCGGGCGCTATCCGTCCGACCGCTTCGGCGAGCTGCGGCCGCGCCTCGTGTGGGACCGCGACGCGGGCACGATCACGGGCCGCCGCGGAGCCCAGCGCCTCGCGGTCACGAGCGGCGGCACCATCCCCGACCGCGGGCTCTTCGGCGTCTTCATGATCGGCGACGCGGGGCCGGGGCGGCGCGTCGGCGAACTCGACGAAGAGATGGTGTACGAGTCCCGCGTCGGCGACGTGTTCGCGCTCGGCGCGACCAGCTGGCGCATCCAGGAGATCACGCACGACCAGGTGCTCGTCTCGCCCGCGTTCGGCGAACCCGGGCGCCTGCCGTTCTGGAAGGGCGACGGCATCGGGCGCCCCGCCGAGCTCGGCGAGGCGATCGGCGGATTCATCGGCGAGCTCGCGGCCGCCGAGCCGTCCGCCGCCCTCGAGCGCTGCGAGGCCGCGGGCCTCGACGAGCGCGCCGGGAGCAACCTCGTGCGGTTCGTCGCCGACCAGCGGGAGGCCACGCGGGTCGTGCCCGACGCCGTCAACCTCGTCGTCGAGCGCTTCAGGGATGAACTCGGCGACTGGCGCATCGTCCTGCACTCGCCGTACGGCATGCGCGTGCACGCGCCCTGGGCGCTCGCGGTCGACGCGCGCGTGCAGGAGCGGTTCGGCATCGAGTCGCACGCCGTGGCCAGCGACGACGGAATCGTGCTGCGGTTGCCCGACACGTCCGACGAGCCGCCGGGCAGCGAGCTGTTCGAGTTCGATCCGGCCGAGCTCGCGCAGCTCGCGACCGAGCGCGTGGGCGACTCGGCGCTGTTCGCCTCGCGGTTCCGCGAGTGCGCGGCGCGCGCGCTGCTGCTGCCGCGCCAGAACCCGGGCCGCCGCTCGCCGCTCTGGCAGCAACGGCAGAAGGCGTCGCAGCTGCTCGAGGTCGCCCGGGACTTCCCCGACTTCCCGATCGTGCTCGAGGCGGTGCGCGAGTGCCTCCAGGACGTGTACGACCTGCCCGCCCTGACCGGCATCGCCGAGCGGATCCGGGCCCGGCGCATCCGCTTCGTCGACGTCGCGACCGACACCGCGAGCCCCTTCGCGGCCAGCCTGCTGTTCGGCTACGTCGGCGCCTTCATGTACGAGGGCGACGCGCCGCTCGCCGAGCGCAGGGCCGCCGCGCTGTCGCTCGACCCCCGCCTGCTCGCCGAGCTGCTGGGCACGGTCGAGCTGCGTGAACTGCTCGACCCGATCGTGGTCGAGGAGACCGAGCGGATGCTGCAGCGCACGCATCCCGACCGTCGCGCCAGGGGCGACGAGGGTGTCGCCGACCTGCTTCGCGAGCTCGGGCCGCTCCGGCCCGCCGAGGTCGCCGAGCGGGTCGACGAGTCGACGGATGCCGCGGCATCCGTCGACGCCCTCGTGGCCGCCCGGCGCGCGGCCCGCGTCGGGTTCGCCGGCACCCAGTGGATCGTCGCCGTCGAAGACCTCAGCCGCCTGCGGGATGCGCTCGGGGTGCCCATCCCGCCCGGCCTGCCCGAGGCCTTCGGCGAGGCCGTTCGCGATCCGCTCGGCGACCTCGTCAGCCGCTTCGCGCGCACGCACGGGCCGTTCACGACCCCGGCGGTCGCCGACCGGTTCGGCATCGGCGTCGCCATCGCGCACGCGGCGCTCGGCAGGCTCGCGGGCGAGCGGCGGCTCGTCGAGGGCGCGTTCCTGCCGCACGGCTCGGGCTCCGAGTGGTGCGACGCCGAGGTGCTGCGGCGGCTGCGCCGCCGCTCGCTCGCGGCGCTCCGCGAGGAGGTCGAACCCGTCGCGCCGCGCGGGTTCGCCCGCTTCCTGCCCGACTGGCAGCACGTGGGCGGTCGTCTCCGCGGCGTCGACGGCGTCGCCGCGGTCGTCGAGCAGCTCGAGGGCGCCCGGATCCCGGCGTCGGCGTGGGAGTCGTTCGTGCTGCCGGCGAGGGTGGGCGACTACCGCCCCGAGATGCTCGACGAGCTGACCGCGAGCGGCGAGGTGCTCTGGGTCGGCCAGGGGTCGCTCGCGGGCGACGACGGCTGGGTGAGCCTGCACCTGGCCGACACCGCGAAGCTCACGATGCCCGCGCCGGTCGACCAACCGCTCGATGCGCTCGAGACCGAACTGCTCGCGACGCTCGGCGGCGGAGGTGCGTACTTCTTCCGCCAGCTCGCCGATGCCGTCGGCGCCACCGACGATGCGCCCGTGCTCGACGCGCTGTGGCGCCTGGCGTGGTCGGGGCTCGTCACCAACGACACCTTCGCACCCGTGCGCGGCCTGCTCACGGGCGGCGGCGCGCACAAGACCAGGGCGCCCGCCCCTCGCGCACGGCTCCGCGGACGATCGCTGTCGCGTCGCGCGCTCGCCTCGGCGGCCGCCGCCGCCGAGGGCGGGCGCAGCTCGCGATCGGCGCCGCCGCGCGCCGCCGGCCGCTGGTCGATCCTGCCCGTGCCGAGCGACGCGGCCACTCCTCGTGCCCACGCCCTCGGCGAGACCCTCCTCGAGCGCTACGGCGTCGTGACCCGGGGCTCCGTCGTGGCCGAGGACATCCTCGGCGGCTTCGCCCTCGCGTATCGCACGCTCGCGGGCTTCGAGGAGACGGGGCGGGTGCGACGCGGGTACTTCATCGACGGACAGGGGGGCGCGCAGTTCGCCACGAGCGCCGCGGTGGACCGCCTCCGACAGGCGCCGGCCGGAGGCGCCGTCGTGCTCGCCGCGACCGACCCCGCCAACCCGTTCGGCGGTGCGCTCGACTGGCCCGAGCCCACCGCCGAGATCGGGCACCGGCCCGCGCGCAAGGCCGGCGCGCTCGTCGCCGTCGTCGACGGCGAGGCGGTGTTCTACCTCGAGCGCGGCGGTCGCACGGCGCTCGTGTTCACCGATGACCCCGACACCCTCGCGGCGGCGACCACGGCCCTCGCGGAGGCCCTCTCGAGCGCGCGGGGCGCGAGGTTTCGCGTCGAGTCGGTCAACGGCCAGGGCGTCTACGGCTCAGCGCTCGAGCTGCCGCTCCGGGGCGCGGGGTTCCGCGAGACCCCGCAGGGACTGCGCTTCGATGCGAGGAGCTGAGCGGCATGCCCGAGGGTGACACGATCTTCCGCGCTGCGAACCGCCTCGACGCCGCCCTTGCCGGCCGCATCGTGACCCGGAGCGACCTTCGCGTGCCCGCGTACGCGACGGTCGACCTCGCCGGCGAACCCATCCACTCCGTCGCGAGCCGCGGCAAGCACCTGCTGATGCGGATCGGCGACGTGGTGCTGCACACCCACCTGAAGATGGAGGGGGAGTGGCGGGTGCTGCGCCCCGGCCAGAAGTGGCCGCGTCCGGCTCATCGCGCTCGAGCGATCCTCGAGACGGCCGATGCCACCGCCATCGGGTTCGACCTCGGGCTGGTCGAGGTCTTCCCCGCCGCCGAGGAGGCCGACCGGCTCGCCTACCTGGGGCCCGACCTGCTCGGACCCGACTGGGATGCCGTCGAGGCGGTTCGCCGCCTCGCGTCCGCCTCCGACGTGCCCGCGGCCGTCGCCCTCGGCGACCAGCGCAACCTCGCCGGCCTGGGCAACGTGCTCGTCAACGAGGTGTGCTTCCTACGCGGCATCCGGCCCGATCGGCCCATCGGCGAGGTCGATGCCGTGGCGGCCGTCGACCTCGCGCGTCGGGTCATCCACGCCAACCGCGATCGTCTCGAGCGCACGACGACGGGCGACACCCGACCGGGCAGGCGCCTGTGGGTCTACGGGCGCGCGGGCGAGCCGTGCCGTCGCTGCGGCACGCCGATCCGTCACACCCGGCTCGGTCGCAACGACGTCGAGCTCCGCGACACCTACTGGTGTCCGAACTGCCAGCCCTGAGCGCTCGCTAGGAGACGGGCCCGGTGTACTTCTCGCCCGGACCCTGGCCGATCGGGTCGGGGATCGTGGAGGCTTCGCGGAACGCCAGCTGCAGCGACCGCAAGCCGTCGCGAAGCGAGCGCGCGTGCATGTCGCTGATCTCGGGCGCCCCGGCCGTGATGAGGCCGGCGAGCGCGTTGATCAGCTTGCGCGCCTCGTCGAGGTCGGTATGCGACTCGGGGTCGTCGGCGAGCCCCACCTTCACTGCTGCCGCGCTCATGAGGTGCACGGCCGCCGTCGTGATGACCTCGACCGCCGGAACCTCGGCGATGTCGCGCGTCGCGTCGGCGACCGACCGCTCGGCGTCGTCGTCGTGGTCGGCGTGCTCGGGCGCACGCATGGGCTCGGGCGAAGTGTCGCTCACCGGGGGATTCCTCTGCTAGACTACTGCGGGCTCCGGGGCCAGTCCCCGGTACGAAAGTGGAGAGACTCCCACCCGCGCATACCGCTTCATCAAGGTTACCGGGTCGTTCGCACTCCGCTTCCCCGTTCCGACGGGGGAGTAGCAAGGGTGCCGCGTGAGCCCGCGGAACGCGATTCCGCGGGAGTCATCGCGTGGATTTCCGCTCTCGTCGTCGGGCGGCATCCGTCTCCCGACGAGCTGGAAGAGCAGTTCGAGTAGAGGAGACACGCATCAGCGATCCGCGTACCAATGACCGTATCCGCGTCCCCGAGGTCCGCCTCGTGGGCCCCGGCGGAGAGCAGGTCGGCGTCGTGAAGATCGAGGTGGCCCTGCGCCTCGCGCAGGAGGCCGACCTCGATCTCGTCGAGGTCGCGCCGAACTCGCGCCCGCCGGTCGTCAAGATCATGGACTACGGCAAGTACAAGTACGAGGCTGCGCAGAAGGCCAAGGAGGCTCGGCGCAACCAGGCGAACACGATCCTCAAGGAGGTTCGGTTCCGCCTCAAGATCGACAAGCACGACTACGAGACCAAGATGAAGCGCGCCGTCGGCTTCCTGAAGGCCGGCGACAAGGTCAAGGCGATGATCCTCTTCCGGGGTCGCGAGCAGTCGCGTCCCGAGATGGGCGTCCGGCTCCTGCAGCGCTTCGCGGAGGATGTGGCCGAGTTCGGCACCGTCGAGCACAACCCCACCATCGACGGCCGCAACATGGTCATGGTCATCGCTCCTCTCAAGAACAAGTCCGAGGCGAAGGCCGAGGCGAACGCACAGCGTGCTGCGGCGAAGCAGCGCCCCCCGGCCGAGGCCGAGGGCGACTCGTCGCAGACGGCCGAGGCCACCGAGGCCTAGGCCAGCACATCGTCCGCCACTCGCGTGGCGGCAGAACCAAGGAGAAACACGAGATGCCGAAGCAGAAGACCCACTCCGGGTCCAAGAAGCGCTTCAAGGTCACCGGCAGCGGCAAGATCAAGAAGCAGCAGGCCGGTATGCGCCACAACCTCGAGGGCAAGTCCTCGGTGCGCACCCGCCGTCTGAACCAGGACAAGGTCGCCTCGGCGCCCGACACCAAGGTCATCAAGAAGCTGCTCGGTCGCTGAGCGACGAGACCCGATAAGGAAGTAACAGAGCAATGGCAAGAGTGAAGAGGGCGGTCAACGCCCACAAGAAGCGTCGGGTCATCCTCGAGCGCGCCGAGGGCTACCGCGGCCAGCGTTCGCGCCTCTACCGCAAGGCGAAGGAGCAGGTCACCCACTCGCTCGTCTACTCGTACAACGACCGCCGCAAGAAGAAGGGCGACTTCCGTCGCCTCTGGATCCAGCGGATCAACGCCGCTGCGCGCCAGAACGGCATCACGTACAACCGCCTCATCCAGGGCCTCGGCCTCGCGGGCATCGAGGTCGACCGTCGCATCCTCGCGGAGCTCGCCGTCAACGAGCCGGCAGCCTTCGCCGGGCTCGTCGAAGCCGCCAAGCAGGCGCTCCCGAGCGACGTGAACGCTCCGAAGAGCGCGGCCTAGTCCGTCAGCTTCGCCGACGTCGACGGCCCGGCACCCCGCGTGGGTGCCGGGCCGTTCGTCGTCTCGTCAATAGAATTGCGGCATGCTCGAGAACCCGAGGTCGCCGCGCGTACGGGCCGTCGCGAAGCTCGCGAAGAAGCCCGCGCGCGTCGAGACGGGCATGTTCCTCCTCGAGGGGCCCCAGGCCGTCGCCGAGGCCCTGACCTTCCGGCCGCAGCTCGTCGTCGAGCTGTACGCGACGCCGACCGCCCTCGAGCGGTACAGCGACATCGGCGACACCGCGATCGACGCGGGCGTCGACGTCGAGTACGTCTCCGAAGAGGTCCTGAACGCGATGGCCGACACGGTCACCCCGCAGGGCTTCGTCGCGGTGTGCCACCAGTTCCCGACCGCGGTGAAGGATGTCTTCGCGGCCGCGCCGAGGCTCGTCGCGATCCTCGAGGAGGTCCGCGACCCCGGCAACGCGGGGACGATCGTGCGAGCCGCCGACGCCGCGGGCGCCGACGCCGTCGTGTTCACCGGACGGGCGGTCGACCTGTACAACCCGAAGGTCGTGCGATCGTCGACCGGCTCGATCTTCCACCTGCCCGTCGCGGTGGGCGCCGAGCTGGAGGATGTGCTCGCGCGGGCGCGCGAGGCGGGGCTCACGATCCTCGCCGCCGACGTCAAGGGGGAGGACCTGCTCGAGGCGCGGCGCGACGGCGTGCTCGCGCGCCCGACCGCGTGGCTCTTCGGCAACGAGGCGCACGGCCTGCCCGACGACAAGCTCGCACTCGCCGACCGTGTGGTCACCGTGCCGATCTACGGCAACGCCGAATCGATGAACCTCGCGACCGCGGCGTCCGTGTGCCTCTACGAGAGCGCGTTCGCGCAGCGCAGCTGAAGTCACGAATCGGTAACCCCCCCGCTCGGGCGGTGGCCGCGACCCCCGTCGGAGCCCTAGTTTTGGGGGTATGCCTCCGGCCGACACCGCACCAGCAACGTCGAACATCTCGGTCCGTCGTGGGGAGCCGCTCGTCGTCGTCGATCACGTCGACAAGCACTTCGGCGACCTCCACGTCCTGAACGACATCAACACCGTGGTGAACCGCGGCGAGGTCGTCGTCGTGATCGGCCCGTCGGGGTCCGGCAAGTCGACGCTGTGCCGCGCGATCAACCGCCTCGAGACCATCGACTCCGGCACGATCACGATCGACGGCCAGAAGCTCCCCGAAGAGGGCGCCGGACTCGCGAAGCTGCGCGCCGACGTCGGCATGGTCTTCCAGTCGTTCAACCTCTTCGCCCACAAGACGGTGCTCGAGAACGTCACGATCGCACCCATCAGGGTGAAGCGGATGTCGCGCAAGGAGGCCGACGCGAAGGCCATGGAGCTGCTCGAGCGGGTGGGGGTCGCCAACCAGGCGAAGAAGATGCCGGCGCAGCTCTCGGGCGGCCAGCAGCAGCGCGTCGCCATCGCACGATCGCTCGCCATGAACCCCAAGCTCATCCTCATGGACGAGCCGACGAGCGCGCTCGACCCCGAGATGATCAACGAGGTGCTCGATGTCATGATCGGCCTCGCCGAGCAGGGCATGACGATGATCGTCGTGACGCACGAGATGGGCTTCGCCCGCAAGGCCGCCGACCGCGTGCTGTTCATGGCCGACGGGCGCATCGTCGAGGAGGCGCCGCCGGCGAAGTTCTTCGACCACCCGCAGTCCGATCGCGCGAAGGACTTCCTGTCGAAGATCCTCGAGCACTAGACCTCCGCGGCCACGAGCGGCGGGGAACCCCGAACGAACCACGAGAGATGAGGCACGACATGAGACGCAGCAGAATCGCACTGGTCGCCGCAGCGGCCGCCACGGCGCTCCTGTTCAGCGGTTGCGCCGGCGATGCCGGCGCCCCGGGAGGCGACGAGGCCGAGCCGAGCGTCGAGGAGACGCCGGAGTTCGAGGAGGGCACGACGATGGCGTCGCTCGCCGAGGCGGGCTCGATCACCATCGGCACCAAGTTCGACCAGCCGCTGTTCGGCCTCGTCGGCCCCGACGGCGTGCCCGTCGGCTTCGACGTCGAGATCGGCAAGATCATCGCCGGCAAGCTCGGCATCTCGCCCGACAACATCGAATGGGTCGAGACCGTGTCGGCCAACCGCGAGCCCTTCATCGAGAACGGCCAGGTCGACATCGTGATCGCCACCTACACGATCAACGACAAGCGCAAGGAGGTCGTCGACTTCGCCGGGCCGTACTTCCTCGCGGGCCAGTCGATCCTGGTGCTCGAGAGCAACGACGACATCGAGAGCGAGGAGGACCTCGTCGGCCAGCCGGTGTGCTCGGTCACGGGCTCGACTCCCGCAGCGAACCTCGCCGCGCTCGGCGCGCAGGTCATCGAGACCGACACGTACAGCAACTGCCTCGAGCCGCTGCGCAGCGGGCAGGCGGTGGCCGTGTCGACCGACAACGTGATCCTCGCCGGCCTGGTCGACCAGAACCCGGGCGAGTTCAAGGTGGTCGGCGAGCCGTTCACCGAGGAGCCGTACGGCATCGGCCTCAAGAAGGGCGACGACGAGTTCCGCGACTGGATCAACGACGTGCTCGAGGAGTCCTACGAGGACGGCACCTACGAGGAGGCGTGGGACGCCACCGCCGGCACGGTGCTCGAGTTCCGCGAGCCGCCCGCCGTCGACCGGTACTGATCCACTTCGAGGGCCGGGCGCCGTCCGCATGACGGCGGCGCCCGGACCCGGGTCCGCTCCAGACCCGCTCGCACAGGAAGGACACTCGTGGACGCGATCTTCGACAACCTGCCCCTGTACCTCCAGGGCTTCGGCACCACGCTGCTGCTGCTGGTCGTCTCGGGGCTCGCCGCGCTCGTGATCGGCACGCTCATCGCGGCGATGCGGATCTCGCCCGTGGCGTCGCTGCGCGGCTTCGCGACGGTGTACACCGAGCTGGTGCGCAACACGCCGCTCACGCTGGTGCTCTTCTTCTGCGCGTTCGTGCTCCCGCAACTCGGGTCCCGGCTCGACTACGTCACCGCGGCGACGATCGGGCTCTCCGTCTACACCTCGCCGTTCGTCGCGGAGGCGCTTCGCTCGGGCGTGAACGGCGTGCCCGTCGGCCAGGCGGAGGCGGCCCGCAGCGTCGGCTTCGGATTCACGCAGACGGTCGGGCTCATCGTGCTGCCCCAGGCGTTCCGCATGACGATCCCGCCCCTGATCAACGTGTTCATCGCACTCACGAAGAACACGTCGGTCGCCGGTGGATTCTTCGTCGTCGAGCTCTTCGCGGTCGGCCGCACGCTCGCGAACGCGCGCGGCGACGCCGTCATCCCGATCCTGCTCGGGGTCGCGACCTTCTACCTGCTCATCACCGTGCCGCTCGGCCTCCTCGCGGCGCGCCTCGAACGACGTTGGGTGGTGCAGCGATGAGCGGATCGAGCGTCCTGTTCGACGCCCCGGGCCCCGTGGCCCGCCGGCGGTCGCTGATCGCCTCCGTGATCGGCGCATTCGCCATCGCGGGCGGCCTGCTGTGGATGTTCCTCACCCTCAACGCGCCGCGCGGCGACCTGCCGGGCTATTTCGACCCGTCACGGTGGGACATCTTCGCCGACCCGACGGTCTGGCGCTACATCTTCGTCGCCGGTGTCTGGGGCACGCTGCGCGCCGCGCTCACCGCGGCCGTGCTCGCGCTGATCCTCGGCATCGTGTTCTCGCTGCTCCGAAGCGCGCATCGCGCGTGGATCCGCGTCCCCACAGCCGTCGTGCTCGAATTCATCCGCGGCATGCCGGTGCTGCTCATGATGCTGTTCATCCTGCTCGTGCTGAACACCGGCTCGTTCTGGGCGGTCGTGGCGGCACTCGCGCTGTACAACGGCGTGCTGATCGGCGAGGCGCTCCGTGCGGGCCTCGCGGCGCTGCCCCGCGGCCAGCGCGAGGCCGGCCTGAGCCTCGGCATGCGCCCGATGCAGTCGAAGATGCTCATCGAGTTCCCGCAGGCGTTCCG
The DNA here is from genome assembly GCF_055564615.1 of Agromyces sp. NPDC029043. NCBI lineage: Bacteria > Bacillati > Actinomycetota > Actinomycetes > Micrococcales > Microbacteriaceae > Agromyces > Agromyces sp. NPDC029043. Next base: position 16,793 of record NZ_JBVHVX010000001.1, on the reverse strand, counting down.
GCAGATGCTGCCGATCATCATCGCCCAGCTCGTCGTGCTGCTGAAGGACACCTCGCTCGGCTACATCGTCGGCTACGTCGAGCTGCTGCGCGTCAACATGAACCAGCTCGCGAGCTTCTACGGCAACTACTACCTCTTCTCGTTCTTCGTCGTCACGCTCGTGCTCTACCTCGCGATGAACCTGTCGCTGTCGTGGTTCGCCCGGTGGGTGGCCCGGCGCACCGCGCGCCGTACGGGGCTGAAGCCGCCGAGCCCGGAAGACGAGGACCAGGCGATGCTCATGGCCAAGGCGGTGGCCGACGCGAAGCAGTCGCAGCAGACCGGCGGCGCCCTGTAGGCATCGGGATGGCGCGGCTCGCCCACTAGACTCGTTCTTCGTGTCCGAGCCCCTGCAGATCACCGAACCGGCCGTCGAGGCCGCCGTCGAGGCGGCGCTCGCGGCCATCGCCGCGGCCGGCGACTCCGCCGCGCTGAAGGCCGTGCGCGCCGAGCACACCGGCGAGAAGTCGACCCTCGCGCGGCTCAACGCGTCGCTGCGCAGCGTGCCGAACGACCAGAAGGCCGCCCTCGGCAAACTCGTCGGTTCCGCCCGCGGTCGAGTCACCCAGGCGTTCGCGGCGCGTGAGGCCGAGATCGTCGCCGCCGAGGCCGAGGCGCAGCTCGCCGCCGAGGCCGTGGACGTCACGGCGCTGCCGTCGCGCTTCACGCCCGGCGCGCGCCATCCGCTCGCCCTGCTGCAGGACAGGGTGTGCGACGTGTTCACCGGCATGGGCTGGGAGATCGCGGAGGGCCCTGAGGTCGAGAGCGAGTGGTTCAACTTCGACGCCCTGAACTTCGACGCCGACCACCCGGCCCGGGCGATGCAGGACACGTTCTTCGTCGACCCGCCCGAGTCGCACCTCGTGCTGCGCACGCACACGAGCCCGGTCCAGGTGCGCTCGATGCTCGAGCGGGAGGTGCCGATCTACGTGCTCGCACCCGGGCGCGTGTACCGCACCGACGAGTTCGACGCGACGCACCTGCCCGTGTTCATGCAGTTCGAGGGCCTCGCCGTCGACAAGGGCCTCACGATGGCGCACCTCAAGGGCACGCTCGACCACTTCGTGAAGTCGATCTTCGGCGACGACGCCAAGGTGCGCCTGCGCCCCAGCTTCTTCCCGTTCACCGAGCCGTCGGCCGAGCTCGACTTCTGGCACCCCACCTTCAAGGGCGGCGCGCGCTGGATCGAGTGGGGCGGCTGCGGCATGGTGCATCCCAACGTGCTTCGTGCGGCGGGCATCGACCCCGAGGAGTACACCGGGTTCGCGTTCGGCATGGGCATCGAGCGCGGGCTCATGCTCCGCAACGACGTCCAGGACATGCGCGACATGGCCGAGGGCGACATCCGCTTCTCCCAGCAGTTCGGAATGGTGGTCTAGAGATATGCGAGTGCCCCTGAGCTGGCTCGCCGAGTACGTCGACCTGCCCCCGGGCACCTCCCTCGAGGAGGTGCACGCCGCACTCGTGCGCGTCGGCCTCGAGGAGGAGGACGTCCACACGTTCGACCTCGAGGGCCCCATCGTCGTGGGCGAGGTCCTCGAGTTCGTCGAGGAGCCGCAGTCCAACGGGAAGACCATCCGCTGGTGCCAGGTCCGCGTCGCGCCCGAGGGCGAGACGGCGGCCGACGGCGGCGACGCCGTGCACGGCATCGTCTGCGGCGCCCGCAACTTCTTCGTGGGCGACAAGGTCGTGGTGACGCTGCCGGGCGCCGTGCTGCCGGGGCCGTTCCCCATCGCCGCGCGCAAGACCTACGGCCACGTCTCCGACGGCATGATCGCCTCCGCGCGCGAACTCGGACTGGGGGAGGACCACGAGGGCATCCTCCGGCTGTCGACGCTCGGCATCGACGCCCCCATCGGCACCGACGCGATCGCGCTCCTCGGACTCGACGACGCCGCCGTCGAGATCAACGTCACGCCCGACCGCGGCTACGCGTTCTCGATCCGCGGCGTCGCCCGCGAGTACGCCCACGCGACCGGTGCGGTGTTCCGCGACCCGGCCGGGCAGGTGCCGGCGGCGGATGCCACGGCCGACGCGTTCCCCGTCGACGTCCGCGACGAGGAGCCCATCCGGGGTCGCGTCGGCGCGAGCGTGTTCGCGACGCGCATCGTGCGCGACATCGACCCCACGCGCCCGACGCCGGCGTGGATGATCGCGCGACTGAAGCTCGCCGGCATCCGCTCGCTCTCGCTGCCCGTCGACATCACGAACTACGTGATGCTCGAGCTCGGCCAGCCCATCCACGGGTACGACCTCGACGCGCTGCAGGGCGGCATCGTCGTGCGCCGCGCCCGGCCGGGCGAGACGCTCGAGACGCTCGACGGCAAGGTCCGGTCGCTGCATCCCGAAGACCTCCTGATCACCGACGACCGCGGCGCGATCGGCCTCGCGGGCGTCATGGGCGGTGCCACGACCGAGATCGGCGAGGCCACCCGCAACGTGCTCATCGAGGCCGCGAACTTCGACCCGGTCTCGATCGCGCGCACGGCCCGCCGGCACAAGCTGCCGAGCGAGGCGTCCAAGCGCTTCGAGCGCGGCGTGGATCCCGCGATCGCCGGAGCGGCCGCGTCGCGCGTCGCGCAACTGCTCGTCGACCTCGCCGGCGGCACGGCCGATGCGGGCGGCTCCCTCATCCACGAGGCGCCCGAGCGCGAGGCGATCCTGCTCCCCGACGGGTACGTGGCCGAGCTCATCGGCGTCGAGTACACCGACGACGAGGTGCACGACGCCCTCGCAGAGGTCGGCGGCCGCGTCGCACGGGTCGACGGCGGGCTCGAGGTCGTGCCGCCCACCTGGCGCCCCGACCTGACCGCGAAGGCCGACCTGGCCGAGGAGGTCGCACGACTGCTCGGCTACGACCGGATCCCGTCGGTACTGCCGGTGGCCCCGCCCGGACGCGGGCTGACCCGCTCGCAGCGCGTGCGACGGGTCGTCGCCGACGCGCTCGCGGCCGCGGGGGCGACCGAGGTGCTCGCGTTCCCGTTCGTCACCGAAGCCGAGAACGCGCAGTACGGCTCGGTCGACGGTTCGCCCGTCGCGAGCGTGAAGCTCGCGAACGCGCTCGACGCGTCGACGCCGTTCCTTCGCCGCTCGTTGCTGCCCGGCCTGATCGGCGTCGCGCGCCGCAACGTGTCGCGGGGGCTGACCGATCTCGACGTGTTCGAGCTCGGGCTCGTGTTCCTGCCCGAGACGGGCCGCACCTACGGGAGCGCGGAACTGCCCATCGGCTGGGAGCGCCCGAGCGAGGCCGTGCTCCGCGAGTTGAACGCCGGCATCCCCGTGCAGCCGCGCCACGTCGGCGTGCTGCTCACGGGCGACCTGCGACCGAAGCAGCCCGGCCGCGCCGCCGAGCCGGCCGGCATCGCCGACGCGCTCGACGCGGTGCGTCGCATCGCGCACGCCGCCGGCGCCGATGTCGAGTTCGCCCAGGGCCGGCACCAGGCGCTGCACCCCGGTCGCACCGCCGAGGTGCGGGTCGCCGGCCGGGTCGTCGGATACGCGGGCGAGCTGCACCCGGCGCTCACCGCCGAGGCCGACCTGCCGCGCGTCGTCGCGGTCGCCGAGGTCGACCTCGACGCGATCCTCGCGTTGACCGATCCGTCGGTGGAGGCGCGCCCGATCGGCACGCTGCCGGCCGCGACGCAGGACCTCTCGCTCGTCGTCGCCGCCGACGTGCCCGCCGCGCGCGTCGCCGATGCGGTGCGCGAGGGCGCGGGCGACCTGCTCGAGGGCCTGCACCTCGTCGACGACTACCGCGGCCAAGGCGTGCCCGAGGGCGCCAAGAGCCTGACGTTCGCACTGCGCTTCCGCGCCGCCGATCGCACGCTCACCGCGGCCGAGGCGAGCGAGGCCAAGCTCGCGGGGGCCGCGCTGGCCGCCGAGCGCACCGGGGCGGCGATCCGCGAGTAGCGCCATCCGGGGCTGTCGCCGCATCGCGTGCGGCGGTACCGTGAGACATGGCCGAAGCGAAGACCCTTCCGACGGGGGCGTCGGTGTCCGAGTTCCTCGAGTCGGTCGAACCCGCGGGCCGCAGGGCCGACGGCTTCGAGCTGCGCGAGCTCTTCGACCGCGTGACCGACACCGACGCGGTCATGTGGGGCCCGTCGATCGTCGGGTACGGGCTGCACCACTATCGCTACGAGTCGGGCCGTGAGGGCGACTGGATGGTCGTCGGGTTCTCGCCGCGGAAGGCCTCGGTGTCGCTGTACGGGCTGCAGACCCCGGGCGCCGAGGAGCTGATCGATCGACTCGGCAAGGTGAAGGTCGGGGTCGGATGCCTCTGGATCGGCCGGCTCGACACGATCGACCGGCACGTGCTCGAGTCGCTCGTCGACCGTGCGTGGGTGCGAACGCGCGGCGACGACGTCTGAGTCGCGTCCTCCCGCGTCGTCCCGGTTTGCGAGTCGTCCTCACCGCTCGATAGGGTCGCTGCATGTCCACCGTCCGGCTCGAGCGCCCCGCACGCGTCACGCGTGCCGTCGTGGTGCGCGGCCGACGTCGGGGCGAGCGCCGAATCCAGGCGACTCCCGCGGCGGCCTGAGCCTGCCGTCCTGGGCGTCGCCGGAGCCGACTCACTCGACCCTTCAGCCCATAAGGTGGAATCCATGACGTTCACCGTCGCCGTGTCCGGCGCGTCCGGCTATGCGGGTGGGGAGCTGCTGCGCCTCCTCGCCGATCACCCCGAGTTCGAGGTGCGCACCGTCACCGCGCACTCGAACGCCGGCCAGCCGCTCACCGCGGTGCAGCCGCACCTTCGCAGCTACACGCACCTCACGCTCAAGGAGACGTCCGCCGAGACGCTCGCCGGGCACGACGTGGTCTTCCTCGCCCTGCCGCACGGAGCATCGGGCGCCATCGCGGCCGAGCTCGGCCACGACACGCTCGTCGTCGACTGCGGCGCCGATCACCGCCTCGAGTCCCGCGACGACTGGGCGGCGTTCTACGGCGGCGACTTCCACGGCACGTGGGAGTACGGCGTTCCCGAACTGCCCCGGCTGTCGGGCACGCAGCGCACGCGCCTGGCGTCGACCCGTCGTATCGCCGCACCGGGATGCAACGCCTCGACCGTGGCGCTCTCGCTCGCGCCCGGCATCCGCGCCGGTGTGATCGAGGACCGCGACCTCGTCTCCGTCCTCGCGGTCGGCCCCTCTGGCGCGGGCCGGGCGCTCAAGGCGCACCTGCTCGGCTCCGAGATCCTCGGCTCGACGAACCCGTATGCCGTCGGCGGCACGCACCGCCACATCCCCGAGATCCAGCAGTCACTGCGGTGGGCGGGCGCGGCCTCGCCGACGATCTCGTTCACGCCCACGATCGTGCCGATGGCGCGGGGCATCCTCGCCACCTCCACCGCCCGAGTCGTGCCCGGCACCGATCCGGCCGCGATCCGGGCCGCCTGGGAGGATGCGTACGCCGGCGAGCACTTCGTGCAGGTGCTGCCCGAGGGGCAGTTCCCGCGCACGGCCGACGTGCTCGGCGCCAACACCGCGTTGATGGGACTCGCGGTCGACGCCGCGGCCGGCCGCGTGGTCGTCGTCGCCGCGGTCGACAACCTGGTCAAGGGCACCGCGGGCGCTGCGATCCAATCGGCGAACATCGCGCTCGGCCTCGCCGAGGCGACCGGCCTCCCCGTGAACGGGGTGGCCCCGTGACCGTCACCGCGGCAGCCGGCTTCGAGGCCGCGGGCATCGCGGCGGGCATCAAGCGCACGGGCGCGCTCGACCTCGCGCTCGTCGTCAACCGCGGGCCCCGGCAGCACGCGGCCGCCGTGTTCACCTCCAACCGCGCCAAGGCCAACCCCATCCTGTGGTCGCAGCAGGTCATCCAGGACGGCACGGTCTCGGCGATCGTGCTGAACTCGGGCGGAGCGAACTGCTTCACCGGCTCCGAGGGGTTCCAGGTGACCCACCGCACGGCCGAGGCCGCCGCATCCGCCCTGCACGTCTCGGCCGGCGACGTGCTCGTCTGCTCGACCGGCCTCATCGGCGACCAGCTCGACGGCGAGGTGCTGGAGGAGGGCGTGCTCTCCGCGGCGAACCGACTCACGGCCGACGACGCGTCGGGTGCCGACGCGGCGCGCGCGATCATGACGACCGACTCCAAGCCGAAGACCACGTTGGTCGAGGTCGACGGATGGCGCATCGGCGGCATGGCGAAGGGTGCGGGCATGCTCGCGCCGGGCCTCGCGACGATGCTCGTCGTGCTCACGACCGATGCCGACCTCGCCCCCGCCGAGCTCGACGCCGCGCTGCGCCGGGCAACCCACGTCACCTTCGACCGGCTGGATTCCGACGGCTGCATGTCGACGAACGACCAGGTCACGCTCCTGGCCTCGGGCGCATCGGGCGTGGTGCCCGACGCGGCGACGTTCACCGAGGCGCTCACGACCGCATGCCGCGACCTCGCGCTGCAGCTGCAGGCCGATGCCGAGGGCGCGAGCCACGACATCGCGATCGAGGTGCGAGGCGCCGTCACCGAAGACGACGCGGTCGAGGTCGGCCGGTCGGTGGCCCGCAACAACCTCTTCAAGGCGGCGATCTTCGGCAACGATCCCAACTGGGGTCGCGTGCTCGCGGCGATCGGCACCACGTCGGCGCCGTTCGATCCGTACCTCGTCGACGTCACGATGAACGGCGTGCGCGTCTGCCACGCGGGCCGGCCCGACCGTCCGCGCGACGAGGTCGACCTCGCGCCCCGCTCGACGCACGTGCTCGTCGAACTGCACGCGGGCGAGGCATCCGCGACCATCTGGACCAACGACCTCACGCACGACTACGTGCACGAGAACAGCGCGTACTCGAGCTGATGATGGGCGAGGAGCAGATGACCCACGACGGCGACGCCAGGACGGATGCCGCCGCCGCCGCGCGCAAGGCCGAGACGCTCATCGAATCGCTCCCATGGCTGAAGCGCTTCCACGGCGAGATCATCGTCGTGAAGTTCGGCGGCAACGCGATGGTGAGCCCCGAGCTGCAGCGCGCGTTCGCCGAGGACATGGTGTACCTCCGGTACGCCGGCATCCGGCCGGTCGTGGTGCACGGCGGCGGCCCGCAGATCTCGTCGATGCTCGAGCGGCTCGGCATCCCGAGCGAGTTCCGCGGCGGCTACCGGGTCACCACCCCCGAGACCATGGACGTGGTCCGGATGGTGCTGTCAGGGCAGGTCAACCGCGAGCTCGTGAGCCTCATCAACGAGCACGGGCCGCTCGCGGCCGGGCTCTCCGGCGAGGATGCGGGACTGTTCCGCGGCCGCCGCCGGGGCGCGATCGTCGACGGCGAGGAGGTCGACCTCGGGCTCGTCGGCGACGTCGTCGAGGTCGACCCCGAGGCCGTGTTCGCGCAGCTCGAGGCCCGCCGCATCCCCGTGGTGTCCTCGATCGCGCCCGACCTCGACGAGCGCGGGCAGTCGCTCAACGTGAACGCCGACTCGGCGGCCGCGTCGCTCGCGGTCGCGCTGGGCGCCGCGAAGCTCGTGATCCTCACCGACGTCGCGGGCCTCTACCGCGACTGGCCGAACCGCGACTCCCTCGTCTCCGAGATCGCCGTGCCCGAGCTCGAGGCCCTGCTGCCCTCGCTGGAGTCCGGCATGATCCCGAAGATGGCGGCGTGCCTCGAGGCCGTGGCGGGCGGCGTGCCGAAGGCCGCGATCATCGACGGCCGCGTACCGCACTCGATCCTCCTCGAGATCTTCACCCGCCAGGGGATCGGCACCGAGGTCGTGCCGGCGGGCGCGGCGACGGCGACCGCCGCGACCGCGTCGGAGGTGATCGCATGAGCGACTGGCGCGACCGGTTCGAGCACCGCATGATGCGCACGCTCGGGATGCCCCTGCTCAAGCTCGTCCGCGGTGAGGGCGCGTGGGTCGAGGATGACGAGGGCAAGCGGTACCTCGACTTCCTGGCGGGCATCGCCGTCAACTCGCTGGGCCACGCGCACCCGGTCTTCGTCGAGGCGGTCTCGCGCCAGGCCGCGACACTCGCGCACGTCTCGAACTACTTCGCGACCGAGCCGACGCTCGAACTCGCCGACCGCCTCACCCGCCTCACGGGCGCGGGCGACGCCGGTCGCGTGTGGTTCGGCAACTCGGGCGCCGAGGCGAACGAGGCGGCGTTCAAGCTCGCCCGCCTGAACAACTCCGGCGGCGCTCGGACCCGCGTGCTCGCGCTCGTCGACGCGTTCCACGGCCGCACCATGGGCTCGCTCGCGCTCACCGGCAAGCCGGCCATGCGCGATGCGTTCGAGCCGCTGCCCGGGGGCGTCGACCACATCCCGTCGACGATCGAGGCCCTCGAGGCCGAGCTCGACGACGGCGTCGCGGCGCTCGTCATCGAGCCGATCAAGGGCGAGGCGGGCGTCCTCGACCTGCCCGCCGGCTATCTCGACGCCGCGCGGGAGCTGACCCGGCGTCACGGCGCCCTGCTGATCGTCGACGAGATCCAGACCGGTGCCGGCCGGACGGGCGAGTGGTTCGCCTTCCAGCACGACGGCATCGTGCCCGACGCCATCACCGTCGCGAAGGGCATCGGCGGCGGCTTCCCGATCGGCGGTCTCGTCACGTTCGGGCATGCCTCCGAGCTGTTCTCGAAGGGCCAGCACGGTTCGACGTTCGGCGGCAACCCGCTCGCGACGACCGTCTCGAACGCGGTGCTCGGCGAGATCGAACGCGCCGGCCTGGTCGAGAACGCCGCCCGCCGCGGCACCGAGCTGCGCGAACGCGTGCTCGCCCTCGGCTCGCCGCTCGTCGCCGGGGTCCGTGGCAGGGGCCTGCTCGCCGGCGTCGCCCTGACCGAGCCCGCCGCCGCGGCGGTCTCCGCCGCCGCGCTCGACGCCGGCCTCATCGTGAACGCCGCCAACGACGCGACCATCCGCATCGCGCCCCCGCTCACCATCGGCGACGCCGAGCTCGACGAGTTCGAGGCGCGGTTCTCGCGCGCGCTCGAGGCCGTCACCGCCACCGCCGCCCGCTGACTCCACCGACCTCATCGACCCGCCGCGCGCCCACCGCGCGCACGAACGGAGCCCCATGACCCGCCACTTCCTCCGCGACGACGACATCACCCCCGCCGAGCAGGCCGAGATCCTCGACCTCGCCGAGCGACTCAAGGCCGACCGCTGGTCCGAGCAGCCCCTCGCCGGGCCGCAGACCGTCGCGGTCATCTTCGACAAGTCGTCCACGCGCACGCGCGTCTCGTTCGCGGTCGGGATCGCCGACCTCGGCGGGTCGCCGCTCATCATCTCGACCGCGTCGAGCCAGCTCGGCGGGAAGGAGACGCCCTCCGACACCGCCCGCGTGCTCGAGCGGATGGTGTCGGCGATCGTCTGGCGCACGTACGCGCAGTCCGGCCTCGACGAGATGGCGGCCGGAACCACCGTCCCCGTCGTCAACGCGCTCTCCGACGACTTCCATCCCTGCCAGCTGCTCGCCGACCTGCTGACGATCCGCGAGCACAAGGGCCGGCTCGCGGGCCTCACCGTGGCGTTCCTCGGCGACGGCGCGTCGAACATGGCGCAGTCGTACGTGCTGGCCGGGGCGACCGCCGGCATGCACGTGCGGGTCGCCTCACCCGAGGAGTTCTCGCCCGCGGCATCCGTCGTCGCCGATGCCGACCGCATCGCCGCCGGCACCGGGGGATCGGTCGCGCTCTACACCGATCCGGCCGAGGCCGCGGCCGGCGCCGACGTGATCGTCACCGACACGTGGGTGTCGATGGGCAAGGAGGACGAGAAGGCGCACCGCGTCGCCACGTTCGGCGCGTACAAGGTCGACGACGAGCTGATGGCGCTGGCCAAGGCCGATGCGGTCTTCATGCACTGCCTGCCCGCCGACCGCGGATACGAGGTGACGGCCGAGGTCATCGACGGCCCGCGCTCGATCATCTGGGACGAGGCGGAGAACCGGCTGCACGCGCAGAAGGCGCTGCTCGTGTGGCTCCTCGCCAGGAAGGACGCGTGAGCATGACCGACGAGAACGGCGCGCACGGCACCAACGAGGGTTCGCTCTGGGGCGCCCGCTTCGCCGGCGGCCCGTCGCCCGAGCTGCAGCGGCTGTCGAAGTCGACCCACTTCGACTGGCAGCTCGCCCCCTACGACCTGGCGGGCTCGCGCGCGCACGCCCGCGCGCTCGCCGCGGCCGGCTACCTGGAGCCGGCCGAGCTCGACCGGATGCTGACCGGGCTCGACGCACTCGAGGCCCGGGTGCTCGCCGGCGACCTCGTCGCCGCCGAGGCCGACGAGGACGTCCACGGCGCGCTCGAGGCCGCGCTCATCGACGAGGTCGGCGCCGAACTGGGCGGCAAGCTCCGTGCAGGACGAAGCCGGAACGACCAGATCGCCACGCTCGTCCGCCTCTACCTCAAGGACCACGCCGCGACCATCGGCCGCCAGGTGGTCCACCTCATCGACGCGCTCGCCGCGCAGGCCGAACAGCACCGCGGCGCGATCATGCCGGGGCGCACGCACCTGCAGCACGCCCAGCCCGTCCTGCTCGCGCACCACCTGCTCGCACACGGCTGGGCGCTCTCGCGCGACCTCGAGCGGCTCATCGACTGGCTCCGGCGAGCGGATGTCTCGCCCTACGGCGGCGGGGCGCTCGCCGGGTCGACGCTCGGGCTCGACGCGGCATCCGTCGCCCGCGACCTCGGTCTGGCGGCGCCCGCCGAGAACTCGATCGACGGCACCGCGAGTCGCGACGTGGTCGCGGAGTTCGCGTTCGTGGCGGCGATGATCGGCATCGACCTGTCGCGCATCTCCGAGGAGGTCATCCTCTGGAACACGCGCGAGTTCGGCTTCGTCACACTCGACGACGCCTACTCGACGGGGTCGTCGATCATGCCGCAGAAGAAGAACCCCGACATCGCCGAGCTGGCGCGGGGCAAGTCGGGGCGGCTCATCGGCAACCTCACGGGCCTGCTCGCCACGCTCAAGGCGCTCCCGCTCGCATACAACCGCGACCTGCAGGAGGACAAGGAGCCCGTCTTCGACTCGGTCGAGACGCTCGAGGTGCTGCTCCCGGCGTTCACGGGCATGATCGAGACCCTGACGTTCCACACCGATCGCATGGCCGAGCTCGCGCCGGCCGGCTTCTCGCTGGCGACCGACGTCGCGGAGTGGCTCGTGAAGCGCCGCGTGCCGTTCCGCGACGCGCACGAGATCACGGGGGCGCTCGTCCGCCATGCCGAAGAGCACTCGCTCGACCTGCACGAGGTCGACGACGCCGCGCTCGCCGCGATCTCACCGCACCTCACACCCGACGTGCGGGCGGTGCTCACGATCGAGGGGTCCGTCGCGAGCCGCGACGGCATCGGCGGCACGGCGCCCGAGCGCGTCGACGCGCAGTTCGCGGCGCTCGCCGACCGCGTGCGGCACCTCGTGCACGGCCTTCCTGGGGGCGACGACTGAGCCACGACGACGTGACGACGGGCGAGCGGATGGCGCGCGGCGCCGGTCCGGCCGCGGGCGCTGCGCATGGCGCGGCGCTCGTGCGCCCGGATCAAGACTGGTTCCTCCGCGACTCGGTGGAGCTCGCGCCGCTGCTGCTCGGCGCCGTGCTCGGCTACGAGTCGCCCGAGGGGCGGGTCGCCGTGCGCCTCTCGGAGGTCGAGGCCTACCGCGGCGTGGGCGTCGACCCGGGCTCGCACGCGTTCCGAGGGCGCACGGCGCGCAACGAGGTCATGTTCGGCGAGGGCGGGCACCTGTACGCGTACTTCACGTACGGCATGCACACGTGCCTCAACATCGTCGCCGACGAGGCCGGGACCTCGGGTGGCGTGCTGCTGCGCGGCGGCACCATCGTCGAGGGCGCCGGCCTGGCGCGGGCGCGCCGGCCGCGGTCGGCGGAACGCGATCTCGCGCGCGGGCCGGCGCGGCTCGCGCAGGCGCTCGGGGTGCCCCTGGCGCGCAACGGCAGCGACCTGCTGGCGCCGCCGTTCGACCTCGTCGTGCCCCGGCAACCCGTGCCGCACCTGACCGGCCCCCGCACCGGCATCGCCGGCGCGGGCGGGGCGGTCGCGTACCCGTGGCGGTTCTGGATCCCCGGCGACCCCGGGGTCTCGGCGTACCGGCGCCATCCGAAGTCGCACTGACCTGCTCGTCGACGACGGCGCGGTCCGGGAAGCGGGCCCGGCTCAGCGGATCGCGAGGTGCACCGCGAGCGCCGCGGCGCACGCCCACGTGAGGCTCGCGAACGTGCCGATGATGAAGCGCTCGCGTGCCTCGGGCGCCTCGAGCTCGGTGAACCGGCCGACGCCCTTCACGGCGACGACGATCGCCAGCCCCTCGGGGAAGCCCGCGATGATGGAGCCTGCCGCACCGATTCGCTCGAGCACGCCGATGATGAGACCGCCGCGCAGGACCTCGCGCCTGGGCGGGAGGATGCCGGGCTCCCGCGGTTCGTCGGAGCGCACGGCCACCAGGATGCCGCCGTGGGCACCGGGTGCGGCGCTGCCGCCCATCGCGAGCTGTAGTGCGGTCGCCGCGGCGGGGCTGCCGCCGAATACGGCGACGGTGATACCGAGGAGGGCGATCAGCGGCGCCGCGACGGGTGGGGCGTCGGCGTGCGCCGTCGAGCCGGCGACCAGCGCCACGACGACCGCACCGCCGGCCACGTACAGGTACGGCGGCCGAGGTCGGTGGTACGCCAGCGCGGAGAACACCGCCGCGATCGCGAGCGAACCCACGATCACGATCCATCCGAGCGCCGACATCGCGTCGTCGAGGTTCACATGGGCCTCCGCTTCTCCGGGGTGGGTCCGAGATGCCCGGGGGGCAGGTTCGGGTCGTCGACCGAGCCTAGCGACCGCCGCGGTCATCGTCGCGGCGGTCGTCGGCGCGCGTCGCGGTCGTGTCCTCCGCCGCGTCCGTGCCATCCGGCGCATCCGTCTCCTCCGATGTCGAGACGGCGCTCGTCGCGCGGTCGAGCTCGGCGAGGAGGCGGACGAGGCCCCGCCGTGCCTCGTCGTCGACCGACCAGACGGCCGCCTTGAGGCGCTGGCTGACGGCGGCGTCGGAGATGCCGAGGCGCTCGGCCGCGCGCTTCTGGCTGCCGACCTCGCGCACGAGGTCGATCGCCTCCCACCCCTGCCGGCTGCGGCGGTCGCGCACGAGCAGGAGCAGCCGGATCAGCGGCTCGAGCTCGGCGGCGCCGAGCGGCGCGCCGGCGTGATCGGCGACCTCCGTGGAAGCGCTCGCGCGAAGGGCGAAGCGGCCGTCGGCGCGCTTGGCGGCGTCGACGGCCTCGCGCGCCGCGATGAACGCCCCGCCCGTGGCCTTGCGAACGGCGTCGGGCAGGGGAGTCCGGACGTCGCCCACGCCGAGGCCCACGCTCCAGTGCCCGTCGCGGCCGAGCACGAGCGCGACATCGAGGGCCGTGCCGGCATGGTCGGTGAGGAGCTGCAGCTCATCTCCCGCCGTCTGGTCGACCGGCAGCCGCAGCCGCGGGCCGAAGCGCCCCTGCAGCTCGCGCTGCATCGATGACGAGCGGTCGATGTCGGTCCGGCTGCCGACCTGGTCGGCGGTGATCACGAACATGGCGCCTCCCTTGGATAAGGTAGCATCCTTGGACAGGTCGATTCAAGGCTCATAGCTTGATCTGTTCATCCGAAGGTACCGGACTTGACCGGGGCGACCCCAGGCCCGCTGATAGCCTTGCTGTCGTGTCCGACCCCGCGATCCTCGCCACGCAGCAGAACGACCCGACGTTCGACGACATCTGGGAGGAGCTCCGCTGGCGCGGGCTCGTCCATGTCTCGACCGACGAGGCCGCGCTCAAGCGGCTCCTGGCCGGCGACCCGATCACCTACTACTGCGGCTTCGACCCCACGGCGGCCAGCCTGCACCTGGGCAATCTCGTGCAGATCCTCACGCTCCGCCGGCTCCAGCTCGCCGGACACAAGCCGCTCGGGCTCGTCGGCGGTTCGACGGGCCTCATCGGCGACCCGCGGCCCACCGCGGAGCGCACGCTCAACACCAAGGAGACCGTCGCCGAGTGGGTCGAGCGACTACGCGCCCAGATCAGCCGCTTCCTCTCCGCCGAGGGCGAGAACGCCGTCCGAATGGTGAACAACCTCGATTGGACGGCCGGCCTCTCGGCCATCGACTTCCTCCGCGACATCGGCAAGCACTACCGCGTCGGCACCATGCTGAAGAAGGATGCCGTCGCCTCGCGCCTGAACTCCGAGGCGGGCATCAGCTACACCGAGTTCAGCTACCAGATCCTGCAGGGCTTCGACTACCTCGAGCTCCACCGGCAGTACGACTGCGTGCTGCAGACGGGCGGCAGCGACCAGTGGGGCAACCTCACGAGCGGCACCGATCTCATCCACCGCGTCGAGGGCGTGCACGTGCACGCCATCGGCACGCCGCTGATCACGAACTCCGACGGCACCAAGTTCGGCAAGAGCGAGGGCAACGCGATCTGGCTCGACGCCGAGATGTGCAGCCCGTACCGCTTCTATCAGTTCTGGCTCAACACCGACGATGCCGACGTGATCGACCGCCTCAAGGTGTTCACCTTCCTCACGCGCGAGCGGATCGACGAGCTCGCCGAGAAGGTCGAGACCGAGCCGTTCCGTCGTGAGGCGCAGCGCGTGCTCGCGCACGAGGTGACGACCCTCGTGCATGGGGCGGAAGCGACGGCCGCCGTCGTCGCGGCGTCCCAGGCGCTGTTCGGGCAGGGCGAGCTCGCGGGCCTCGACCCCTCCACACTCGAGGCCGCGCTTCGCGAGCTCCCGAACACCGACGCCGAACCCGGAGTACCGATCGCACAGCTGCTGGTCGATACCGGGCTCGTCTCGAGCCTCAGCGAGGGGCGTCGCGCGATCGCGCAGGGCGGCGTCTCACTCGACAACGTGCGCGTCGACGACGAGGCCGCGACGATCTCCGATCGCGTCCCCTCGGGCGGCATGGCGGTGCTCCGCCGCGGCAAGAAGACCCTCGCGGGCGTCTTCGTCCGGTAGGCCGCGATGATGCGAGGGGGAGCCGCCGAGCGCCTCCTCGCACGCGTGTGGACCGAGCTCGGGCGCGACCCCGGCGAGCTCGTCGCGCTCGCACCGCTGCCCGAGGTGCCGTTGCCCGCACGCCTCGACGTGTCCGGCCTCGCCGCGGCATCCGTCGCCGCTGCCACCCTCGCCGGGTGGGGCAGAGCGGCCGGCCCGGGTTCGCTGCGCCTCGACGGCGCCCGCATCGCGACGGCGTTCGCGAGCGAGCGCGTCGCCGAGTTCGACGGTCGGGCGCCTGACGCCTGGGCGCCGCTCTCGGGGTTCCGTCGTACGCGTGACGGCTGGGTTCGCACGCACGGCAACTACCCGCACCACGCCGCCGCCCTGCGGCGCGTGCTCGGGCTGTCGGCGACGGATGCCGCGGTGCCGGCGCGCGTCGACGATGCCGTGGCCCGGTGGGATGCCGCGGCGCTCGCGCAGGCCGTCACTGCGGCGGGCGGCATGTGCGTCGTGGTCGCGCCCGAGGATCCCGCCGTCGACGCGCGCCTGGTCGCGACGCCGCTCGTCGAGGTGACGCGGCGGGCGGATGCGGCGGCGCCGTCGCGCACGCCCGCCGCGGCGTCCGGGCTTCCGCTCGTCGGCGTCCGCGTGCTCGACCTCACGCGCGTGATCGCCGGGCCCGTCGCCACGCGCACGCTGGCCCTGCTCGGCGCCGACGTACTGCGCATCGATCCCCCGAAACCGCCCGAGATCGGATGGCAGCACCTCGACACGGGGCCGGGCAAGCGCTCCGCAGTCCTCGACCTGCGGGTGGTCGACGATGCCGCGCGGTTCAACGCGCTGCTCGGCACGGCCGATGCGGTGGTGCTCGGCTACCGGCCGAGCGCCCTGCGGCGGCTCGGCCTCGAGCCCGCGGCACTGCTCAGCCACCATCCCGGCCTCGTCGTCGCGCAGCTCTCGGCGTGGGGCTTCGACGACGACGCCGTCGAGCGCGGGGGATTCGACAGCCTCGTGCAGGCGGCGAGCGGGATCGCGCTCATCGAAGGCGCGCCCGATGCGCCCGGCGCGCTGCCGGCGCAGGCGCTCGACCACGCGACGGGATACCTGCTCGCGGCGGCGGTCGCGACGATGCTCCAGCGGCGACGTGACGAGGGCGGATCCTGGGTCGCGCGGATGTCGCTGCGCCGGACGGCCGCGGAACTGCTCGCGATGCCGCGGCTCGCCGAGCCCGCGCCGGCGGGGCTGGATGGCCCTGCCCGTGCCGCTCACGCGAGCACCCTGGTCGGACCGGGCGGGAAGCAGCGGATCGCGCTTCCCGCGATCGCCTCGCCGGAGGGTCCGATGACGTGGCGCGAGGCCCCGCACCCGTGGGGCTCCGATCCGCCCAGATGGGCGGAATGACGGGCGACACGCCCGGGATGCAGGGCTGAGTTGCGGGAGGTCACGGATCTCCGTAAAGTATTCATTCGTTGCCCCACAGGAGCGAGAGAAGCGAAAGAGCTTCTCCTCCTCAAGCGGCACGATCCCGAACCTCCACGATCTCGATCGTCCAGGTTCGAAGCGTCCGGCACGGTCCCCTCGAGGATCACCGGATGAAGAACGAAACAGTCTCGGCTGATCGGCTCGCCTCAGGCGACCGTGACCCGGGTGCGTCCGTTTCTTGAGAACTCAACAGCGTGCACTATGTTCAATGCCAATTTTTTGAACCCCGGCCTCGTCTTCGGATGGGGTGGGTTTCCTTTGATTGATGGACAATTTGATTTTCGAGTCAGTTGTTTCTCTGTCAGTGATTTGAACTCCCTGATGCCTTCGGGTGTTGGGAACC